>NZ_DAIMZT010000016.1:0-51916 GCF_036733805.1 Novosphingobium sp. | reverse complement strand
GGAACAGCGAGAAATCGAAGAAAGCCCAGAACCAGCCGACGAAGAACATCACTTCCGAAGCGATGAACAGGATCATGCCATAACGCTGATGAAGCTGCACCACGGGCGTATGATCGCCAGCATGCGCTTCCTTGATGATCTTGGAGAACCACATGAACATCGAAGCCAGCAGAACCGCCATGCCGAGCCAGGGCACGAAATGGCCACCCGGCAACTTGTGCATGAACAGCACCATGCCGGAAGTGAACGTGAAAGCCCCGATCGTCGTCACCAGCGGCGCGATGTCCGGCGGAAGAATATGGTAATCGTGGTGCCTGGTTCCGGCCATGGTGCCTTCGTCCCCGTTCTCGAAACTGTTTCCCCCGCGGGTCCCCATGGCGCCGCGATTTGGTTTCCCGTGCCCTTAACCGCCCGCATTGCTCTGGTCCAGTGCCTTTGCACCGCCAGTGGCGCTCACGTGAAAAGTGTAGCTAAGCGTGAGTTCCTGAACGTCCTTGTTGTCTGGATCGTTCAGAATCGCCGGATCGATGTAATAGATCACCGGCATGCGCGCTTCCTCGCCGGGTTTCAGCGTCTGCTCGGTAAAGCAGAAGCACTGGATTTTGTCGAAATATTTGGCCGCCTGCTCAGGCTCCACATTGAAACTCGCGGTGCCGGTGACAGTTTCTTTCGAATCGTTCTTGGCCCAAAACAGCGCCATGTCACGCACGCCGATCGATACCGTGTCCGTCCGCTGCAGCGGCTTGAACTCCCACGGCATGCCGCGTTCGACATTGGCATCAAAACGCACCACCATGGTGCGCCCACTGTCCTTCACCACGGCTGCCTGCGCCTCATCGACGCGTTTGGTTATTCCTCCAAAGCCGGTGGCCTGGCAGAAGATACGGTAAAGCGGAACCGACGCGTAGCCGAGACCGAGCATCCCCAGCGCGACCAACAGGGCGATAAGGCCAACCTTGCGGTTTTTCTTTCCCCTTTGGCTGGCTGGGACGACCGGTTCCTCCATCTCGTCAGGCCATCTTGGCTATGGAAATCAGGAACACAAGGATCACGAAGCCCGCGAGGCAGAGCCCCAGCACACGATTGCGGCTCTTGCGTATCTGCTCAACGCTGCGCTGATCGCTACCGCGAGAGTCGTCCATAGCCGTTCCTCAGATCACAATGAAGCGGTCCACCACCAGGGCGGCGAACAGCGCGAAAAGGTAGATCACCGAATACGCGAAAAGCTGCTTTTCCGGCTTCATCGCATCTTCCGGCCCGCCGCGCTCGCGAAAGGCGACCCGGATCGACAGGAACAGGAACAGGCCAGACAGCACCAGCGCGGAAATGCCATAGACCGCGCCCGTGTGTTCCCCGGGCAGCCTCCAGGGCAACACGCTCAACGGCAACAGCAATAGGGCATACAAGAGAATCTGGCGCCGCGTGGACTTTTCCCCGGCGACCACCGGCATCATCGGGATGCCGACTTTGGCGTAATCGCTCTTTACGAAGAGCGCGAGCGCCCAGAAGTGCGGTGGAGTCCAGAAGAAGATAATCGCAAACAACACGATCGGCATGGCAGAGATGTGGCCGGTAGCGGCGACCCATCCGATCAACGGCGGAAAAGCGCCTGCGCCGCCGCCGATGACGATGTTCTGCGGCGTGCGTGGCTTGAGCCAGATCGTGTAGATCACGGCGTAATAAACTATCGACACGGCCAGGATGGCGGCGGCAAGCCAGCCGATCGCAAAGCCCATCAGGAACACCGAAGCGGCGCATAGCACGCCGGCGAAATCGCGAGCCGTCGTGCGATCGAGGCGACCTTGCGGCAGCGGACGCTTGGCGGTGCGTTTCATGCCCGCGTCAAGGTCAGCTTCCCACCACTGATTGAGCGCGGCGGCCCCACCCGCGCCCATGGCGATGCACAGGATCGCGGTGAAGGCCAGCACCGGGTGAATCCTGTCAGGCGCGGCGATCAGGCCGCAAAGGCCGGTGAAGATGACCAGGCTCATCACGCGCGGCTTCGTCAGCGCAAATAAATCGCGCCAGTCTGCAGGACGAGCAACCGCCAGCCCCGAGGGTGGCTGTCTGTGTTCTCCCCTCCCACTTGCGGGAGGGGCCGGAGGGAGGGCCTGTTTCATCTTATCGAATCTAACGCATGAAGGGAGGGCAACAAGCCCTCCCCCGACCCCTCCCGCTTGCGGGAGGGGAGTTTGAGGCGCCCGGTCCCGACAGGACGGGCAGGATCCTTATCAGTGGTGATGCGCTTCCTCGATGACCGGAAGCGTCTCGAACTGGTGGAACGGCGGCGGGCTCGACAATGTCCACTCCAGCGTGGTGGCGCCTTCGCCCCAGTAATTGTCCTCCGCCTTCTTGCCGGCGGTAAAGGCGTAGATGATGTTGATGAACCAGATCACAAGGCTGCTGGCCATAATCATATAGCCAACCGTCGCCACGTAGTTCCAGTGAGCATAAGCCTCGACATAATCCGGATAACGGCGCGGCATGCCCTGCAACCCGAGGAAGTGCATCGGGAAGAAAATCATGTTCACGCCCACGAAGAACACCCAGAAGTGCACATGAGCAAGGAACTCCGAGTGCATGCGGCCGCTCATCTTCGGGAACCAGTAATAGAACCCGGCGAAGAGCGCGGTCACCGCGCCCAGCGACAGCACGTAGTGGAAGTGCGCCACCACGTAATAGGTATCCTGAAGCACGTCGTCGATACCGCCGTTCGCCAGCACCACGCCCGTCACACCCCCAAGCGTGAACAGGAAGATGAAGCCGATCGCCCAGACCATCGGACTCTTGAACTCGATCGAGCCGCCCCACATCGTCGCGATCCAGGAGAAGATCTTGATGCCGGTGGGCACCGCGATGACCATCGTGGCGGCGGTAAAGTACATCTTCGTGTTCACCGGCAGGCCAGTGGTATACATGTGGTGCGCCCACACGATGAAGCCTACGACGCCGATCGCGACCATGGCATAGGCCATGCCGAGGTAACCGAACACCGGCTTTTTCGAGAAAGTCGAGATGATCTGCGAGACGATGCCGAAGCCGGGCAGGATCATGATGTAGACTTCGGGGTGACCGAAGAACCAGAACAAGTGCTGATACAGCACCGGATCGCCGCCGCCCGAGGGATCGAAGAAGGTGGTGCCGAAGTTGCGGTCCGTCAGCAACATCGTGATCGCCGCGGCCAGCACGGGCAGCGCAAGCAGCAACAGGAAAGCGGTGACCAGCACAGACCACACGAACAGCGGCATCTTGTGCATGGTCATGCCCGGTGCGCGCATGTTGAAGATGGTGGTGATGAAGTTGATCGCGCCCATGATGGAGCCGGCGCCGGCAAGGTGCAGCGCGAAGATCCCAAAGTCGACCGCCGGGCCGACCGAACCGGTGGTGGAAAGCGGCGCATAGACCGTCCAGCCCGTGCCCGCGCCCATACCGGTGCCGCCGGGCACGAAGGCCGAGAGCATGAGCGAGCAGAAGCCCGCGACCGTCAGCCAGAACGAAATGTTGTTCATGCGCGGGAAGGCCATGTCCGGCGCGCCGATCATCAATGGCACGAACCAATTGCCGAAACCGCCGATGATCGCCGGCATGACCATGAAGAACACCATGATAAGGCCGTGCGCCGTAATCAGCACGTTCCACATGTGCAGCGTGGCGTTGAAATCGTTCGGATTGTCGCCAACCAGCTTGGCGAAGAAGCCGAGATACTGGATGCCCGGCTCAGCCAGTTCCAGTCGCATTATGCCGGAGACGGCGCCGCCGATCATCCCCGCGAAGATCGCGAAGATAAGGTACATCGTGCCGATGTCCTTATGGTTCGTCGACATGAACCAACGGGCGAAGAACGCCGGCTTGTGGTCATGTGCGTGCCCGTGATCGTCCGCGTGGGCCTGAAAGTGTTCAGCGGTGGTTGCCATGTTCTGGGACCCTGTCCTTTATTCGCGCTTATTCGGCTTCGGCGGTCGCGTCAGCAGCAGGAGCCGCGGAGGCATCGGCGGCAGGCGCCGCTTCGGCGGTCGGGGCAGCGGCGGTGGGCTTTGCCTTGCCGTCGATCACGCCGCCGGGATGCGTGAGCACCCAGGCATCGAACTTGTCACGCGGAAGCGCCTCGATCGCGATCGGCATGAAGCCATGTTTGGCGCCGCACAGTTCGGAACACTGGCCGTAGTAAACGCCCGGCTTCTCGATCATCAGCACCTTCTCGTTGATGCGACCAGGGACACCATCAAGCTTGAACCACAGCGAAGGCACAGCGAATGAGTGAATCACGTCAGCCGCAGTGATCTGCAATCGAATCGGCTCGCCCACGGGGACGACCATGCGATTGTCCACTTCAAGATGGCCGGGGCCATCCCAGGGCTTGGACCCGACTTCGCGCACGCCATTGTTGATGGTCGGCTGACCGGGGACGTTCAGCATGTTGGAGACGACTTCGAAATCGCCGTTGTCGGGATAGCCGTAAGACCAGAACCACTGGTTGCCGGTAACCTTGATGGTCAGCGCGCCTTTCGGGGCCGGCTTATACTGCTTGGCAATGAGGTCGATCGAAGGGACAGCGATACCGATCAGGATCAGCACGGGAACCAGCGTCCAGATAACTTCGATCAGCGTGTTATGGCTGGTCCTGGACGCCTGAGGATTGGCGCGGCGGTTGAAACGCAGCGCCACGACGATCAGCAGACCCAGAACCAACAAGGTGATTAAGGTGATGATCGGCATCAGAATATCATTGTGCATCCACGCGCCATATTCGCCGATGCGGGAATACTGGTGCTGCAGACCGACGGCGGAATCGATCGGCATGCCGACGCCGGGTGTCGGCTTCATCGGGGTATAGCTGCCTGCTGCGGCGGCGGGCGCTGAAGCGGCGGAATCCTGCGCCCATGCTGGCACGGCCACGGCAGCAAGGATACTGATGAGAGAAAGACCGACAGCCTTTACGGACTGAATAACGGCGCTGGCGATTTTGCCGGATTTCATCGTTGTTGCGCTTCCGTTTTCTTCTGACCGAACAAACGAGTCGCCCCGCCTGAACGCACCCCTGATCCGGAGGCGAAAGCCCCCCTTCCGCCGCGGCCTATACGCGTGCTTGCCGCGTGTCTCAAGCGCCTCTAGGGGAATTTTTGACTGAAGGCGCTCCAATAGGGCGCCGATCCATGCAAATCGCACCAGGGGTATTGTTCGCAATGACCGATGAAGAGGTCCTCGCCGAATTTCGCGCCAGCAAGGCGCTGCTTGAGGGGCACTTCCTGCTTTCCTCCGGCAGACACAGCGCGCACTATCTGCAATGCGCAAGAGTGTTGATGAACCCGGACCGCGCAGCCAGGCTGGCGGTGGGGCTCGCCGCGCGGCTGCCTCATGACATTCGCAAGCAGGTCAACAAGGTCGTTTCTCCGGCGATGGGCGGCGTCATCATCGGTCAGGAGATGGGCCGTGCGTTGCAGGTGGACGCGATGTTCGTCGAACGTCCGACCGGCACTTTCGAACTGCGCCGCGGCTTTGCGCTGGAACCAGGCGACAAAGTGCTGATGGTGGAGGACGTGGTGACCACCGGCCTTTCCAGCCGCGAGGCGATCAAGGCTATCGAGGAAGCGGGCGGCGTGGTCATCGCCGCCGCATCGCTGGTGGATCGCTCGGGTGGAACCGTCGACCTGGGCGTGCCGTTCTTCCCCCTGGTCGCGCTTAACTTTCCGACTTATGCCGCTGATGAACTGCCGCCGGAACTGGCATCCACGCCTGCCGTCAAGCCCGGCAGCCGCGCGCAGTCCTGACCTTCGGGAGTTATCGTGAGCAGCGTCCTCAATCCTTCCCGCCTTCGGTTGGGCGTCAACATCGATCACGTCGCGACGATTCGCAACGCGCGCGGCGGTAAGCATCCCGACCCCGCCCGCGCCGCCGAGATCGTTGCCCGCGCCGGAGGGGATGGCATCACGGTCCACTTGCGCGAGGATCGCCGCCACATTCGCGACGAGGATCTGGAACGGGTGCAGGCGGCGACCGGCCTGCCGCTCAACTTGGAAATGGCCGCGACAGACGAAATGGTGGCGATCGCTCTGCGCCACCTCCCCCATGCGGCCTGTATCGTTCCCGAGCGGCGCGAGGAGCGTACGACCGAAGGCGGACTTGACGCCGCCGGGCAGCACAACCGGCTGGCCCCGATTGTCGCGCGCCTTTCCGACGCGGGGATTCGCGTCAGCCTGTTCATCGCGCCAGAGCCGCGCCAGATCGAGGCCGCAATAAAGCTGGGCGCTCCGGTGGTGGAGTTTCACACCGGCGAATATGCCCATGCCGAAGGAGACCAGGTCGCAGTGGAGCTTAAACGCATCACTGACATGGCCGCGCTCGCCGCCAAGAACGGTATCGAACCGCATGCGGGCCACGGCCTGACATACGAGAATGTGCAGCCGGTCGCCGCCATTCCGCAACTCGCGGAATTGAATATCGGGCATTACCTGATCGGGGAGGCGATCTTTTGCGGGCTTGAAGCCAGTGTGCGCAAGATGCGCGACTTAATGGACGAAGCGCGGTGAAGGCTACGCCGCTCCTTCTCCCGTCCGCAGGAAGATCGGCCGCATGATAATCGGCCTCGGCTCCGACTTGTGCAACATCGAGCGGGTTCAAGCTTCGCTGGACCGCTTTGGCGAACGGTTCGAAAACCGGGTGTTCACGGATATCGAGCGGGCCAAGGCCAATCGCCGCCCCTTCACCAAGGCTGGAACATTGGCCAAGCGCTTCGCCGCCAAGGAGGCTTTCTCCAAAGCTGTCGGCACCGGCTTCAAGGCGGGTGTGTTCATGAAGGACATCGGTGTAGTCAATGCCCCTTCCGGTGCGCCGACATTGGCATTGACCGGCGGCGCGCGCGAACGGCTGGACGCGCTGACACCGGAAGGTCACGAAGCCGTGGTTCACCTGACGCTCACGGACGATCATCCATGGGCGCAAGCCTTCGTCGTCATCGAAGCCCGTCCCCTATCCGCCGACAGGACCTGAGTTGCACCCGATCATGACTGATACCGCCACGCCGTCACGCGCCGAGACCGGGCACGGGAGCGCCAAGCCCGAGAAGGTCAACTGGTGGCAGGAGCTGCGTGGTCTCGCGCTCATGCTGCTGGGGGTTCTCGCGTTCCATTCCTTCATTGCGAAGCCGTTCTATATCCCCTCGATCTCGATGATGCCGGGATTGCTGGTGGGCGATCGGCTGGTGGTCTCCAAATATCCCTACGGCTGGAACTGGTCCTCGCTGAGCTTCCACCTGCTGCCTCGCGGCACGTGGCGAATACTGGGGCGCACGCCGCAATATGGGGACATCGTCATCGTCGTGCCGGGCAATCGCAAGGAGGACCTGATAAAGCGGGTGGTAGGACTGCCTGGCGACCGCATCGCAGTGGTCGACGGGCGCATTAGGATCAACGGCAAGTTCATCAGACGGGACACCGAGCCCCCCGTAAGAATCCCCGCCGACGATTCCCTTCAGTGCGACGGGCAGCAGCCCGGCCATTGCTACGATGGTTTCGAACAGTTCCGCGTTCGCCTGCCCAATGGGCGCGAAGTTTACGAACTACCGACTTACCGCGAGACGTTGCCTAACGGCGCGACCTATCAAGTGATCGATTATGTCGACCAGGTTCTCGACAATTATGCCGAGATCACGGTGCCCGAAGGCCATGTGTTCCTGATGGGCGACGACCGTGACCGGTCCGCCGACAGTCGCGCGCCGTTCGACACCGATTTCCTGGGCAACCCCGGCGGCGGACTGAACGGACCGGTTCCCCTTTCCGACATTGGCGGCCGGGCCGAGTTCATTACTTTCTCGCTCGACGGCACGCAGACCTGGAACCCGCTGAGCTGGTGGAAGGCGATGCGCCCCGGCCGCGCTTTCACCAGCCTGCGTCCCGCGATCGAACCGGCCCCGGCGCGAACCGCAGCCTCCTCCTCACCAGGCGAGCGCTGAAATTGAAGCGCTGCCGTCTGGCGAGATTATGCCGCCGGAGATAATATGAAATCGGATCGTCAGTGGGGAACATGGACGTGGCCCAAGGCGTATTAATCACAACTGGCGCGCTGCTCTTTCGCGATGCTCTGCCGCAAGGGGGCGTATTGATGGGGCTGGACCTGGGCACGCAGACCATCGGCACCGCGTTCTGCGACGGCGGCTGGCGCTTCGCCTCACCCGGCAAGACGCTGAAGCGAGGCAAGTTCGGTGCGGACAAGGCCGTGCTGGAGGAACTGATCCGTCAGCGTGCAATCATGGGAATGGTCATCGGCCTGCCGTTGAACATGGATGGCTCGGAAGGCCCCCGTGCACAGTCAAGCCGCGCTTATGCCCGCAATCTGGCAACACTCGGCCTGCCCATCCTCTTGTGGGACGAGCGCTGGTCCACCACCGGCGCGGAGCGCGGTCTCATCGAACAGGACATGAGCCGCGCAAAGCGCGCCGAACGCATCGATTCGGCAGCAGCGGCGGTGATCCTGCAAGGCGCTATCGATGCGTTGGCGGGCGGCCTGTTCTGAATAACGGGGCCGCCCGCGTCATTCCATCGCACATCAGGCTTGCTGGCGCGCTGTCCGCAGCACCACGACCAGACCGGGATGGTCTTCGGCGAAAATCCCGTTGCCCAGCACGATCCGTTTGGCATCGGCGCGGGCGCGATCGAGAACTGCTGATGGCACCCCCGCCTCCGCCGCGATGACATCGGCGGAGCCAAGCAATCGCGCCTCGCGCAACGTCAGGTCTTCGGGATCATCGCTGCGCAGAGTGATCTCCACTCCACCTCCGGGATCAGACCTGGCGCTCTGAAGCCACTGCTGAACACGATCGGGGCCAATATCTGACAACACATCTAGGGGACCGCCGGGGCCCAACGCGATATCCAGCGCGCGGCGGCGCTCCCCGGAATCGGGAAAGCGTATGCGAAGCACGTCCCGCGCCTTTGCCAGCGCCGTTGCGAGCCCGCCCAGCGACGCCGGCATGATTTGCTCCAGCCGCAAGCGCAACTGCTTGGCGAGACCTGCTGACGCGCCGGCCGTGCCGATGGCGACAAGAACGGGGGAACGATCAAGAAGCGACGGCACGGTAAAATCGCACAAGGAAGGACGATCGGCGGCATTGACGAGCAGGCCCGCCCCCCGCGCGCGCATCGCCTCCGCTTCGGCGATGGCATCATCCTCATGCACAATGAACGCCAGCCGCGCGCCCTTTTCAATCCCCTCACGCAAATCGGCGATGACCACGCCGCCCGCCCGCTCGACCAGGCGCCGCCGCGCTTCGGCCACGTCGCCGGCGCCCGAGACCACCACGGGTTGGCCGGCAATGCGATGAAACAGGGGCAGGCTTTCAATCATGCGGCAGCGCCGATGTGGTTCGCGAAACGCAGCATATCGCCTTACAAGCTTAAGGCAAATCCAACCACTCAGGCACTTGCTCGGCGGCAAGGATAGTGGCCGGCTCGATGCGGTTGGCGACAAGCGCCCATTTATCGCCGTCAACCATGACCTCGGGCACCAGCGCACGTGAATTGTAGGTATTGGCCATCGTCGCCCCGTAAGCGCCGGCGGTGCGGAACACCGCAAGATCGCCGGCTTTCACCGCGTCGATTGTCCGCGTCAGGGCGAAAGTGTCGGAACTTTCGCAGATCGGGCCGACGATGTTGGCGATCATGCTCTCGCCGCTTGGCCTCACGGCCACGAAATCGTGCCATGCGTCATACATCGCCGGACGCGCGAGATCGTTCATCGCTGCATCGACGATCACCCAAGGATGGTTGGCCCCCTGCTTCACGCGCACCACTTCCGTCACCAGAACACCCGAATTGCCGGTAATCACCCGGCCTGGCTCGAACATCAGCGTGGCATCCCAGTCCCCCGCGACCTCGGCCACCATCGCGCCATAATCGGCAGGCGTGGGCAATTGCTCTCCCGCTTTGTATGGCACGCCCAGCCCGCCGCCGAGGTCCATGTGCGTGACGGCAAGGCCCCGTCCGCGCAGCGCCTTCATCAGCTCGCCCATTTTCAGGAAAGCCTGCCGCGACGGTTCCAGATCACTGATCTGGCTGCCGATATGCACGGCCAGTCCTCGCATCTCCAGTCCCGGCAATGCGGCGAGGCGCGCATAGATGTCCACCGCGCGATCATAAGCCACGCCGAACTTGTTCTCCGCCTTGCCGGTTGAAATCTTCGCGTGAGTGCCAGCATCGACATTCGGATTGACCCGCAGGGCGCAAGGGGCGGTCCGTCCCATTGCGGCGGCGATTTCCGCCAGTTCGGCCCCCTCTTCCTCGCTTTCGAGGTTGAACTGGCCGATGCCCGCTTGCACCGCCGCCTTCAGTTCCGCGCGGGTCTTGCCCACACCGGAAAAGACGATGTCCTGCGCCGCAATGCCGGCGGCCAGCGCGCGGTTCATCTCGCCCTCGGAAACGACATCCGCCCCATAGCCTTCCTTTGCCAACAGGCGCAGCACAGCCAGGTTAGGATTCGACTTCACGGCGAAGGCGATATGCACCTTCGGCAGCGCCGAGAGCGCTTCGCGAAATACCTGGGCGTGGCGGACAAGCGTGGCGCGCGAGTAGACGTAAACGGGCGTGCCCACCTGGCGGGCGATTTCGGCAAGCGACACGTCTTCGGCATGAAGCTCGCCGTTCCTGAGTTCGAAATGGTCCATGGATCCTGTCGGGTATTATTGGGACGGCGAGTTATCGGGCTGGCGCGCTTCGGGCGGCGGCAGATCGAAGGGGTCGTCTTCGCGCGGCTCTGAACGCGTGCGCAGTTCAACGCTGCGTTCGGGAATGGCGATCGTGGGCGGTTCCATCAATTCGACCGCCTGCGGTTTCTGTGACCGGCCGTAAGGCGCGGGCGGGAGTTGCTGGCCCGGCTTCAGCCCCAGCGCCGAGCGCTGACCGCAAGCCGCAAGCGCGAGAAGCAGTACGAGAGCGGAAACCTTGCGCATTCGGTTCACTCCAATCCAAGCGCGGCGCGGGCTTCGGCCACGCGCAGGCGCACCTGCTCAGGCGCAGTGCCGCCATGGCTCTTGCGCGCGGCGACGGAAGCCTCGACCGAGAGCGCTTTGAATACGCGCTCATCGACGCGGCTGTCGATGGCCTTGAGATCCGCCAGCGGCAACCGGTCCAGCGCCACCCCCCGGCTCTCCGCCAGTTTGACGGCAGCGCCGGTGATGTGATGGGCCTCGCGGAACGGAATGTCGCCTTCGCGCACCAGCCAATCGGCAAGGTCGGTTGCGGTGGCGAAACCCAGCTCGGCGGCGGCGCGCATGCGTTCGGTGCGAAACGTCGTTTCGGTGACCATGCCTGTCATTGCGGCGATCGAGAGGGCCAGCAGCCCGGCAGCTTCGAACACCGGCGGCTTATCGTCCTGCATGTCCTTCGAATAGGCGAGCGGCAGGCCCTTCATGGTCATCATCAGGCCAGTCAGGCAACCGACGATGCGCCCGGCGTGGCCGCGCACCAGCTCGGCCGCGTCCGGATTCTTCTTTTGCGGCATGATCGAGCTGCCGGTGGACAGGCTGTCAGGCAGGGCCACGAAACCGAAGGGCTGGCTCGCCCAGATGATGAACTCCTCCGCCAAACGCGAGAGATGCAGCGCGCATTGGCTGGCCGCCATCAGGTAATCGAGCGCGAAATCGCGGTCCGAGACAGAATCCAGACTATTGGCGGTCGGCGCATCGAAACCCAGTGCCTGGGCCGTCATTTCCCGGTCGATGGGAAAACCGGTCCCGGCCAGCGCCGCACTGCCGAGCGGGCTCCTGTTCATGCGTTTGCGCGCATCATGAAAGCGCGACCGGTCGCGCCCGACCATCTCGTAATAGGCCATCAGATGATGGCCCAGCGTGACCGGCTGCGCGGTCTGGAGATGCGTGAAACCAGGCATGATGCTGTCCGCATGCTCATCGGCGCGGGTGACGAGCGCCACTTGCAGCGCCTCCAACCCGGCATCGACCTGATCGATCGCATCGCGCACCCACAGGCGAAAATCGGTGGCTACCTGATCGTTGCGCGAACGTGCGGTGTGCAGACGCCCCGCCACCGGGCCGATCAAGTCGGCAAGGCGGGACTCGGTGGTCATATGAATATCTTCGAGGTCCCAGTTTTCCGGCACCCCGTTCGCGTCGTACTCGGCGGCAACCTGATCGAGCCCGTCGCGGATCGCCACGGCATCCTCGTCCGAAACTATGCCGCAGGCGCCCAGCATCGCGACGTGCGCCTTGCTGGCGGCGATGTCCTGTCGCCAGAGCGCCTTGTCGAAGGGAATCGAGGCGTTTATCTCGCGCATAATCGCTGACGGCCCCTGCGCGAACCGTCCGCCCCACATCTGGTTGGAGCCACCCGCCTTGTCTGTTTCCGTATCGCTCAAATCGCTGGTCCTGTGTTCACTTGGCGGGGCCGTGACCCTGCTGGCTGCCGGTTGCGATAGGCAAAGCGGGGAAAAGGCGCAACCGCAGCCTTCGCAAGCCGTAACCGAAAGCAGTCTGCCCACGCCCGCCAGCGGCACGGTCAACCGCTCGCACAAGGGAGATCCGATCCCCCCCATCACCCTGGTCGACAATACCGGCGAAACCCTCGACCTTACCTCGTTCAAGGGGAAGCCGCTGCTGATAAACCTCTGGGCAACCTGGTGCGCCCCGTGCATTGCCGAAATGCCCACGCTCAACACGCTGATCGGCAAGGAAAAGGAACTCGGCATCACCGTCCTGCCGATCTCGCAGGACATGGGCCAGGACGCCAAGGTGCTGGAAATCCTGCGCCGCCGCAAGCTTGACATGGTCGAACCGTGGATTGACGAGAAGGGCGATCTTGGCTTCAAATACGGCGGCAACCTGCCGGTAACGGTGATGTTCGACAGCCAAGGCAGGGAAGTCTGGCGCTATTCGGGCGGCAACGATTGGACCTCCCCGGAAGCAATGAAGCTGATCGCCGAAGCCAAGTAAACAACACGCCCTTCCCGGCCCGCGAACACGATCGGCATTCACGCCGTAAAGCCCCTTGCGCAAGGCCCCGAGCCCCGGTAAAGGCGCCCCCTGCCCGCCGTTCGGCCCGCCTGAACAGCACCAGGGCGCCGCTTTAGCTCAGTTGGTAGAGCACATCATTCGTAATGATGGGGCCACAGGTTCGAGTCCTGTAAGCGGCACCACTCCTGTAAACCCGCGGAAAAGCTATGGTTATCCAAATGCCATAGGGGACTTATCTGAGAACCGATCAATCTGGTCTGATGCGGAAGCCGGCGGGGCTGTGAACCGCTCAATCAACAACGCAGAAAATCACACCATTCCGGCTTGACTTGTTGGATAATGTTCTTGAAATGTTCTCACCTCATTGCAGAGGTGATGCGGCATGATCGAGATATCAGAAGAGGAATGGCGCCGCGCCTTTCCGATATGGTTGCGTACAGGAAGATTGCCGCCCTATTTCAAGGACGATGAGATCGAGTGCAAGTTCAATCGTTGGCATGACCGTGAAAATGGGCGTTTTACATTTGCCGGCAAAGGACGATACCACGGCGGGGGCGGGGGCTTTAACGGTGGCGGGGCGACAGGGACGTGGCAACGCTCGCAGCCAAAACGCGTTCCCGCCAATCAAAAGATATCCTCAGCCACAATCGTCCCTCCTGGTCAGCCGACTCGTAGTGGTTTCGCGCGACCTGTCGCTGCCTTAGAGGCGCCATTTCGGACGGTCCTTCGCAACGGCTACACTTACCAAATCGACTCGCGAGAGCGGACGCGGCGCGTTTCCGGTGCGTTGACAGTTGCGGATGCGCCCATCCGCTCCAGAACGTCGCAAAGGCAGGCGGGCGGAGTGGAACGCCGGACAAGTGATGACGGCGGCCATTACGTTGCGGCGCGCTTCAATGGGCCGACCAAGGCGTTCAACCACTTTGCGCAGGACGCCAACTTCAATAGGGGCGGCTATCGCGTGCTCGAAAATGAGTGGGCGAGAGACAAGCATGCTGGAAGGGCTGTCACGGTCAAAATTGTTCCGCTGTTCGCCGGCACATCCGTTCGACCATCGGCAATCGACGTGTGGTGGACGGTCGATGGCAACGAAAAGAGCCTGAAATTTCTCAACGAACGATCGGAGAAATCCCATGGCAAATGACGAAGCCGAGGAACTGCTGAACGAGATCGGACGATTGCTGGCGGAAGATCGCGAATATCCGTTCGAACCCACGCTGCTCTATGCCCAGCTCGATCGAAACATGGTTGGTGAAGCGATTTTCAAGGAACTCGGCAATCAGATTTTGTATCGGCGGCCGGTCATTGAAGGGTTGCCTTACGCGCTTCTCGATCTGTGGGAAGCGCAGGAGGGCGATGATCGGTGGACGGAGATCGAGTATCTGGTTCGCGACGGCCGGTTTGAAGTAGCATATATTTATCCTGATGCGATCGATCCTGAAGAAGATGTTGTGGAGCGTCGCGCGCGTTCGGTTCGGCGGCACTTCGGCGAAAAGCCGATCGTATACCCCCCCTGGCCTCCCGAAGACGACTTTCCAGAATATGGCATATAGGTCACATCATGATTGGTCGTTTAGTTGATCGGCTCGCGCTCGACCGCAAACAGCAATGATACCGCAGCCAGACCTATGACGGCCCATCGGGCGAAGCGCTCAGTCAACAAAAGGAAGACCTCCGCCGCTCATCGCCCCCTTCGATGGAATAGATCGCGTCATGCCACTTCAAACAGGCCCGCCGCGCCCATGCCGCCGCCCACGCACATGGTCACGACGACGTAGCGCACGCCTCTGCGTTTCCCTTCGATCAAGGCATGCCCGACAAGCCGAGCGCCGGTCATGCCATAGGGATGACCGACAGAGATCCCGCCGCCGTCGACATTGTAGATATCGGGGTCGATGCCGAGAGCGTCGCGACAATAGAGCGCCTGACAGGCGAACGCTTCGTTAAGCTCCCAAAGGCCGATATCTTGGGTATCGAGCTTGTGGATAGCCAGAAGTTTTGAAACCGCGCCAACCGGGCCGATGCCCATTTCCTCCGGCGCGGTTCCGGTCACGGCCATACCGCGATAAATACCCAGCGGATGCAGTCCTCTCTTCGCGAGCCGGAACCCTAGTTAAGATCAAGGTAGGGCGACATGCTGGGCGTATGGACCGAACCCGTGACCGCGCAACTGATGATGACTTTCTTCATGGTATGGACTCCCGGCCTCCAGTCCGATGGGCGGCAGCCGTGAAAGCCAGCCCAATTCCGATTATTCAGTACGCTTCGATCGCGCCCAGCTCCGTCTCGGGGGCACCGGGCCTTCTGTGACCCCAGGACCAGGTGCGCCGCTCATAGCGGTCCTTGGCCCAGGTCCGCTCATCAACGGTGATTGAGCCCCAGCCGATCTCCAGATTGAAAGGCGCCGGCGTAGCCGCATAGAGCGAGATCACGCCATCAGTGGGATGGCGGCCAAGATCGCGCTCGATGGTGTAAGCGTCGGCGATCAGGCGGTCGCGAATCGATCCGAGATCGTCGAGAGTGGCCACTTCGATCATGATGTGATCGATCCCCGGACGACCAGATGGGACCTGCGCCATGGCCAGCGTATGATGGCGGTCTCCGGCCCTCAGGAACACGACCGGCAACTGGCCCACATCAGCGATTTCAGTGAGCTTCAGGCCGAGTGTCGTCTGATAGAAGGCCATGCTTCTGGCGATGTCGGCAGCAGCGAGAGTCACATGGCCCATTCCATTGTCAGAGGCGATGAAAGTGACATATTCAGGCGAACGGAACGGCTTGCGGATCGTCGTGCACGCGCTCCAGTAGAGTTCGCCGCGGTTGCCGTCCGGGTCCTCGAACTCGGCAAGCTGCTGTACGTTATGAAAGTGCGCGAGATCGGGGCGCATCCGGGGTCGTGCTCCGGCCTGCTCCAGCCGCTGAAGGATCGCCTGGAAATCATCAGGGGAAGCCGCCTCCCAGCCTACAGCGGACAACCGCTCGGCCTCGCCTTCGCGCAGGATGATGCGCGCCCATCGATCGGCGTCCATGCGTAAGCCGGTCGCCTGCTCACGCGCGTCGATTTCAAAGCCGATAAGCCTGGCGAGCCGCAGCCAGGACGGCCTGTCCGCGGTCTCAATCTCCAGATAACCGATTTGCGTGACGGCAGGCTGCAAGTCCCTCTCCTTATGCCTCTCCATAATAGATTATACGTCTAATCATTAGACGTAAAGTTTGAGAGTTTCCTTGGCCCGCAATTTATGGTGATGGAGACTGATCGAGATGGAGATTGAACAGCCGATGTCGGAACCGAACGTAGAAGAAGAGCGTAACGCACACGATCGATACCGTAGATCGCCTGGTCGGCATGCCGGCGACTTACGGCATGACCCTGTCGTTCCGCAATTAGGTCGGACCGTACATTCCTCGCCAAGTTGGAGCGCGGCTTGGACCATAAACACGCAATGGGGTCCGGCGGTCTGCCGGAATATCGGGCGGAACTCTTTTCGCCCGATGCCCTGCGTGATCCTTTCGCGCATTATCGGCACATTCGGGATCTGGGACCGGCGGTCTACCTACCCCAATATGATATCATCGCATTGGGCGCTTCACAGACGTTCAGGACGCTCTCCGAAGGCCGCATGTCCTGATTTCCGGCGCGGGCGTGGGCTTCAACGCCCTGACCAATCACCAAACCGAAGAGCGCGGGGTGCTCACCTCAGACGGCGAGCGTCACCGGCGGCTGCGCAGCGTTATCCAGCAACCATTTATGCCCTCCGCCCTCAAGGAACGGCGGGCCATGCTAAAGTCTCTTATGGACGCCCAGGTCACCTCTCTCGTGGGCCAGGATACTTTCGACGCCGTGCTCGGCCTCGCCCGGCACCTGCCGGTCGGCGCTATCACAATGCTGGTCGGGCTGGCAGATGAGCATCGTAGAAAAATGCTCGATTGGGCGGCGGCGTCATTCAACACGGTGCGCCCGTTCGACCTGGATGCGCTTGATCCAGAAATCAAAGACGATCTCGCATTGCTGGCGGAATTGCGCGAATATTTCGCCGCGGTTGATCCTTCGACCCCGGCGCCCGGATCGTGGTCGGCGATGCTTTTCGACGCTGTGTCCAAAGGCAAACTCACCGAATCGGAAGCACGTGGCGCGCTACGATCGTATGTTATTCCCAGTCTGGACACGACAATCTACGCCAAGGCCAATCTGCTATACAACCTGGCAAGCGCCCCGGACCAATGGCGGATGCTCAAGGAAGACCGATCCCTGATCCCGTCCGCGGTACTTGAAGGCGTCCGCTACAGCGCGGTCGCGCGGTGGTTCGCACGGGTCGCCGTCGAGGATTATGCGGCAGACGGAGCGGTCATTCCCAAAGGGCGCAGAGTAATGCTCATGTACGGATCGGCAAACCGGGATGAGCGTCATTATGCGGATCCGGATCGTTTCGACGTGACCCGAAATCCCGTTGACCAGCTGGGATGGGGAACCGGACCGCACATGTGTTTGGGCATGCATTTGGCCAAACTCGAAATGGAAGTGCTGCTCGAAAGCCTGCTGGAACGGGTCGAGCATCTTGAAGCCGATGCGCCGACAATCGGTATCAACGCCGGGCTTTATGGGATCGACAGCTTGCCCATGCGCCTGCCCGCAACTGCGGGCACAGTCTGATTGAAATGTTGCCAAAAAAGCCAGGTCTACTCTGGCCGAAAGAATCACTCCTCCCAATCCAGCTGCCGCAGCACTTCCGCCGCCACTTTCGGTGCGCAGGCGAAGTCTAGGTGGCTGCAGCGGATCGCGACCGCTCGGTCGCGTTCTTCCGGCCAGCCGCAGGCGGCGCGCGGGGCGATGATGCCGTCTCGCGGGCTCCACAAGGCGACCGTGGGAACCGGCGGCTTCACGGAGAAATCGCATTCGATCGGCGGCTCATCCACGGAATGGCCGGTGACCACCTGGTAAGCGCGCCAGGCGTTGTTGGCGCGTGGATCGCCGGAAAACGGCGTACCCAAGGTGATGACCTTAGCGACCATATGCGGCTCTCTCCGGGCGATCTCACGTGCGAAAAGGCCGCCCAGGCTCCAGCCCACAAGCGCGACCGGCGCTTTATGCATACGGGCGATGGAGCCGACCCGCCGCATCAGGAACATAAAATTGTGCTGATTGGGCCCTAGGTTGAAGCCCAGCCCCCATTCATGGACCTGGTGCCCGGCCGCGGCGAGAGCATCAGCCATCGGCTTCATGCGGCGAGGGTGTGAACCGAAGCCCGGCAGCAACATCACCGGCATCGGATGAACGGCGGGCGCGATCTCCGGCCCCTTGCTCCGCCCGCGATAGAGAGAGCGCAATTCGGCGAGCATGAGTTGCAGTGGCGGCTTGGCGATCCCGGCCGGATGAGGCTCGCGCGCGAAAGCGGCCCTCCGGGCGATCGCCTCGCGCAGGGAAACTGACTGTTGCCACCAGGTGGTGCTCACTTCTCCTTGCTCGCCTTCCGTCCGCGAAATCTAACTCACGACACGCAGTCGCCCACGCGCTCACTCTTCATATGCATCGTCATCTGCATATTGCCCATTGGTTGTTTCCCGCCCTTGACATCCATGTCGACAGTCACGTCCGAACCATTGGGCGTCACCATGCCTTTGATCGTCATCCTGGCCGAACCTTCCTGCGCCTCTGCGCAGTCCATCTGGGCATCGATCTTTCCGCCGCTGACGTCAAATCGCGAATACGAGCATTGGTTGCCTTTGCCGACATCCTTGAACATGTCGCGAAAACCCTTTTCCGTATCCGCCTTGGTCAGGCAGATGACATTTTCGCGCTTGGCCGACATCATCTTCTTCATCTGGTCAGCGGCCTGCGCGGGCATGCCCGGCACCGCGAAGCGCGTGATCTCCACCGCCTGCCGGTATTGCCCCGGTTGCGGCCGCTCGAGCTGCGCGGCTTCCTTCTTCACTTCCTCCATCGGCTGAGGGCCGGACGCCTCCGCTTGAGGTTCCTTCTTGTTGGAGCCGCAGGCTGAAAGAAGAAGCGTCGCACTCGCGAGACCCAGGCTCATCGCCGTATTCCGAACAAACTTGCGCATATGTCGAAACAACCTCTTTATCGCCTGTCAGGCCGCGACGCAGGGCTAACACCGCCCTTCGGCAGTGCCAACGACTCATTGCGGGGCAAGCCTGCATACTCCATATGTTCCGCCATGGCCGAACTCATTATCCGCCGTGGACTTGAAGAACCCGATACCTCGGGCGCCTTCGTCCCCCACAAGCCGTTGCGTCCGGAAAAATCCCTCCCCGGCAAGCAGTTCCGGATCGTGTCGGACTATCACCCTGCCGGCGATCAACCTACCGCGATCACCGAACTGGTCGCCGCAGCACGCGAGGGAGAAAAGACGCAAGTGCTGCTGGGCGTCACCGGCTCCGGCAAGACCTTCACGATGGCGAAAGTGATCGAGGAACTGCAACGCCCTGCCCTGATCCTGGCGCCAAACAAGATCCTGGCCGCGCAGCTTTATGGTGAGTTCAAGGATTTCTTCCCGGAAAACGCGGTCGAGTATTTCGTCTCCTACTACGACTATTACCAGCCAGAAGCTTATGTGCCCCGGTCGGACACCTACATCGAGAAGGAAAGCTCGGTGAACGAGGCGATCGACCGCATGCGCCACTCAGCCACGCGGGCGCTGCTTGAGCGGGATGACGTAATTATCGTCGCCTCCGTCTCGTGCCTCTACGGCATCGGCTCGGTCGAGACATATTCGGCAATGATCTTCGACCTGAAAGTGGGCGAAACACAAGACCAGCGGGAGATCATCCGCAAGCTGGTCGCGCTGCAGTACAAGCGCAACGATGCCGCTTTCGCCCGCGGCAACTTCCGCGTACGGGGCGACAACCTGGAGATTTTTCCCAGCCACTACGAGGACATGGCATGGCGCATCTCGTTCTTCGGCGACGAGATCGAGGAGATCGCCGAGTTCGATCCGCTTACGGGCAGGAAGGGTTCGACGCTGGACAAAGTGCGGGTCTATGCCAATTCCCATTACGTCACCCCCGGCCCCACAATGAAGCAGGCGAGCGAGGCGATCCGCTTCGAATTGCAGGAACGGCTCAAGGAACTGGAAGCGGAAGGGCGGCTCCTGGAAGCGCAGCGGTTGGAACAGCGTACCAACTTCGACCTTGAAATGATCGCCGCCACCGGGTCATGCAACGGCATCGAAAACTACAGCCGCTTTCTCACCGGACGTCTGCCGGGAGAGCCGCCACCGACGCTCTTCGAATATCTGCCGGACAATGCTCTCCTCTTCGTTGATGAAAGCCATCAGACCGTGCCGCAGATCGGCGCGATGGCGCGGGGCGACCATCGGCGCAAGCTTACCCTCGCCGAATACGGCTTTCGCCTGCCGAGCTGCATCGACAATCGCCCACTGCGTTTCAACGAATGGGACGCGATGCGCCCACAGACTTTTGCCGTATCAGCCACACCGGGCGGCTGGGAAATGGAGCAGACGGGCGGCGTCTTTGCCGAGCAGGTGATCCGACCCACCGGCCTGATCGACCCGCCGGTGACGATCCGCCCGGTCGAGGACCAGGTGCAGGACAGCATAAACGAGTGCAAGGAAACGGCGGCGAAGGGCTATCGCACCCTCATCACCACCCTCACCAAACGCATGGCGGAGGACCTGACCGAGTTCATGCACGAGGCAGGGGTACGGGTGCGCTACATGCACAGCGATGTCGAGACGCTGGAGCGCATCGAACTGATCCGCGACTTGCGCATGGGCGTCTATGACGTGCTGGTGGGCATCAACCTGCTGCGCGAGGGGCTGGATATTCCCGAATGCGGCCTTGTCTGCATTCTCGATGCCGACAAGGAGGGCTTCCTGCGCAGCGAGACCTCCCTCATCCAGACCATCGGCCGGGCCGCGCGCAACGTAGACGGGCGAGTTATCCTCTACGCGGACCGCATGACCGGATCTATGGAACGGGCGATTGCCGAAACCGATCGGCGGCGCGAAAAGCAGATGGCCTTCAATGAGGCCAATGGCATCACCCCTCAATCGATCAAGCGTCGCATCGCCGACATCGTCGCCGACACCGCCAGCCGCGACGGCGTGGTGATCGAGCTGGAGGACGACGACCGCAACAACCTCGTCGGCCACAACCTGCGCGCCTACATCGAAGACCTGGAAAAACGCATGCGTGCGGCGGCCGCGGACCTGGAGTTCGAGGAAGCGGGAAGGCTACGCGACGAGATCAGGCGCTTGGAGGCAACCGAACTGGGCCTGCCGGATGCGGAGCACAAGGCGCCCAAGGTCGGGCGGAGCAACGAGGGCAAGCCGGGCACGCGCAAGATGCGGTTCGGGAAGACGCAGCGGAAGTGGGGACGGTGATGCTTGCGGAATTTTACGAAATATGCTAGCAGCGTCATGGATGGAGCGCGGACAAATGGCCACTATAACTGCCCGCAATGTGAATGACGCGCATTATGCGATCTTGTGCGAAGGTGCAGCCGAACATGGGCATTCAGTCTCAGAAGAACTGCGACAGTTGATTGCGGACTACGCTCGTGCACGCCGGACAAACAAGCGCGTGACCGAACTCAGGGAGCTGCGCAGAAGATATCCGATCCGATTAGCACCTGATGAGAACTCCGTATCCCTCATTAGGGCGATACGGGATGATGAATGATCGTCGTCGACGCCAGTGTGGCGGTGAAATGGTTCGTTCCGGAAATCCTTTCCGTTGCGGCCGAACGCCTTCTCATCGAACGACCGGGTGAGTTGATCGCTCCGGACTTTTTCGCGATCGAGGTATGTGCCGCGCTGGTGCGCGAAGCCAATCGAGACAAAGCCAACAGACACGGGGCCGAAGCCGCCTTGGTTACATTCGACGAAATGCTTCAGGACGAAGAAGTCCGGCTTCACCAAACGACTTTGCCCCACCTCTTCAAAGGCGCCGGAATTGCAATCAGCATCGGTCATCCTCTGAAAGACTGCATCTACTTGGCGTTGGCGATGGAACGCGAATGTCCGCTGGTGACGGCAGACGTCAAATTTGCTGAGAAAGCGACTCAGGTTTGGGCAGCAGTAAAGATTTTGGGGGAATGACAGAGTCTGAGATCATCCTCAGCGCTTGCCCGTCAAAGCCCTTACGCCTCACAACTTCCCGAACTTCGCCTCATATCCCCCAGTATCGCCGCTCGCCAAAAACTTTGCCTGTTCAACCCAGCTATCTCGCCGCGGGCGGCCGGCGAAGGAACCTAGCTTGGTGTCGAGTTCGTCGAGATCGGCGTCAGTCCAGCTTGCGATCTGTTGATAGCGCGTGATCCCCAACGAATGCAGCAGGGTGAGCATCTTGGGGCCGAGGCCCTTGATCTTGCGCAGGTCGTCAGCCTTGCCATTACCGGCATCCGACGCTTTCTTCGTCGAAGCAGGGGGCGCCGGGGTCTGCTGCGGCGGGAGATTGTCGACCTCCTCCTGCGCGGCGACGGCGATTAATTCACCGATCCCGGCCATCGTCCCCGCCATCGCCGGCGGATCGATGTGGACGGGCCCTTCAAATCTGGCTGCGGGCGGAGCGTCTATCAGCGTCTGGTTGCGCTGCGCGGGTGTGGCGCCTTCGTCCAGCACATCCGGCCGATAATCACGTCGAGCGGGTTTCGATCCATTCACGAATACCCAATATGCTACCAGGATGCCGATCAGCAGCGCGGCGACGAAGATCAGCCAGTTGGCCTGGACCATTTGCAGCACGAAACTATTCCTTCCCGTTGCTCAAAAGCCGGTCGATGCCGGAACCGTTCCTATAAGCCACTGGCGCTGACACGGCCATCTCAAGGCATAACGGCGCGAAGCGCTTTTCCCCCGTCACGCGGTCCGGCCCGTCATGCAGGCTTCGTCTTCTTGAATAACACGCGGTCCTCCGGACCGAACGCCTTCATCCAGATCACCCACATATAGGCCCCGAGGATCACCGGCACGCCGAAGGCCAGCTCAGCCCATTCGGGCAGATATCGCGTCGCCAAATAGCCTAATACGACCGCGGGCGCTGCCGCCCACACAAGCGCCCATCGCCAGTTGTTAACGGGATAACCAAGAAAATGGGCCAGCATCCGCGACTTGACGATCGACGCGAGGCCGAGTGAGATCATCAACGCGCCAGCGGCGGTTGCAGCCTGGTAAAGCGAGTTATAGCCCCAGTGCTGCATCCACAGGATGCCACCCAATGTCAGCGCCGCCTGCAGACCGATCGTCAGCAACGAGACGATGAGATTCTTAAAGCGCGCGACATAGATCAAAGCCGCTTCGCTGACGACAGCGGTGGCCGCGACCACTTCAGCGGCGAGCAAAAGCGCCAACGAGCCGGTGCCTCCCACGAACTGGCGGCCGACCAGGCCCATTACGCCTTCGCCGGGAATGGCCAGCGCCAGCGCGATGCCGGCCTGCGCGGCCGTGATCCAGAAGCCCACCTGGCAGACTTGGCGGGCGATCGCCGCGTAGTCCTTTTCCTTGAGATTGCGCGTGATGACCGGACCAAGCACCGGCTCAAAGCTCGTTTTAAGCTTCTGTGGCAGGCTGGCGACCTGCTGCGCGGCATAATAGACGCCGACTGCAGAGGGAGGCGCCAGGAACCCCAGCAGAAAGATGTCAACGCGCCGCGTGCCCCACTCAATCGCGTCGGCCAGTGCGATCGGTAGCGACCGCATCGCCAGTTTATGCATTTCCATCGCCCTGGGCCGCCAGTGCCGGGGCACGCCATATTCGCGGAAGAAAGGCACGAAAGCCGTCACTGCGGCGGCGACGATGGAAGAAATGTAAGCCAGCGACAGGCCGCTTTCCGGCGCGATCCAGATCATGGCGCCGGCCATGATGGAGATCGTCCAAGGCTCGACAATTGCGCGCGACCAGACGGTGGGGCTGACCCGCAAGCGATAGGCCAGCGCAGCCAGCCATATCTCCGTCAACGTCAGCGGCGGAATGGCCACGACCATCAATCGGTCAAGCTGCGTATACTTGCCGCCAGGAAACATCGGTTCGGGTACGAGGTAAAAGAACAAGGCGGCCGCGCAAGAAGCGATGACGGCCAGAATCGTTCCGTCCGCGATCACGTTAGCCGGGTGAACATGACCCTCGGATTCCGAAAGACGCTGAGCCAGGCCCCGCTTCTCGCCCAGCGTACAAAGCATGGACGTCAGCTCGATCACCACTAACGCCGAAGCGAAACGGCCAAGCGCCGCCGGGCCATAAACGGCTGCGCGCCCGGCGATGAACAGAAACGGGATGCGAGCGGCAAGGCGCAGGAAAAACCCGAAGAAGTTCGTCCGCCCGCCCCTGGCCAGCGCCGCGATGTCATCGCGTTGGCGAATTTCCTGGGCCAGTATTTCGGATGTCGAATAATCGCTCAAAGATGGGGCTCCTGCTCCGCGCGCAACGGGCGAGCGAGAAGCTCGGCCACCACGTCAGCGGCCGGGGACTTGCCCTCAAGCAGGCGGCAGACCGCTTCGACGATGGGCATCTGGACACCGTCGCGCCGGGCCAGCTCCGCCAGCACCGGCGCCGTGGCTGCGCCCTCCGCCACACTGTTCTTACCGGCCAGCGCTTCCGCGGCGGTCGCCCCCTGACCCAACGCCAAGCCGAGAGAAAAATTGCGGCTCGAGGCGGATGAGCAAGTGAGCACAAGGTCTCCCAGGCCGCACAGGCCAGACAGCGTTTCCGGCCGCGCGCCGCGGGCAAGGCCGAAACGTAGCATCTCGGCATAACCGCGCGCGATGAGGGCAGCGCGGGCATTCTGCCCAAGCTTCAGTCCTTCCACCACCCCGCATGCGATGGCGAGCACGTTCTTGACCGCGCCGCCGATCTCCGCCCCAATCACGTCATCGGAATAGTACGGGCGCAGCGCCGGACGAGCGATCACGGATGAAAGGCGATCCCACTGCATTTCTCCGCCCGAGCAGGCCAGCGTCACAGCCGTCGGCAGACCGGCGGCCACCTCATGCGCGAAGGTAGGGCCAGAAAGCACCGCGAGGCGCGCGGCGGGCGCGGCTTCGGCGGCGACATCGGCCATCAGACGTCCAGCACCCGCCTCGATCCCCTTGGCGCAAAGCACCAGGTCGCGTTCGCCGTCCGCCAGCCCATCGATCACGGAAGCAAGGAATTGCGCAGGCACGACCACCAGCAGCACCGGCAACGCGTCAAGATCAGCAAGATCCCCGGTCGCCCGAATGGTGTCGGCCAGTTCTGCCGCGGGCAGATAGAGGCCGTTACGGCGCTCTTCGTTGATCTGCGCGACGAGTTGCGGTTCACGCGCCCATAGTAGCACTTCGCTACCGTCGCTGGCGAGCGCCTGCGCCAATGCGGTGCCCCATGCGCCCGCGCCGATCACCCCCACTTGCGCACTCATGCCTTCACTCCCGCGCCGCGCACCGCCTCAGCCTGCGGGTCCAGCGGCCAGCGCGGGCGCGCGGCTACGTCCAGCGGGTCCGATTGGCCCATCCCGAGCCGTTCGACACCGGCCCAGGCGATCATTGCGGCATTGTCAGTACACAGCTCCAATGGCGGCGCGATGAACGCAAGACCTTGTTCGGCGGCAAGCGTCTCGAGGGCGGCACGGATAGCCTTGTTGGCCGCGACACCGCCGGCGACGACCAGCGCATTGACCGATCCCAGTCCGACAAAAGCGCGACGCAGACGGTCCATCAGGCAATCGATCGCCGCCTGCTGGAAGGATGCCGCGATATCGGCAACGGAGTAAGCAACTGCCGCCTGGTCCATGCTCTGCTTCGCCCGCAAGACTGCGCTCTTCAGACCGGCGAAAGAAAAGTGCGGCTCGGCGCTGCCCGCCAGCGGCCGCGGCAATGCCACCTTGCGCGCGTCTCCCTCCAGCGCCAGTCGTTCCAACGCGGGACCGCCGGGATAACCCAACCCCAACACTTTGGCCGACTTGTCGAAAGCCTCGCCCAGCGCATCGTCAATCGTCGTCGCCAGGCGGCGGAATCGGCCGACGCCCTCGACCAACAAAATCTGGCAATGGCCGCCGGAAACCAGCAGCAGCAGATAAGGATATTCGAGGCTCGCGTCCGCAAGGCGCGGGGAAAGCGCGTGACCTTCGAGATGGTTCACCGCGATCAGCGGCTTGCCGGTCGCCATAGCAAGCGCCTTGGCGGTGACGAGGCCGACCATCACACCGCCAATCAGGCCGGGCCCGGCCGTGGCTGCGATGGCATCCACCTGATCCAGCTTCATGCCGGCATCGATCAGCGTTCCCTCGATCAAGGGAGCAAGCCGTTCCGCGTGCGCGCGGGCGGCGATTTCCGGCACGACGCCGCCGTAAGGGCGATGCGCCTCATCCTGGGAAGCAATGCGCTGGGCCAGTATCGCCCGACCACTGGTCACGAGCGCCGCCGCCGTTTCGTCGCAGGAGGATTCTATGCCGAGAACGATCTTCATCCCGCCTTCCCCTGAACGACATTGGCGGGTAGCACAAGCAACCCATGGAAACGCAGACACATACCCGCAACCAGACTTTCCGCCTCGGCACCCGCCGCTCGCCGCTCGCCATGGCCCAGGCCGAAGAAGCGCGTGACAGGCTGGTGAAGGCGCATGGAATCGATCCGTCGCATATAGAGATCGTCGCCGTCACCGCCAGCGGCGATCGCATTCAAGACCGAGCGCTGGCCGAAATCGGTGGCAAGGCGCTCTGGACCAAGGAACTCGACGCCTGGCTGACGACCGGCGAGATCGACTTCGCGGTCCATTCCGCAAAGGATGTGGAAACGCTGAGACCCGATGATTTCGCCATCGGCGCCGTGCTTCCTCGAGAGGATGTGCGTGACGCGCTGGTCGGCGCGGAAAGCATCGCCGCGCTGCGCCAGGGCGCCGTGGTCGGAACCAGCGCCCCACGCCGCGCCGCGCAATTGCTGCATGCTCGCCCGGACTGCAAGGTCGTGACGTTCCGGGGCAATGTCGCCACGCGTCTGGCCAAGCTGGCGGCAGGCGAAGCCGACGCGACATTCCTGGCCGCTGCTGGACTGAAGCGTCTGGGCGAAAATGGAACCGGCCATCCGCTTGACGAGGAACACTGGCTGCCGGCGCCAGGACAGGCAGCAATCCTGATCGAATGCCGCGCTGACGATGCGCGCACACGCAGCTTCCTCAACGCCGTGGATCACGCACCGAGCCGGGCGGCGGTGCTAGCCGAGCGGGCGCTGTTGGCGGCGCTGGGCGGCAATTGCCACAGCCCGATCGCGGTACTGACGCGTCTCGCCGATGAAGAGCTTGTCATGCGCGCCGCGCTTTACAGCCCTGACGGCGCCGAACATGTCGAAGGCACGCTGCGCTTCGCCACGAACGACATGGGAGGGCCCGGCCGCCTCGCCGCCGATCTGCTCGCCCGCGCCGTACCTGCGATTGCCGATCATTTCGGCGGCCCCAATCATTGACGGTGAGCTTGCCGGTTCTTGTCCTGCGACCCGAGCCGGGCGCGGCGGCAACGGTGGACGCGGCGCGCACGATGGGGCTTGATGCCCGCGCGATGCCGCTTTTCGTCGTGCGCGGCATCTCCTGGCAGCCGGTGCCGCGAAAGCAGGTGGATGCGCTGTTGCTGGGAAGCGCCAATGCCTTGCGCCAGGGCGGAGATGCCCTTGCGCTCTACCACGGGATGCCCGCTTACGCCGTGGGCGTGAAGACAGCCGAAGCGGCGCGGGCAGTCGGGCTGGACGTGATCGCCACCGGTCAGGGCGGCCTGCAGCAGATGCTTGGCGCGCTTCGCCCTGAGCACCGCCGTCTGCTGCGCCTTGCGGGCCGCGAGCGGGTCGAGCTGGACGTGCCGGTGGGAATCACGATCCTGACCCGTGATGTCTATGCCAGCGAGCCGCTGCCACAACCTGCGGACTTTGCCCACACAATGACGCAACCGGCGCTGGTCCTGCTTCATTCGGGTGAGGCAGCCGCGCGTTTTGCGACGCTCTGCGATGAGACCTGCATAGCCCGTGACCGCGTGCTGGTCGCAGCGATCGCTCCGCGAGTAGCGACGCGTGCAGGAAAGGGTTGGGCAACCTTGCGCAGCGCGAAACAGCCCAACGACGCCGCATTGCTGGCCTTGGCCGCTGAGATGTGCGAAGAGGCTGGTTCGGGATCCCCTCTGCCGGAACAGGGCTGAAAAAGCTAAATGCAGGATTACACTTCGGCGCCGATCGCAACACCCCCCACACGTTCGGGCTCACGCACGATGACGCTGTTCATTGCGCTGGTAGCGTTCGTTCTGGGCGCGGCGATCGTCGCCTGGGCCGCATCGCGCGGGTATCTCTCCCAAATCCTGCCGGAAGAGGAAGGGACCGAAGCATCGGCGCTCGGCCCAGTCGAGGAGCCGACCGGCGATGGCGAACCCAGCGGAGCGGCTGCGGTGACGCCGCCTGCCGATCAGATGGCGGCTATCGGCACGGTCGAGGGGCGGGTGGCAATGCTTGAGGACAGGATTTCCCGCCTCGATTTCCAGAGCAGCGCTGCGTCAGGCAATGCCGCAAGGGCGGAGGGCCTGCTGATCGCCTTCGCCGCACGCCGCCTGATCGATCGCGGCGAACCGTTGGGCTACGTCACGGATCAGCTCCGCCTGCGCTTCATGAACGCGCAGCCGCACGCGGTTGAAACGGTCATCGCCTTCAGCAAGAACCCGGTTACCCTCGGCCAACTGAGCGCCCGCCTGGAAGCGCTTTCGCCGGATCTGGCGCAGGCCGATCATAATCAAAGCGCGTGGGAACGCGCACGTTACGAAATTGCCTCACTGTTCACGGTACATCGCGATTCCCCGGCCCTGGCCTCACCCTCTGCGCGGATTGCTCGGGCCAAGATCATGCTGATCGAGCAGAGAATCGACAATGCAATCAGTGACGTGAAGCGGCTGCCGGGCGCGGAAGCCGCCGATAAATGGATCGCTGACGCCCGCCGCTATCAGGAAGCGCAGCGGGCTCTCGATCTGCTGGAAACGACCGCGATGCTCGAACCGAGCCGGTTACAGGATGCCGGGGGGAACAAGGTCAATCAGCCGAGCCCGCTGGCGGCGCCGGCAACCGTCGAGATGGTCGCGCCCGAACCGGAGCAAGCGCCCTGACGCGGGCGCGGAATGGGGTCGGCCTCCACGGACAGGCGGAGTAGGCTTCCCTAACCCTGCAGCAGTTCCGGCAGCCTCCCCGACACGCCGCGTGCTTCATCCATGAAGAAACGCTTGAGGCGGGGCATGCGCTGCACCGCACCCATGCCCAGGCGGCGCACGGCACTGGGCAGGCGACCGGGCACCCCGAACAGACGGGTGAGGCCATCCGTCACCGACATGACCATGAAGGCATCGAGGCTGCGCCACTTCTCATAGCGCCCCAGCAACTGCGCATCGCCCGGTTCAAGGCCAAGACGCATGCCCTCGGTCAACACCTCTACCAGCGCGCCCACGTCGCGCAGGCCGAGGTTCAGGCCCTGCCCCGCGATCGGATGCATGCCATGCGCGGCATCGCCGATCACCGCGAGCCGCTGATCCACGACTTTGCCGGCATGATGAAAACGCAAAGGATAACTCATGCGCGGGGCAGCCAGTTCGATCCGGCCCAACACGCCATGCATCCGCGCCGCGACTTCATTCACGAACATCGCGTCATTCATGGCGATAACACCAGCTGCGTCCTTTTCTGCCACGGTCCAGACCAGCGCGCTGCGATGGCGACCTTGCGCATCGTCCAGCAGCGGCAGCAGCGCGAAAGGGCCGGCGGGATAGAAGATTTCCCAAGCAGTGTTGCCATGCGGCTTTTCGTGGAACAGCGCAGTCACCATTGCGCGATGCCGATAATCCCACTTGGCCATGGCGAAGCCGGCCTCATCGCGGGTGGGCGACTGGCGCCCTTCCGCCGCGACCAGCAGCGAAGCACGCAATACCCGGCCGTCGCTCAACTCCACTTCGACACCGTGGGGTCCGCGTTCACGGCGCATGGCCTCCATCCGCACATGCCAGGCGATCTTCGGTTCTTCCTTCGCCGCATCGAACAGCGCAAGGCGCAAGTCGCGATTGAAGAACATCCGGCCCAGTGAACCTTCCTCGGGCTTGGGCGCGAAGTCGATCCGGCCGGGCTTCATCTCGTCAGTAACCGCGATCGCGTCGATCGGACAGCCGAGGGGGGCGAGCCGATCCCCCAGCCCGATGTTGGCGAAGAGATTCCAACTGGCCGTAGAGATCGCCGAGGCCCGCCCATCCGCGCCTTCGGCCACGAGGTCAGCCGGATCGGCGCGGTCGATCACGTGGCTGGTGATCCCGGCCCTGGCGGCAGCCAGCGCCAGCGTCATGCCGACGAGGCCGCCGCCGAGGATAATCAGGTCGCGGGTCCCCCCCGCAGGCGATGCCGTGGTATCCGAGTCGCTCATCGAGCGCAGCTATCGGCCTCCGTGCCGTCAATGTCGAGACACCTGCCATCCCAGGTCCCTGCCGGTTCCTTCAGCCCGACCAGCGCGGCAAGGGTCGGCGCGATGTCCACCGTTTCGACCGGCTGTGGCATTTCCTCGTGGGCCAGGCCGTCGCGCCAAAACAGGATCGGTACGCGGCGGTCGTAGTCCCAGGGGCTGCCGTGCGTGGAGGCAAGACCGGGCACAGGTGCGGTGCCGGGCACCACGGCGCGCTTTGTCGCCATGACTACGTCGCCGGAACGCCGGGAATCGTACGAGGCGGCGAAGCGTTCCGCCAAGGTCCAGTCCTGCGGATCGCCGCTCGGCACGTTGACCGCCTTCAGTTCATCGGCGGTCCACGCACCCGCGACTTGCGGATTCGCCTTGAGGCGCGCGACCAGCGCGGCAATCACTGTCTTGCGCTGTTTGGGTGCGAGGCCCGGCGCCAGCCAAACATCACCCGAGCCGCCGGCGCCGTGAAACAGATCGCCCGATTTGGCGGCGATCCCGGTCTGCTGCGACACCGCTGCCGACAGCGCCTTTGCCGTGAGCGAGGGGTCGAGGCGAGCGGCAGCGGGATAGCCCTGCTGCTTCAGACGCTCGGGCGCGTCGATGCCGCCATGATCGGCGGAAAGCACGACAACATAGTCCAGCCCGCGCTTATCCAGCGCATCAAGCAGGCGGCCGATGCTCTGGTCGAGCTGCGCCATCTGGATGCACATCTCCACGCCTTCAGTTCCATAGGCATGGCCCACGTAGTCCGTCGCCGAAAAGCTGACCGAAAGCACATCCGGCGCATCGTCCTTGCCCAGCGGCATCTCATCCAGCAGATGAATCGCCATGTCGGCGGTGGCCGCATCTATGCGGGGGCTGCGACTGAAGCTCTTGAAATCGCCGGGCTTGAGCGCGAAACGATAAGTGCCGATTGAGAAGGCCCCCAGCGGCAGTGTCCGATCGAGCGCGGCGCACCAATCGGGCATCGGCAGGTCATCGGCGCCGGCCCCCACGCTCTGCGCCAGCGCGACATTCTCGGCCTGCGCCGCCTCTGACAGGGATCGCCCTGGATATGTGGCAAAGCCCTTGCCCTTGAACCAGTAAGCAGCGTCAGTGCTGTGGCCGCCCATCATCGCCACGGCGCGGTCCTTGGCGGAAACCGCAACGTTGAGGCTGGCAGGGTTCTTTCGCTTGAGCAGATCGCCCAGCGTCGGCGCGCGGAGATGTCCGGCGCTCACCACCGGATCATCGACAGTGCTGTTCGGGTTAGCCTCATCCTCGGCGCAATAGACATCGCGGCCGAGCGCAGCGTCATACCAGGTATTGGCGATCACACCGGTTCGGGATGGGTGAACGCCGGTCAAGAGCGTGGAATGGCCGGGGCATGTTTCTGTCGCGGCATGTGACTGAAAACCGGAAGGAAACACCGCACCCTGCAGCAGACGGGCAAAGCCGTGGCTGTAATGCTCCCGGTATTGCGCGAAGAGATCGGCGGAGAACTGATCGACCGAGATCGCGACGATAAGCCTTGGCGGCCTAACGGGAGCCCGGACCGGCGCCTGAGCAAGCGCGGGGGTGGACGCAGGAGTATCCTCGGCCGTCCCCGGAGCGGCCAGGGCGAGCGCGGCGGAAAAAGCAATGAGCGGGACGGCAAGGCGCATCGGGGAGGTTCCTTGAATTGTCAGCGCAATACGGGCAGATGCGTCGATGACGGGAACGCGCCGCACGCGCAAGAGCCGCCAAACGCACGGAAACTGGATGGAACTGCGCTGCTATCGTCCCTTTGTGGCACTCCTGTGTCAGGTGCTCGCGCTGATCCTGTGGAGTCCGCTCGCGGCGGCGGCCCCGAACCATATCGCTGCCGAGCTTGTCGCCGGTCCCGCCGCTGCTCCGGGCGGACAAACCACGATCGCCATCCGCATGGACCCGGAGAAGGGTTGGCACGGCTATTGGGTAAATCCGGGCGACGCGGGCCTGGGCATGCAGCTCGATTGGACCCTGCCCGAAGGCGCCAAAGCGGGTGAGCCGCGCTATCCGGTGCCGCAAACCCTGCTGGTGCAGGGACTGATGAATCACGTCTATGAAAGCGAGTACGCGATCCTCGTCCCATTCACTGTGCCCGCCGGCGCCGCGCCGGGCAGCCGACTGCCGGTGCAAGTGCGCGCGCAATGGCTGGCCTGCACTGACCAAATCTGCGTGCCGGAAAGGGCGGAGCTGGCCACCGAAGTTTCCGTGAGCACCGGACGTGCAGCGGAACAGGACGCGAAGGTCTCGCGGCAATTCGACAATTGGACCCGCCGCCTGCCCGCGCCCCTCGATAGGGCAGCCGCCATGGTGTTGACTGACGCGAACCTGCGTCTCGCGATCCCTCTTCCCGCCGCGGTTCCATTGGGTGCTCCACATGTCTTCATTCGTGAGGACAAAGTAGTCGACTATGCCGCATCGCAGGTCTTCGCGCGGCAGGGAGACGTCCTGCTGGTAACAATACCGCGCGCGCACTTTGCCGCGCGCGATGCCGACGCGCTGAGCGGCGTGCTCAAGCTGGATGAGGCAGGCAACGGCATCGCCTTCACCGCTCGTTCCGGACAGGTGCCCTCAGGCGGCAATCCCATCGGCGGTGCGCCGCGTCTTCCCGCCCTGCCGTGGCTGCTGCTGGCCGCGCTGGCCGGCGGTCTTCTGCTTAACGTGATGCCCTGCGTCTTCCCGATCCTCAGCCTCAAGGCACTAAGCCTTGCCCGCGCCGGCGAAAGCCAAGCACATGCGCGGATCGAGGGACTGGCTTACACGGCGGGCGTAGTCGTGGCCTGCCTGGCATTGGGTGCGATGTTGCTGGTACTTCGCGCCGGCGGCGAGCAGGTCGGCTGGGCGTTTCAACTGCAGGAACCGCTGGTCGTCGTCGCGTTGTTTCTCCTGGCGGCGGTCATCACGGCGAACCTGCTGGGCCTGTTCGAGTTCGCGGTGCCCGGTTTTGCCGCCACCGGGTCATCGCGAAGCTATACTCAGGGCGCCTTCGCCACCGGATTGCTCGCGGCTTTCGTGGCGACGCCTTGCACCGGGCCGTTCATGGCGTCAGCCATGGGCGCTGCATTGCTGCTGCCTATGGTCCCGGCATTGGCGCTGTTCGCCGCGCTCGGACTCGGTATCGCCCTGCCTTTCCTGGCGGTGGCCTTCGTTCCGGCACTGAGGATGCGACTGCCAAGGCCCGGCGCATGGATGGCGAGGTTCCGCCGCTGGATGGCCCTGCCGATGGGGCTGACGGCTCTGGCGCTGGCCTGGCTGGTGTGGAAAGTCGGCGGGCAAACCTTTGTCGCGCTGGCCCTGCTGACCCTGGCAATGGTGCTAGCGGCCCTGGGTTGGGCCGGCCGAAAACAGCGCCGAGCGAAGGCCGCACGCGTCCCTGCCCTGGCCGCCGCGCTGGCGGCGCTGGTCGGCACGGCTCTCCTTCCCCGACCCGCCCCGCCTGCGGCCCACATCGAATCGGTGCTTGATACCAGGAGTTTCAGTGAAAAAGCGCTGGCCAAGGCGCGGCGCAGCGGCAATCCCGTGTTCGTTTACATGACGGCGGACTGGTGCCTGACCTGCAAGGTGAACGAGGAAGTCGCCATTGAGCGCGGGGAGACGAAGGCCGCCTTCGAAAAGGCCGGGGTAATCGTCCTGCGCGGTGATTGGACGCGGCGCGATCCCGAGATCACCCGTTACCTTACCGCGCACGGTGCAGCCGGGGTGCCGCTATACGTGTGGTACGCGCCGGGCCGCGGGGCAGAGCTGTTGCCGCAAGTCCTCAGCTCTGCGCTGCTGGCTCAGAAGGCCGGCCGCTGATCGGGGACATTACCAATACCGGGAGCATGGCGGGGATCATAGATACGCGGCAACGAACCTTCTGGTGTGGTGGAGACAGGCCGCATGATCCTCGAACGCTCATTCATCGACGCACCGTTATCATCGGAGCGCAGCGAAACGGCGCCGCCCGAATGGCTGGTGATGACCGCCCCCACGGAATTGCCGGACAATGGCGATCGTCGACCGGCCCTTGGCCTGGGCATCGCGCTGGTGTTCTCAGTCCTCGTCTGGGGCGGGCTGGCCGCCCTGCTCTCTCAAGTCATCTAGAGCGCTTCTCAGAGAATGTCCGCCACGCCCTCCAGGCTTTCGCGCAGTTTGGCGAGTGCCTGGGCCTTCAGCTGATGCACGCGCGGGATCGAGACTTGAAGGACCTGCGCGATCTCAGCCAGGTTCAACTCCTCCACGAAATAGAGCTGCACCACCAACCGGAGGCGCTCGGGAAGATCGGCGATCGCCTCGATCACTGAACCGCGCAGTTCCTCATCGGCCAGCAACGAGAAGCTGTCAGGCGTTTCGTCAGCGAAAGCCGCGTCCTGATCGGAATAGATCTCGTCGATGGAATCAAAACGCAGCGGCTGGCTGGTGTCACGCAGATACGCCAGGTCAGGTCCCGCGATTCCCATGGCGGCGGCAAGTTCGTGCGGCAGCGGATCGCGCCCCAGCTCCCCGCGAAGCGCCGTTTCCTTCTCCGCAAGAAGGCGACGCCGCTCAGTCGCTCCTCGCGACATCGGCACGTTGCGGCGAATAAGATCGACCATGGCGCCGCGCACGCGCATTTTCGCATAGGCCGCGAACCCGTCCTCGGTGGGCCCCGAGTGCTTCTGCGCGCATTCGGTAAGTGCGACGAGCCCGGCCTGGACCAGGTCCTCCAGCTCTATACCGGGGCGTCCCGTGCCGTGAACATGCCAGGCCAGGCGGCGAACCATCGGCAGGAAACGCCGCACCCGGTCGGCGATGTCGCCGCGGTACGCCCCGGCGATGCGGTTCGGTCGGACTGCGGCAGGCAGATAAGTGGGAACCGGGGTGACGGACGGCGTGGTATAGGCCCTTTGGTCTTGCTTCATGCGGCCATGCTCTCAGCTGGGTCTTGATGGGAATCGGGGTGAGGAAGGCTCGGCGGCTGGTGTGCCGGAGCCGGAGCGCCAACGACGTCGATCACTTCGATCGGCTGCGTGGCGGGTAGTTCGGCAATCGATATGACGAGACACGATGGCGCCCGCAGCCGCAACAAGGCGGCCAGGGTGCGACGTGCGCGCGGCTGGACCACAAGCGTGAGCGGTATCGCGCCCGGCCCGCGTGCTTCCGCCAGCATCGAAATGCGCTCGCCGATCATGCGCGCCAGATCCGGTTCGATCACCGGCTGCCCCGTGACCGGGTCATGCATTCCCTGGACGATCGCCGCTTCCAACCCGGCGTCCAGCGTAATCACCGGCAGGCGCTCATGCGGCGGGCAGATGCGTCCGACGATAAGGGCGCCCAGATCAGCGCGGACCAGCTCGATCATGCGATCGTGGTCCGTGGTCTGCTGCACCGCGCGCGATAGGCTGGCGAGGATCGGCAGCGGATGGGAAATCGGGATGTGATCCTCGAGCAGCGCGCGCAGCAGGCGGGTGAGCGCCGCGAGCGAGAGCGGTTGCGGATGGATCGTCTCCACCAGACCGGCGGCATGTTCCTTGAGCGAATCCAGCAGGTCCTTGACCTGATCCGGCCCAAGCAGGTCCTGCGGCCGCTCGACCAGCAACTGGTTGAGGTGCGTCGCAACCACCGTACCCGGATCGACCGTCAGAAACCCTTCCGCCGTGGCATGGTCGCGCGCGGCCGGCTCGATCCAGAGCGCCGGACAACCGAAGCTCGGGTCGCGCGTGGGCTCGCCGCGCAGCGCATGGGCCTCACGCACTTCGCCCGTATCGATCGCCAGCACCTTGTCGGCGCGGATCGTCGCGCCCCCAAGGTTCACCCCGCCCAGGGTGATGCGGTAATCGAAGGGCGACATATCAAGCGCGTCGCGCACGCGGAATTGGGGGACGATGAAGCCGAAAGCCTGGCTCAGTTGCTTGCGCACGCCGGTAACACGGACAACCAGCGGTGCGCCCCGCCGTTCGTCGACCAGCTGCACGAGGCCATAACCCAGCTCTATGGTGACGAGGGTATGATCCGACACGTCCTCCAGCTCGATCTTCGAGGGATCGACTTCCGGCGGCGGAGCCGCCACCGGCACGGCGGCGCGAGCCGCCCGTTTGCGCAGCGTGTGCCACAGCCATAGCGCGAGGCCGGCGGCGGGCAGGAAAATCGTCTGCGGCATGGCCGGGATCATGCCGATCGCGCCGAGCACCACGGCCACCGGCAGCCAGGTGCCGGGCGAGGCGAACTGGCCACCGATCTGGCCGGCAAGGCCGCGCGTGTCGGAAACGCGGGTCACGATGACGGCGGCGGCGATCGAGAGCAGCAGCGATGGGACCTGCGCCACCAGCGCATCGCCGATCGCCAGGGTGATGTAGGTCTGCGCCGCTTCGCCCGCGGACAGGCCGTGGCTAATCATGCCAAGGCAGAAGCCGGCGATGATGTTCACGCCCAGGATCAGCAAGGCGGCAATGGCGTCGCCCTTCACGAACTTGGAGGAACCATCCATCGATCCGTAGAAGTCCGCCTCGGTCGCCACTTCCAGGCGGCGAGCCTTGGCTTCGGCGGCGGTGAGCAGGCCGGCTGCAAGGTCGGCGTCGATCGCCATCTGCTTGCCGGGCAGAGCGTCAAGGGTGAAGCGCGCCGAAACTTCCGAAACGCGGCCCGCGCCCTTGGTGACGACCACCAGGTTGATAATCATCAGGATCATGAAGACGAAGATGCCGACGGCGAAATTGCCGCCGATCAGGAACTCACCGAAGGATTCGATCACCCGACCCGCGGCGGACTCGCCCTCATGCCCATGAACCAGCACGACGCGGGTGGACGCGACGTTGAGTGCAAGCCGCAGCAGCGTGGCAAAGAGCAGGACGGAGGGGAAGGAGGAGAAGTCCAGCGGCTTTTCCGCATTCATCGCCGCCATCAGGATCGCCAGGGAAAGGGCGATATTCATGACAAACGAGATATCGAGCACGAAGGCCGGCACCGGTACGATCATCAGCACGATCAACACCAGAATGCCCGCCGGCAGCGCCATCGCGCCGGGGTCGTTTATGCGCTTGAGCAAGTTCACAGGTTGAACCTCGCCAGCTTGGCATAAGCATCACGTACATGCGCAGGCGTAGCGCCCGGCGCCCCGCCGAATGCGCTTTGCAGCGTTTCGGCCATGGATCGAGCTGGAATTCCCGGCGCATCAGGCGCTGAGAAACCGGCGTGAAACTCGCGAGCGATCGGCCCCATCGGCGGTTGCCACCCTTGGGCGGCGCTATCGGCCGCGGGCATCCCGGAGGGACTGGCGGCGCTGGCCCAGGAAGCGGCATCGGCGCTTTCCATTGCGCCGGACACTTTGCCGCGCATCAGCTCCATCACCTCGCCCACGCTGCGCTGCGCGCCGCCGGCGTAGAATATCCCGCGGTTGGCCATCGCCGCCTTGGGCAGGATCGCCGCCGCACTTTGCGAGGGGTCCGTGGCGAGCGCGGAGAGGAATTGCGCAGCCCCGGCCATGCCCAGAAAGTGCGCCAGGTAAAGCTCCGCCGGATCAGGCGCACGCCCAAGCTGCGCTGTTAGCTCCGCCTTGTTGTCGCTGGCCAGTTCGGCCGCCATCATCGCCGAGACATCGGGATTGTAACGCAGGCCCATGACTTGCGCGCGCATCCCCGGATCGGCCAGCTGCCCGCCGTGGATCACATCGTTGACCCAGGCCATCCCGTGTTCCGCACCGTGGCGCCCCAGCGTTTGAAGCCAGGTGCCCTGCGTGAACTGATAGAGGCCCGCAGCGCTGGAGGTGGGCGCGCGGGCGGACGGATCGAGGCTGGATTCCAGCTTGGCCTGCGCGAGCAGGTACTGGAAATCCACGCCGGTGGCCTGGGACGCCCGGGCGATCGCGGCGCGCGCCTGCGTCCCGCTGGACGCGGCGGCAGCGCCGATTCCCTCAAAGACTGGTCCTTCGCTCAACGTCAGCTCCCGGCACGGAATGTTACCGGGAACTGTTTAAGCAAGGGGTGTGCCAAATCCTCCGAAGATCAGGCGCGACTGCCGGTAAGAGCGTATGTGCCCCCGGGGCGATAAAGCTGCGGCGCCCCCGTCAGCGCATCCAGCCTACGCGAGACATTGGCCGCGATGATGTTGCGAACCTGGCGGTTTACCTCGTTCAGACGGCGCGCGGTCTCCAGCATGGCCCGGCATTCCTCGTCAAGTTCCACCACATCTCCGGCATCAAGGGTGCCGCACAGCCGGTTCTTATCATGAGTGGCGCCGACGATCCCGTCCAGGTCCAGCCCGGCAAGGGCCTGCCGTTCCTCTTCGAGCACGGCAAGCATCTGCCGCAGGGTATCGCGAAGGTGGGCGTTGCTCATTGCTTCGGGCTCCTCAGCAGCACGCCGGCCGCAATCATGGCATCCGCGATCTTGGCGGGGACGACGGGATATTTGCCGGTCTCGACAGCCTTGCGGATCATCTCGACGCGGTCGGTGTCGATCGGAGCCGCCCCCGGATCGAGCGCGTCAGAGGTTTCCACGGCCGCGCCGACGGCGAGGCCGGACGCGCTCTTCTTGCTGCTTGCCGCAACACTGTTCGCGCCCGGCAGCGCTTCACCGCCCGCCGCGCGGGCCAGCCTTGCATCGATCGCTGTTGCAGCGCGTGCAGGCCCCACTTCGATAGGTGGCATAATGCCGCTCCTTGAAAGTTCCTGCACTCAGAACGGAGCGATATCGGGATTTTTAAGCGGGCGGCAAAAATCTGCCAGCGACCGGCAAAAAACGCAAGAAACCTGCCGGTCAGGGCAAGGGCAGAGTGACCAGTCCGGGTCGTTCTATCCTGGCGCGCATGGGCTCTCCGCCCGCGCTTCCGCCTGAAACCGGCCGTACGCGAATCCACGCGCCGACCGGCCCTGCCTCCATCGCTTCTCCGGGTTGCGAAACTGTAAATCCATCGCCGGAAACAGCAATCGAGACCGCATCACCGCGATTGACGGCGTTGGCGGCAGGGGCCGCCGGCACAGGGGCTGCGCGACGAACCGGCACGAAAAGACGCCACCCGTTGGCATCCGCGCATTGGACAATGACGCTTTCCTGCAACGCCGTGCGCCAGGACAGTTCCACACCGTTCAGGCACGGCCGCAGCCGCAGGCGACGGTCCACCGGAGTAAGCGCGCCGCCGATCTCCCCAACGCCGGCCCCGGTGAAAGCCGCGACTTGGCGGTCGATCGAATCGAGATCGGCAAAAGCGCCGGAAACCGTCGCCGCGGCAACGAGGGCTAGACTGAGGCTCATGGCATGCGTTCCGTAAGTTGAACTCAAGCCCAGCTAACGCAAGTCTTGTGCCACCTTGTCTCCGCCCGGAACGTCATAAGCAAGAACCGCGCGCGCGGGACCCCCGCCGGGCTCCACCACCAGACGCGCCGCTCGGCCGTGCGCCCCGGCTTCGGTCAATAGGCGTGCCGCAGCGGCAAGCGCTCTGGCCTGGCTGCCGGGAGCGGCGCCATAGCGCACGGTTATCGTCAGTTGCTGGCGAGAATCGGCGAACTGCTGGCCCAGCCATTGCGCCAACGGCGGCGCGCCCGGCTCGGCGACATAGACCGAGAGGGGCTCACTCTGCGGCGAAGGCGCCGCCGAAACCGCCGCCGGTGAGGGAGACGCCGCAAATGATGAGCTGGGTTTCGCCGCCTTGGCCGGATGGCGGCTGACCGCGGCGGCAGTAATCAGAAACAGGACCAGGGAGAGATCGGCAAGCGAAGTCTGCCAGTTCTGCCTGCTGCGGGCGCTCATCGCGCCTGCCCCACCAGAGTCGGCCGTCGCCGTACGGCAGGCGCGGGCGCTGCGGGCAGTCCTTCCGTAACTTGACTCTCAAGCCATTCGAGCACGCGTTGACGCGCCTGCTCTTCATGCACCGCGCGACGCGCCACCGCGCGGCTGAGCGGCGCGAAGACCATGTTTCCGAGGAGCAATCCATAAAGCGTGGTCAACACCGCCATCGATATGGCTGCAGTGAAATCCCCATCCTGGCGCACCGGCAATTGCGTCAGTGAAATCAGCGTGCCGGCAAGGCCGAACACCGGGGAAAGGTCTGCCGCCTGGTTCAGCGTCATCACCGCCCGAACGCTCAGCCGACTGCGGCGGCGCTTGTGCTCCTTGTGCGCGGCACGCAGCGCCGAAACGGAGCGGGTGCCGATCAAGGCGTCGCTCGCCTCGTCAAACTCGGCGTCGCCAAAGCGGCGTGGCTCCGCGCGGATCACCCCGTCACGCTGGATTTCCCGAACTTGAACCGCCAGCTCAGCACGCACGCGCGCGGCGTCGAAGTGCGTCCGGCGCAGGTCCGCGACCGCCTTCAAGGTGGCTGCGACATCGCCCGTTCCGCAGCGCAGGATGGTGGCGAGGCACGTGCCGACCACCACGATCAAGGCGCTGGTAGCGTCCAACAGACTTTCGGGCTGCATGAATACTGGTCTCCTTGACCACTCAGAACGGCAACGGCGGGCTTCGTTTCATTGCCGGGGCGGCCATTTGCCGCATTTCCGGCAAACTCTTGCCGTTCCCGCCCTGCCGCTCTGTCGCAATCTCGATAAAAACAGAGAAACTTGGGGCCTCGCGCAAATTGGCACGATGTTTGCGGAACCATGCGGACAGGCAATTGCAGGACGCAAAGTGAAATGCCCGACCTGTTTGGGATCAATGGCAAGGCTCTGGAACTGCGCTCGCAGCGGATGGGCTTGCTTGCCTCGAACATCGCCAACGCCGGCACCCCCGGCTACAAGGCGAAGGACATCGATTTCAACGCCGCCCTCAAGGCGGCCGAGAAAGGAACCGACGTTTCCTCCGCTGCTGACCGCGCGACGCTTTACCGCGTGCCGGTGATGCCTTCACTCGATGGCAACACGGTGGAACTCCAGAACGAGCAGCTCGCCTTTTCCGAGAACGCGGTGGGCTATGCCGCCACCCTCCAATTCATCAGCGCGCGCGTGAACAGCGTGACTCGCGCGCTCAAGGGAGAGTGACAATGCCCGGTGGCATGAATCTGTTCGATCTCGCCCAGCGCGGCATGTCTGCCCAACTCGTGCGGATGAACGCGGCCGCATCGAACCTGGCGAACGCCGGGACCGTCTCGGGAAGCGAAGCGACTGCCTACAAGCCGATCCGCGCCGTCTTCGCCGAGGATCTCGATCAAGCGACCGGCCTTGCCAGTGTGAAGGTGGCCGGAGTCGTGCGCGAACAGGCAGCGGCGGTGCGCCAACACAACCCGGATCACCCGCTGGCCGATGCCAACGGCGATGTCTGGACCGCTCCCGTCGATGAGAACGCGGAGATGGTCGAAATGCTCGAAGCCTCGCGCCAGTACCAGAACATGGTCGAGGCCCTGTCCACCGCCAAGCAGCTTATGCTCGATACGATGAGGATGAAATGACTGTCACTTCCATAAACTCGACAAGTCCGACGGCGGGCGCCTCGACGGGGCCTAAGACCTCGCTCTCGTCTCTCGATTCGGGTGATTTCCTCAAGCTGATGCTTGCGCAGATGCAGCAGCAGGACCCGACCAACCCGGTCGACCAGAAGGAAATGCTGGCGCAGATGGCGCAGTTCTCGCAGCTGTCCAGCAGCACCAAGATGTCTGACACGCTGACGACAATCTCGTCCAAGCTCGACACTCTCGTCTCAAGCCAGAACGCCACGCAGCAGGCGATTTCGACCCTGGCCGCCAGCATCGCCGCGTCCAACGCCGGCGGCGCCCAGCCCGCAGCCTGATCCCTTTCGCAGGAGCAACGCCATGTCCTTCTATACGTCTCTCAGCGGCCTGAAGAACGCTCAGACCGACCTCAACGTCATCTCCAACAACATCGCCAATGCCGAGACCAGCGGCTTCAAGAAAAGCGACACTTCGTTCGCCGATATCGTCGCCAGTTCTGCGCTGGCCGATTCATCGCACACTGTGGGCATCGGCTCGCGCGTGGCCACGATCACGCAGAACTTTTCGCTGGGCGCGATCAACCAGACCGGCGGCGCGCTGGACATCACCATCAACGGCGACGGCTTCTTCACTGTCAAATCGCCGCTTTCGGGCGAGACGCAATATACCCGCAACGGCGCGCTGACGATCGACGGCAGTAGCTATATCGTGAATGCCCAGGGCGCGCGTCTGCAGGCGTTCCCGACCGACCCCGTCACCGGCGCAATCACCAGCACCAGCACTCTTCAGGACGTGCAGATCCCGGCTGCAAGCCCCAATCCGAAAGATCCGGCCAATCCCGGATCGTACGCGGGCGTGACCATCGGCAAGAACGGCCAGATCATCGCCACTTATTCCGATGGTTCGAATGCGACACTGGGCGTTGTGGCCGTCGCCTCGTTCCTTGCGCCCACCGGCCTTCGGCAACTGGGCGACTCCACTTGGGCGGCGAGTGGCAACTCGGGCGCCGCAACTTACGCGCAGCCCGGCTCGGGCACCACGGCAAGCCTCCTTTCGGGCTCGCTGGAAGGCTCCAACGTGGATATCGCGGAGGAACTGGTTTCGCTGATTACCGCGCAGCGCAATTTCCAGGCCAATGCCAAGGCCATCGACACCGCCACGCAGATCTCGCAGGCCATCATGAACCTGCGGAGCTGACGCGGATCGCTGGGAGGCTGATCGATGGACCGCCTGATCTATACCGCCGTTTCAGGGATGAACGCCTCGCTCAACAGGGAGCGGGTGATCGCCAGCAACATGGCCAATGCCCAGACCGTCGGCTTCAAGTCGGAAATCCTGCAGGCGACGCCGATGACGCTGGAGGGCCCGCAACTGGAAGTGCGGTCCATGTCCAGCACCGAAGTCAGCGGCGCCTCCATGAAGGAAGGCGCAATCAACCGGACCGGCAACGCGCTCGACATCGCCATGCGCGGCGATGCCATGCTGGCCGTGCAGGCCCCCGATGGCCAGGAAAGCTATACCCGCCGCGGCGATCTTTCGGTAACGGTGACGGGCGTGCTGCAAAACGGCGAAGGTTTGCCGGTGATCGGCGGCAATGGACCGATCACGGTGCCGCCGGGCGCGAACGTCACAATCGCCCCTGACGGCGGCGTGCTGGTGACCGATCCGGCGACGCCGGGCCAACCGCCGCAGCGTGTCGACCGGCTCAAGCTGGTCAGCACGACCGGCACGAAGATCACCAAGGACATCGCCGGCCAGTTCCGCGTGCCTGGCGCCAATGGGGCCGGCGGCGGGATCCTGCCCATCGATGAGAACGCGCAGGTCATCCCCGGCGCGCTCGAACAGTCCAATGTCAATCCGTCCGAAGTGCTGGTCGAGATGATCTCGTCCCAGCGCCTTTTCGACATGCGCACCAAGCTTGTCCAGACCGCCGGTCAGCTAGACGAAGCCGGCACGCGCCTGATGCGCATTGATAGCTGAGGAAGAACAACACCATGCCCAGTTCCGCTCTCCAGGTCGCCCGCACAGGACTAGAGGCTCAGGACACGCGCATGCGCGTGATCGCCAACAACCTCGCCAACGTCTCGACCACCGCCTTCAAGCGCGACCGCGCCAATTTTGCGACGCTGGCCTACCAGGACGCCCGCGTCGCCGGCGCGCAGTCTTCGAACGAGACGGCCTATGCGACCGGGCTCAATCTGGGCACCGGCGTCGGCGTGCAATCCACCACGCGGATGGAGACGCAGGGCTCGCTGGCCTCCACCGGCAATTCGCTTGACCTGGCGCTGGACGGCAGCGGCTATTTCCAGGTCAATCTGCCAGGCGGACAGCTGGCCTATACGCGGGCCGGCAACTTCACGCGCTCGGCCGAAGGACAGCTGGTCACGGCGCAAGGCTATATTGTGCAACCGCCGATCAGCATTCCCGAAGGCGCCACATCGATCACCGTTTCGGCGGACGGCAACGTTTCGGCCCAGCTTGCGGGCCAGAGCAATCCCTCTCAGATCGGCCAGATCACTATCGCCAGCTTCACTAACCCGGCCGCGCTCCAGGCATCCTCTGACAACTTCATGCTGGAAACCGCCGCGAGCGGACCTGCGCAAATAGGCGTAGCCGGACAGGAAGGGCGCGGAAACATCCGCCAGGGCATGCTGGAAGGATCGAACGTCAACATCGTCGAGGAATTGGTCGACATGATCGACACGCAGCGCGCTTACGAGATCAACTCAAAGATGATCTCCGCCGTCGACGAGATGCTGAAGAACGCGAACCAGACGCTATGACCGGGATGACGCACGCTCCTGCCGCCAAGCGGGCTGGCCTGACGCTGGCCGTTGGCCTGGCCGTCATGGCCGCACCGGCTTTCGCGAAGAAGCCGACAGCGTCCGGATTCGAGCCGACGTTGCCGATGGAACAGGTCGTGCCGGCCCAGGCCGCTACCGGCGGTATCTTCAATGTCTCTGCAGGCTATGCTCCGCTTTACACCGGCACGCGCGCGGCGCGTATAGGCGATCCGGTTACGATCCTGTTGGTGGAAAACACCACCGCCGCCAAGTCCGTCAGTTCGAAAAACCAGAAGGGCGGCGACGCCTCGATCACTCCGCCCACGGCCGGGCTACTGTCCTTCCTGAAACCCAACGCGCTTAAAGGCAGCTCCACCTCGTCGTTCAATGGCGGAGGAAACGCGGCGCAGACGAGTTCGCTCAGCTCCACGCTTTCCGTCACCATCGCCGAGGTTCGCGCGAACGGCACCGCGCTTGTCAGAGGGGAAAAGAAGATGCTGGTCAGCCAGGGAGACGAATGGGTCCGGTTTTCCGGCATCATTCGCCTGTCCGACATCGACCAGGAGAACCAGATCTCCTCCACTCGCGTCGCCGATGCCCGCATAGAGTACACGGGCAAGGGCGCGCTGCAGCAGTCTAGCAAGCAGGGCTGGCTCGGCCGGTTCTTCAACCTGATCTCGCCCTTCTAATGGTGTCCGCGATGCGATTTTCGATCCTCCAAGCGACCGCGCGCCTTCTCCTCTCCCGCTTGCGGGAGGGGCAGCTGTGGGCAAGCTTGCTTTGCGCGCTGGTGCTGGTCGCGCCGGGGAGCGCATCCGCAGAGCGGGTGCGCGATCTGGGCCAGTTCCAGGGCGTGCGATCGAACCAGCTTACCGGATATGGGATCGTGGTGGGCCTGCCGGGCACCGGCGATGATAACCTGGAATACCTGACGCAAGCGATGAAGGGTGTCTCGGGCCGCATGGGCCTGACTCTGCCGCCGGGCGTCGCGCCGGGCCTCAAGAATGCCGCCGCGGTCATGGTCACCGCCGATCTTCCGGCCTTCGCCAAGCCGGGCCAGCGCATTGACGTGACCGTTTCCACCATCGGCAAGGCCAAGTCGCTGCGCGGCGGGGCGCTGATAATGACCCCGCTTTACGGTGCGGACGGCCAGATCTACGCGATGGCGCAAGGCAATCTTGCGGTCGGCGGTCTCGACGCCGGCGGCAAGGACGGATCGAAAGTCACCATCAACATCCCCACCGTGGGCCGTATCGCCGACGGTGCCAGCGTCGAGCGCGCGGTCGCCACCGGCTTTGACAGCTCCGACGTGCTGCGCTGGAATCTTTTCGACGCCGATTTCCTGACTGCCGCCCGCGTGCGGGACGCCATCAACACGCGCCTGCCGGGCACTGCAACGGTGGAGGACGGGGTCACTCTCGCGCTGCGCCTGCCGCTCGATCCCAACACCCGCTCCAGCGTGATGGCGGCGATCGAGATGGTCGAGGTGAGCCCGGCCGAGACCCCGGCCCGCGTCATCGTCAACAGCCGCACCGGAACAGTCGTCATCAACTCCGCTGTGCGCCTCTCTCCCGCCGCCATCAGCCACGGCAAGCTGACCGTGCGGATCGATGAGAATCCCACGGTCGTCCAGCCGGCGCCCTTCAGCAGGGGGCGCACCGCAGTGCAGGAAAAGTCCAATATCACCACGGACGAAGAGAAGCATTCCGTGGCGCTGTTCAAGGGCGGCGCCTCGCTTTCCAAGGTGGTCGACGCGCTCAACATGCTGGGCGTCACCCCATCAGACCTCGTGGCGATCCTGGAGGCACTGAAGCAAGCCGGCGCGCTCAGGGCGGAAATGGTGGTGATATGAGCACGATCCTCCCTTCCCTTCCCGGTATGTCGACGGCGGCGGGCGCGTCCGACCGGCAAAAGCTCTCCGCCGTCGCCAAGCAGTTCGAAGCCGTGTTCATGCGCCAGATGCTGGCCGCCGCCCGCAAGACCAACTTCGGCGACGACCTGTTCGGCAGCCAGGCGATGGCCACGTTCGACCAGATGCAGGACGAACACTTCGCTGACGTCACCGCGCAATCGGGAACTCTGGGCTTCGCTACGATCATAGAAGCGCAGATGGCGCGCTTCGTGCAGCCCCAGCCCACTGCCGACGAGGCCCCTTCGACTGCTGGCAAAGGCACGGGAGCCTAAGCCATGGCCGCCGACCTCCTCTCGATCGCCAGGTCCGGGGCGAATGTCGCCAAGCTGGCGCTGGACGTCACGTCGAACAATATCGCCAACGCTTCATCCCCCAGCTACATCCGCCGCAGCGTTCAGGTTTCCGAAGTCGTCGCCAATTCGAGTACCTCCGCCCCCACTGCCGTCAACCTGGCGGGCGCGCAAGTAACGGGCGTGATCCGCAATGCCGATGCATTCCGCCAGTCCGAAGTGCGCCGCACCGGCGCCGACGCAGCGCGCGCCGATGCCGAAGTCCAGGGACTGGAGAACGTTGAGGCGGCCGTCGAGCAGACAGGTGTGTACGACTCGGTCGTCAACTTCGAAGCGGGCTTGCAGAAGCTCGTCGCTGACCCGACGGATGGGTCCCTGCGTGCGTCCGTGATCGAACAGGGCCGCACCATGGCCCAGACTTTCAACACTGCCGCCTCCAGCCTGGACGCGGCGGGGACGGGCCTGCGCTTCGACGCGCAGGACGGCGTCGACAACGTCAACCGCATTACCGGCGAACTTGCGCGGGTGAACTTGCGCCTTTCGCGCGCATCGGACGCATCGAGCGACCAGACCGCTCTGCTCGACCAGCGCGATCAACTGCTCCAGGACCTGAGCGGCTACGCCGGAATTTCAACCAGCTTCGACGCGAGCGGCGTGGTGACCGTGACGCTCGGCGGGTCCGGCGGCCCTTCGCTCGTTACCGGCGGGACCTCCGGAACGCTGGCCATGACCACGGCCGCGGATGGCACCATTTCGTTTACTCTGGACGGCACCGCGGCGACCGTGTCCTCGGGCTCGATCGCCGGCAAGAGCCTGGCGCTCACGCAGCTTGCATCGACGCGCGGCAAGCTGGACGCGGTGGCCGCGAGCATCATCAATGTGGTCAACTCCGCGCAAGCGAATGGCGTCGATCTCAATGGCAACACCGGCACCCCACTCTTCTCCGGCACCGGCGCGGCCGACATCGCAATGATCGCGACCGGCGGCAGCGCAATTGCGGCGGCCGCCACCGGCAGCGGCGCCAACAGCCGCGACGCCTCCAACCTTTCGGCCATGCGCAATGCTTTCAGCTCCGCCGACCCCGCCGGCGCCACAGACGCGATGCTGTTCGACGTCTCCAGCGCCGTTGCCGGCCGCACGGTCACTCGTGACGCGCTGGAAGCGATCGCCAGTTCAGCCAAGGTCGCGCTTCAGGCGCAGGCCGGGGTCGACATGGACCAGGAAGCCGTCAATCTCGTGCGCTACCAGCAGGCGTTCCAGGCCAACGGCCGGGTGATGCAGGTGGCTTCCGACATCTTCAACTCCATCCTCTCTATAAAGTAGCACAGCCATGGCGACCATCGCGACCAGCACCAGCGCTTTCTACGAACGAAGCCGCGCCGATATGAAGGACCTGCGTTCGCAGTCCGAAGCGCTGCAGATGCAGCTCAGCAGCGGCAAGAAGCTGACACGCTCGTCGGACGATCCGGTCGCCGCATCCAGGCTGCGCGCGCTGTCGCGGCTTGATGCGCTATCCACGGTCGATACCTCCAACGCCGATCGCGCCAACTCGGACCTGTCGCTGGCGGATGCGGCGATGTCCAACATGGCCAGCGCGATCACGCGGGCCAAGGAACTGGCGACGCAAGCCGCAAGCTCAACGATCACGGACCAACAGCGCGGGGCGATCGCCACCGAGCTGGACCAGATCAACAGCAACCTGCTTGCGCTGGCCAATGCCCGCGACTCCAACGGCCACGCGCTGTTCGGGGGGGAAAGCGCGGGCGATGCCTACAAGCTCGATGCGTCCGGGAACGCCGTCTACATCGGCACGGGTTCCACCGATGCGCTGCCGATCGGCGAAGGTCAGAGCGTCACCCGCTCGATGACCGGGCCGGAGTTTCTCAACTTCCAGGACGCAAGCGGCAACCCGACTGACATCATGGCGACGATCAAGACGCTTTCCGACGCGCTCAAAACCGGAACAAATCCGACCGGAGCGGCCAGCGGCGCCCTGACGACGCTGCAGACCGGGTTGGACACGCTGACCACGGGGCAGACGGTGGTGGGCACGCGGCTGGCCTGGATCGACGTGACCAACACGCGGCGCGTCTCTCAATCCGAACTGCGCACAAACGAGGAATCGAATCTCGGCGCGACGGACATCGCTTCCACCGTGGCGCAGCTACAACAGACGATGACCGTGCTTGAGGCCAGCCAGGCCAGCTTTTCCAAGCTCGCCAACCTCAGCCTCTTCAACAATTTGAACTGACGCCAGTGCCCCGGCCTCGCCAGGGCCGGCTTTTTTCTTCGACGGGGGTAATTAACCATGTTCGCAATCATCGGCCTCGTCATCCTGCTGGTGATGGTGTTCGGCGGCTTCGCTTTTACGGGCGGCGCGCTGGGACCGGTGCTGGAAGCGATCCCGCATGAGCTCATCATCATCGGCGGCGCTGCCGTGGGCGCGATCGTGATCGGCAACTCGATGCACGAGATCAAGGCCCTGGGCAGCGGCTTCGGCAAAGTCTTCAAAGGTCCCAAGCACAATAAGCAGGATCATGTCGACGCGATCATCCTGACCACGCGTCTGATGAAGATCCTGCGTTCGGAAGGCCCGGTCGCGCTCGAAAGCCACGTCAATGATCCCAAGACCTCCTCGCTCTTCGCGGAGTTCCCCCGCTTGCTCGCGAACGAGGCGCTGGTTCACCTGATCTGCGACACGCTGACCCTGATCGTGGTGTCTTCCGGTACGCTGGAAGTCCATGCGGTGGAGGATGTGATGGACAATGCGATGAAAACGCATTTCCATGAATTGCACGAACCGCAGCACGCCTTGCAGAACCTGGCGGACGCGCTGCCGGCGCTGGGCATCGTCGCGGCGGTGCTGGGCGTGGTGAAGACCATGGGCTCGATCGACAAGCCGCCCTCGATCCTGGGCGCGATGATCGGTTCGGCGCTGGTCGGCACTTTCATGGGCGTGCTTCTGGCTTACGGCATCGTCGCGCCGATGGCCGGGCGGCTCAAGCAGGTGAACGAGCAGGACGAGCAGATCTTCCACGCCGTAAAGCAAGTGATTATCGCCAGCCTGCACGGATGGCCTCAACCGCTGGTGGTCGAATCCGCCCGCTCCGGCCTGGGTCACGCCTTCCGGCCTGGCCTGTCCGAGCTGCTTGACGCGATGAGGGGCCGCTGACGTGGCCGCGAAACGGGGCAAGAACGAGCCGCCCAAGCCGATCATCGTCAAGAAGATCACCGTTGTTGCAGGCGGCCATCACGGCGGCGCGTGGAAGGTCGCTTACGCGGACTTCGTGACCGCTATGATGGCCTTCTTCCTCCTCCTGTGGATTCTCGGCGCTACCACCGAAAAGCAGCGCAAGGGCATTGCCGACTACTTCACGCCAACCTTGGTGAAGAACAAGGACGCCTCTGCGGGTTCGGCGGCGGGCCTGCTGGGCGGATCATCGATCACCGATGTCGACAAGTACCCCCATCGCGGCGGGCAAACCGGATCGAAATCGCTGACTATCCCGCGCGACGCCACCGGAGGCCCGCTGGAGGGCGGTTCCAAGATCAAGCGTTCGGCGCATGCCAAGCAGGAATTGCAGCAGAAGCTCCAGTCGTCCGAGCGGCTGCGCAAGCTGGCCAAGCAGGTCCGGCTTGTCGACACCACTGAAGGAGTGCGCATCGATCTGGTCGATGATGCGAATTTCTCGATGTTCCGCCTTGGCACCACGGTGCTCACGCCCGAGGCCGCCGAGCTGATCCATGCGATCACCGCCGCTGTCGGCCCCAGCCAGGGACTGCTCACGATCCGCGGTCACACCGATGCCCTTCCCTACAAGCAAGGCATTTACGGCAACAACTGGTCGCTTTCGGCCGGCCGCGCGGAAGCCACGCGCCAGGCGCTGATGCGCGACGGCATCGGCGAGGACCGCTTCAAGCGGATCGAAGGCGTGGCTGACAAGGAGCTGCTGATACCCGCCGATCCGCACGATCCGCGCAACCGCCGCATATCGATCACCGTGCTCGATTAGAACGACTGCCCGAGAGGCGGACGCGGGCCTGTCCTGCCGACCTGAAAGGGACGCCACAAAGCCCGTCCGAATCATCATTCCCGCGCCTCCCCAGGTCGCGGGAATGATGATTCGCGCGCATCGACAGCGACTTCCTCGCGTACTCAAAGAGGATCCCCTCATTCCCTTTCGGTGGGCCGGGATATCAGCCGGGCGCGCAGCAATCTCGACCGGTCACAAGGTATCGATCCGGCGGAAACGGCTCCGGCCAAGATCGCGTTTGCGGAGTGATCGTGAGCTTGCGAGAAGAGGCAGCGCCGCGGCTTGCGGGGAACGCCCCTTTCGATCGCGCAGATTGCCTGGCGTCAAGGAAGAGGACATCGACCTGTCAATCAAGCAGGACATGCTTACCATCCGCGCTGAGAAACGCCTTGAGACGGAGGGCGAAAACGATACCCGGCATGTCAAGGAACGCATGTACGGGACCTTGCAGCGTTCGCTCTGGCTGCAGCAGCCGATCGATCCCGAGCAGGTCCGCGCGCATTTCGATCGCGGCGTGCTGACGGTCATCATTCCCCACGAAGGGGAGCAGCACCGCCACCATCGCATCGCCATCGATCGCGGCGCTCCACCCAGCACTCAATCCCCTGCATGGAAGGACGCCGAAACCCAGCATTGACGAACGCAAAAAGGACCCGGCGGTCTGGGGAAACCCGCCGGGTCCGAAAACCTGCTTGGTTAGGGCAGGCTGGTTAAGCTGTGACTTATCAGCGCAGCAGCGACAGCACGTTCTGCTGGCTCTGGTTGGCCTGCGCGATCATCGCGGTGGAAGCCTGCGAGAGGATCTGCGCCTTGGCCATCGCCGTCGTTTCCGTCGAGTAATCGGCGTCCTGAATGCGCGACTGCGCGTCCGACAGGTTCGTCACGTTGTTGGTCAGGTTGTTGATCGCCGATTCAAGACGGTTCTGGCCGGCGCCCAGCGAAGCGCGAGTGGCGTTCACGTCCTTCAGCGCCAGATCGACGTTGCCGATCGTGGTAGCGGCGGCCCCGGCGGTGGAGACGTCCAGCGCAGTGGTGGTGATGTTGGCGCCGTCAATTGCGGTCGAGGTCAGCGTGACCTTCTCGCCCGAGTTGGCGCCGGTCTGGATGTCGAACGTGACGTTGGTGCCCGAGGTGGTCGAGAACAGCTGGTTGCCGTTGAACTTGGTCTGCGTCAGCACGTCGCTGACCTGCTGCGTGAGCGCG
>NZ_DAIMZT010000015.1:0-53189 GCF_036733805.1 Novosphingobium sp. | reverse complement strand
CCCCGCCGCTCATGCGCGAGCTGCGGCGAAAGCTCAAATCGGCGCAGCAAAGGAAGGAGGCCATTGCCGATGATGCGCCGTCAAACATGATCGAGGAGTCCGAGCCGGCGCGCGGAGCATCCGATGCCGTACCTGAAGCCTCGCCCTTTTCACTCGCCGCTCCTCCCGCCCTCGATACGCAAGTTGCCTCGCCGCCGGTCCTCCCCTCCACGGCGCGCGAGGCCATTGCCGGTGCCAAAGCGCCGGCGGTCGAGGGGTTCGACGTGCCGCCCCCGCATGATCGAACCCCTCGGCCTCTTGTCCAGCGGACGCCCCCGAATTTCCCGAGCATCGAGGCGATCGAAGCCGCCAAGGCAGCAGCGGCCAAGGCCGCGCCCAACAAGGATCACAGGTGATGGCCGAGAAACTGAAGTCGATTGTCGACCGGGTCCTCTCGGGTCTGCTGGGCGATGCGGAGCATGCCGAAAAGGGCCGCCCCCAGCTGATGCTCGACATGCTGTCGGACTGGCTTCCCTACCGGGTCTATGATCCCCAGAGCCGGCTCTATTTCAACGCGCGGTCGAAGGGATTCATCCTTTCGGTGACCCCGTTGATCGGGGCCGATGAACGGACCGGCGAGATCCTGGGGCAGTTCTTCTCCGAGGGGCTACCGGCGGGCGCCTGCCTGCAGGTGCTGCACCTTGCCAGCCCTCGCATCAGCCGGATCGTCGCTCCCTGGTTTGCACCGCGCTACGTCCAGGGCGGCGTCTATGAAGCGATCGCCCGGCACCGGGCAAAGCGGCTCTACAGTCTCGTCTGGCAGTCAGGCTCGAGCGATGCTCCGTTCCATGCCCGCCATCACCAGGTGATCGTGTCGGTCGGCGTTCCCGCCGCGAAGGCGACGAGCAACGAAGATCTCAAGCACACCCGCGATGGCCTGATCGCGATGCTCAAGTCCCTCAATCTCGGCGTGGCCGAAGTGGGTCCGCAGGAACTCATCGCGGTGATCGACGATCTGACCTCGCCGACCACCGCACCGCAGGACGATGCGGTTCCCTACAATCCCAACGACCCGATTGCTGCCCAAGCCATCCGTCACGACATCGAGCTCGTCGTCCACGAGGATCGGATGCAGCTCCGCACCGAGCGGTTCCGACCCACTGGCAAGGTCAACGACGGCGTGCCCGAGATCGGCACTGTCTATCCCGACGCCTTCGACGTGCGGCACTATGCGTCGCGCAACATGCCGCAGCGATGGGCACCGTGGGAATGCGCGCGGCTGATCGGCGACCTCTTCACCGACAAGCTGCGTTTCCCATGTCCTACCGCGACCATGCTTTGCCTAGTCTATCCCGATCAGGAAGCCGCTGCGGCAAAGGCTGGATTCAAGTTCATGCGCACGACGAGCCTTTCCGGCACGCGCAGCGCTCGTTTCCTGCCGCGCATCGGCGAGCAGGCAGCCGAGTGGCAGCATGTACAGTCCGAGCTCCAGGAAGGGCGCCGGCTTGTCCGGGTCTTCTACGGCCTGACGGCCTTCTCGCCGCTTGGATCGGGCGACCGCCACGAGCGGGCCATCAAGTCGATCTACAAGGCTGCCGGCTGGGATCTCGCCGACGAGCGCTATCTCCAGGTCCAGGGTTTGCTGGCAGCCATGCCGTTGACGCTGGCCGACGGGCTTGGCGCGGATATGGAGCGGCTGAAGCGGTTCAAGACGGTGCTGTCGACGACGGCCGCCAACATCGCCCCGATGCAGGGCGAATATCTGGGCAGTGCTCATCCGCATCTGCTCTTCGTCGGACGCCGGGGCCAGCCCTTCTTCTGGTCGCCGTTCGAGAATGATGCCGGGAACCACAATGTCGCGATCTGCGGCAAGTCGGGCTCGGGCAAATCGGTGCTGCTCCAGGAGATGTGCGCGGCGCTGCGCGGGGCGGGTGCGCAGGTGGTGGTCATCGACGATGGCCGCAGCTTCGAGCATTCGGTCAAGCTCCAGGGCGGACGCTTCGTCGAGTTCACGATGAAGGCAGGCTTCTGCCTCAATCCCTTCTCGATGATCGATGTCACGCGGGCTCAGGCCGACGAAGATTACCGCCTCGACTGTTTCGGGATGATCAAGGCGATCGTTGGCCAGATGGCCCGGCACTCCGCCCGCCTCAACGATACCGAACGCGGTCTGATCGACCGGGCGGTCAATTCCGTGTGGAACGAACATGGCGCCGATGCGAGCATCACCGCCGTTGGCGATGCCCTTGTGGCCCTCGGCAGCGAGGCCGCCGCCGATCTCGCGACGGCTCTCGCCCCGTTCATGGCCGGCGGGACCTACGGAGCCTTCTTCGAGGGGCAGGCCAGCCTCGACCTCGATGCCGATTTCACGGTCTTCGAGATGTCGGACCTCGCGAGCCGGGAGGAACTGCGCGCGGTTGTGCTGTCCGCCATCATGTTCATGACCAGTCAGGCGATGACCCGCAGCCCTCGCTCGGTTCGGAAGCTGCTGCTGATCGACGAGGCGTGGTCGATGCTGAAGGGCGGCTCGATGGGCGAGTTCGTCGAGACCTATGCCCGCACCTGCCGCAAATACGGCGGGGCGCTCGCCACCGCCACCCAATCGCTCAACGACTATTACAAGTCCGATGGCGCGACTGCCGCACTCGAAAACAGCGACTGGATGCTGATCCTCCAGCAGAAGCCCGAGACCATCGCCGACTTCAAGGCATCGAAGCGCCTCGACATGGACGACCGGACCGAAACCTTGATCCGCAGCCTCAAGCGCTCGGGCAACGACTATTCGGAGGTCTTCATCAAGGGGCCGGAGACCGAGGCGATCGGCCGGCTCGTCCTCGACGACTATTCGGCAACGCTCTTTTCGAGCTCTCCGCAGACCTTTGCCGCGATCGACGCCGAGATCGCCCGAGGCCACCAGCTCGCCGACGCGATCGAGCGGATCGCCTTCGCCAATCGCTCCTGAAATCTCCCTTCATTCAAGGATTATTGATTCTATGCCTCTTCATGTCGTCACTCCCTTCGATCGGGCTCACGAACCCCAGCTGGACGAAGGCCTCGATCTTCCGCCCGGGCCAACCTGGCGCCGGCACGCCGCGGATACCTGCTTCATCCTCATCAAGGCCGGCGGTTTCCTTGCCTCGACCTATCTGATGACGCTTGGCCTGCCGCTGCTCTTCTTCCTGATGATTTCGGGAGGCAGCGTGGACGTGTTTTTCGCGCAGGTCGCCAATCTGGCCGACCGCTTTCTGTCGGCCGATGCCGCTCGCCAGTCTGGCTTCGTCGAAGAACTGAAGTTCGGTCTCATCGGTCTCGCCACCCTGATGGCGATCTGGCGCATGCCGCGCTTCCTCAATGAGGTCGCGGACGGACTCCGGGAGGAAGAGCTGTGAAGAACATTCTGGCAACATCAACTGTTTCGAATCGGCTTTCCGGGCTCAACCTTACCGCGATAGCGCTTGCGTTGAGTATGCTCGGCTCAACCCTTTGGGGCGTCTGGGCGACCCAAGCACTCCTCGATCTCCGCAAGCGCGAGGTCGTAACGGTGCAACTGAGCCGCATCATGGGCGACTTCATCGAAGCCGAAGCTCGCGCGGGGCGGACGCCGGAAGAAACCAAGCAGCGGGTGCAAGCCTACCTCCAGGCGGTCGAGGCATCCGTCCAGCGCCTGGCGCGCGACGGACGCACCGTCCTGGTCGCCGAAGCTGTGGTTGCCGGCAGCACCCCCGACTTCACCGAAACCGTGCGCGTCGATGTCGAGCGCCGGATGGGAGCCATTCCCGATGCGCGCCGCTGATATCATCTTCCGATCCCCGACATGGCGCCGCGTAGCGCTCTGGAGTGGTCTCGGCGCCGGGGCATTCGCGCTCTCGTCGCTGGCCGCCTTTGCGGCAGGCCATGCGCTGATGATCAACGCGAGCCCGAGCCTGCCCTACTGGGCGATCTGGCTCGATCGCGGAGCCGCTCCGCAGCGCGGCGATATCATCCTGTTCGATCCGCCAGCCTCGCCGCTCCTCGCGAAGCATTTCGGCAAGGAGCCGAAACCCTTCGGCAAGCGCGTCAGCGGCATGCCGGGTGACGTCGTCACCGAAAAAGACCGCGTCTACTTCGTCAACGGCCGCCAGGTCGCCAAAGCGAAGCTCAAGAGCCGGCGGGGCGAGTCGCTGGCCCTCGGCCCTACCGGCACGGTGCCCAGAGGCTGCTACTTCGTGACGACCGGGCACAAGGACGGCTTCGACAGTCGCTATGCGGCGATCGGTTGGATCTGCCGTCAGCGCATTCTGGGTGTGGGGAGGCCGATCCTGTGACACACCGCTTCCTCGCCCTCGGTCTCCTCCTTGGCTGCACGGTCGGCGCAATGCCTGCCGCGGCGCGCGATTACGGCCAGCAGGGGGCCGTCTGGCCGGTGATCGAGCCGGATCTGCTTCGGCAGATTCACGCCCGTCTCCAGCACCTGGAAGCGACCGGCGAGACTGCACGGCTCAACGAGGAGTTGAAGCGGCGAACCATCGCGCGGGTCAACCGGCCCGAACCTGTCGCCGGGGTGAGTTTGGCCGCCGATACCCGGGTGTGGCGGTTCGATCCGACGATCACGGTCGAACGGGATATCGCCGACGACAAGGGGCGGACCGTCATCGCGGCAGGTACGCGGGTCAATCCACTCGACACGGTTCCGCTTCGCGCTCCCCTCGTCTTTCTCGACGGCGATGATCCCGCTCAGCTGGCCTGGGCGAGCCGACGTTTCGGTCCAACCGCCGCGAAGCTGATCCTCGTGCGCGGTGCCCCGCTCGAACTCATGAAGGCCCGCCAGCGCCGCTTCTATTTCGACCAGGGCGGCACCCTCGTGAAGCACTTCGGCATTCGCGCGGTACCGGCCACCGTCGAGCAGCAGGGCCGCATCCTCATCGTCAAGGAATTGCCGATCAAGCCGCAGGAGCGAACCCCGTCATGAACAGGAAAAAGGGCATCTTCGCACGGCTTTGCGGCATATTGCTGTTCGCGAGCCTGAGCCTTGCGGTCAGCGCACCCGCTCAAGCCTCCGCAGGGCCGGGCCGCTGCACGGGCAAGTTCGTCAACCCCATCACCGACATCTGCTGGTCCTGCCTGTTCCCGATCTCGATCGGCGGCCTGAAGATCTGGCCCTCGAGCCGCCCCGACACGGGTAATCCGGCGCTCCCTGTCTGTCTGTGCGGCCTCAGGCCCGGGATCGCGATGGGTTTTTGGGAGCCGGTCCGCCTTGCCGACGTCAGCATGAAGCCGTGGTGCTTCGTCAATCTGGGTGGGATGAAGCTCGATCCGGGTTTTGACATCGGCTTCAAGTCGATGGCCGGCCCCTCGGCCGTGGGCGGTGCGACGCAGTACAACTCGCAGTGGCACGTCCACTGGTACGCCTATCCGCTGATCTACTGGATGGAGATCGTCGCGGATTTCCTGTGTCTTGAGTCCGGCTCGATCGACATCCTCTACATCACCGAGATCGATCCGCTCTGGCAGGACAGCGAACTCACCGCGATCATCAATCCCGAGGTGGTCCTCTTCGCCAATCCCTTGGCGCTTGCCGCCTGTGCCGCCGATTGCGTGGCGGCGACGGCGAAACTGCCAACCGACGAACTGTTCTGGTGCGCCGGCTGCCAGGGAACCATGTACCCGCTCAACGGCAACATCTCGGCGACGATCGGTCACGTCCAGGCCTCTCGGCTCGCACTCGCCCGCTTCTCCTACAAGCTCCACCGCGAGCTCGTCGCCTGGGGCACGATGGGTAGCAAGGGTCTTTGCGGCAAATACCTGATGCCGGTGATGCGCAAGCAACAATACCGCTTTCAGGCCACCAATCCCAATCCGCAGACCAAGGGCCGCTACGCCTGCGCGCCCATTGGCGCTTCCACCACCTTCATGTCGGCAGGCCAGGTCTACCCCGCCATCGGCGAGGACATGGGCTATCTGGTCTGGCGCAAGCGGAACTGTTGTGCGCTATGAAGACATTTCCTCATCTCGCTGTAATCGCGTGCGTTGCAAGCGTTGCCGCTTTTGCTGGCGCCGCGGCGCAGACCGCAGGATCCGACCTCGATCTGGAGGCGATCCGCGCGCGTGCCGCCGTGCAGGCGGCCGAAGCCGACGCCCTCGCGGCGAATGCCCGTTCCCGCGCCGAAAGTGTGGCCGACGAGGCAAGAACGAGTGCGGCGGGCGCTGAGGCCCACGGCAAGCGCTACGTCGGGGAGGCGGCGAACGCCCAACGGGTCGGTCCGGACAGCACCTTCGATTTCGACAAGATGGTCGCCGCCGCGGGCGCGATGACGAGCGAAGGCATGGGTCAGGCGCCCCGGTTCATCGCCTTCGCCAGCACTTCGATGCCGCCGACGGCGCTTCGCGCGATGATCGAAGATGTGACTCGCGCCGGCGGCGTCGTGGTTTTTCGCGGGCTTCCGCAAAACAGCGCCAAGGCGCTGACCGCCGCACTGTCCAAGGTCGCCCGTGAGGGCGAGCAACTGGACGGCGTCGGGATCGATCCTCGGCTGTTCCGCGCTTTCGGGATCGATGCCGCTCCGACCTATGTCGTTACCAGCAGTGACTTCGATCTCTGCGACGGATTTGACTGCAAGAGCGAGGTTCCCCCGCACGACCGCATGACCGGCAACGTGACGGCTCACTACGCACTGGAGGCCTTCGCGCGCGGCGGCGGCCCCGGAGCGTTGCTCGCCGCCCAACATCTTGCCCGCCTCGAAAGGCCCGTCCCATGAAACGGCTGCTCCTCGCCCTCGCTTGTCTTGCTGCCACCACCTTCAACCCGGTCGTACCGCTTCGTGCCCAGACGACGACCGATGCGGCAAAAGCGGACGGCAAGGCCTTTGGCCGCGACAAGGCCGCCGCAGCACAGGGGGCTGCCACCACCGACCCCGATGCGAGCCGCATCCCCAATTTCGGCGGCGTGCCGAGCCAGTCGGGTTATTTCGACGATCCGGACCGGATGAGCCGGGAGGCCGCCAGTCAGGCAACGTCGAGCACTGGCTACCGGACGATGCGGGACTCGATGGACCGGCGCGCGCGCTTCGCGCCGCAGGACCTCGATGCCACCATAGCGCGCAGCAGGGTCATCGGCGACGACCCGCTCTCCTATACCAGCGGGATGGGCATAAGCGGTAACCAGGGGCGCTGCGTCCCCCTGCCTCCGGGGAGCGGCACCGCCAGCCGGTACATGGCCACCTGCAACACTGGCTATACGGCAACCCAGGAAACGCGGAACTGCCCGGTCGCGCTGGTCGCCAAAGTCGAGCAGCGGCAGGCCTACGGCTATTATTGTTTGCCCGCCTCGGGCGACCCCAACGCGGTTTACGACTGCGCGCGCTACCCCGCGCCGCAATGCCGCCTCGTTCAGTCCATCCCGGTCAACATCTGCGACCCCTCGTTCGGCTGTACGTCGTTTACGATCAACGAAATGAGCTGCACGTCGCCAATCGATGGTGCCACGCCGTACACGGTGACCGGCGAGAACGTCGTCACGACAACCCGCGACGAGAGCCAATGCGCGGGGCTAGCATCAGACAGCACCTGCCAGCAGGACACCGAGAGCTGCACCGACAGCGATCCGGTCACGCGCATCGTCGATGGGGTTTCCGTCACACAGCCATGCTGGGCCTGGTCGCGCAGCTATACCTGTGCGAAGTTCACGCAAGCGCAGGACTGCCAGGCGCTCGAAACCACGCCCGGCTGCAATCTGGTGCGCGAAGACTGCCTGACCGACGAGCCTTGCCGGACCTGGGAGCGCGTCTACGACTGCCCGGTGCCCGACCAGCCGGCGAGCACCAATCAGTTCATTTGCGATGGCGATGTCTACTGCATCGACGGGTCGTGCGAGACGATCGAGCGCGAGGCCAATGACGAGTTCAAGGATGCCGTCGTTGCCTTGAACGCGATGAACCAGGCCCGGCGCGAATTCGATCCCGACAATCTCACCCTGTTCAAGGGAACGCGCGAGACCTGCTCATCCAAGGTCTTCGGCGTGCTCAACTGCTGCAAGGGCAAGGGCTTCCCGCTCATCCCGGGCATCCAGTTGCTCGTGGCGCTGGGCTGTAGCCGCGAGGAGATGCTGCTCCACCAGAAGGATGCGCAAGGCCTGTGCGCCTATGTCGGGACCTACTGCTCGTCGTCCTTCCTCGGCGTGTGCCTGACCAAGCGGAAGGTCTACTGCTGCTTTGAATCCAAGCTCTCGCGGATCCTGCAGGAGCAAGGCCGTCAACAGCTGAACAAGCCCTGGGGCAAGCCCAAGACCGAGCAGTGCCTCGGCTTCACCATCGACGAGTTTGCCCGGCTCGACCTCTCGAAAATGGATTTCAGCGAGGTCTACGCCGAGTTCACCGATGCCGCCCGCCTGCCCGACGAACTGCAGGCAACACAAGAAATCCAGCAGAAGATCGAGGACTACTATGCTCGCGCGCGCCAGTAAGGTCAGCCGGCGGCTTCTGGCCGCCAGCCTCGCCCTCACCACCACCTATCCCTTTGTCACCGCTCCAGCGCGGGCCGGGGAGCCGCCGCTCGTCACAACCGATGACAGCCAGGACAGCTTCTACTGCCAGGAGCGCAGGCTTGGATACTGGTTCTATTGTTCGCGGCCAAAGCCGCCCGAGCGAGACAACGCGCAGGCGCCGCCCACGGCTAGCGCGACTAGCCAACTCGATGCGGTCACCGCCGAACTGCGGGAACTCAAGGCGAAGGCGATCCTCGAGCCAACTCCGACCAATGTGACGGCCTACATTCGCTTCCAGCGCGAGCAGCTCGACCGGGCATCACTGTTCAGCGACGTCTGGCAGCGCGCGATCTGGCAGGATCCCGACCTCGACTACACGTTGCAGCGGCCCGTCTCCACACTGGGCAAACGCCAATGGCAGGACGCGCGCGGTGCGGAACGCAACACCGTGATGGCGCATCTCTCCGAGCGCTACGGCCTGTTCTATTTCTTCGCCCAGAGCTGCGGCGCCTGTGAGGTGATGTCGCCGATCGTGCAAAGCGTCGCCACGACCTGGCACATCACGGTACGCGCGATCTCGACCGATGGCGGCCCCTCCCGGCACTTCCCGGCCTATGCGGTCGAGACCAACCAGCGAAGCCGCATGGGGCTCGAGCCCAAGATCACCCCGGCCGTCGTGTTGTGGGATGCCGCCAAGGGCCAGGCGATTCCGATCGGCTACGGCGTGATGTCCGCCGACGAGCTTCAGGACCGCATCTATCTCCTCACTTCGAAGGAAGCCGGACGTGACTACTAGAATGAAACGCGTCATCGCCGCGATCGTCGCGGCCACCCTCCCCCTCGCTAGCGTCTCCGCCGACGTCGGCAGTTCGATGGATTCGTTCCTCAACGATGTTGGCGGCGCGGCGAACGTCAACGGCCCGACCGCCTACCAGGGGCAATCGGCGGGCTATTACAGCCTTGGCAACATCTGGACGCGCTTCCCGCAGAAGACGACCAACATTGCAAACCTGCAACTGCCACGCGCCCGCGCCGGCTGCGGCGGCATCGACATCTTTGCCGGCTCCTTCAGCTTCATCAACGCGAGCGAGATCGTCGCCATGCTGAAGGCGGTCGCGAACAACGCCGTGGGCTTTGCCTTCAGCCTGGCGATCGACACGGTCTGCCCCGAGTGCTCGAAGATCATGCAGGAGTTCAGCCAGAAGGCTCAGCTCATGAACAATCTCAACATCAACAGCTGCGAACTGGCCCAGGGTCTGGTGGGCGGAATCTGGCCCAAGGGCGATCTCGCCGACAAGGCGATCTGCGAGGCGATCGGCAATTCCGAGGGGATTTTCACTGACTATGCGGCCGCCAAGCACGGCTGCGGGACCAAAGGCCAGCGCGCCAGTACCACCGCCCAGGGCGCAGGGAAGTATGACGACGTCAACACGGGCGTCGCGCGCAACTACACCTGGACCATCCTCAAGAAGTCCGCGTTCTTCTCGCCGAACGGCACGTTCGACCAGGAGCTTGCCGAATACGCCATGACGCTCCTCGGCACGATCATCTATGTGCCGCCTAAGGATGACGAGCCGGGCAAGTTCGTGCCGATCGTCGGGGAATCTTCATCCACTCTCGTGACGTCGCTGCTCGATGGCACGAGCGGCAGCAATGTCCTGATCTTTCATTGCGACGAGCCCGACAAGTGCCTTGATCCGGGGTTCAAGTCGCTGAGCCTGCCGGCCTCGAAGGCCCTGCGGCCGCGTGTCTCCGCGCTCATCGCCGGCATGGTCCAGGCGATCCGCGACGATACGGCAATCACCGAGGCGCAGAAGGAACTGCTGCAGGTCTCGTCGGCGCCGCTCTACAAGATCCTGACGGTGCAGGCGGCCTATGGCCGCGGCATGCCGACTGACGATCGTGAGACCTTGGCCGAAATCGCAAGCGTCGATCTGCTGTTTGCCGTTCTCGACCGCATCGTCGGGGAGGCCGGCCGCTCGATGTCGAGCTTCATCGGCGCGGACGAGGCGAAGATCGCCATGTGGCAGGGTCAGGTCAACGTGGTGCGCCAGGCGCTTACCGACCGGCAGGCGAACACGCACCTCAAGGTCAACGCGATCATGCAGATCATCGAGAAGACGGCGTTCATCGAGAACGTCCTCGCAGCCTCCCTGTCTCCGGGCATGGCCGCCTCGCTCGACTGGTCGCGCGGCGTCCAGAACCGCGCCCTCACTCACTGATTCCCCAGAGCGCAAACCCAAGCGGGACACGAGACATGGTCGAAATCTTCACGGTCGGCGGCGGCGATTATCTGGTGAACGTGTTTCAGGCGGTCGCGGCCTGGACCGGCAATGGCGGTTACAAGAGCCTGCTTCAGGTCGTCATGGTGATGGGCCTCGGCCTGTCCGCCCTCACGCTCGCCTTCAATCAGGACTGGCGCGCCTGGATCAACTGGTTCCTGGGCGCGACCCTGATTTACTCCTGCCTGATGGTGCCGCGTCTCGACGTCCATGTGACCGACCGACTCAATCCCAGTCTTGCTCCGGCTAATGTCAGCAATGTGCCCTTGGGTCTCGCACTCATGGCGAGCTTCACCAGCCAGGTGGGCGATTATCTCACCGGCTCGGCCGAGGTCGTGTTCGGCCTACCCGGCGATCTCAATTACTCCAAGAACGGCATGATCTATGGCGCCAGGCTCTATGACGCCACGCGGTCGCTGCGCATCTCTGATCCCGAATTTGCCGCCAACCTCGACGAGCACTTCCGGCAATGCGTCTTCTACGACGTGCTGCTCGGCCGCTATTCGATGAAGCAGCTCGCCGAATCCAACGACATCTGGGCAACGATCGCACCGGGCAGTCAGGCCCGGGCACAGCGCTTCCTGACCCGTGATGCGACCTCGGGCCAGGTAACCTCGAGCATCGTGACCTGCCGGGAAGCTTATGATGCGCTAAACAATCAGTGGGCGGGCCTTGTCGATGACATGGGCACCGTTTTCGGCCGCCAGCTCTATCCCAACCAGACAGCGGCGCTCGCCAAGGCCAAACTGTTCGCCGACCTGCCCGTGGCCTATCAATATCTGAGCGGCGTCTCGGCCAATGCGACCGAAATTTTCAAGCAGACGCTGACGATCAACGCGATGAGCCAGGCGATGCATTCGATGGCCGGCGGCAGCGGGGCGTCGAGTGTCGACGTCTATTCCCAGACGCGCGCCGACATCCAGACCGAACGCACCTATAGCTCGATCGCGAGCAATGCGATGAAGTGGGTGCCGCTCCTGAACATCGTCCTGACTGTTCTGTTCTACGCCCTCTTCCCGGTCCTCTTTCCGTTGTTCCTGCTGCCCAAGGGCGGCCCGGTTGCCCTCAAGGGTTATGTCACCGGCTTCTTCTATCTCGCCGCCTGGGGGCCGCTTTTTGTGATCCTGCACATGATGCTGATGTACAAGGGCGCCACCGACATGGCGGCGGTCGCCGGAAGCAATGGCCTCAGTCTTGCGAGCTTTACTGGCATGGCCGACGTCAACAGCGATATCGGGCTGCTGGCAGGCTACCTTATAGCCTCGGTGCCCTTTCTCGCCGGCGGGGTCGCCAAGGGCGCGATGGCTATTTCGCACCACGCGACCAGCTATCTCAATCCGAGCCAGAATGCCGCCGAAGAGGCCGCGCGCGAGGCAAGCACCGGCAACGTCGCGCTCGGCAATACCAGCTTCGAGAATTCGACCGTACTGACCCGGCAATTCGCGCAGGGGACGATCGCGCCGAGCTTTACCTATGGCGCCGCTCAGACCCGAACCTTCAGCGAGTCAGGCTCGATGACCACGAGCTTTCCCGAAGGCAGCTACGACCAGATCCCGAACTCGAGCTACCCCTTCACGCCGAGCTTGGGCCAGGAGTTCACCGCGCGCCTGTCAACAATGGCATCGCAGGCTCGTTCGAACAGCGAGAGCTATGCGAATGTCGCGACGGAATCGACCGCCAGCGCTGTGACAAGGTTCCGGGAATTGAGAGATCAGTTCAGCCGCGGCTCGGCTTTCGAGAGCTCAACCGGCACGTCCAACTCCGACAGCATCCAGACCGCCTTCAGCGAGGTCGATCAGGCCTCCACCAATCTGCAACGGCAGTTCGGGCTCTCGCGCAGGGCAGCGGACGACATCACCGTAGCTTGGTTCTTGAACGGAGAAGCTGGCGCGAGCGCTGGCGTGACGAACGGAGTCGCTTCCGCCAACATCGGCGCCAAGGGAGGGAGAAACCAGGCGTGGACCGACAGCGACATTGGCATTGCGTCGGAGGACCGCTCGCGGATCTTCGGTAGCTTGGCCCAGATGTCCGACAGCAGGAATTGGTCGAGTACCCGCGACGGTTTCGTTCGGTCAGTCAGCACCTCTAGCAGCTCCTCAATTTCAAGCTCGGCAAGCGGCATGAACGCGTCCCTCACCGAAGCGCAAAGCTACAGCCGCGAGGCAAGGCGCGCCGAGGAACTTGCCAACCGCCTCGAAAGCCAAGCATCGTTCTTCAAGGGCAACAGCGCGGCAGGAAGCCTCAATCTGTCCCAAGCCTACCGTGAATGGGGATTGGCCGAGATCGAGCGCAACCGAGACTTCTACGGCAATGTTCGGTTCGACGACGTGACCTTCCAGCTCAGCCCGGAAGGCCAAGCGTTGCAGGCCAAGTTCATTGAAGGTTATGCCGAGCAGCTTCGCGACGGGATCGAAGATCGCCTAGTCCTGGCCCCCGGACAGCCCGTGTCCCGTCCGGCTATCTCTGGCGCCGGATCAGTACGCGGGCGCGCGCAGACTGGCGGAGGGGGCTCTGGCACAGTGCCACAGGTGGGCGCCGGCAATATCCATGATGAGGTTCAGAGGGCTCAGGCTGCCGGTCGCCAGAAGATCAGCGGATCAAGAGGACGTCTGGATGCCGTCACAAAGGGAGCACAGGGCGCAAGTGCTGAGGCCGCCGATGATGTCAAAGAGTGGTGAAGCGTCAGCCCTTCAAGGCATCCCAATAGAGCACAAAGCCGGCGAAGATCACGAGCAAAAGGAGGACTACAACCGTCAGGGCTCGCGACCACGGATCGGCCCATGACTTCTTGATCCGATATTCCATCAGGCGATTATCGCGGATCGCCTGATCGATTTCAGACAGCCCTTCCCACTTGCGGGTTCCGCGAGCCTCGGCGTTTTCAATGTCGAAATTCGTCATGATGGCGTTCATCTCATTGCTCCTCGGAACATAGCAGAAACAGGACCGGAGGACAGGAAATTCTGCCCCCCGGCTGCAAGCGCCATCTCTCCTCAAAACCTCCGAAAGGCTATTCGACCGACTTGTCGAGGAAGCCGAGTGTGGTGGCATTTTCGATCAGCGTTCTAACCTTCGCTCGATCCAGGCCGGAGGGAACATCGGCATCGATCTCAAGCCGCAACTTTACCGAGCATCCGGGAAGCGTGGTCAGCTGTTCGACGATGGCCTCGACGACCTGATGGATATCACGCGCGGGTCGGTCGGGAGAGATGAGCACGGAACCACTGAAACGCGTAGGCTTGCGTTCGGGCTGCGGTGTCGGCGTTTGGCCACCACCCGGAACTTCTTCACCCGGTTTTTCAGGTTCGGCCGAACCGGGCTCACCAATAGGATCAGGGGTAGCTGGCTTCGGCCTGTTTGCTTCGGCAACATCCGGTTTGACGATGAGACTGTGGCTGTCGATCACTACGATAGCATTCGAAGCGCGTTCGATGGCGAGTCCCAGATATGTTCCTAAGCCTTCGTCCCATCGCTCAGCATAGGCGAACGGCCCAGGGAGCATGCCGCTGATTGCCGCGTACACCGCCTTGATCAGAACCTCCTGATTCTTGAGGCGTGGCAGATAGACGTAGCGACTGAGATACTCGCGGAGGTCTCGAAGCGAGAGGTGCGGCTTGCCATTCCAGATGTACTTCTGGAGATCTCGATCGAGACGCGTGGGCCCAAGCTCGGTGAGCAACCCCTCTTCGGCGACGAGCTTCTTGCTGGCCCTGGCCAGAAGGCCGTCTTGAGCCGGTATTTTGCCCGACACCCACTCGACGTCTGCTTGAGCGCTCTCCTGAGCAGGATAATGCAAGTAGCACCATGCCTCTTTCAGGCGGGTTTTCACCGTCTCATTGGCTTCTGTCAGTTTGGCCTTGGCGAGCGCACTGTCACTCTGGGTGAGGTTCAGGCGCTCGATGTCTCGAACGATCTCTGACCAGGCCAGCGCCGACCGGACAGCGTCCTTGAGGTTATCCAACTGCCTTGAGTCAGCCGCGATGAACACCAGCATGTTGCGGTAGACGCGCGGGGTGCTGCCACGCTGCATCAAGATGTCCTTGGCCTCGACCAAGGCTTCCGAACCATCGCGCCCATGATGCGGGTGCGCAACGCCCAGCACGACCGCGCGGACGCCGCCGGCTTCATCGGGTACTTCAGCTGAGCTCGCAGGCGCGACCTGGACAGCGTCGAAATGGCCGCGATCGGCAAGGCCGTTTACATACTTGCCCAGTTCCGCATCGATCGTGACATCGACCAGAGCGGCCTCAATCTGTGCGGCCTTGTCCGTGGCTATGCGATTGAGGCTGGCCGCCATCGAGTACCAATACCGGCCAAGGTCCGAATGCATGAATTTGGCCTGGTTAGTTAGTCGCCGGAGTGCGTCTCCAAAAATGGCCGGCCTCTCGCCGGGTTGGACAACGCCAAGATTTATCTGCTTGTCGTCGAGGCCGGTGTTCTGCTGCTGATGCGTCGGCGCAGTTCCCATGAAAATCGCGCGCGCCACGCGGCGCGTCGCCGAGTAGCGGTTGAGGTTGGGAGCTGATTGATCGACCTTGTACGGGGTAGACGCAGTGCCATCGACGTCGCCCGCGATGATCGACTGCCAGCTTACGTCCAGATAGTGAAGCAGCTCGGGCTCCACCCGAGGCGAACTGACTGCAACGCTACCGGGCATAATCATGACGGAGGGGTCGCCACTCATCCACAGTTCGTGAATGGCCTGCGCCATCAAGCGAAGCACACCACGTGTGCGCTGAAACTTCTCGAGCGAGCCCCAGCAGGTGTAAAGTTGGTCGAACAGTTCGGGGTGGATCGGATAGGCCTTTTCCAACTTACGCCGATAGTCCTCGTCGGCGCAGCCCTGCGGGAAGTCATTGGCATTCTCGCGGTACAGCTTGGCAAATTGCTTGAGGGTGTTGTCGCGGTGGTGGAACCGGTCGCCCGGTATCTCTTTGAAGAGCCGCCGGCGGACGATCTCGTAGCTCTCCTCCTGGCTGGCGGGTCGCCAAGAGGACTCCACACGGCTGAATGTCTGTTTCAATCGCGCCAGCGCTTCTTGACCGCCTTCGCCGCCAACTTCGATCTGCGATGCTGGAAGAGATGCGACCAACAGCGTGCCGGGACTGGCTTTCACAGCCTCGGTCAACGACTGTACAAAAGACAGGTTTGCGTCGAACGAGCCCGAGGGAAGCCCCTCCACTTTGTAAATCTGCCGCAAGTAGGCGACCCATTCGTCGATCAGAATGAGGCACGGCGCATACTTCTTGAATATCGCTTCGAGCAGGTTTGAGCCGGGCGCGATCCCATTGGCATCGTTCTCGGCAATCAGGTCAAAGGCTTCGGCCCCGCCCAGCTGCCAGGCTAACTCGCCCCATGTCGTCCGGATCTTGCGGCCTCCGTCTGCGTTGAGCACGTCTTGGGGGCCGCGCGACGTTCCAACGAGCACAGCCCGGTTGATATCCTTCGGCACGGTGAGCCCATACTGATCGAGCAGCTGATCCAGGCCCGAAAGGTCCTGAACTGGCGTGGGTCCCGCCATATGGTAGAGCGCCAGCATTGAGTGCGTCTTGCCGCCGCCAAAATTGGTTTGCAGTTCTACGACTGGGTCGCCTCCACTTCCTGTGAGACGCTTGGCAGCGCCGACCAACAGAGTGCTCAGACCTTCGGTAAGATAGGTGCGGCTGAAAAACTGCCGTGGATCGCGGTACTCGGGAGGCGCGCTGCCTGAATGTACCTTGGCGAGGTCAGCAGCAAATTCGGCTTGCTGGAATTCACCAGTGGCGACGTCCTGATGCGGCTCCACCACCTCGCGCCACGGAAGCAGGCCGGCTACCGTTTCGACTGAAATTTCCAGTCGCTGAGTCTTGCGGCGTTCCTCATTGCGCTGAAGTTCGGAAAACTTTGTCCGCAGGATGGTATCGCGCATCTTGCCAAGCTGATCTGACACTTCGCCCGCACTGATTGCTTCCATCAAGCGCCGCATGGAATCGAGAGCACGTTCTGCATCGTCGTAGGTGAAGGTCTCGTTGTGCGAGAGCTTATTGCGGACGTCGAGCAACTCAGAGACGTAGGAACGCTCGGGATGGCCTAGCACGGTAGCGAAGGCATCCTTCCAGAAGGCCATCATGGTCTTGAGCAGGCCTTGCTGATCCCAACCAACTTCGCCAGCGGAATTGGGCCGCAACCCCTGAACGCGCTGCACTACCTCCAGCTGCCAATGGCCCTTGATGGAGCTTTCCAGACGCTTCTCCACGAAGGGCGTGAGCGCCGAGGGGAGCAATTCCATGCCTTCGAAAACATATTGCCGCGTGCTTTTCGCCACGTCGAAATTCCCCTCAAATGTCCATATTCATCTGGCGATTGCCACTGGTGTCGTGGATAGCTGCCGCCTGTCGCGTCAGTTCAGCCCAATCGGCGATCAAGGCGTTGTAAGACGTAGCCTCCTTCGCATCTTTCCGCTTGTTGGCGCTGATGTCGTAGAGGCAATAGGCGAGATCCTTCACGGCCTCGGCGTGGGTGTTGATCTTCTTGAGCAGAACTCCCGTGCTGTGAGAAATGCCGTCCTTCTCATGCTGCCTGACCAGGTGCTGGAGACACTCCCATACAGTCAGGTGACGGTCGTCTTCCGGATCCCAATCGTTGTCGAGTTCGTCACGCGCGAGGATACGGACTTTGCCGGCGGCGCTTTCGACGATCCCGGCGTGCTTTACGCTTTCAACGGAAATACCACGAGCCCGGGCGAGATTATCGGCGATGCCGTAGTCCCCTTTGCCGTTCCCGTTCTGCTCGAACCAGGTAATTGCGAACCGGGTGTCTGCGTCGAATTCACCCTGGATTCCGCCTAGATATTCGTCGAGTTCCCGGTTGATGAGCTGAAGTGCGGTCTTCACGCTCATCGGGCTATCGTCGGATTCGAGGACGGCTTTGTAGCGCGAGAATACACCCATGCCGGGGCCGATGGCTGATTGCGGCATATCCGCCGGCGCAATGTTAGCGGCCTGAAGCTCGGAAATAGCTGGTGGCAGTTCACGTTTCAGGGCGCGAATGAACTCGGCGCGGGTAATACTCTCAGCCGTGGTTTCCTTCTTCCGGCAAACCAGAACGACAGAGTTGGCGAGAGCATTCGTCCCCGAAGCGATCATGCGGTTCGCCATTTCAGTGCGCATCGGCCAAGTACCAACGACGGCGTAGCCCGCTTCGACAACGGCTTGCAGAAAGGTCGCCCAACCAGTCGAGCTGATACCCTCTTGATCAATTTCGTTCTGCTTGAAGGCATAATAGATCGTCGCCGGAAACGTGTCCGATGACTGCTCAGCCATATTGGCGATGGCGCGACTCATCCCATCAAGGAAAAAACGCTCAGCGGCCTCTCGCCCTCCATGGCGATACGGCGTTGCGACAAGCTCCTCCGACTTGGGGGTCGCAAGGACAGAGAAGATATCAGGATAAACTTTCTGAATATTTGGCTTCATCCAACAGTAGAAAAAGTCCGATAGATCTGCGTATCCAATATTGTCGTAATAAGGTGGATCACATGAAATGACCGTCCTCGATGGGTAATCGACGGTCTGAGCATCCTGGTTTCGCACAATGCCCTGCGAAAAGGGTTGAAAGCGGTCCAGAACCTTTGAAACTGTTGTCGCACTGACAAGAAAATCGCCAGCAGCCCCTGCGAAAGGGTTTGCCTCGAAAAAGTCCCACGACATGGGGATGGCCTGGCGACTGAACATATTCTTCAGCTGCGTTTTGTCCGCAGCCCATCGGCAGATCGTGTTGCAGCTATCGGCAAGCCTACTTCCCGCCAACCCTAGATAGACGCTTATTGCCTCAGCATAGGCCTGAGCTCCGGTGCCTCCATCACGCAACGGGGCGGTGTCGGCCGCGAGACCTGCGGCTCGGGCATCGGTCTCAATCTGCGCTCGCGCCTCATGCACGAGAGCGCTGAAGGTGTTCAGAGCCACCAACTGGCGATCGGTGAAAAGATCACCGAAGGTCGTCAGGCCGTAGTCCACAGTCCAGAAATTGCGGGGATCGTTCGGCAGGCTGGTTTCCGGCTTCCACTCGGGCTTTGCCGACAGAGCCAGTGTTTCATGCGCGACCGAAGGCGCGACATAGCCTCGGCTGCGATTACCATCGGCGACAATGGCGATCAGCGTCTGACCGACTTTGCCGGCACGGCCGTTGCTCTTCACATAGTCGGGAGTGATCGCAGTATCAGACATAAGGCAGCGAAAATTCGCGCCACGGCCTGCTTTGGTCCCTTCCTTGGCGGCCGCGATCTCCGCTTTGGTGCCGCCATGCCTGATCCGATAGGTAATGGTCTTAGCCTGTTTATCGACAATGGGCTCGACCCAAGCCTCTTTGCCAGTCTTGGTGCTGAGCAAGAAGCTTGACGCGATCGGCACCTCGACGTTGGCGAACGCGGGATCGGGACTAGGCACAGTTCTCGACCAGATCCAACCAATCACCGTGGCCTCGCCGCCGCCGTACTCCTTTGGCAGATCTACCTGCGGATAGAGGTGCCCGATCCGCTCCCACGCCTTCTCCCGCATCCACTCGCCATAGTATTTGACGTCCTCGGCAAGACCCTCAGCGTTGCGATAGAACTGCCGATCCTTAGCGCCTGGGTGGATCGGCTTCTGGTCTTTGAACTTAGGGGGGATTTCGATCATGGCCTTGCCAATCATCACGGCAACCGGGTTCAGGTCAGACCCATAGGCGGGCAGACCAAGGCGCTGCGCCTCGAGCGGGATCGACCCACCGCCCGAGAACGGATCATAAACCGGCGGCAGTTCACCCCCGCAGCTCCTTCGGATTTCAGCGCGGGCGCGTTCCAGCACTTCCTCGTTGGTCGAGTTCTCCCACTTCACCAGGTCCTCAATGATGGCAAACAACCGCTTGCGCTCGACCTCCTGCGCCTCCGGCGTGGGGAAGTTTTCGAGATCGCTCGACGGATCATCGACAAGCTGCGAGAACAACACTGCGCGGCATGCCGCCAGTGGTCGTCGCGCCCACCACAAATGCATCGTGGACGGGTGCCCATGTCGGATCGACTTTTCGCGTGCGGAGGCGGCGTTGATCGCTTCGAGCGGGATCGCAACCTCGATCAGCTTCTTTTTGATGTTAGGTATCGAGGTCATAAACCAGCCTATAAGTCGCAGGGTGAATGGTGATCTCACCGCCTTCGCGCATGGCGCACAGGCGTGTTCCCGTCATTTCAACGGGCTCGCCGTCCGGAGTTGTGAGGATGAAGGAATAGTCGTCTGGGCGTTGGTCTAGCAGGCCCCAGACGTCGGCCTCGATCTGCAGAGGCTCAAGCTCCAGGCAATGCTCCTTGGGATAGTAATGGCAGAGCACTTCACCGGACGAAGACCGGCACTCCCAAGGAAATCTGCTACCGTTCGCGCGCCCGATCCAGCTGCCATCGGAGTGGAAAAACCTCTCGTCTCCGTCAGCCTTATAGCCCTTCGCATAGGCAAATCGGGCAATAACACTTGGCCGTGCGGGTCTAGGCGCCGGACGCGGTTTCACGAGGATATCGGTAGGCGGCAATTCTCGATCAGGTTCGGCTGGGCGACCCGGATACTCGGGCGCCGTCACCGGTTCGTCGTCCGCCTCATCAATCAGCACGTCATCGGTTTCGACATCGTCGGCGTCGGAGAACTCAGGACGTGGGGGCTGCGGCGGCTCTTCCGCATCGGCATCTTGTCCATGCCGATCGGCGTGATCGTGGCCTTGCTCGCCGGGAGTCGGCGCCTCAACTCGCTCCGGCCCAAGTGAGAAATTCTCCTCAAGGTAAGCCTGGATGTCCTCCGGCGACCGCTCAAAGGCATAGGCGAGCGCGGCCTGGATATCGGAGCTGAGCGACTTGCCAATCTCCTCCGGTACGCGCTTTGCCAACTTGGCCTTGGAGAGCGGCGTAACAAACAGCGTGCCGTCATGCCAAAGGATGTCGGTCAGCCTAGCCGTGCCGGCGGGAACGCCGTCCAAATAGGGGACCACCTCGAGCTTGGGCGCGGCAGCCCAAGTAGTCCCTTCGATCACCATCGCGACATGCCGCACCCGCTCGGTTTCACCAGCATCGGCAAGTTCGATCCGGCCAAGCTGCCTGCCGAACGCCGTCAACCAGGCGCGGCGCTCCTGGAGGCCGCCTAGCAACGATGGTTGATTGAACCGCTCGTCGACGAAGTGCGAGAGTGCCGGAAGCGCTGCGAACGGCGGCGTTTGCATGACATCCGCAGCCAATCTCTGGCAATCTGCGGTCTTGCGCTTGACCCAGTCATGGAGGTGACTCCACTTGATCAGCCCCTGGAGACTAAAGGCGTATTCAAGCGTGCCCACCGGCGCCCACTCGCCAAGCAGGTTCATCCAGTTCCCGCACTCTTGCCATATCCGGATGGGATATTTGACAATAAGCGCCCGTACGCGCCGGGCTTCATCGGCCGCGAGCGTTGAACCAGATTCGAGCGAGTTCAGCCATTCCAGGGCAATATCTGCCGACGGTCGATCCGCTACACCGACCCGACGCCAAAGACTGAGATCGCCGATCGAAGCCCGAATGATCGGGGCTCCAGGGACATCCTCCTCGTCCGCATGAAGAAAGACAGTAGTTGCCGAAACCCACGAACCGTCGTGCGCCAGGATCAGCTTTTCAGTTTGGAAGGCATCCTTGACGCTTTGGGCATCCGCGGTCGAGCAGCCATCCAACATTCCGTCGAGGCGCCGATACCATTTTTCGACTTCAAGGACCGGAGCGCGTTGCGCGCCGGCAAGTGCTCGTAGTCGCTTGAGCAATTGCTCCGGACCGCTCGGCGTTTTCCGAACGCCCAAAAGGTCCAATAACGGGCGCGTCGCTTCCCGATCCAGAATGCCCTGAACGAACGGTTCGACGTCGATGAAGGACTCGGTTTCCGGGGTTCGGCGGAGAAGGTCGGCGGGAATGTGCGGCGTGTTGCGCGTATCGGGAAGGCAGGGTTTTTCGCGAAGCTTGAGTATCCAGCCCGCAGCAAGCGTGTCCCAACTGACGGCGCGCCTTGAGCCGGTGGTGGCGATCTGAACGATGCGGGCACCGGACGCCCTGGACCAGTAGGTTTCGCGCTGGGCGAAAATTCGCGCTGCCACTTTTGTCCAGAATGACGGATCGTTCGCAGCCTCGGCCTCCCAATGCCGCCAGTAGTCCGCTGCATAATCCCAGTCTTCGATCTCGAAGCTGTCGGTAACATAGTGATATGACAGGGCGGTCTTTTGACCGCGTGCCTTTGCCTCCGCGACTATCCGCGACCGGCCGTAGATCGAGATTCTCTTCGAAGCCAAAGGCGCAAAAGTCTGCAGGCCCGAGCGACCCGAGCCTACCCACCGCAGCCACTCATCCCGCGAGCATGAAGTGAAGCTCGCCGAGTAGTCCTGATGGAGAAGCTGTGTTTCCTGCACGGCCTTCGGCAGCAAGGCATCGAGGGTCCCATCCTCGTCGAACAGGATCGTGTGGTTGGTTCCGCGCAGCTTCCGATCGGCTGCCGCATATCGAAAGGCCGCTCCAGGGGTTGCGTTCAGCTTTGCTGCGATCTGGGCGATGCGTACGCAATCTGCCATCTTTGGCTGGCCGGATGAAAAATAGGCCTCCGCAACAAGTTCGATGACCGAGTTGACGTCGCTCGTATCGTTCAAGCCGATCTCTTCGAGGACATCCAGCGCTGCCTGGGCAGGATCCTTTCGCTGGTCCTTGGCACCGGCCTTCTCCCGCCGCTGATCGGCCAAAAAGCGGGTCCAATTCTGATTCAGAACAATCAGGTGTTCGGAAAGGAACGACCAATCGTCATCGGACTGAAGCAGCTTTTTCTCGCCGAGGCGCACGACCTCGGCCGCAGAATACAGGACGTCCTGACCTTGAACAGGAACGATGCGGAGCGCGGATGGATCGCTGCAATCGTACCCTGTTACCTCGGGCGCAATATAGGCCCAGAGATTGAGCAAGTGCCGCCAGGTCGCCGGCCGAGGCAAATGGACTTCGGACAAGCGCTCCAGCAGATCGTCCTTGGTAAACTCCTCGACGAAACCCCAGTTCTTGAGCTTTGTCCGATTGGCCGCCGAGACATGCCGCAGGAACGCCGGCCGGCCGGCTTCATCCAGCAAAGCCATTGCCTGCTCGGCTGGCCAGACCTCGAAAACAGCGGGCGGCATGATGATCGCCGCCTTGCCGGAAACGAGCTTCCCCTCGTCCGTGAGCAGGATCGGCTTTTCCTGGATCGCAGCATTAAAGGCCAACTCAGTGATAGCCGCGCACATGCCTTCAAGATCGCTCGCCTTCCGGTCTACGTCAGGAAGGAGACCATAGGCGACTGCACGATCCTGAAGGCCGATTGAGGAGTCGCCAATCCATTGCTCCATCGCTTGCGCGGCGAGCTGGCCGGCACGCTCGAGAAGCCAGCGGTTAGTCGGCGAAATCGCCGGATCCTTGATCTTGAGCCGGGCGGGGTCCTGAATGAATGGCGCATTGCAGGCGAATGGCAGTTTGGTTTCCACGCCTGTGGGGAGGACAACGTACAATCTGCCCTTGGCGCCCAGAACGATCTCAACGCGGCATGGTGGAAATTCCCCACTGTCCTCCACGCCAAGCATGCGCTCCTGACGGATCTCTTCCAAAGCCTCTGCCGGAAAGGCTTCTTCGTTCGAACGGACCAGCAGGAACGGGTCCTCCGCCTTCTCGTCGAGCGCCATCCATTCGCTTTGCTCGACCGGCCCGGCACCGAGACTCTGCCAGTGGACGGATTGATCTCCGATCCGCAGCTTTCGGATATTCCTGAAAAACAGGAGCGACACCGGGCTCTTGAGCCATTCGGCCAGATTCTTTTCGACCTCTTGGCGGCGAAGGTCGCTTGAAATCGCCACCTCGACCCGGGTTGTGCCCGAAGTGAGGGATTTCCCGGGCATCCAGTGAGGCTGAGTGAACCGGCCACGATCAAATTCGATGGCGAGAGTGGGTGTCAGAAGTTCAACGCGATCGCCCAGGCTGAATGTGCTCTTGAAGCCGATCCCCCGGAAACCGATCGTATGAAGCGCGCGCTTGTTCGAGTAGCCGAAGCGACAGATCGATGCGAAGTGCGCCTCGATGAAATCCTCGCCATTATGTTCGAACACGAAGCGGCCGTCTTCGATCGAGACATTCGCCTCGCTTGCGCCGGCGTCATCGGCGTTCTGAAGGAGTTCCGACAGGATATGGCGCGGACTTTGGACCTGTTTGAAAAGCTGGTGCCATGGTCCCGCGAGTTCCGGATCGGCTTCCAACTGGTCCCAACGCGCGGAAGCACGCGCCCTGATCCCCTCGAAATAAGGTGGAGGCAGGCTCGTGCTCTTGATTGGCTTTGCGCTCGAACTCATCGCGGCGCCTCCGACCGCTCCAACAGGCGGGGAAGGTGGAACTGAACTGCGGTCTCAAGGAATGACGGCTCCCGATCGACGAGAGGACCGCGGACATAGCGAGGCTCGTTCCTCACACCCTCGGCGACCGCGACGATTGCCAGGATGAACTTGTCCGGTTCGTGCAGGGAAGTGATGATCTCCTGGCGTGTAACCATCACCGAGTTCGCTCCATCGATCCGCCCCTTGACCTCGATGAAGCGCATGTGCCCTGATTCTGGATCGTAGGATTCAATGTCGTAGCCAAGCTTCTTGGCGGAGACGTCGACGGGCCTGTTTCCCAGCCCCGTCTCGGCAGCAATGACCGCTGCCATTGCTGCCATTTCGATTTGACGGCGTGCAGCCGGATCGACTGCAAACTGATCAGGAATCGCATCAGTCGACGATTGGCGCGCCGCCAGCAGTCCACTCGGGATGACCACCATTCCCCCGCGCACGCGGGGCGGTTGCGAGGAAATGAAGCGTTCCTTTTCGAGCTGGTCCATGCGGCGCTTCTGACGTTCGGCGAGGTCCTCAGCGCGACGCTGTGCGTTCTGCCAGTTCAGGCGCGTCTTCTTGCCTGCCTTCTCCTCTTCCTTAAGTTCGAACGCCCGGGAGTCCCAGTAATTGATTTCCTTCTTGAGCCGCGCGCGAACTTCCTGCTCGACCTTGTCGATCTCGGGAATTCGCCGTGCCTTCACTTCGGCGACATGCCCCTGCGCGAGCTCGACTGTGGCGAAGCGGATCGCGGCCTTCTCGAGTTCGCTGGTGAGCCAATCTTCCTCGAGAAGATCGCGGACCGACCCGACTTCCTCGCTCGTCGCTGGCCGAAGATTTAGGTGAGGCGCGATCCCTGCGTTCACCGTCTTGCCAGACTTGTCGATGGCCGCAAATTGAAGCCGCTGGGATATCACATGCGGCTTTCCGAGGCTTGTGAGCCGCCCGTCCTGGATCGTATGTTCCAGCAGGAAGATAGCGGACAGGTTATCTCCCCCGTCGGTGTCATCCACCAGTATGGCTCCTTGACGCATGATTTGCTCATACTGTTCGCGGACGAGGCTGATCACCGCTTCAAGGAGGGGGTGTCCGGGGCAAACGAAAGCCGCAACGGGCTGCTGGTTGATCTTGTCCTTCTCGAAACAGATCCGTTCGTACTGCTTCTGGATCGGAGCGCCTGTCCCAATCTGGCGGTCTCTCTCGCGTATGCGAACCGGAACGTGCGTGATCTCCCAACGCCCCTCCTCCCGCCGCTTGATCCGGCCGCCCAGATGCTCGAACGCCTCGACGAAGAAGCTCTGAATGTGATGGGGTTGAAGCCGTAGCGCCTCCGCGCGCTCCATTTCGAGACGAAGTTCTTCGACAGCGGCAGCGGGCATCGTGTCGTTAGTTAAGGCCCGCCGACGCAGCAATTCGAGCAGATGAGCCTGATCGACGGCACCATCGACTTGCCGGAAAAGACGGGCTTTGACCTCATCCTGCTCGCCATACTGGATGGCCTCGAACAGGAGATCCTTGAGCGCGGTTCCCTCGAATAGTTCGCCCAGAACATCATACACCCGGCCGCCCAAGGCTTCGCGGGCCGCTTCGAGCTTTTCCAGAAGCCGGGCGTAGACTTCACCTTCGCGCGTGTCAGCCGCTACGAGGTTCCAGAGGTGACAGACTTCGGTCTGGCCGATGCGATGGATACGACCGAAGCGCTGTTCGATCTTGTTCGGATTCCAAGGCAGATCGTAGTTGACCATCAGATGCCCACGCTGAAGGTTCACACCTTCGCCCGCAGCATCGTTCGCAATCAGGACCACGAGGTCCTTGTCCTGCATGAAGCGCTCGACCACCTTGCGGCGCTCCTCCCGCGAAACGCCGCCATGGATCACATCGACCGCCTCGGGATTGCCGAGACGCGCGCGAACCTTGTCCAAGAGATAGTGAAGGGTGTCCTTGGGCTCGGTGAAGATGATGAGTTTGCGCCGATTGCCCGCGGCATCGACCATCAATTCATCGTCGAGGATACGATTCAGTTGGCTCCATTTGGTGTCGACGCCAGAGCGAAGAACACCCAGCGCCATGGACTCGAGGCCCTTGAGAGTCTCGACCTCGAGAGCAAGCTGCTCGACCGTTTCTGCAGTGGTCGCTCCGGTCGAAATCAGGTCTTCAAGCTCGTCGATCTCCTCCTGCCCGTACTCCTCGATGTTCCGGAGCATATCGACGTTGACCGTCGGCTCGCCTATGCCCGAGCGGCGCCCTTTTGCGGCGAGGCGGGCCTCGCCCAACTCATTTTCAAGCCGTTCCCGGCGTCGTTTGAGTGACTGGTAGATCGCGGCTGGCGAGGACGCGAGACGCCTCTGAAGGATCTGGAGAGCGAACCCGACATTGTTGCGCTTCTTTCCGTCACCTTCGGCGAACCGCTGCACACGATTCATCTCGGTGCGGACATACTCCGTAACCGCCGTGTAGAGGGTAGCTTCGCCCTCGGACAGCTCGTACTTGACGGTTCGGGCACGACGCTCCGGAAAAAGCGGGCGCCCATCGAATTTGAGCAACTCCTCCTTCGTCAGACGCCGCATCATGTCCGCGGTGTCGGCATAATGGACGCCGTCGCGGAACCGGCCTTCAAAGCGGTCGCCATCGAGCAACGCCATGAACAGCTGGAAATCCTCCTCCTTGCCGTTGTGCGGCGTGGCGGACATGAGCAACAGGTGCCGGCAGACTTGGCCGAGCTTCTGCCCCACTTGATAGCGCCGCGTATATTTGACCTCGCCGCCGAAGTAGGTTGCCGACATGCGATGGGCTTCATCGCAGATGATGAGGTCCCATTCCTGCGCGCTCATGAGCTTTTCCTGGAGCTCTTCGTTGCGCGCCAGGACATCGAGGCGGACGATCATTCGATCGCGGTCGCTAAAGGGATTGCCCGACCGTGACGTCTCGATCATGTCCCGGCTGAGAATGTCGAACTCGAGATTGAATTTCTGGCCCAGTTCGTCCTGCCATTGCTCGACGAGGCTTCCCGGCGCGACCACCAGGCAACGCTCCAGGTCGCTGCGCGCAATCAGCTCCTTCATAAGTAGGCCCGCCATGATCGTCTTGCCCGCACCCGGATCGTCGGCGAGCAGAAACCTTAGAGGCTGGCGCGGCAGCATTTCGGCATAGACTGCGGAAATTTGATGCGGGAGGGGATCGACCAGACTCGTGTGAATAGCGAGATAGGGATCGAAGTAGTGCGCCAGCTTGATCCGGTTGGCCTCGGTCACCAAGCGCAGGAGAGCGCCATCGGCGTCGAACGACCAAGGCCGCCCGCCTTGCTCGACCTCTAGGCGATGCTCGTCGTCTCGATAGAGAACGGCCTCGGCAACGATTCCATTGTGGTCACGGAAAACGACATTGATCGCCTGATCGCCTATCCAGTCGATGGACAGAACCTGCGCGGATTGGTTCGACGCAATACCGCGCACCGATGCCCCGTTCTTGATGTCCTCAAGCTTGGCCGCCATCAATCAGTCCCCCGCGCAAGCGTCATAGTTGAAACTCAGCCTTTTCCAGCGCGGCTTCAGTCTCTTTGCGATTTATAGTCACGATATGCTGGGTGCGGGCACTCAATTTCGACGCATCCCCGAGCAAACCCAGACGCTTCAGAACATAAAACAGCATGGCATAGCGAACGGACATGTGTCCGTTACCTTGCTCAAATCCATAGTCCTTTGCGACGACCTTTTTCTGGCTTTCGGTCAGCTCGGGATGCGGCCCGATTATCACGTCGAAATAGTTGTTCCAGAGCCAATCCTGCTCACCGCCGGCACCAGGATCACCTTCGTTACGAACCTCTAGAATTCGGGGAAGGAGGAAGTCCTTGAAGCGCTCCTCAAGGTGACAGTAGGCGCGCGTATGCCAACGGAAGCCGTCGAAGCCAAAGGCGTGGGGGGTAATCCGACGCCAGGTTGGGTCCGGCCGTCGTGAATTCATGGATTGATAAAAGACCTCGATCGACGTGCGCTCGCGGACGGCATCCAGCGTCCTGCGCAAAACCTCGATGCCAATGTCCCGTTTGGGTGTCATCGCGACATCGGCAGCAGGCAGAGTCGCGATCCAAGATTCCCCCGGAGGGATAGCGCCTTCGGTTACTGAATGCAGCTGTGACAGGTAGGCGTAAGGATCGGGATCCATGAACCGAAGCGTGAACCGCTTTGCCGCGACATAGCGCTTGCCCCGCTTATCATACTCCATGTTTCCAGGCGCCCGCTCCTGATAGAGCGTCAGATCTTTCGATGCCTGCGGAACGGAAACGCCAAAAAACTCGGTCAGGTCGGCGCGATTGATCGCCCCCTCCCAGAACAGGCGGAATTCGATGAATTCAAGCCGCTGCTCGACACCCCAGCGCATTTCCACCTCTCAATACGACTATAAACTATACCCACTTGACATCGTAGTCAGTATAGTTCCTATATGCATCTGCCATTCAGGAGTCAACGCGAAAGGAGGGCATTCCATGGCAGACAGGTACGTCACCAAGCATCCCGACGGCTGGGCAGTAAAGGCCCCCAAGGCGGGTCGCGCCAGCAGTGTGCATAAGACGCAGCAAGCAGCCGAACAGGCTGCCAAGCAGACCGTGCGCAATCTGGGCGGAGGAGAAGTCCGGATTCAGGGTCGTGACGGTCGCTGGCGCGACTCCGATACCGTGGCGCCAGGTAACGACCCCAATCCCCCCAAGGACAAGAAGCACTGATAGCCGGCGCCGGGGGAACGGCGTTCAACATGAGGTAAAGACGGATGGCGTCGCGCAAGCAGCAGACCGTGAATGGGCAAGCGGGGCTTTTTGACGACGAAGTCCGCTTGCTCATCCCCCAACGGCTAGCTGTCGAAGGCAAGGTTCTGGGGAGCCCGGTGCGCCAACTGGATGTCCCTTCATCTCTTGAAACCTGCCGCTTGCGTCCCTTTGCGGTTCGCCGTGTGAACGGATACGAGACGACCCTGTCTTCAGGGGAAACGCTCAAGATCATCAACAGCAAGACGTCCACCGAGCTGGACGCAGATCTGGTCTTGCTGGTGCCCGCGGCGGCCGAGCCCAAGGCAATCGTGGATGCGCTGGAAGCAGGTCAGGGTCGCTGGATAAACATCACGCCGACCAATATCGCCGCGCTCGATCGGAATGCGCGCAATGAGCGATTGGCCGCGGTTTCACGTTCATGGCAAGACGCATTCCATCTGCGCGAGGGAAAGCCCGCCACCGACGATAGGCCAGCCCAACATGGGCTTCGCAGGCCTCAAGTGGGCGCTCTGCACGCGGCACTGGCTCATTCAACGCGTTCGACCGACCCTGCCACGATCGTGATGCCCACGGGCACTGGCAAGACGGAAACCATGCTTGCCCTGAATGCACATCAGCGGTTCAGCCGGTTGCTTGTTGTGGTTCCAACCGATGCGCTTCGCGAACAGATCGCGAGCAAGTTCGAGACCTTCGGCGTTCTCAAACAGCAGAGGTGCCTTGATGCCACTGCGGCATTTCCATTCGTCATGCGGCTTTCGCACATCCCCCGGACGCCGGAGGAGGTGGACGAGATATTCGAGAGCGCAAATGTCGTGGTCACGACCATGCAGATCGCAGGGCGCGCCGAAGCTGAGGTCCAGGAAAGGATGGCCGGGCGGGCCTCGGCGCTGTTCATCGACGAAGCCCATCATATCGGCGCGCCGACATGGGCACGCTTTCGCGGCCTGTTCGTCGAACATGATCCGCCCTTGCCGATCGTTCAGTTCACCGCCACGCCGTTCCGTGAAGATGGTCGTCGTGTCGATGGCGAGTTCATCTACACCTACCCGCTCAAGAAGGCGCAGGCGGAAGGCTACTTCAAACCAATCCGCTTTGAAGCGGTCTTTGGTCTCGACCAGGCAGATGCCGACGCAGCTATTGCCGAGAAGCTCGGCGAAGTTCTTCAGGCCGATCTTGGCCAAGGGCTCAATCACCTCGCGATGGCGCGCTGCTCGACGATCGATCGGGCCAAGGAACTGCACCAGATCTACAGTGCGATGTACCCCGAGTTTCGGCCGGTCATCGTCCACAGCCAGCAATCGACAAGGGACCGCCGCGACAATCTCGCTGCGCTCCGGCGCTTCGACAGCAGGATCATCATCTGCGTCGACATGCTTGGCGAAGGATTTGACCTGCCCGAGCTCAAGATCGCTGCGCTGCACGATCCGCACAAGAGCATTGCGGTGACAATCCAGTTCGTGGGCCGCTTTACCCGACAGGATCCGCGATTGGGCGACGCCACCGTAATCGCCAACACCGGCGTGGACGACATCGACCGGTCGCTGGCAAAGCTTTACGCGGAGGACGCTGACTGGAATGCGCTGGTTGAAGCGCTGAGCACGGCCAAAATCGATCGGCAAGTTCGCCGCGCCGAGATGTTCAAGGGGTTTGTCGGCGATCTCAGCGACATTCCCTTGCAGACCCTCGAACCCAAGATGAACGCTGTCGTCTACCGCACGTCATGCGATGCCTGGGAGCCCCTACGCGCCGAAGACCTTTACAACGCCGGCGTCTATCTCGGCATGAAGGTCAATCCACACCAGCGCGTCGCCATCTTCGTCACGCGTTCGGAGGAGGTAGCCGGTTGGACGACGGCCCAACACGCGATCAACGTCGTCTGGGATCTGCATATGATGCACTGGGATCCCGTGAAGGGGCTCCTCTATATCAGCAGTTCGTCAAAAGGCCCGTACGATAGACTGGCCAAGGCTGTCTGTGGTGAGACGACGCGGCGTGTCGAGGGCGAGGAAGTATTCCGCAGTCTTCATGGCTTCAACCGCCTGATCCTGCGCAACCTCGGCCTGACGCACCATCAGGGGCGCGGCGTCCGCTATTCCATGTACATGGGCGTCGATGTCGCGGATGGGCTCGACAACGCCAAATCTCAGTCCCGGATTAAGAACAATGTCTTCGCCACTGGCTTTCTGGGCGGAGTGCCGACCTCCCGCGGCTGCTCCGCGAAGGGAAAGTTCTGGTCCATTACGCCTGTTCGCGACCTCACCGACTGGGTTGAATGGTGCGCGGACATTGGCCAGGCTGTAAACGACCCCGGGATCACGACCGACGGGGTCTTCAAAAGCGCGATGCGTCCCCGCCAGATCAGTGCGCGGCCGGACGTTCCTCCGGTGGCGATCCACTGGCCGGAATCGCTGCTGACCCAGATCGAGGACCGGATCGAGATCAGCTTTGACGACGCACCCGTGCTGTTCACGGAATGCGACATCGAGCTACTCGACCACGAACGGACCGGGCCGCTCAGGTTTGCGGTGCGCAGCGAGGCGCATGCCGCAGAATTCGAGATCGTGTTCAGCGAGGGCGGCGCCCGCTATCCGCAAAAGTCCGGTCCGAAGACCAGCATCAAGGTCGGGGGCAAGGTCAAATCGTTGTCCGAATCCTTCGGCGACGATTCTCCCCAGATCGACTTTGGTGATGGTTCGCTTCTGATCTACAGTCATCTCTACGCCTTGCCGGACGGTGTTTCCGTCGAGCCATATCCCGCGGACCGGATCGAGGCCTGGGATTGGTCCAAGGTCAACATTCGTGTCGAAGCGCAAGGCTTGGAAAAGCGGGCGGACTCCGTCCAACGGCACGTGATCGACATGTTGCTAGCCGATAGCGACGCCTACGATCTTGTGTTCGACGATGACGGCGCAGGTGAGATCGCCGACGTCGTTTCGCTGCGCGTTACCGAAGGCCTGGTCCAGGTCACACTCTTCCACTGCAAATATTCCAGCGCCGATCAGCCCGGTGCCCGGGTCAAGGATCTCTACGAAGTCTGTGGCCAGGCGCAGAAGTCCGCACGCTGGCGGGATCGTCCCAATCGCATGTTCACCCATATGCTCAAACGCGAGAAGCTGCGCCTCGATAAGGGGCAAAGCACGCGCTTCGAGCTGGGAACACCAGCATTCCTCAAAAAGCTCAAGGCGAGCTGGCAGGACTATCGCTACGAGTTCGACGTCCGCATCGTTCAACCCGGTCTTTCGCGGAGCGCCATCTCCGAAGAGGGGCTGCACCTTGTCGCCGGCGTAGAGACCTACCTGCTGGAAACCAGAGGCATGCGCTTGCGCGTAATCGGCAGCGCGTGAGCAGCGCATCCCCCTGCCCTCGTCCGGGCCGATCCGTTACAAAAAGTTCGTGGAACATGTTGGCAATCCTCGCCAGCCGCGGCCAGGTAGGCCTGCACCTTCTCGAGCGTCTTTCGCCGCGGACGGCGACCCGACCTCAGGTCTCCGACCAGTCTCGGATCCCCAGTGACCAATCTGCCAAATGTGCTGGGCGACACGCTGCTACGCACCAAATATGCCTCGATCTGCTCCAGTAGCTCCATCGCCTTCGACTCGCTTTGCGCTTGCGTTCTTGTTATGTTCCTACTAGGAAGGCTTCCTAGAGTCTAGGATCGAATTTCCTAGATGGATGCGATAGGACTGCCAGCGATGGAAGACGCACGTAGAGCCCTGGACGAGCTGATCCAGAAGCGAGGGGTCAATTACTCCTCGATATCGCGCCTCCTGGGACGCAATGCCGCCTATATCCAGCAGTACATCCGGCGCGGTAGCCCCAGGCAGTTGGACGAACAGGATCGCGCGGTGCTCGCCCGTTTCTTTGGCGTCGATGAGAAGGTTCTTGGCGCCCCGGAACGGCGTTCAGGCCCCGTTGTCGAACTGGTCCATGTGCCCGTTCTCGCGGTCGAGGCTTCCGCCGGTCACGGTGCGCTTGCGGAAATGGAAGCCAAATGCGCCCAATTCGGATTCGATGAAAAATGGCTGCGACGGCTGACAGCCAGCAAGGCAACGAACCTGTCGATCATCGCGGTTCATGGAGACTCGATGGAGCCCACCTTGCATGACGGCGACGAAGTGATGGTCGATCTGGGCGATGGCCAATCGCGCCTGCGCGACGGAATCTATGTGATGCGCATGGATGACATGCTCAACGTCAAGCGCGTGGCGATCGAACCGCAAGGCAAGCGGGTTTCGGTGCTGAGCGACAATCCCGCCTATCCCAGTTGGCGCGGTCTCGAAAAGCGCACCATCAATATCGTCGGCCGCGTTCTCTGGTTCGGCCGAGCTCTGCGCTAGGCTCACCATACCGATGCTTGTCATTCTTGCCGCCTCGATTGTCGCCGCCGGGCAGACCTTCACTTGCACGCCCACCCATGTCTGGGACGGCGACGGCCCCGTCTGGTGCGCAGAGGGACCACATCTCCGCATCGCGGGGATCGCGGCGCGCGAAATGGACGGCACATGCCGCTCCAACCAGCCCTGCCCCACTGCCTCGGCGGTAGAAGCCCGTGATGCGCCGGTAGGCCTGCTGGGCGGGCCGCGCGGCACCATCCCGACAGGTCATGTCGTCGTTCGAGCTCCGAGGCTGACATGCCGCTCCGAAGGGTCTGCCGGAGGCAGCAGGACAGCCGCCTGGTGCCGCCTGCCTTCGGGCGCCGATCTCTCCTGCGCCATGGTCCGCACAGGGACGGTTCTTCGCTGGGATCGCTATTGGAAGGGTCCGGCGTGCCGCTAGGCGCCGACCTGCATCTCACCGGATACCTGGAAGAAGGACCATATGGCCTGCTTCTTCGTAGTGGCGGCGGCGTGTGGGAACTGGACGCGCACGGCCCGTCGCGTCGTCTGATCGGCTGCGAGGTCGAAGTCACGGGCCAGCGTGCCGGGTTCAACGGGATCGTCTGCGATCAGATTTGGCCGGCAGGACAGCCCCGTCCTCGCCGGCTCAGGCTCAACATCGAATATCTGCTGACCGCAGCATTCGTAGGCTATGGCTTCATAGCCTTGCTATTCGGCCTCGCCGGACAATTCCGCTGATGCTCAGCGAGTGGGAACTCTGGGCTTGTGCCAATCATGTGCTGACGACGCATGGCGACAAGGCCCCGCTCCATGTCGCCGAACAGATTGGCGCCCTGGCGCTAGCAGGCGACGAGACAGGTATCCAAACCTGGCAAGCTATCGCCAGACGCATTGAGCAGCTTACCGGACGAGAAGGCGTCGCGAGTGGCCATTAACTTTGATTGGTGCAAATTTAAGCTTATCACGAGAGCAGCCGAGATTGTCTATCCGTGTCGGAATCGCCGGGCAACACACCGTCGTCTACGTTTCTGGCACCGAATTGATCAAATGCTACCGCCAGGAGATCGCGCCTCGCGACTATTTCGATTCTGACACCACTGCATTGAACGCTTTACTAAAACACAGGTAGATGACATCAAAAATGGCCAACTAAGGTGAGGAGGGCATCCATGCGGCGCGACTTTCTGGGTGCGGTCGTTGTGTGGTTATTACTCGCTCAACCCGCCCATGCGCAGTTCGTCGGCGACTTGGAGCTCGCGCCCACGAATTGTCAGAACTCAGGCATCTGCACGCTGGTCAAGGATTTCGGGTTCATAGACCCACGAGGGGTCGGCTGGCAGGCACAGGCCGGGCTCAAGACCGATGGTGCATCGATCCCAGGATGGGCGCAGCCGCTGGTCGGCGGCCGGTTCGACGAGGCTTTCATCAAGGCAGCGGTTATCCATGACCACTACTGTATCAGGCATGTTCGCAGCTTTCTCGATACGCACCGCGTCTTCTACGACGCCTTGATCGCAAGCGGGGTCGATCCAGTGAAGGCGAATACGATGTACTACGCCGTGCTTGTCGGCGGTCCCAAATGGATCACCGTCATATCTGGGCAACCGTGCAGGATCGGCTCTAATTGCGTTCAATACTTCGGCGGCCAGCTCAACCTTCCCGGCGCCAAGATCGTCAACGGCGAAGGGGGCGATCGCTTTGCCTGGCGCGATGCGATCTACAGCCGACAGGACGTGCAGGACGAGATACGCGAAGGTGCCCGCCTCATTGAGCAGAGAGGTTTGCGCGATCCCTCGGAAGCTTTGCTGCTCGCACGACAGCGTCGGCCCTCCGATGTCTTCCTGGGAGCGAGGTCGGCGCTTATCTTAGATGAGAGCGCCGATCGATGAAGAGAGCAGGGCGGTCGCTCGACCTGACAAGGCCGCTTCAAAACGGCAAAGATGGGCAGCGAAAAGGGGACCAAATATGAAGCCAAAGATATGGGTCGTCTTGGCACTGACCGCAGCATCTTGGAGCGTCCAAGCGTCCGCGCAGAGCCGCGAGATCGTTCTCAATTATTCGGATCCTGAGGGAGCCGAAATGGCCTTGGCGATGGTCCTCAACGTCGATGAGCTTCCCACATGGATGCGGTCCGTGGGATCCACGGCTGCGCTCCGCGGCAACCCGGTGGGCGTCACCGTACAACGCAACGCCGACGCTTTACCGCAATACACGATGTCGGTTCCGCGTCTCGGCAGCGGCGTCGGCATAGCAAGAAGAGCCACGCCCAACGCCGTAATCGGCAATACCTTTGCGCTGCGCGGCTTGGCCGGAAGACCGAGCGCGAGCGTCGCCTGTGGCGAGCAGAACAGAGCAAACTGCAAGCTCTCAGACACGGCGTCCGAGATCGCTCTGCTTCTCTCTCAAGGCGCCTCGTCCAATCAAACCGGCCTTAGGTCCTTTATTGAGAGCAAGGGGCTTGTTTTCGATAGCCACTCGGTACGCCGAGTAATCGCTGGTCTCGACGCGCAGGGTGGAGTCGAGCGCGTCGACTTCGTCGGCCTCGTGCGCCAAGCGAATGAGGAACTCAGCGCGCCTGATGCGACCTCGTCGGAGGTGCTGCGGATCCATCGCGGCGGAAGCTACGAGATCGTCAAGCGGCAGCAGGACGCACCCATCAACCTGCGCGATGTGAAATTCGGTTTTGAGAGGTCCCAATGAAGACTTGGCTCCGCAACACGTCCGCCGCGCTGCTCTGCGCATGTGCCGCCCTACCCCTCGGGATGCAGGTCGCGGCCCAGGAACCTTCGATCCTCGACGTATCCCCGTTCATGATGCCGCCGCGTTCGACCTGGGCGGCGATCTCCCCTTCGGCTGACAGCAACGTCGTTGTAACCGAAGGAGGCGGCACTGACGGCGCGGGCTTTCGCACGATCCACCTCAGGAAATCGACCCATGCGACCAAGCAAGCTGCCGTCGACCTAGCTCGCTCAGGATTGGTGAAGACAGGCGACATCCTCCTCAGCTTCCGTCCGCTGTGGGATAACACGCTGGCCTATGCCCACATGCAACTGGGCGTATCTCATTCCGCGCTCGCCTTCGTCGTCTCGGACGCCGCAGGGCCGTTCGTCATGACGCTGGAATCGCCTATGTCGTACAGCAGCCCGATGAACTATCCGGAGCATTACTCAGACCTCGATGCAATCCACATCATTCGCCCCAACTTGAACGCCGTGCAGGTAACGAACCTGGAAAAATGGGCGCGCTTGGCAGGTAGCAAGCAGGACCGGTTCGAGTTCTATTCCGACTATGGGAAGCCGATGTACCAACGCGGTGTCGCCGGAGTGAGCACACCGAGCGAGGAAGCCAAGTTGCTCGCCCAGATCCTTCTCGGTCAGGATGCGCGCAAGTTCGCGAGTTATTGTTCCGAATTTGTCTGGGCCATGCTCAGCCTACGCGACTGCGATCCTGCGGCTTTCAGCGGCACATGTGTTCACTCGCCCTTTTCCACCGCAAGCGGGATGATGACCGGGCTGGTGCCGCAGCTCCATGGCGACTCCGGACTCGCTCAAGGCGCTGAAGCGTCGCTAACCGGCGGCGGAGTTGCTGCTCCTGAACGCAAGACTACCTTGACTCAAAAAGTGTTCGTCGACGTACTTACCAACGAGTCCCAGCTAGCAGGACGGATGTCGTCGGGACACATAGCCGTCGCCAAGGCCAACCGCCCTGGCATTCAGGCTATCAACGGCTACTACAGCGCCGGCGAACCGGCGCCAGTCGCTTCCGCAATCAACGCTGGAATCGTCGACAATGTGTCGCCGACCTCATACATCGTCCGCTCGAATGCGGGTTTAGATGGCTTCCACTATGTCGGAACCGTAGTCTTCGATCGCTAGCCCGGCGATTTTCCTGATGACGCTTAGCGTGACAGCGATGTTCACTGAGCATGACGCAGCCTAACTGCATTCAAGCGTTCATAGCCCCTGTGGCAGCGACTTCGATTTGACCATGGCCCGGATGATCGACGGTCCACCGCGGTAGGCCTTGGCGGCGGCCAACGCGGTGCGCAAATTGGCGACCGAATCCGCAAGATGGCGCGATGGCACCCCCATGCCTTCAGCGACCTTCAAGTAATCCCATTGATTGAGCGTCGCGTAGGAAATCGCGTTTTCCGCAGGCACGTTGTAATAGCTCGGGCGCAGCAGGTATTGTTCGTAGCCGTAGAGCCCGTTGTCGACGACGATAATGATCACATCTTGCGCCTCGCGAACCATAGTCGACATGGATGTGGCCATCATCTGGAAGCCGCCATCACCGCAGATGACAACTGAGCGCTTGCCGCCTGCAAGTGACGCGCCCAGCCCGGCAGCGACCGAGTGGCCAATGGATGCCCAAACGGCGCCCGCCAAGAAGCTGTCGGTCGCAGGAAGCGTCATGCGCGCCGCACTGTAGATACCAAGGAACGTGTCGGCGACAATCCGCATCGAAGCGTCAAGAAAACCGGGTTCGTTGATCGTGCTAAAGAGCTCGTCGTAGCTGAGGCCGGCGCCGACAGGTGGCGCGAGTGCTACCATTTCTCTCAGCGCAGCTAGCGCGCCCGGTGCCTCGTCGCCGTCCCATACGGCTTCGCCTTGTAGCTCAATCTTCGCGATCTCGGCTAGCTTCTCGGCTGCTTTTATACCCGCGGCGTCCGGCTCCAGCGGCGCGTCCGTCAGCGCCATCGTCCTCAGTGCTTCGACCAGTGGCACAATGTGGACGGAGGTCGCCGGTTTGCGCTTGTCAACGAACTTGCCGTCCCAAGCACGCATGAGGACGTCGAGGCTCGGAAACAGGCCTGCGTGGCCCGTGCTGAACACGGCACCTAAAGATACAATGAGATCGGCTCCAGCAAGGCCGCTCTTGACGGCGGTGGGCGCCTCCTCCCCATTGAACACGCCCTTGAAGTTCTTGTCTGCCGCCACGCTGGATTTTGCCAACAGAGTTGTCGCCCAGGGGATATTGAGCTTCGTCAGGATTGCAGCCATCCGGTCTGGAAGGCCATATCGGGCGATTTCGCAGCCCACGATGAGGAAGGGCGAATTAGCCGCACGGATCGCGTCTATGATAGTCTTCGCAGTCGCTGCGGCCGTACCGGCAGGGATTGTGAGATCGAGCTGGCCGGCAGGCGCTGGGCATTGCGCACCAAGCACGGCTTGTGGAAACTCGATATAGGCAGGGTGCTTGGCTTTGATGGCGGTCTTGATCGCATCGTCGATCATCGCAGGCGCATTGGCCGCGCTCTCAACGCGCTTCGACCAGCACGTGAGCGGTCCAAAGGCTACAAGATCGGTATGCGCCCCGCCCATCGAATGCGAGAACAGGATGCCGTCCCGGGTCTGCGTGTCGACGCGAGCAACCGATGGACCGCCATTGACGACGAGGATCGGACTGCGCTCGACATAGGCGCCGGCGACGGCATTGATGAGGCTGAGCGTTCCCACGCCATAGGCGACTGAGACCGCCGATAGGCCGCGCACGCGAGCGTAGCCGTCGGCCGCGTAACCTGCCTCAAGGTCGCTTGCAGTCACTATAGCGCGAAAGCCGGCGGCCCGCGCGGCGGCGTCGTACATGGCCGAGCAGTAGACGGCCGGCACCCCGAACAAGGTGTCGACATTGTTCTGCTTGAGGCGAGCGATGATGTAGTCCGATACCGTGGCCACGTGGCGAATTCCTTTCGAGGCAGTTCACTTGTTGAACGGCAGCGCCCAGGAGAAGGTCTTGACGGCGAAGCCTGCGAACAGCGCCTTAGCGTTCTCGACGATCGAAGTGAGGATCGCGACGTCCTTGGCTTCGTCGTCCCTAGCCTCGAAGCTGCCGCCGACAACGACGTGATCGGCGCGCGGAAAGACGTAGCTCGATCCGTTGCTGAAGAGGTAATCGAGGTTGGCCTGAGCTGGAAGCAGCGCCAGTAGGCCCTTGCGTGGTTCAACGGCGCGGTCGCCCAGGAGCTTGCGCGCCCCGTAGCCAGTGCAGTTGATGATGACCTTGGGCGGGAGGCGCAGGAGCGCCTGTTTGTCTTTGATCTCGCCTTCGACCCAGGCGACGTGGCCTTGCAGGTCGGCGCGAAGCTTGGGCAGAAAGATAGGCGGCTCTACCAGCAGGGTCTCGTACGACCAGCCTGGCCCGTTCATGTGTTCAAAAGGCAAGCTGGCCCATTGCCGCGGCGCGGGAATCGCGCCGGAGCTGCTTGCGAGGTCAAGACCGTGCGAACGGACCTTGCAGAAGTTAGTGCGCTCGGAAACCCCGAACCCCTTGCCGATCCGCTGCTTGTGTTGATCGAACGCGGTCTTGAGGATGCGGTCGAAGCGCGCGCGCTCGCCTGGCAGGAATTCGACGATCGAGGGCGCCCATTGCCCGCCCGCCCGATCGGACGTCGTATCCTTCATCTTGGCGGCATAGATGTTGACGGCATAACCTGCTTCGAGGAGCACAACCGCGCAGGTAAGGCCCATGACGCCGGCGCCGACGACCGCGACCGTGGCTCCCTTCTTGATTCCCGTATGGCGTACGATGTCCCTCACCTCGACTGCGCATCCCCAGCTCATGGTTATGCCGGCCCCGCCATGGCCGTAGTTGTGGACGAGATGCTTGCCGCCGGTAGTCTCAAGCTCGAGCCGAAATGTGCCGGCCCGCCACGGACGGACGCCGACGGCCCAGTCGCCCGTTTGTGGGTCCCAAGTGAAATCGGGATCTGGCTTGAGAGCGGGAGGCAGGGTCATGGCAGCTCCTGTGAGGGGCGAAGAGATATCATGGGGCGAGCGGCACGCTTTGCGGAAACCGGAATAGGTTCGCGGGATCGACCTGCTTCTTGATCCGGCTCAGCCGTGGCAGGTTGGCGCCCCAGTATCTGGTCGCGAAATTGGGCATGTCTTGGTCGCAATAGTTGACGTAGGCCCCGCCGGTGACGTGAGGCCGCATCGACGCGTATAGGCCGGCGATGTCCTTGGTGATCTTCGCGGTCGATGCAGCGCTCGACCACTGAGAAAAGTAATGGATGAGAACCTGTACTCCCTCGCGGTGCGGAAATGCGGTGACATCGCTGCGAAGCCGGCTAACCGCACCGCCGTGGGGACTCAGGATCAAGATGATCCGCCCCGCCGGAAGCGGGGCGAGCCCCGCCAATGCGGTAAGGACAGCGTCCGCCGTGAGCCGCTCGGCAAAGTCCGATTTCTCCTTGGTAAAATATCGCCCGAGCTCATTGTCGCTTCCCGCGAATTTCGCGACCGCCTTGGCGAAAGTCATGGTTTGGACCTTCAGCGGGTCCGCCGGGACTTCCAGAGCCAGCAGCGACGCGAGCGCCGCGTGCACGCCTTGCTCGCTGCCGACGCTTTGCCCGAAGCAGCGCAGGCTGAAGGCACCGCTACTGAGCTTACCGATCTTGAAGAGCGCGGTGATCGCAGGATCAGCGCTGAATGCCATGTCCTGCCAGGCGGCCGCCAGGCGCGCAGCGCGCTGCAAATCGCTAATCAACCACGTCACACCGAATACAACAACCGTGGCCACCGGATGCACTCTGATCGTGAAGCTTGTGGCGATGCCGAAAGATCCCCCACCGCCCCCCTGGCTTGCCCAGAACAGGTCGGGATCGGACGCTGCGCCCACCTGGCGAACGGTGCTGCGCGCGTCGATGAGCCGAAGCGCGGTCAGGCTATCGCACGCCAGGCCGAACTTGCGCGCTAGGAGACCGTAGCCGCCGCCCAAAAGGTGGCCCGCAATTCCGACGACTGGGCACGTGCCCGCAGCGATGGCCATGCCGCGCAGGCTCAGCGTGTCGTAGACCTTTTGGAGCGATGCGCCGGCCCCGACCTTCACCAGCGAGCGGGCAGGATCAAACGTGACAGAGTTCAGCGAGCGGACGTCGATCACGACGTCGGGACTTTCGGAATAACCCTCGAACGAATGACCGCCACTGCGCACGGCGAACCGCATGCCTTCGTCGCGCAGCCAAGTCAGCACTTTGGCTACGGCAGCCTCGGTGGCACAGAGCGCGCGTAGCGATGGTGCCCGGGCCGTGCGCAGATTATAAGTCGGCAGATAGCTGTTATAGGCGGCGGAACCGGGCGTTAGCATCGTGCAGCCATCGATCTTAGGAGGCTTGCGCGCCAAGGCGCGCGCCGGCATCATCGGCTCCAGCTGGGCGGCGGATTTCCTGCGCAGTACCGGGAAGTAGTAGGGGCTTTCCACTGGTTTCCCTTCGTAAAACGCAAGCTTTGCCGCCGCTCATCGCTAGACGCAGAGCTTGCCTCCGTTGGACGCGGTTCTGTCGATGTAATGATTGCCGTCCCAACAATAGCGGACGAACGCCTTTTCCAGGTAAACGCCGAGCCACGGAATGCGGGTTGCCCCGCGGTCGAGCCGGTAAACAGTGGAGATACTGGTCGTCGCATCACAGCCGGCGGATTGGTAGCTGCCATCTTCGACCTGCATCGCAACGCAAAGTTGAGGATAATCGAGCCTATTGAACTGCACGAGGAACAGGTAGTCCGTGCTGCGCGACCCGAACCACGGATAGGCCCGCGTCTTGCTATCCTCGAGCATGGCCCAGGTCAGGTCGCCGTTGCTCGCCTGAATGACCGCCTCGGCCGCCGCATGCGCCGCCCTGGAATAAGGGGCAGTGATGGCGATGGCACGGTATCCGCGCGGCGCTGGCGGATCAGCCTGAACTGGCACTGAAGCCAAAGTGACCAGCGCAAAGCCGACTGTCCATCTCATAGAACAACGCCCCCAAATCTTTAGACCGAATCACGCTCGGATATTCGATAGAAGATTTTGCTCTTTTGTTGGGTTCCAAGGCAACCTAAGATGCCAAAGCAATAGTGATTTTGCGAGGTATTATTCCAAGGCATGTGCACCAAGTGCCGAGCCTCGCCCATTCAACCTTGGCTATCAAGGTCGAAGGGAAGGCTTTGGGTTAGATTCCGATCTCGAAAGGCTTAGTGAGCGAGCGGTCCAGTTCCGGCGGTTCACGCGCCGGTGCCGGCGCTCGGTCCTTCGCCTGGCCTCGCGCGGCGGCATCGCGCAAAAGATCGACGGTCTCCAGAGCCGATCGTTTCATGCCCGGATTGCGTTCGACTGCGGCCTCGAGTTTACCGGCGTTGTCGACGAACAGGGTCAGACCGTCGCGTAAGCGGGTGATCGTCACCAGGAAGGTTTGCTCGTTCGCCAAGTTACGTTCCCGGCTGTCCATGACCGCGATCCCCCGATCGGAAGTCAGGCCCTGTGCCATGTGGGCATTGAGTGCATAGGCGAGATCGAGCCGTTCGAGCATCGGATCATCGCGCCCCAGCGTGTGCTCAGCCCCGAGCGAAGTCTTCACCATGACGGATTTGCCGTCGATAGCGGCGATGCGCGCCTGATCGGCATTAAGCAGGCCACGCTTGTGATCGGTCTCTGTCCAGCGGATCCGGTCGCCCGCATGGATGTCGAGCGCGCGAACTTCGAACAAGCGCAGCGGATCCTGCTCGCCTTGCGGCCGCAACTGGCCGGGCCGGAACTCGAAGCGGCTGCCACGCTCGTTCTCGAGGCTGACCCGCTCCCGCGCTATGTCGGTTTCGACCACCCGATAGCGCCCGGGCCGCAGACCCTGGGCTCGCTGGCGCCGGTCGACCTCGACCACCGTGCCGGCCGCGTAGCTGCGTGCATAGCGCAATTCCTCGCGCGTCACGTTGATGCGCGAGAGGGTTCCGAGCCGCATCGACCCTGGCCCCAGTTCGCCGTTGGCCTTTAAGCCGGTCTGGACGGCCTCGTTGACCTCACCGCGTAGCGCCCGGCCCGAAGCATAAATCGACGTCGTCTCGCGCTCCGCCGGCGACAGCGATAGCCAAGCCACAGCCGCTTCGACGGCAGCCCCATTTCCGGCTTCCACGACATGGGTTCCAAGATGCCTCAGGGCCTCGTCGATATGACCGCCCTGGGCCGCATATTGGGCGTCGCGCAGCGCCTTCTCTCTAGCGCGGAGGTTGACGCTCATGATTGCGGTTTCGACGCCCGCCTGCTGCATGACGTCGAAGGGTTTCCCGGCATCGACCGCGCCAAGCTGCTTCCTGTCGCCGATGCTGGCGAAGCGGTCCAGTTCCAGCAGATTAGCCAGACGAACGAGCTTCTCCTTGTCGGCATTGCCGACCATTGAGGCTTCGTCGAGCAGCACGACGGTGTCGCGCATCGCGGCCTTTGCCTCGGCAACCCGCGATGGGCCGGCCCCTTCGAGCAGGTCTCGATGCTGGCGCAGGAAGCGCGACACCGTCATCGAGGGAATGCTGGTTTCACGCTCGAGCATCTGGACCAGCGTGTTCTGCACCGCGAGACCGAGCACGGCCCTGCCTTCCTCGCGCAGCACATCGGCAACCGGTTTCAGGACGGTGCTCTTGCCGGCGCCGGCGACACCCTGGATCGCGACGATCCGGTTGTGCGAGGCCAGCAGCAGGCGTCCCGCGCCTTCCTGGCCCGGGTTCAGCGTCATGCCGTATTTGAGCTGGGAGAGTGCCTGCAGCCGCTCCCCGGCAACATCGGGCGGGACGATCGCGGGAGCGAGGCCGCGCCCGCTTTCGACGGCGGCAATGATGCGCTGTTCAAGGCCGAGCGCATCGCGGGTCGTGACAAGGTCGCGATCGGCGCCCTTGCCCTTCAGGAGGTGCCCCTGGCGCAGCAACTGGTCGACACGGTTCTCGATTTCCATGATCGATGTGGGGAGCGCGAAACCGAGCGCCGCGCGGAAGATGTCGGCGCGCGTGAAGGCCGCCTCACGCTCGCCGAGGTGGCGGATGGCGGAGGCAACAGCATGGGCAGCGGCAATCTGCTCCGGTGTCCGGTTCCCCATCCGCGCAGGCAGGAGCGGGTCGCTGTCCCTGAGGCCGAGACGGGTCGCGAGGACTGCGGCAAGCGCGCTGCCCTGCCGCACGAGCCGGAGCGCCGCCTGTCCAAATCCCGCGACGTTGCCGATGTCGTGCGCCGCGCGCGCGTTGGCCCTGGCGATCACCTGTGCGGGATCGAAACCAAGCTTGGCTGCGGCCTCTCCCCACTGCCGCGCAAGCGCGTCGCGATCCACGATCCGGCCCTTCTCCGCTCGTGTCATGAGGTTCGCGACATTGCGTGCCGCAAGACCCTTTCCCTCCATCGTGGCAAGCCGATCGAGGATTTCCGCGCGCCGGGAACTGAAGGCGTCGCGAATGGCCTTGGGAACGCCCACGGCCTCGAAATTGCCGTGCTTGCCATATTCGCCGACCTCATAGCCGAGCTTTTCTACGCCCAGGCGAAAGCGCGCCATGGTCATCGCGTTGAGCAAGGTATTGTGCTCCCAGAGCTTGTCGTTCCTGAGCGCCCGCCACTTGCCGTCGGGTCCCTGCGTCACGTTGGCAACGACCGCATGAAAGTGCGCATTGGGCTCCTGGTTGCGGTTCGTGTCGTGCTGAAACAGACCCACGACGAGATTGCCGGTCGCGACAACCCGTTCCCTGCCGCGCACCTCCATCCGCGTCTCGGCGAGGTTCTTTTCGGCCCAGGTCAGTGTCTCCCTGACCGCTGCCGCATAGGCATCGAGTATGCGCTTGTCCCCGCCGACGAGCGCGAGGATCGACCAGCTCTTGGGCATCGAGAAGGTGAGATCCGTGCCCGCACGATGAACGCGATTATCGCTGCCGACGCGACTCCCGCCGGGCAGCAATCCCTTCAATACGGCCTCGAACTGCTTCGCCTCGATTCTGCCGCGGAGGCCAAGTTTTTCGGCGCCCTTGCCCAGCCATTCGCCCGACCGGTCGGCATCGGCCCGCGTGTAATAGTTGTCGGCGGCGAAGTAGTTGGCAGCGCCGCCAGCCGTGCGGACATTGGCTACAGAGAGCATGATGCCCTGCCAGGCCGTGCGGCGCTTGCCCTTGGCATCACAGATCTAGATCGCCGAGATCGGGTCCTTCACGCGGCGGGGTATCGCGTTCGGGCAATCCATCCTCGACCATCAGCTTGCGGGATTCGGGCTCGACCTGCCGGCCTGCCGCCTGGTCGGGATCGGATGGCCGGCCTGGGGGTGTCTTTGCCGCTGGGACACCGGGCCGACCGGCTTCTTTCGTATCCCTTTCGGGGTCGCTTTCGGTAGGCGTCCGGTCGCCCCGAGAGCCTGCCCCTTTGGGAGAAGCAATCGGGGTCGGCGCGGGATCAGCCGGCACCTTAGCGCTCCCCGCTTTCCTGTCCTGAGGCGTGGTGCCGGGGGGATTGTCAGCAGGGTCCACGACACGCGCATGATTGCCTCCAGTCAAGCGTTCGCTTGTCTTCTGCGTCCGATCGCTGGTGCCCGGATCAAGCGCGAGAACGCCCTGCTTGGGGACCACCGGCTTGCCCGCCCCGTCATCGTTGGAAGACGGATGCTCTGCGGCTGTAGAAGCAGTTGGATGCGGCGATGGGGCGGCAGGTGGTTGCAGGCGATTGGTGTTGGCGACGGGGCGCTCCTCGGCTCGCCCGATAAAGGTTTCCGCCAGCCTCGGCCGACCTATTGGCTTCAATTTGATGGGAGCCGCCGGGAAGCCATCGGGGAACTTGATATACCCTGAAAGCCGGGACAGGTTCATCAACTGATCGGGCAGGAGCAGCGGCTCGATATGCTTGCGCGGCGTCAGGCTCACCGCATCCCGAGCGTTGTTGTAGCCGTAGGTATAGCCTTCCTCCATGTCGCGGACCTGTCGGTGACCGATGAAGTCCGAGCACCAGGTTGCCGTCTCGCGGTCGGCCGTACCCAGGATCAGCTTGGTCCGGGCGAGAGACGACAAGGTCATCGCCATGTTCTCGCCGTAGACCTCCTTGAGCTTGGCGTAGGCGTGCAGGCCCAGGACGATCGCACCGCCGAAATTGCGCGCGGTCTGAAGCCCCTTTTCCAGTGCCGGGAGTCTATGCAGCGCGCCCAGCTCGTCGACGAAAAACCAGCACTTGAGGTCCCGGGTTCGTGGGCCAGTCATCAATGTATTCATCGCCGTGTCGAGCCAGAGCGTGAGCAACTGCGCGCAAACGCTCATATCGACATAGCGCGCCGAGATGAACACGACCGAGCCCTTACCCTCGGCCACCTGACCATCATTTTCGATCCACTGGCGAACCGAGAAGCGCCGCCCCGAGGTCGGAAGGAGCTTCAGCGCCTTGGCGTTCACGTTGAACACCGCGCGGATCGATTCCGCCATGCGGGCCGCTTCGGGGGCGGTTAGCGGATCGGCGATCGTGCCGCGCATCATGGCATGTACGCGCGACAGATCGGCGGTCATCAATTCGCGCGCGAGCGCCTCGTTCGTACCCCTGCCCTCAGCGACCAGCTTGAGGCAGAACTCGACGAACAGCGCGCGGGCAGCGATCACCCAGAACTGCGCTTCCCCGCCTCCATCATGCGGAACAAGCGCTTCGGCAGCGGCCCAGAACTCACCCTCGGTGCGGCATTCGTCGAACAGGCTCCACCGCGGGCAACGGGCGTCGAGTGGATTGAGGATGACGTCCCGATGGCCCTCGTGGAAATGCTCGATGAACGCGCCGGTGAGATCGAAGACGACGCAGCGTTGTCCCTTCGCCCGGGCCTCAGCCAGCATGTCCGACATGGCGACGGTCTTGCCCATGCCGGTCGTGCCGATGAGCATCGCGTGGCTCTGTTCCAACCGCCAGGGATAGACGACCGTCGCGAGGTGCGATGGCTGGTAAGGAAATGCCCGGGCCAGTTCGCGCGGGGTACACAGGCGCCATTTCCACCCAAGGGTTTCCGACAATTCACGGGCACGCTCGCGCCGGTTGTGATCACGCAATTCGTCGACGAGTTCGGGAAGCGTGACAAGCATTGCGCCGCGCTCGTGCTTGCGCTCCTTGGAGCGGCTGCCGAACCGCGCGGCGAACCAGTAAAACAACACGAAACTGGGCACGAGAAACAGCGCCGATCGCACAAGCGCAGCGCCGAGCAAATCGAGCATATGCTCCCAGGCACGAACCACAGGCGGGAAGGTATCGAGCATCGCGATGGGGAATTGAACAGAACCGCCATAGGCCGTTTCGAGCGCGATCTTCTTGGTCGGATCGAACTCCATGAAGCCGTAGAAGGCGGCATAGACCCGCATCCAGACGAGATAGACTTCCTGGTCGGTCAGACCCGTCGAAAGGGTCCACCACGAGGTCCACGCGATAACGATGGCAGCGATGATCAACGGCCCCTTGAGGCCGGCTGCGAACATGAAGCTGAAGTGTCCGAGGAGCTGACTGCCGCGGGTGAAATTGACGAGGTTGCGTTTCATGAGACGCCTCCCTCGCCGGTGGTTGCGGCCACACCGATTTCCTTGCACTTGCGGGCGTAGGCCTGGTGCGCCCGTTCGCGCAAACCATGGTCCGCATGTCCCGCGAGGAGCGCATCCACACCGACCATCAGAAAGACAGACTGACGCGAAATGCGCTCGACGGTGGTGCTGAAACGGGAGGTGAGTTCTTCCTCCGCGCAGGCATTGGCGAGCAGCGAGCGAACCCATTCGCTCATGCTGATCCCCTTGGCTTTGGCGGCCTTGCGGATCAGCGAACTGAGCTCGCTGGAGATGTAAACCTGGAGACAGATTGGCCGTGTCATGCACGGACTCCTTGTGGTCAGGAGCCCGGTGCGCACTGCGAAAGGCAATGCAGGGTCTAAGTCATTCCCAAGAACATGTCAAGAACATCGAGAAGCGCGCGCTTCCGCGGTTGCGCCTGGAGATGCGGTCACTTCCAAGTAAGGCGAAGGAGCCAAGTTATTTTTGACGGAGAAGCTACCCTTTTCGATTTGGAGAAAACATGAACGTATTTTCAATGATATGTCTGCAAAATCCACGGCGACCTGTCGCGTACGGTGTGCCCCCTGTTCCCCGCTTTCGGAGTAGGACCAGCAAGCTGATCCGACCTATCCCGAAGCCCCAAGGAACGATCTTCCGGCGGAATCGAAGCGCCATCCTGCACGTGAAGGATTGGCCTGATCGACGCTGGGCGCGATGCGAAATCCGGGGTATGATCGCGGACAACTTCCACCGTCATGGAGAGCGACAATGGCCAGCGTGACCTTGTCCGCGACACCCAAGGGCAACGGCTTTCAGGCGACCGTCAGCTATGACAGCTGGGTCTCGATCAGCTCTGCCGAAACCTATCCGACAATGGCCGAGGCGATCTCGGCGGCGGCGATCAAGATGCTCGACATGCCCGAGAGACTCGAGGCCATGGACCGCGAGGACCAGACGGTCTGATCATCGCCTGGCGCCGCGATCAGGTCGCCGAGCATAAGAAAAGGAGGAAGCCCTTTGCGGACTTCCTCCTTTCGAATGTGCTCAAGCTTCGTCGCTCAGCTTGCTCGGTACGGTGTCAATGACCCGGTCCAGCATCCCGGCCGGAAGTGCGCCGTAATCGCCCTCGTCGACCGCGATGTAGCCCGCCTCGTCATCGGTCAGGACGTACTGCGTGAAGTAGCTGTGAAAGGACCGGGCATGGGCCTGATCCAGTGCGGCAACGAAGGCCACCTGATCGGCCTGGAAACCACCGTGGGCAATGTTCATCGAAATGTACATGTCTAACCTCCTGATGTTTGATGCGTCGCATCAGGAGCTGCGAGGATGTGGGCGACGGGCCGGGTCAGGGACCGCGCGGCACGCGCGGCCGCGAAGCGGCGATGGGGGTCACGATTTTTTCGGGCTTGCCCGGAAAAATGGTGGGGCCCCGTCGTCCTTGACGCGGCCCCAAAGCCTACATCACCATCGGACTTCTGCGAGAGAGACCTCTCCAACCTCTCAGCCCAGGCGCACGATCAGCGCAGAAACCAATTTCCTACACCCTGGCCGCCTGACATTATCGGCGTTGGAGGGGACCCACGGCCACCGAAAGGAACACTGATGGCCAGGTCCAAACCGAGTGCCCGCGATGCACTCAAGAAACTGCGTGAACAGCGTCTCGAACTCGACGCGCAGGAGGTCAGGCTCCGCGATGAAGCCGCAACCGAACTGGGCAAGATGCTCGTTGAATGCGGCGCCGAGACGATCGAACCGGCGCAACTCAAGCGGGTCATTCAGGCATCGATATCGCTCGGCATCGATGAAACCCTGAAGCGCCTGGCGGCGAAGTAGGCGGTCACCCGCGGCGGCGCGCGGGCTCGATGCCCCGCGCCGCCGCCAACGCCGGCGAGCACAAAAAAAGGCCCCGATGGCGTGTGCCACCGGGGCCTTGTCGTGGGGCATGACGATCAGTCCTCGTCGATATCGGGGGCACCTTCGTTGCTGCCCGAGCGGCCGCCCTTGGTGAGGAAGTCGACCTTGTCGGCGATGATCTCGCAGCCGTAGCGCTTGGTGCCGCTCTGGTCCTCCCACTGCGTGTAGTGGATGCGGCCCTCGATCGTCACCAGCTGGCCCTTGGTGCAGTATTTGGCGACGTTCTGGCCGAGCCCATTGAAGCAGGTGACGCGATGGAACTCGCTGTCCTTGACGGTATAGCCGTTCTCGTCCTTGTAGGTCTTGCCGTCCTTGCGGGCTGGCCGATCGGTCACCACCGAGATCGACGTGATGCTGGTTCCGCCCTGGGTGGTGCGGGCTTCGGGGTCGCGAGCGATGCGGCCGACGAGGATAACGAGATTGGTCATGGGTCTTCTCCTGATCGAGCACTCCGGGTCCATCCCGGCTGCAAACCCGACGAAGAAGCGGCCCACGGCGAAGCGCACCGAAGGGAAACCTGGATCTGGTTCGGGTGGTGCGGGCAGCCGGGCGCAGCCCGGCAACTCGGCCGGACCTGATCCGGGTTGCGCGTCTCGACGGGGCTGCTTCAGGACAGGTTTGCCCCAGAGCCGGATTGGTCCCGGACACCTTGATGGGAACCTGACCCAGCCCTTGTTTATTCCCGCGTAGCCAAAGCCGAAGCGGCCCATTCCACCACCAGCGGTAGCTCATATTTCGACCCGGACCGATCGCCCCGTCTTGGTAGGACTGCTTGAGGGAACCGCGCCGTCATCAGCAAGATCTTCGCCGATCACCGGATCCGGTTCGTCCAGGCGATTTCCACGCAGCATCCAGGCTTGCGGCGTTATCAGGCGCGCCCAGTCGGCGAAGGAGGGGATCGAGCCCAGGTCTTCCCGCACGTGCTGCTCGCCAACCAGACGCACCGGCACGATCCGGCCGTCGGCATTGACGATGGTTGCCCCGAAGAGGGTTTCGAGCATGAAAATGCCCTCGGCATGGTGTCGCAGCGCACGGTGCCGGGGATCGGCGAAGATGGCCTTGGACTGATCGAACCACTGGTGAAGCGCGAGGTAGTCTTCGACCGCCCCGCCCCACTTTCGGACCGAGGACAGGGCATGGTAATAGCAATGTGCCATGACGGCCTCCCTCACAGTTCGGTGTAGTGGTCGTCGTACGCCGTGTAGCGCAGCTTGCAGTCGAGCATGAACGTCTCGGCCGTCACGTCGATCTCGAGCGCGCCCCCCGCGCCGTCGTTGATTTCCCAGCCCGGATGATGGAGTTCAAGCGCGGCATAGGCGAGATCTTCGAGCGCTTGTTTGAGGGTCGTCTGAACCGGCTCGGCCCCGTCTTCCTCGACGCAAACCGAGAACTCTTCTGGTAGGTCGATGGCCGTATCGCTGGCGTCCCGACAAGCGATGTCCTCGATAGCGCCGCTGTCGCCGCATCCGTCGAAGGCGACCTCCACCGAGGCAATGCCATGGTGACGCAGCGGTACGATCACCGCGCGCTTGAGGCGGTTGATATCGCTGGTGACGCGGGCGCGATTGGCGGCCTGCTGCTCGGTAAATTCGGCAATCGCAATGCTGGGGCTGATCATGAAATCCTCCTGTGCTGTACGGTCGTGCGGCCCTCCGCATGATCCACCGGCACAAGGGCTCACCTCCCCTCTTCAACAGCTACGCCAGTGCCGTCGGGGCGCTGGCGCAAAGGCCAATGGCCTTCAACTGGTCGAATGGGCTCCCGACTTGGGGCTCGTGCCGAGCGGACCGCGGCGATCGACGACGGTGATCCGCCGTGTCTTGGCTTCGATGACCAGGCGTTCGAGGACGCCATTGCCCGGAAAGGCGACGACGTAGCGCGGATCGAGCGAAAGCATGCGCTCATTGCGCTTGAAGCCCGCACGGGCGCCAAGCCGCATGTCGAGCGAGAAGGTCACCTGGGGGATGCCCCGCCGTTCGGCCCAGCTCGACGCCAGGCGATCGACGCCCTTGGTGTCACCGCCATGGATCAGCACCATGTCGGGAACGCGGTCGCGAACCTTGTCGAGGGTCGCCCAGACGTTGTTGGCGAAGGTGAGCGCGTCGGCGTCGCTGGGATGCCGAGTGCGTCCGCCGGCAAACACGACCGGCGTGCCCTCGGGCATCGCCGCGCGGCGCTTGGCCTCGGCCCGGGCGCGCAGGAAATCACGCCCCTCGACCAGCGCCGAGGTCAGCATCGCGCCGTGGTTGAAACGCGAACTCGACACCGGCTTCCAGGACGAGCCGAACTCGTTGAGATAAAGGCTTGCCGCGATCTCTCGCATCTCTTCGAGCGCCAGCATGGCGGCTTCGGCGCATTGCGCACGCTCGACCTGGGTTTCGAGTTCGTGGGTGTGGATTTCGGAGCCATCGGCGGTTGCGACAAGCGCCCGAACTTCGTCGGTGGCGCGGTCGAGCGCGGTCGATTTGCGCTCGGCGGAGCGGTGGAACAGGTTGACGAAGGCCCAGCCAAGATCCTCGGCGTCGGCCTCCAGCGCGGTCCCGGAAACGAGCGAGAAGAGATCGGACCAGACCGCTTCGAGTGTCTGAACGACGGCTTCGCGAACCGGAAAATCGCTGCTCGAAACCGGGGCGGGACCGATCGAAAAACCGGCGAGATCGAGACCGGCGAGCTGGTCGGCAAAACTGGCATGCATGGGCGTGTCCTCCTGACTGGCGTGAGGCTGACGCGGGCCGCTCTTGGCTGCGCCAGCGAGAGCCCATCAGGGCCAGTTTTGGGCGGACACGCGCACCGAAGGGAAACCCGCTTGGACAGGCTGGCGCGGGCAGGCCGCGTCCCGCAGGGACCGGTCAACACGGGCCTGGCCAAGCCGGGTTGCGCGGGCGCCGCCGGCTGGCCCAGGGCCTCTCTCGCATGGTGCGAGCCATGAGCTGCGCTGTCCCGCCAGGATCGGGAGGTGCAGTGCAAACGCTGGTGCGACCGGCTCGGTGTCAGGCGGCACGTTTGCGGTAAACGCCCTCCCCGTTCGACATATGCCCGAGGCAATCGTAGTCGCCGAACAGCGCGTTGAAGCGGGGCGCGATTTGGCGAAGCCATTGCTGCGCCCGGGGGCTCCGGGCGGTGCGCCATTCATCGTCCCAATAGGCCCCGTCATCGCGTTCAACGACCCATACGGCAACGAGACCACCGTAGACCGAGACACCGAAGTCGGCGAACGCATTTCGCCCGAGGATCCGGTCCTCACGGCCACGCCAGCCATCGTGGGCTTCAAGCGACGGAAAGGCTGCGGCAGCGCGCTCGCTGAGGTCCGCGCGCAGCCACTCATATTCGAAGTCCCAGTCCTCTTCGTCATCGACCTCGAGCAGGGTGAACGCGACGATGGCGCCGCTGGGATAGCTGACCGATCGGCCCATGGTGTCCTCCGTCAGGCTGCGAGTGCGACGTCTTCGGGTTCTTCGGCGGCATCTGCGATCATTCGTCCTCCGAGCTTAAGCAGCAGGCTTGAGGCTTCCTCAGCCTTGGCCGCAGCAGTGAGAATTGCGCGGTCGTCTTCGCGCAGGAGCTTCAGCCAATGCTCGATGTAGCTCGCATGACTGTCGAGATGCGTCACCGGCAGACCGAGTTCGGCCCCGAGCATCGCGCTTGAGAGTTCGGCGACCAGTTCCTCGGCGGCGTAGACCGCCGTGCCGAAGCGGTTCTTGAGATCGCGCGCCAGGCGGCTGGAATGACCCGTCCAGTGGGTCTTATGCCGATATCGGCATAAGACTCATAATGCCGCGATCCGGATTATGCCGCATGGCCTCCGCTGGAGGCCTGTTTTCC
>NZ_DAIMZT010000014.1:0-54428 GCF_036733805.1 Novosphingobium sp. | reverse complement strand
CAATGACCTCAAAGCAAAAACAGGAACCAACTTCAGCCTCAATAAGGCTGTGGCGAAGGCGGACGCGTAATGGCCTTCACCGAAGTTCCGGGCGCGAGCCTCTACTGGAAACGCGATGGGCGCGACAATGCGCCCGCACTGGTGCTGCTCAATTCGATCGGCACTGACATGGATTTGTGGGATCCGGTTCTGCCTCTTCTGCGTGACAGCTTTGCATTGCTGCGCATTGACACACGCGGCCACGGCGCCTCTCGCGCGGAACCGGGCGACTGGTCATTGTCTCTTCTTGCCGCTGATGTTTTAGCGGTTACCGAAGCCGCTGGTTTTGAGCGATTTTCGCTGGCCGGTGTCTCCCTCGGAGGCATGATCGGCATGGAGCTGGCGTTGCAACAGCCCCGCCGACTTGAGCAACTGGCGCTTATCTGCACTTCGGCAACGATGGATCCCGCGGCGTGGAACGACCGCGTTGTCATAGTGCGATCCGAGGGCATGGCAGCGATCGCAGACCTTGCCATGGGACGCTTCCTCTCCGAAGCTTTCGGGACGGCTAATCCGGGCGTCTACGAAACCGTGCGCCGGCACCTCTTGGCCATGGATGCCGAAGGATATGCCGGTTGCGGTGCGGCCATCCGAGATATGAATCTTGCCGATCGCCTTGGTGCAATCGCCTGCCCGACGGTGATCGTCACTGGCACGCGCGATACCTCAACCCCATTTGAAGGCCATGGAGAGCATCTGGTCGCGCGCATTCCCGGTGCTGTTCACTGCCCGCTCGGCACTGCCCATCTTGCCCCACTCGAAGCTCCCGAAGCGCTGGCTGGCGTACTCACGTCCCTTCTTAAAGACTGATCTGGCGGGAGACATCCGAACTGCATGAAGGGGATCGGCCAGGCACCCTGATCCAATCCCCTTCATGCGGATTAAAACCCCGTCGGCACCTTGAAGCCGCCAATCTCCTGCTCCACAAGCGAAGCAAAACGAATGGGGGTACGATCCTCCATAGCAGGTCCGATAAGCTGCACGCCTACCGGCATGCCGTCCACAAAACGGCCGGTGGGAGCAACGGTGGCCGGCAGATCAGCGACAGTGGCGACTGATGGCCATTGAATGTTGTCCATGTAAGGCCGTGCAGTTCCATTCACGATCATCTCACGGTGCTCATAAGCAAGGATGGGATCAGGAATTTCATTACCCCGGGTGTCATGCGGATAAGCGACGGTCGGGAAGGCCGGGCAGATCAACAAGTCATAGTCGTTGAAGAATGCGGCCCAAGACCGCATCAGCGCCCGGCGGCGATCCGTCAGATGCACATATTCGTAGTGCCGCATCTGCATTGCCCGCAATACATAGGCGGGATAGCCCTTATCTTCAGGCGAAAGAGCGGCAGCCTGCCGAAGATGTTGCTCCATTGCTTCCAGAGGCTGAGTGGCGGCCAGCAGCTGGAATAACGTGAGCAGGTAGATCTCAAAGGACTCCTGCCAATTCACCTGGGGACGAGCCGTTTCGACTTTCACTCCCAATTGGCGAATATCGTTAACCCATTCTTCGAGCGCGGCCAGATACCGTCGGTCTGCTCCATAGGCGTCATCATCAAGCCAGACGGCTACCCGGAAAGAAGACAGCTTTTCATGTCTCGCGGGCGGCATCGCCGCAGACCATAGACCGGCAAAGCGATCTTCGGGACCGACCAGGATGTCCATCGCAAGTTCCAGATCAGCCGCGCTCCTCGCGAGTGGACCGGCGACACCGAGATCCACCGGTATGTCCTGACCGGGGGCTGGCGGCACATGGCCCTGCAATGACACGATGCCCCAACTCGCCTTGTGGCCATAGACGCCGCAGCAATGCGCCGGGACACGCACGGAACCGCCGATGTCACTGCCCAACTCAAGCGAAGTGAAGCCCGCCGCGACCGCCGCCGCCGAGCCGCCCGAAGAGCCGCCGGGTGTACGCGTCACGTCCCATGGATTGACGGTGCGTCCATAAAGCGGATTGTCTGATTGCCAATCGAAGGCGCCCGGTGGGAGATTCGATTTACCATAAATGACGGCCCCAGCCCTCTTCAACCTGGCGACCACTTCCGCGTCACGCGCGGCCTTGTTGTCTGCAAAAACCGGCAGGCCGCACGTGGTGGGAAGATTCGCAATGCCGAAACATTCCTTCACCGTCATGGGCAGGCCCAAAAGCGGCTTGTCATCCGTGCGCGTCTCATTGTCGGCCACGCGCGCCGCTGCGTAAGCAGCGTCCAAATCGCGAACGACGATAGCATTGATCTTATCATTATACCGATTCAGCTGCTCCAGATGTAGATCAAGCAGCTCAACCGCGCCAATTCTTCCCGATCTTAGTAGAGAAATCCAATCCTTGGCGGAGCGATGGACAAGGTTTGCAACGTTATCACTACCATTTCCCATGATAAAATTCCTCTACTTTAATTACTTCTCTAATTTTTATAACATTCATAGGAAATACCAAATTTTTCAGAAATACAACGAATTTGACTTTCTCGACCACCATCATCTACCGCCGGCGGTTGACACAATAGCTCGCCAGGCAAATCCCATGCAAATTTCCATGTTCATAGACTGCTTGGTCGGATAATTATTGGCAAGCGAAAAATTGAAAACCGCCGTCCTTCGGCTTGAGGGCATCTCAGGCTCCCAGATGCGCAGCCAACCCTTTCACCCCGTGCACGAAGGCGCGTGACAAGCCTGCTTCATCGATGAAGGTCAGCGCGCGATTCTCAACCAGAATCCGTCCATCGACCGCCACCAAATCAACATCGCTGCTGCCGCCCATAATCAGGAAGGTATCCAGTGGCCGCCGCATCCCATCAAAGCGCCAATCGTCGAGCCGGACGGTAAAGAAATCAGCCTTCATACCCGGCGCGAGCATTCCCAGGTCCGATGCCCAATTCAGCGAACTAGCGGGCATACGCGTTGCCATCGACAGGGTCTTCATCGGTGTAAGCAGTGAGCGATCACCGGCCAATTCATTGCATTGAAGCCAACCCATCCGCATGGCTTCGGGCATATGCCCCATCGGTCTGATATCGCCATCCGAGCTGAAAGTGACTGGAGCTTGGGCTTTCAAGAAGTCCAGGATCAAACCGGTGGAAATGATCGGCGCCTCGCCGCTGGCTCCATATTTTTGCGGCGAATAGGTGAGATGTACGCCGGCTTGAATGAGCCAATCAAACTCGTCCGGATTGGCATACGCGGTATGTACGGAGATCAGGCGGCCCGACAAGAGGCCGAGCCGGTGCATGCGTTCTATCGCCCGTACGCCGAAGCACCGTTGCGTTTCTTTCGCTTCATTGCCGAAGCCGGCAAGATGGGAACCCCACGGCACATCAAAACGGCGAGCAAGCCCCTCGACCCCGATCAGCAGTTCGTCGCTGGCGGTAAGCTGCCAAAGCGCGCTTGGCATAGCGCGCAATCTCCCGGACTCGTGCTGCCCGTAACGAGACAGCATCGCCTCCATCTCGGCAAGCAGATTGTCAGTATCCCGCGACCGCACGAAGCCGGTCTCATTCGCTGAACCATCGACCCCATACTGGGTTACGACCCCCCGTATACCCGTGGCCAATATAGCTCGCGCCAGCTCGTCCGGCCGATTGGCCGACCCGAAATCGGCAACGCAGGTGGTGCCTGATCGCAATTGCACCGCGTAAGATCTGAGAGCGAAAAGATAAGCCAGTTCCGGTGGCAAGCCCTCCAGGAGATCGAACAATTGAAGGAAATGCCCGGACGCAGCGCAGACGTCCGCTCCGTCGGACATGCCTCCCGAGGTGGTGTCGCTGTCGTCCGGGTTCTCATTGACTGTCCCCAGCGCCATCAGGGCGCTGCTTTCATGCCAATGGTTGTTCACCAAGCCGGGCAGGATCATGCTGTTAGTGGCGTCGATGCGCCGCGTCAGACCTGCGGCGGGAGGCAGCCCGGCGTTGTAGGCATCGACTTGATCGCGGGAGCCGACCGCAACGATGCGGTCTTGCACGACCAGCAACGATCCGTCGGTTATGACCGGCTGTTCAGGATCGGCTGTGTACAGAAACGCCCCGTCGATTCGCAGGCGCTCGTAGCGATCCGGCAAAGGCGCAACGAGGGAATCAATTGTAAGTGAGGTCATCAGATCGCACTCGAAATCTGACGCATGCGCGTCGTGAGCGTTCATCGGGGCGACGGCACGCAATCCGACCAGGCGAATGAATCATGCCGATCTTCTTGCGGCCCGTCCTCCGAAGGAGCCAAAGTCGTTTCCGTCCTTTTTACAGTGCGGACCATTGGGATGGAATCGATCGGGTCACGCGGGCATGCAGGCCCGTGGCAACGACGCGCAGCGCGCCGGCGAGTACCGCCGGCCGGGCCACGGCTTCCAGGTGGATCCCCGGAAACTCTGCCCACTCCGCGCCGATTTCATTGGCGATGACAGCCGCAGAACGGGCGAAATAGCAGCCACGGTCAGCAGAACCGGCAGCCATGACGATGGGAAATGCTACGGACTTGAGCGCAGCGAGATCGGGCTGATATGCGGCGATGCTTTTCCACTCGGTCTCGAAGAGGAAGTCGATATTGCCGCCGAAGCGCTCCTCAAGAGGAGCCGGCCAGTGATAAGTGCCTTCTCCGGGAAATGAGGACGCGAACTTCATCCCGGCCGCATAAGGGCCTTCCTGAAGATACGTCGTGTAGATCGATTCCAGATAAGCCAGTTGATCGTCGACATCGGGAAGGACTCTTACGGCCGGTGGCTCATGCGCGATCAAAGCTTCGACGGCGTGCGGATGCCGCGCTGCCACGTCAAGGGCGATCAGGGCGCCCAGGCTGCTGCCATAGACCAGCGCCCGCCCACCGGCCAGGCCATCGATGATCGCCTTGCCATCGTCTGCCTGCTCTTCGAACTGCATCGGCTTATCGGTCCGACCGGTGCTTCGGGAATTGCCGCGCCGATCATAAGTGATGACGGTAAAGGCATCCGCCAACTCCTCCGCGGCGCCCTCATAAAAGCCAGCGTCACCGCCCGCTCCGACCACCATCACCAAAGGGGGACCGCTTCCCCGCACTTCATAGTAAAGTTCAGCACCTTCGACTTTCAGGAAACCCGTCCGCATAATTCTCTCCACCTGCATTGTCGTCAACGTGGCAGGCTAAACCGCTGCTGCGGGGTGAGGTATCCAATCTTGGCAAATATTCAGGCAGCGGCGCGGCACCGCCGCAACGTTTCGGAGGGCAACTCTTCGAACATCTGCTTATATTCGCAACTGAAACGGCTGGGATGCCAGAATCCCCAGCGATCAATCACATCCTTGACCTGCAAGGATCTTTCCGTCCTGACCAAGTCGCGACGGGCTCGATTGAGGCGCAGAATCCGCAAGAAGGCAACGGGATTTAGGCCAAGCACGTCCTGAAAGCTATATTGCAGCGCACGACGGGAAACACCCAATTCCCGGCAGATTTCGCTGATCTGCAAAGGCTCGTCGATACGATCGAGAATGTATTCACGCGTCCGTCGCACAATTTGATACCGATTGGATAAATGGTGATCCCTTTCCGCCTCAACGTCGATAAGGATCGGCACCAGTATATCGAGTACTGAGAACGCGAGCGCCTGCCGCCCCTCGCCTTCCCCAGTTGCGAACGGATCGTCGTAATAGCTCGTCATCAATGCCTTTATCATCCGCCCCGCGCGCCGGGTCGCTTCGCTATTACCGACGAAGTGAACACCGTCATCCATCCAGCCCGGCGCCACCAACCCTTCCGCGCTTTCCAGATACCCATCCAACAAATCGCGAGCGATCGTCATGCCGACCATGTCCATCGGCGGTGAGACGACTTCGAACGGCTGAGCGCCGCACACCGCCACCAATCCTTCATCCAATCGTTTGCCGTTCAGCTTTCCTTCGCCCCGCAGATTGGACAGGAAGACAAAAATATGCCTTTCGCGCTCGCCGCAGCCTGACATGCTCAGCCTGGTTTCAAAGCTGCTGCTGCGAAGCAGAAGGCCCGGCAGGTTAATGTCTCGGCACTCTCCCTGCCCGGCCGCTGGCGTTAGTTGCGTATATTCCATCGCCCATCCGGGAGGCGGGGGGACCAATCCGGAATGACTGAGCCTCTCTACACGATCTAATTCCGACGATGTGCGGTCGGTCCACATCGCCCGCCTCCTTTCAGCCTCAACATTTGCCAAAAACGGATAACGCATCGCCCAATCATATCTTATGCACATACCGGTCGGCAAGTGCCCGAAAGAGGCCGCTCGTCAGACATTGAGAAATTATGCCGCACCGCCTTTTTGAACCGTGATTCACGGAGTGCACGCGGTCGCAAATCGAGCAAAATTCCTTGTGGGGAGGAAAAATGATTACAGACATAGTTGACGCCGCTAAAGAAATAACTTTTCGATCAACGGCAAAAAACGGCGTTTCCATATTCGCAATTACTGCATTTATCTTATTTTTTCCGAGCGAAGAAGCTTTAGCTCAAGACGCCGCAGCGCAACCAGCGACAGAAGTCAGTCCATCTTCCGGCATGGCTGATATCGTGGTCGTTGCGCAAAAGCGCGCAGAGAACGTGCAGGATGTTCCCATCGCCATCACCGCGGTGACAGCTGAGCAACTTGGCGCCGCCGGCGTAGCCAATACTTCGGACCTGACGATGGTGGCGCCCAGTCTCAACGTGGGCTCGAACGCCGGCTATTTCCTGCCGCGCCTGCGCGGGGTCGGTAACCCGACTTTCGGTCCGGGCATCGAAAATGCTGTCGCCACATTTGTTGACGGCGTTTATGTCGCCGCGGTTCCGGGAACGCTGCTTTCGCTCAACAGCATCGAGCGTGTCGAAATCCTGAAAGGCCCTCAGGGAACCCTGTTCGGACGCAACGCGACCGGCGGTGTTATCAACATCATCTCCAAAGAGCCCAAGGCCGGCTTCAGCGGCAATGGCGACGTATCCTATGCCAATTATAACACTTGGACAGGCAACTTTTACGTCACCGGCGGATCTGACGTTTTCGCCGCCGATCTTGCCGTGCGCGCCTCGACGCAGGGCGATGGTTACGGCAGAATGCTGCCAAGCGGCGGGCAAGTAAACAAGTTGGATTCCGACGTTGCTGCCCGGGCGAGCTTCGTCTTCAAACCAGGCGACACCACTACCATCCATTTCGCGGCCGATTATGCCGACCGTCGCGGCGATCTTCCTACGTTTCGGCAAGTTGCTGACGAACTGCCGTTGTTTGGGCCTCCCCCTTCCGGAGGTCCTTGGGACACGAACAACAGCTTTCGATCCCGGCTGAACCTCAAAAACTCCTATGGCCTGACATTCCGGGTCAATCAGGAACTGGGCAACATCGATTTCGTGAGCATCACGGGCTATCGTAAAGTCAAATTCGACATCAATTTCGATTACGACCTAACTCCTACTCCGGCCCTGGATTTAACGGCCAATCTCAACGACAAGTCATTCAGCCAAGAATTTCAATTTATTTCGAATAATCACAGCCCTCTTCGCTGGGTCGCCGGCCTTTATTATTTCTGGGACAAATCGGGATGGTTTTCCGAAATCGTCCAACAAGGCCCTGCGATTCAGCCGCCTTTCTTCACCACCAACGTCATCACCAATTCATTTCAGAAAACACGGTCAGTCGCGGCATTTGGCCAGGCCACGTATGATTTCGGGCAGGGAACCAGCCTGACGCTGGGCCTTCGCTACACGAAGGATCGTCGATCGGTTAAAGGCGATACATCGGCCATCGTGGTAGGAGGTATTCCTATTGGCGTGATCCAGGCGGGCGATGCCAGCAAGACATTCAGCAAGCTGACCTGGCGCATGTCGCTCGATCACCAGTTTTCGCGCGATATCATGGCTTACGCCTCATACAATCGAGGGTTCAAGAGTGGCGGTTTCAACGCAACTTTATTGACCGATCCGCCATATGACCCGGAAGTGCTCGATGCCTATGAAGTCGGTTTGAAGAGCGAACTGTTCGATCGGCACCTTCGGATGAATCTGGCTGCGTTCTATTACGATTATTCCAACATTCAGGTTCGCTATTTCCCGCCGAGCGGGCAGATCGGCGTCAAGAACGGGGCTGCGGCTAAGATATACGGTCTGGAACTGGATGCTACGGCGCTTCTTACCAATCGCTTCCGGATCACTGGCGGTTTGACCTGGCTTGATCCTCATTTCGGCGCTTTCCCCAATGCCGATTCCTTCGTGCCGACCGGCACTGGCGGCAATGCGCAAATCAAAGTCGATGCGACTGGCAATCAAATCCCTTTCGCCAGCAAGTTCACCGCGACTTTGGGCGGTCAATATCGCGCACCGTTCCTGGGTGGCGAAGTGACGGCAGACGTCAATGCGCTCTACAATGACGGCTTCTTCACGGAAGTCGATGATCGGCGTAGGCAGGGCGATTACCTGCTGTTGAACGCCGGCCTCAGTTGGGTTGCGCATAATGAAGCCTATTCCGTCAGCATATGGGGTAAGAATCTCACAAACGAGGCCGTGCTTCTCGGCCTGGATGGTGCGGTTCACGGCACCGCGGCATCTTACCAGCCGCCGCGGACCTATGGCGTCACCCTCGGTTTCAAATTTTGATTTGTACCGTGGCAGCAACCGGGCCTCTTGCGTCGATTGTGATCGACGAAACCAAGCGATGGCTGATGTAGCGGCTGTTATGGACTGATAAGGCCGAATGGATTCGAAGGCTTGGACGAAGAACCGTCGCAAGCCTTATCCATCTGCCGTATGCGATGCGGATATTGCACGCTCGACACTGTAAAGTGGCGAGCGCGCCGGTTATCGCGGCACCAAGTGCAAGACGAAGTTGAGCATTCACGGAGACAATCCTGGCCATCACCGACGAAGTGAAATAGCTCGAACAAGTCATTGCGCGAACGCTGATCGGGTCACCGTTGGGTTTCGTAGTCAGCTTTCGTCGATGCCCCCGTCAGCATCATCCATAGCGACTGGGCACTTCAGGCAAACCCAGGTTGCCGCGCAGCGTGTTTGCCACGTAATCTTCACGGAAAAGTCCGCGCTTCCTCAGGATCGGCAACACATGTTCAATCACATCCGACAGGCTGTCGTTATTACCGACGTTCAGAATAAACCCGTCAGCCGCACCGTCGGTGAACCAGCGTTCGAACTCATCGGCCACCTTTTCTGGACTGCCTATGAAGCCGGTTCGCGGAATAGCCTGATCCATTGCTACCTGTCGTAATGTCATGCCGTTGTGCGCGGCTTTCTCCTTGATCTGGTTGGTTCGGCTCTGCCAGCCGCTGGCGCCGGCTTCACCCAGATCGGGAAACGGGGCGTCGGGATCATACTGCGAGAAGTCATGGCCCAGGAACAGGTCCTTTAGCGTTACCAACGCCTCATCGAGGTGGACGAGTTGCTTAAGCTCTACGAAGCGCCTCTCTGCCTCTTCAACGGTCGACCCGATGATCGGGGCGACGCCAGGCATCATCACGATCGCGTCTGGCGATCGGCCCGCCTCTTCAACCGCAGCCTTGGTCGCACGATACTGCTTTGAAGCGATCTCGAACGATCGCGCACCGCCGAAGATCACTTCCGCATTGCGCGCAGCGAATGCGATTCCCGCGGGCGACGCGCCCGCCTGCGCTATTACGGGATGCCCCTGCGGCGGCCGCTCGATGCAAAGCGGACCCGCGACGGAGAAGTACTTGCCCACGTGGTCGAGCGGATGAAGCTTGGCCGGATCAAAGAACCGCCGGCTTTCGCGATCGCGCACGAACGCCCCTGCCTCCCAGCTATCCCACAAACCACGGACGACCTCGAGATACTCGGCCGCGCGGGCATAGCGTTCGTCGTGATCGAGCAGCGTGTCCTGGCTGAAGTTCCTGGCTGCGTCCGGATGCGCGGTCGTCACGATGTTCCAACCCGCGCGGCCTCCGCTCAAATGGTCGAGCGAGGCAAGCTGGCGCGCGACGTTGTAAGGTTCACTGAAGGTCGTGCTGATCGACGAGATCAGGCCAATGCGAGAAGTCACGGATGAAAGCGCCGACAACAGCGTCACCGGCTCGAAGCGGTTGAGCAGGCCCGGCCAGGAGGTGGGGTTACAATAAGGCGCGTCGCCCACAAAGACGAAGTCAAGACACGCCGCCTCAGCCTCCTGCACGATCCGTCGCTGATAATCGAGGTTGATGTCGCCATCGAGCTTGGCGCGCGGGTCGAGCCAGCTCGACTGTGTTTGTCCAGTCGCGTAGACTACGGTGCCAAGCCTCAGACCCGAATGTCGCGCCATCTCGTTCTCCGATCTTATTGTTGATGCACGCAACCGTCGTCACGCGCGGGTTGACTGAAAACGCTCTTGTCCGGTTCGGCCTCCGATGGACAGACGCTGGTCTTGGACGCCGACGCCCTTCGCGCTGGCGGCACCGGATAGGGGTATGCCTTCAGCAGGGCGAACAGCACGATCGACACCAGCAAACATGCCTCCAGCACCGCCAGTGCCGAAATATATGAGCGGCTGGCGTCAAACAGCGCCCCGATAACGATTGGCGCGGGCGCGCTGAACAGCAACAGGACCGGCATGAGCGATCCGTAGATCTTGCTGAAGTTGCGGACCCCGAAATACCGCGTGATGAAGTATGAAGTCATGCTGATCTGGCCACCGATGCCCACGCCGTACAGGAAGACGCTGGCGATCACCGGCACCGTGCCGCGACTGGAGAAGAGCAAACCAAGGCCCAGCGCCGAGGACGCGGCGAAGGGGACAATGACCCTTGGCGTATCGAACCGATCAAGCAGGAGACCAGTGGCCATCTGCGCGAGAACCCCTCCCAACGCGACAACCGAGACGCCGAACGTGGCCGTTGCGGCGTCGATTCCCCGTTCGGACATGATGCCGATAGCGTGCGTGCCGAAGCCGAAATACACGAACATGCCAGTGATCTGCGTACCTAGAACCAACCAATAGGATTTGCTTCTCACTGCATTAAGAATGCCGATCGGCGGTGCTCCGTCCGGATGCACCTCATTGCTGATCGTGCCTTCATCTGTCCGGGAAACCGGCCGCTCGCGAAAAAAGAGGAGCAGCACTGGGAACGCGATGAACAATTCGCCCAGTCCGAACCCGAGATAAGCGCTGCGCCAACCGAAACGTTCGAGGAGAAGCCGCGCAAGAGGGGGGACGATGACCGAGCCGAGCAACGATCCCGCGCCGAGAGCAGTCAGCGCGATTCCGCGCCGCCGAAAAAACCAGGTGGAGATGAGCTTGCTGTAAGCAACCGCACCCGGAGTAGCCATGCCCAGCAGGAAATGCACCGCATAGAAAAGGGGCAACGACGGCCCGATCAGCGACAAGCTGCTGAGCAGCAGGCCCGACGTTATTGCCAATGGCAGCACCACACGGCGCGCTCCCACCCGGTCCACCACGGGGCCGAACAGTGGTGCGCCGACGCCGACACCGATGAACAGCGCGGTTACCGCCGCACCGATTTCCGCGTGAGACCACCCGTAATCGCCGGCAATCACCCCGATGAAGATGGTGATGGCAGTATTTGCCACGATCAGGCCGGCGAGCGTCGAAGCGACCAGCGCAGCAAAGATCACGGCCACCGAACGCCGCGAAAACTCGGAAGGCGAGACGGGTTTTCGGCGCAGCGAGAAGCCATCAGCTTCAGCTGCGCCGTTGACGGGAGCCGTCACCGGAAGTGGGCCGAGACGCGCGCGTAATAACGCCCGCCGTCGGCTTCGTAAGGACGGAATGCAGGATAACGGAAGCCCAGGAAGGATAGACCACCCTTGTAGCTGTCGGGATAATTGTTGAAGATGTTCTCCGCGCCGAGCGTCACTCGGACTTCTTCGGTCACGGCGTAGGAGACGGACGCGTCAAAGAAGGTTTCCGGTCCGAATCTCTGGTTAAACTGGGGCGGGAAGAACGGCAGCGCATCCGTAAAGGCGGCGTAGTAGCGCCCTCGCACCGACAGCCCCACCCGGCCGATCTGATAATCGGCCCCGACATTCGCAGTATGATGCGGCAAGCGATGCTCAATGTCCTGCACGAGGTTCCCGTCCACGATCTTGGGATCCCCGCCACTCACCCGTGACTGGTTGTAATTGTAGGCAGCGGTGAGCGATAGCTGCCCATTGCCCGCGCGCGTCGAATAGACGGCCACGACGTCGAGACCATTAGTACGGGTGTCATATCCATTGATAAAGAAACGGAACGTCGAAAGCTGCGCCGCTTGGCTGACTCCCTGAGCGATAAGCACAGCTCGCTGTTCCGGCGTAAGGGTTAACACCGAGGTAAGGCCCAGCCGATTACGAATGTTGATATGGTAGTAATCGGCCGACAGCGTCAGCCCTTCGATGGGCATCAAGACGAAACCCGCGCTGTAGTTGGTCGCCCGTTCCGGAACCAGGGGCTTTCCGCCGGCGAGACGGGCGATCGGGTTAGTCGATGGGATGAGGCCGTTGGTCAGGATAACCTGAGGGGCCGGAGGTGGATTGTTGGGGTCCGGGTTCTGAGTGGTGTTGGTCAGGTTCTGCTGACCGATCGTTGGGGCGTGGAACCCCGTGCTGACGGCGGCGCGCAGATTGAGCCACGGCGTCAGCTTGTAACGGCTGGAGAACTTATAGTTCCAGGTGGAGCCAAAATCGTCGAAGTTCTCGAACCTCAGCGCGCCGCCCAGGTTGAATCGCTTGTCTAGATCGATATCAATGTCAACGTAAGCTGCGCGGCTATCGCGTTTCCAGGATCCTGCCTGATCGGGAGTCGGCGATGGAAAGCCGTTGGCGCCCGGCGGCAAGTCGCTGAGCGGACCGACCGCATATGCCGCGACGTCGCCCACATTGATCTGATAGCGCTCACGCCGCCACTCACCCCCGAAGGAGATGCTGATCGGCCGATAAAGCCCGACTTCCGCAAGCCAGGTGAAGTCGGCATTGGCGGCATACTCTGTCTGGATCTGGCTGCCCGTGTTGAAAGACGTCGGCGATTGCGGACCGAGCGACGCATTGATCGAGTTCGACAGGCTGTAGCCTATTCTGTTGCGGCCATACCGGCCACTGACATCCCAGCGCAAATTGTTGGTAATCTCACCCCGCAACCCGGCGACGATGCTGGTATCCTTGGAATCGGAGCCGAAACGCGGGCTGAACCCGTTGGGATAGACGCTGGTGAGGTTCCAGGTCGGGAAAATGAACGGCGGATTGTCCTGGAAAAACGACCGGGCGTAAACCGCATTACCCGTGTCCCGATTGAGGAAAGGCGCGCGACTCTTCGTCCAGTTGTAATTGCCGAACGCATAAGCTTCCACCCCGTCCGACAGCGCGTACTTGGTGTTCACGAATATTTTCCAGCTCTGCACGAAAGGCTGGCCTATCTTGGTGACGGCAGTGCCGCGATCCGTCTCGCCCTGTGACGAGAACTCGCCCGCAACGCTCAGAACTCCGCGATCACCAAGGGCGAGACCCGCCCTTCCCGCCGCAAGATAACCTTCGCCATCGCCTTTGTAATACTGACCTGCCTGCGCATCCAAGTCGAACCCAACCCGATCTTCAAGAATCAGATTGATGACGCCCGCTATGGCGTCCGACCCATATTGCGCTGAAGCGCCGTCACGCAGCACCTCTATCCGCGAGAGCGCAATCTGCGGGATTTGCGCAAGGTCGACCGCTTGCTCTCCACGCTGCGGCGTGCTGATGAACGCTGAACGATGCCGACGCTTGCCGTTGACCAGAACGAGCGTCTGATCCGGCGAAAGACCGCGCAGCGTCGCCGGGCGAACGAAGGAGGCCCCGTCGAACGTCGGCAACCGCTGCACATTGAAAGAGGGAATGAGGCGCGCAAGCTTGTCGTTGAGGTCAGGCGACGGCGTAGATGACGCCAAGTCGTGCGCGCTGACCACGTCAACCGGAACGCTGGATTCCGTCGCGGTACGCTCAGTCCGGCGAGTGCCGGTCACAATGATAAGATCGCTCTGATCCGCCCCTTCGGGCGCGGTCGTTTCAGCGGCAAGGGCCGCATCCCCCGCTGTCAACAGCGCCGTGGTGCCAATCGTTGCAAGAAGGCGGACAATTGTCTTCCGGAAGGAAATCGAGCCTCGATTCATGTGCAGATAATTCATGCTTCCCCCTGTTTTTTACGTTTGGGTCAGGCAACCTCGCGACACTGGAGGGCCCCGAGCACGGCGTGCCCCCCTGCATTATCCGGGGCGTGCCGATGAACAACAAACTTATGGTGTGCCTTGCATGACCTAAACTTTTTGCCGAGCGGGGCAGTGTGTTCACGAGCCTCGCCACGAATTTTCGTTTTCAACCAATCAGAAGTGCTCCTCCCACCGCGGCGCCGAACACAAGCAGCGTAGCGAAGAAAATGATGATAAGCGGCCGCGGCCCCGCTGCGACAAGTCGGGTAATCGGGGCTCGAATGCCCGTCGCCGTCACCGCCGCCGCTAGCAGGGCGACCGCGATGACATTCGCACTGTCTGAGGCGCGGGCCGGTATCCAGCCCAGCGAGTTGACGCCTGCCACCGCAAAGAACCCCGCGACGAACCAGGGCACCGTGGGGCCCCGCGCTCCGGTAGAGCCGCGGGGCAGCGAGGCGGCGACAATTGCCAGCACAGGCGCGAGCAGCGCGACGCGGGTAAGTTTTACGATTGCCGCTATCTCGCCAGCCCTCGGCGAATAAGAATATCCCGCACCCACCGCCTGGGCGACGTCGTGTATTGAGGCGCCGAGAAGGAAACCAGCCTGCAGGTCCGTGAAGTTCAGCGCGTGGGCAACCAGCGGATAGATCGCCATCGCTCCCGCACTCATGGCCGAGATGCCGACCAGCACCAGCGTCAGTTGCCCGTCGTTCGCGCGCCGAGCGCCCAGCGTTGTCGCGAGCGCCATTGCCGCACTGGCTCCGCAAATGCCCACCGCTGCCCCGGCCAACGCGCCGAAAGCGATTGTTTCTCCAAGGACACGAGCCGCGATGATCCCGGCGGAGATGGCAAGCGCGACGACGCCGAGGATCGCCACCATGGCGACCGGGCCTAGGGCAATCATCTGATCGATGTGCACGCGCGCACCGATCAGCACGATGCCAAACCGAAGCAGGGAGCTTGACGCGAAATCGACGCCTGGGGCGGATTTCCGGTCGGCCCCAAGGAAGTTGAGGGAAAGTCCGACCAGCAAAGCCATAAGTGTGAGAGGCGCGCCGTAACGATCAGACAGGAAACCCGCCGCAAGCGTGCCCAACGTAACCACGGTCAAACCCGGCGCGAGATGGCGCCACGTCAAACGAGCGGATGGCTCGATGTCACAGAACAGGTCAGCGCCGCGGATGGTCGACACCTTGCAAGAGGCGGCCCGTTCCATCTCGTCAGCGCAGTTTGCCATGCGGATCAGCCCCGCCGTGCCGGCGGGGCGGCTCGGCCCGAGGAAGAAACCGTGCGATTTGCAACCATGCGGTCGTGGAGACGCATGACGGTCTTGCTGGCCGTCCGAACGAAGAGGCTGGGGATGACTGCATGGACGAGGCAAGCTGCCCCGGCGACCAACATCGTACCCGCAAACCCGCTCGCCTTGCGCAAATGCTCGAAATAGGTCTCGCCCACGCTTCGGGGATGGTCTCGGAACAGGCGATCGAACATCCGGCTCTCCTTCTGGGGAGGAATGCTAGATTAGGATTCGCGAAAATGGCTTCTTTTATTTTAGCTCTAGTAGCGAATATGTAGGATACATATCCCCATATTACCCATTTTTGGAGAATATAATGCTGGACACCACGGATCGACGGATCCTTGCGCTGCTGCAGGAGGATGCCACCATCGCGATCGCGGATATCGCCGAACGCGTGGGTCTTTCAGCCACTCCCTGCTGGAAGCGGATTAAACGTCTGGAGCAAGCCGGAATCATTGATCGCCGCGTTGCGATCCTGAATCGCGCCCGGCTGGGGCTTGGGGTGACAGTGATCGTCGCAGTGCGGACGGCCCGCCACAGCGAGGATTGGTTGCAGACCTTCGCGGAAGGTGTAGCCAGAATACCCGAGGTGCTAGAGTTCTACAGGATGAGCGGAGAGATCGACTATCTCCTGAAAATCGTGGCGCACGACATTGCAGATTACGATCGCATTTATCGCAAGCTAACGAAGGTGGCCGATCTGCGCGATGTCAGCTCATCCTTCGCGATGCAGGAGATCAAGTCCACGACATCGCTTCCTCTCTTCGAGTGACGGAGTAACCGGACAGCATGGCATGGCTCTTCTCTTGCGATCGGTGAAAAGCTTCGGATAACTATTGTGCCCGTCGAGAGTTGGTCGATCTGCATGGGCCGATCGCGCTAGGCCAAGGAAGGTCAAATCGATGAATCTGCCCATTCAGCAGATCGCCAAACCCTTGCCATCCGCCTTCATTGAAGGGCTTGAGCAGATTTTTGCGGAGCGAGCTATCCTGGCGCTTCCTGCCCGAAAGCACCACGGAGCAAGCGAAAGCCACTATCCTAATCTGCCGCCCGACGCAGTCGTTTTCCCTTTTTCGACGGAAGAAGTCATCGAACTGGTGAAGCTCTGCAATCGCTTAGACGTACCGTTGATCCCCTATGGCGCAGGCACTTGCATGGAAGGGCAAACCACGGCTCTCTTTGGCGGCGTCTGTGTCGATATGTCTCGGATGGACAAGGTGATCGCCGTCAACCACGAGGATTTTGACTGCGTCGTCCAAGCCGGCGTCCGGCGCGAACAACTCAACGACCATTTGCGAGACAAGGGCCTTTTCTTTCCAGTCGACCCCGGCGCCAATGCGACGATAGGCGGGATGGCATCAACGCGGGCCTCGGGCACAAATGCTGTCCGCTACGGGACGATGCGCGAGGCGATCCTGTCTCTGCGCGTCGTCACTCCTGATGGAAGAGACATCAGAACCGCACGGCGCGCGCGCAAATCGGCCGCAGGCTACGATTTGACGCACCTGTTTATCGGGGCGGAAGGAACGCTAGGCATCATCACCGAGATCGCGCTACGTCTACATCCTATCCCGGAAGCGATTTCCGCAGCCACGTGCGGGTTTGGAACCCTGGAAGGCGCAGTTGCTACTGTGGTGCAGGCGATACAAGTGGGAGTGCCTTTGGCCCGCGTGGAATTGCTGGACGAAGTTCAGATACGAGCAGTCAATTTGCGTTCAAAGCTAGCGGAGGCAGAGCTTCCTACTCTTTTCTTCGAATTTCATGGCAGCATCAGTGGTGTCCAGGAACAGATTACACTGGTCGAGGAACTGGCGATGGCAAATGGAGGGCACGCCTTTCGCTGGGCACTGAGGCCCGAGGAGCGATCGAAACTGTGGCGCGCCAGGCATGAGGCATATTACGCTGCGGTCAATCTCAGGAGCGGATGCGTCGGCTGGACGACAGACGTCTGCGTACCCATCAGCCGCCTTGCCGAATGCATATTGGAAACCAAGGCGGATTTGCGTGCATCCACCCTACCTGCTCCCATTGTAGGCCATGTGGGCGATGGCAACTTCCACGTGATTTTCGTGCTGGACCCCAACAGCGAGACCGAGCGGGCAGAAGCGGAACGCCTCAACGCGAACATCATAGAACGCGCCTTGTCGATGGAGGGAACCTGCACTGGGGAGCACGGGATCGGGATCGGAAAGCAGGAATGGCTGGTCAAGGAATTGGGCGAAACAGTCGAGCTGATGAAAGTTCTCAAGACCTCCCTCGATCCCAAAAACCTCTTTAACCCCGGAAAGATTTTTCAGTAAGTGCCGGTGATCGGCGGCCGTTCTTAGTCCGTGTCCACATCGAGGTGTTCCTCCAGATGAAGGAGTATTTTCTCAAGGATATGCAGCGCGGTTTGTCGTTCCTCGGCGGTAAGCGCGGAGTGGGGGACGACGGAGGAATCGGCCAGAGCGGTAAGGGCGTTGTCCGCAGCGGCAAAGCCCTTGTCAGTCAGGCGGATGAGGGAGCCGCCGCTTTTCTCCGGCCCCGGCTGGCGATCGACGTAGCCGGCAAGAACAAGCCGATCGACTTGCTTGGTGATCGCGCCGGAGGTGACGAGCAGCGAACGGAACAACTCGGTCGGGCGCAACGCATAAGGTGACCCGGCACGGCGAAGCGCGAAAAGCACCCGCATTTCCGCGCTGCTGATGCCAAAGTCCTTGCGACAATGCTTGTCATGCACGGCATCAATGATCCGCCCCACGCGCTGCGCATAAAGCAAATATAGATAATCCACCTGATCCAGGTCCGGTCGTTCACGCCTCAGCGACGCGGCAATGTGGCCGGCATGTATCTTGGAATAGGCCACTTTCGGCCGAGGCATCGATAACCCTTTCCAACAACGACGATCACCCTGCTTGAAGGAAGACGAACAGACAGGTCAAGACCTATCGCAATCTGCCGCAGCGTCGGCCAGCGGAAGATCAAAAGGCGCCCCATTTAGACGCAGATGTCGAATAACCGCTTCCCTGGCCTCTGAGAGAACCGCAACTATCTTGCCCCTCTTGAGCTGGACGATATCGATCAGGGCCGGCTTTCGCTCCCTGGCAGGAACGTTGGCCCATTTGTTTCCATGGAAACTTTATATTGCGATCCCGTCTTCTTGATCCTATCAGGAAGACCTCCAATGGCGGCATTTCATCTACAACCGGATTTTGACCCCCATATAATATTGATAGGCCGAGGATGACCGAACCACTGTTTCCTGCCCGTATTGTCGCGATCGAACTCGCGGCTGAGGATATCCTCTCATTCACGCTGCATCCGTTGGACGCTGCATTGCCGGACGGGATCGATCCGGGGAGCCATATCGACGTTCATCTGCCCAACGGCATGATGCGCAGCTATTCCCTGTCGAACGGGTACGATCAAAGACTGGGCTTCCGGCTGACCGTGGCTCGCGATGCCAACAGTCGCGGCGGCTCCACTTACATGCATGACAAGCTGCGCGTCGGCCAGATCATCGACATCAGCAAACCGCGCAATAATTTCAAACTGGCGGAAGATGCCGCGATGTCGGTGTTCTTCGCTGGAGGGATCGGTGTCACCCCATTTCTCCCCATGATAGCCAGGCTCAATCAGGTCGGCAAACCGTGGCGCCTCTATTACTGCACGCGAAATGAGGAACGCGCCGCACTGGTGAATGAGATCAGGCAATTGGAAGCGGACGGCGTCGGCCAGTTCATTTCACACTACGACGACCGGGACGGTCTTTTCGATCTGAAGGGAACGCTTGCCGCGCTGAGCGGCGATACCCACGTCTATTGCTGTGGCCCGAAAGGCATGCTGGACGCATTTCGCGCGGGCGCACAAGTCAGCGGCCTCGGCAGCGATCGTGTTCATTTCGAATATTTCAACGCCGATGTGGAGAGCGCAACCGAAGGCGGTTTTGTCGTGGTTCTCAACCAGTCAGGAGCCGAAATCAGGATCAATCCTGGCCAGACTATTTTGCAAGCGCTCACCGAGCATGGCGTCAATGTGCCCTTTTCCTGTGAAGAGGGCATCTGCGGCGCCTGTGAAACGCGGGTTATCGAAGGCGTTCCGGATCACCGGGATATGATCCTCAGCGATGAGGAAAAGCGGCAGAGCAAGACCATGATGGTGTGCTGCTCGGGCTCCAAGTCAGACCGGCTGGTGCTCGATCTATAATCGCTGTTCGATCGCCAGGGCCCCAATGGACCCGGGCGCCTGCACACCCGCGACTCTTTCGCTCGCCAGAACGCCTCATTCCAAATGCACGTCTAGTTCGCGCTCATTAGCGTGTGGACCAGGAACGTCATTCGATCGGCCATCAGATCGGGACGGCTGAGCGGGTCACTGACGCCGTGACCGCCTTCCTGATCTTCAAGGTAGTAAACGGCAGCCCCCGCTTCTTCCAGCTTGGCGGCCAGTTTGCGGGCATGACCGGGACCAACCCGATTATCAGATGTGGCCACTGAAAGCATGAAGGGCGGGTATTTCTTGCCCTTCACCACGTTCTGATACGGCGAATAGTGGGTAATAGCGGCCAGCATTTCCGGATCCTTGGCATCACCGTACTCGTTGGTCCAGGCCGCGCCCATACCCATGTACGAAAGACGGACAAGATCAGTAAGCGGAACGTCGCTGACAATGGCGCCATAGATATCCGGTCGGCGAGTGCCCATCACGGCGGAAAGCAGCCCACCGTTGGACATTCCGAACACACCGATGCGATCGGGCGTGGTGAAGCCGCTGGCGATGATCGCCTCCGTGACGGCGGCGAAATCGTCATAACTGTTCTCGCGCTTTTCACGGATAGCGGCCAGATGCCAGGCTTCGCCGCGTTCACCGCCGCCACGGATCAGCGGCACCGCGAGCGCGCCTCCGCGATTGAGCCAGATTACGAGCGATTTGCCGCCCACGCCATGGTCGAGATACTCTGGCGTCGTGCTAATACCGAAGGCGCCGTAGCCGGTCATCAGCATGGGGGTGGACTTGGCCGCCGCTTTGGGGCGAAGCAGATAATAATCGACCTGTGTTCCATCCCTGGACGTAGCGCTCTTGAGATCGACCACGAACTTGTCGGCGGCGAACGCCGCTTTCTCACTGAACAGCGTGGTGGTCTTTCCCGCGCTTACCAATTCGACGCGGTTCGGGACGAGATAGCCGGCGCGCTTCAAGACCACGGCATCGCCAGCCGGATCCACCGTATCGAAGCCAATGTTGGTGCCGATCGGTTCCGGCTTGCCGCGCGCCACCACCCAGCCGTCAGTGCCTGCCTTCAAGTCGGTCAGCTGTTGAACGCCTCGTTTGTTGAGAACGATCTTCAGGCCGCTTCTTGTCGGCGCCATGCCCATAAAAGCATCAGTGACGAACTCATCCTTCTCGGGTCTATACGCAACGGACAGCCGCTTGTCCGGCGCCACCGAGGGATTGAAATCGTAAGCGACGATGCTTTCGGCGGGCGCGACCTTGCCTTGGACCGTGGCTTCCTTCCCGAGTTGCGCGAAGACTCTGCCGCCATTGGCGACGGGATATCCCATCTTCAGATTACGTGGCAGCGGCAGTGCCTGCGTGCTGCCGTCCAACCGAACACTGAAATATTCGAATGTGGAATAATCAATCGCTTTCATGATGATGCCAACCCGATCCGCGCCTTTTCCAGTCGCGGCAAGCAACATCAGTGAATCGGTCGGTTCCGCCGTGTAAACGATTTTCGCAGACGACAGCGGAGTTCCCCGCTTCCAGAGGTAGACCGCCCTCGCCCAGCCCGAAGGCAAAGTTGCCGCACCTTCGGCAGTATGCTGCAGCAACAGGGTATTTGAATCGAGCCAGACCGCAAAAGCCCGGCTCGCGGGCGTGCGGAAGCCATCGGGCACGAACTGTCCGCTGGCCAGATCAAATTCCCGCAGCTCCACATCATCGGCTCCAGCGGGGGAAAGCTGGAGAATGCACCGGTTGTAAGCAACCGGATCGCAATCGAGCGACATCGCACCGAACCGAAGTTCGTAAGACTTGCCCTCCGCCGCATTCAGGGCATCCACATCGAGGACATCCCGCCACGCACCCGGCGTTCCGTCCGGACCGCGGCGACTGACCGACAACACACCATGCGGGTGAGCCACCGAACGCTGGAGCTTCAGCGCATATGGTCCCGCCAGCATGAAGTTGGGCGCCGAGTCCGATGCGGCCAGCGCGGATTTCAGTTCAGCGCTGATCCGGGCATGTTCAGGCATCGCCGCGATCTTCGCCTTTGCCTCCTGGGTCTGCTTGCGGGCCCAATCGAGCGCACGTGCGTCCGTGGGAGTCTCCAACCACTGATAAGGGTCCTGGGCTTCTGCCTCCTGCATCACCGCGTTGCTGCCCTCAGCCGTCTCCGCATATGCTGGCTGAATGGCGATCAGCGCCAGCGCCAGCGCCAGCGCAAGACTACCGCGCATTGTTTGTCCCTTTCAGATACTTATCGAACCAGGCCACGGTCCTTTCGGCGGCATCGATCTGATTTTCGCGCCGCATAAAGCCATGCCCCTCCTCCGCATAAACCTTCGAGTCCACCGTCTTGCCCGCTTCCTTGAGGATGTTGACGATCTGCTCAGCCTCGTACGCGGGCACCCGGATGTCGTTCGCCCCCTGAAGCACAAGAAGCGGCGCCTTGGTGTTCCGCAAGTATGTGAGCGGACTGACCCGTGCGTACACATCCTTGTCTTTCACTGGATCGCCGATCAGGCCGCGCTGATACTCGCGCAGAGCCGGCGAACCGCGCTCCCACATCGTGTTCCAGTTGACTATCCCATATTGCTCGACGCCCGCGGCCCAGAACTCTGGCATGCGGGCCACGGCCATGACAGTCATGAAGCCGCCGTAGGAACCGCCGGTTATGCCGATCTTTTTCGGATCTGCGTAACCGGAAGCCACGAGGAACTTGGCGGCCCAAGCCTCGTCTTCCAGGTCACGGCCGCCAAGATCCCCTCGGTTCGCCGCCTCGAAGGCGCGTCCATAGCCGGTCGAGCCGCGAACGTTTGGCGCAATGACCATGTAGCCTCTGCTTGCGAGGGCGATCGCGGTTCGCTCAAACTCGTCATAAGTCTGCGCGGTTGGGCCACCGTGAGCCAGCACGACCACCGGCGCAGACCCATCTCTCTTGAGGTTCCACGGCATCCAAAGGACGGCGCTCACCACCGTCCCGTCCGCGCTCTTGTAACGCACGATGCTGGTTCGCGGCAGAGCATCGGCATTGATGCTGGCAAGGCCGAGATTCGTCAGCCGCTTGGCGCTGCCGCCGGCGAGGTCGAAGACCCAATAATCGAACGGAGAGCTACCCGAGGAATGGGGGAAAAGCAGAGCCTTACCATCGGGCGAGAATGCGGGCATCGTACCGAAGTAGTCGCTGGCCCTCCCCTCCGGCAAAGGCAGTCGGCGAGCAGTCTCACCGGCAAGGTCGAATAGATGGATTTCATCGCGGCCATCGGCGTTCGTTATGACGAGCGCTGTCTTACCGTCGGGAGAAAAAGCACCCCCCTCCTGCGGCCAGCCGCCGGGCTGCATGAAAGTTCGTGCACCGCTCAGAAGGTCAAGCATCACCGCCTGGCGCAATCCGGCGGCGTTTTCACTCGTTAGCGTGAGCATCTTTCCGTCAGGAGACAATGCTCCAGCGGATTCATAAGGATGCCCCTTATCTCCAGCGACCTTGGCGGCCACTCCGCTGGCCACATCAATCCGCCAGACGCTGCTTTCGGTTTGCCCGGCATTCGTCCTGTTCGCGTAAACGAAGCGGCCGTCGGGGCTAAAGGCGCGGGCGTACCAGTAAGTGCCGGGCACTTTCTCTTGAGTGAGCAGGCGGACTTTCTTGTCTTCGAGAGACATCACCGCGACGTTTGTGCTGGGCTCGCTCGCGACACGGCGGTTGAAGGCCAGAAACCGTGAATCCCGACTTATCGCGAACGGTCCCGTCTCTGAGACGTCGACCGATGCGGTGAGGTTGACGGGCGCTCCACCGTTCGCTGGAATAGAGTAGATGTCGTAGATCTCGCGCCCGTCCACATCGCTGGCATAAAGGATCGCCTTTCCGTCCGGCGTTGCCGCAGGATAGAAGGTCTTATTCTCCGATTGCTGAAGTTGAAGCGGGAAACTTCCGCTTCCGGCAACGCGCCAGAGATTTATGCGCCCCGTGATATCCGTTGACAGAACCACTTGCCCGTCCGGTGTCCAGGTCGCGAAATAGCTGGAGCGGGTGAAGAACAGGTCCGGGATCGGCACCGGGCCTGCATCTTCCCTCGCCGGCGAAACGAGACTGCGCGGATCGGTCAAAGGCCGATCCGGCGCACCACGCAGCACCGGGGTTCCGGGACGACCGGGATCGAGCGCGGTCTCCTGGGCAGCGCTGCCTCCCGCGGTCGCGAGAAGCAGCGCTGCAAGCAGTGTCTTGTGCATTATCCGCAAACTCCTTAACGGGCGGGACCGCCGAACGTGGCGCTCAACTCGATCCCGAAAGTCCTGGGCCGCAGGCGAGGAGAGGTGATGTCGAGATCGCCAGGACCGAGCGGCTGAACGCTGCGGAAGCTCGTCGCGCCATTGTCATTGGTCAAGTTGTCGGCGAATACCGCGAGGGAAATCCCCGCCATCTCCACGCCGGCCCGCGCGTCCACTCGGTTGATGTTGTCACCAGGCAGATATCCCGGAAAAGAGTTGAAGCGGCGGGGGCTGCTGTGCTCCCACCCGACCCGACCGAACCCGGTGACCTTCTCGGAAATCGGCGCGCGATAATCGGCGGAAGCGTTAGCTGTGAACTTGGAAATGTCGTCCACCGCCGCGCCATCAACGATGCCCGTTCCCGGCACCGAGCCGGAATAAGTCGCATCGACATAGGAGCCGTTCGCCATGAGTGTCAGACCGTCCACGGGACGAAGGGTGGCGCTTAGCTCGACACCCTTCGTGTGAGTCCCCTTCGAGTTGATGAGACCGTTAAATCCGGTGGCCCCGATCGGAATGCGGACGGTCACGTCCTTCCAGTCGCTGTAATAAAGTGAGCCTTCCAGCGTAAGCAGGCGGCCGAACAATTGCGCTTTACCGCCCAGTTCGTACGTCCAGATGGAATCCTGCGCGAGTGCGGGCGGAAGCGGGATGCCGAATTGCTGACCGAGCGCGACAGCGATGGTCGGTTGCAGCTGACCGGCGCGAAAGCCCTTGGCCGCGCTGACATAGATCGTGGAATTTCGTTCGGGATGCCAAGCGATCGAAAAGCGGGGGTTCCAACTCTTGTAAATGTCGCCCGGCTGATTGGTCACGACGCCGGAATTGGTTTCAAAACCGTAGAGGTGCTCGTGATAATAACGCAGCCCTGCCGTGACATCGATCGGGGCAAACGGCAGCGTATATGTGGCCTCACCGAAAAGCGCGCGCGCCTTGCTGGTCACTTGGCTGGTATTGTTGATCCCGAATAGAGCGAAAACGAAACCGTCGTCGCGTTTGGCGTCCCGAAGGTAACCGCCGATCGTCCACTGGAGAGGACCGGTGCCCTTCGACGCCAATCGCGCCTCGTGCGCATCAACCTTGATGTCGATGGTGGCATTCAGGATACCGCCCAACAACGGCCCCGCTTCGGGCAAGCCGAACTTGCTATGCGAATAACCATAGAACGCTTCCGCGCCGCCGAGATCGTAACGCGCCGTTATCCCATAAAGGCGGTATTTGACGCTGTTGGAAAGAACCGAACTGCGCGACTGCTGGCCATCGTCCGTCGCGGCGGAGCCGCCACCGGGGAAATTGCCTTTATAGAACCAGTAGCTGCCATTGATGGACAGCCGCTCCGTGGGGTCGAAGCGGGCTTTCGCCCGGAAAGTCGTGTAAGTCTGGCTGTTGAGATTGTGCTCACCGGCCGCATCGTTATCGACCCAGCCCGGCAAGTGCTCGCCCGTGCCCGCTACGCGAACGCCGAGGACTCCCGGTACGATCGGCGCATTGAACGCGCCCTTGATCCCCTCGTTAGTGCCGCCGCCCTCGGTTCCGGACAGATAGGCCGAACCCTTCGCTTCCCAATCGTCAAGATCGACGGCCTTGGTAAGGATGCGCACCGTACCACCCATGGACCCCTCACCGAACAGCGTCCCCTGCGGGCCGCGCAGGATTTCCACGCGGTCGAGATCCCAGGCCCTGACATCGGGAGACAGCGGAACCGTTACGCCCGTGAAAGGCAGATCGTCGAGATAATAGCCGTTCTCATTCGCGCCCAGCGACGTCGAAATACCGCGGATCGTTATCTTCGAAATACCATTGCCTTGATCGTAGATGCCCACGCCCGGCGCTTCCTGAAGGAAGTCCGCCAGATTTTGCGCGCCTCGCTTTTCCAGCGTATCGCCGCTGACCGCGGAAATGGCGATCGGCACATCGATGGCGCGTTCTTCACGCTTGCGGGCTGTGACGAGAATTTCATCCGGGTTCGAAACGGCGGGACCTGCTGCGCTATCCTGAGCAAGAACCACCCCCGGCATGAGCCCGGCCAAAATCGCCATCACCGAGCAGGTGTAATTGATAAGCCTCATGGTAATGCCTCCCTTTATGCTTGAGAGGCATGACGCGCGTGAGCACCCGAGGGACAGTTCACGTTACAAAAAAATTTCAATCCGAGGACATTTCCGTGGCATTGCGGCGCCTTCATCGATCGCCGGGCACGAGGAAACTGAGCTCGATACCCAGGGTGCGCGGGCGCGGGCGATTTGCCACTACGTCGAGTTCATTCGGCGCGATCTGTTGAACCGTTCGAAAGCTCTCGGCCCCGTGTTCGTTCGTGACGTTGTCGGCGAAGAGGGAAATTGAATATCGCTCCGCCTCGATACCGAACCGCACATCAATGCGATCAATCCGATCGCCCGGCCGATAACCGGCAAACGAAGCGAAGCGACGCGGACTGCTGTGCTGCCAACTTACGCGGGCGACCCCTGATAGTGTTTCATTGACGGCTTTTCGATACTCGGCTGACGCGCCGGCCGTGAATTTTGCTACGTCTTCCACCGCTGTGCCGGCTCGAATGCCAGTCCCAGGCACGGGCGCGGCATACGTGGCGTCGGTATAAGAACCGCTCGCCATGAACGAGAGTGCCGGAATGGGCCGACTTGCAATACTCAGTTCAACGCCCTTCATGCGCGTGCCCTTGGAATTGACGAGGCCGTTATATCCCGTGTCACCCAGAGGGAGCCGCACGGCCACATTCTTCCAATCACTGTAATAGGCGGCGGCCTCCAACGTCAGGCGTTTGTCGAGCAACTCGGCTTTCCCGCCGATCTCGTAGGTCCAGATGGAATCCTGAGCGAGGATATCGGGCAAGGCGATGCCGAATGGCCGGGCCAGCGCCACAGCCACGGTGGGCTGCAATTGCCCTCCCCGGAAGCCCTTTGCTGCACTGACATAGACAGTGGAGTCCTTCCGAGGATGCCACGCCACGGAAAATCGGGGATTCCAACTGTGGTAATTTCCATCCGGCTGAACGGTCATCACACCGGTATTGGTTTCAATGCCGCGAAGATGTTCATGATAATACCGCAGACCCACCGTGAGGCCGACCGGCGCAAATGGGATAGTGTAAGTCATCTCCCCGAACACCGCGCGTGCCTTGCTCGTCACCGCGCTCGTGTTGTCGACGTCGAATAGCGGAAACTGAAGACTGTCATCGCGACTGGCATCCCGCAGATATGCGCCGAAGGTCCACTGCAATGGCTGGATGTTGGTGGACGCCAGCCGCGCCTCATGCGCATCGACCGTGATACCCGTCCTAGTGTCAAGGTGCCCGCCAGCGGCGGGGCCGGATTGCGGCAAGTCGAACCGACTGTGAGAATAACCGTAAAAGGCGCGGGCGCTGCCGAAATCGTATAGAGCGCTGAGGCCCGCAAGGCCGTATTTCACGCTAGACGCCAGCACGGTTGCCCGAGACTGCTGCCCCGCATCCGTGGCGGTGGAATCGCCGCCAGGGAATGTTCCCTTGTAAAACCAGTAGCTCCCGTTGATGATCAACCGCTCCGTGGGATTGAACCGAGCCTTCGCGCGGTAGGTCTTGAAGGTCTGATCGTTGAGATTGTGTCCACCGGTCGCATCGTTATCAACCCATCCCGGCAAATGCTCGTCCGTTCCGGCAACGCGCACAGCGAGCATCCCCGGCACGATCGGCGCGTTGAAGGCTCCCTTGATACCCCGGTTCGTGCCGCCTCCATCCGTTGTCGAGAGGTAGGCATCGCCTTTGCTCTCCCAAATGTCGAGATCGGCGTCCTTGGTGAGAATCCGCACCGTACCGCCAAGCGATCCCTCTCCGAATAGAGTTCCTTGCGGACCGCGCAGAACCTCTATGCGATCAAGGTCCCACGCCCTGACATCAGGGGATAGCGGAACCGTCACGCCCGTGAACGGCATGTCGTCGAGATAATAACCGTTCTCATTGGCGCCGAGGGAGGTTGAAACACCGCGAATCGTCAACTTCAGCAAGCCGCTGCCGCGATCGTAACTTCCCACGCCGGGAAATTCCTGAAGGAAATCGGTTACTGCGCGGGCGCCACGCTGTTCCAGCTGTCGTCCGCGCACCGCCGACAGAGCGACGGGAACATCGACCGCCCGCTCCTCTCGCTTGCGCGCAGTGACTATAATTTCCGAAGGCCGCTCCACCTCCACCGCCACTTGGACAGCCTGCGGGGTCGGGGGTGATTTTGCGCGGCTGGGCAAGAGTTTTATAATGAAAACATCGGCGCTTGAGCGGACGAAACCCAAGCCCGTACCGAAAAGCAACTTCTCCAAGGCCACCTCGGGCGGAAACGATCCGACGAGGCGATGCGATTTGCGGCCGCGCACGCTCGCGGCATCGAATGCGACCTGTGACCGCGAGACGCGGGCAAAAGCGCGCAAGGCGGCTCCCAGGTCCTGGGCCGGTATTTGGAACGCGAATGCTGCCGTCTGGCAATCCGCCGAAAAAGACACACACGCCGCCGGAAGACATATCGCAGCGGCAAAAGCACCCCGCGCAGTCAGCACCTTTCTTCCATCCAACGAAGAAAAACGCTCGCTTCCCTCATGGCTTACTCAACAATATCCTTCCACCCTGCCGCTGCGCGCGAACGCCACTCAACTGGCGCAATGCATCTATAAAGCCCGCCGGGTCATTGTCTTCGAAGACGCCTGTTACGCGAACCGAAGCGGCCCCGGTGTCCGCCACTTCAAGCGGTTCGGGCAGATAGCGGTTCATGCGTTCCACCGCCAGCGGAAGCGGCTCGTCATCAAAGCTGACTTGTCCCTGCCTCCAACTCGTCGACAAATCGACCTGCCCGACATGAGCCGCGCCACGGCCAACAGCGGGAAGTGTCAATTCACTTCCTGGCTTAAGCATATCATCGATCGGTCGTTGCTGGCGGCCTGATCCAACGGCGCGGCCGTCGCCATCAAGAATCGCGACATGTCCTTCAAACAAGATCACGTGCACTTCACCGCCCAACTTCTCGACACTGAACGAGGTTCCCGTTGCAACGACAACCTTGTCCCCCACCGACACGGAGAAAGGCCGAAGCGGATTATGCACCACATCAAATTTGGCGCGCCCCTTGTTCAGGACCAGGGACCGCCGCCTGGAGTCGAAACTGGCCTTCACTTCCGTATCGGCGTCCAGCGAAAGGCGGGAACCGTCTTCCAGCAGGGCCACCTGCGTCTTGCCTATCCCTGTTCGGTAAGCGTCTGCAGCCGGGTTCATGAGCCAGACGACCAGAAATACCGCCGCGACCGCGGCGGCGGCAGCGAAGGTCCAGAAGCCGCGACCCCAGCGACCGTTCCCCTGTTTTCTCCAACGCGCGGCGCTCGCCACACGGTAGGCTTCCAGCGCTTGCGCGCGCATGCGGACGACCTCGGGAGTGCTGCCTATCGCCTCGGTAATGTCCCAAACTTCTGCCGCTCGCTGGAAGGATTGGTAATTTTCCGGGTCCTGTATCCAAAGGTCCAGTTCGACACGGCGCTCCGCAGGCAGCTCACCATCGGCCAGCTCAAGACACCACGCCGCGGCTTCCTCATCGCGGTCGGGGCGTGCCTGATCCTCGACGGCGGTCATTGCTCTTCCTTCAGGGCACGCGCGATAGTCGCCATTGCTTTCGCAACCTGCTGTTTGACGGCGCTGGCGGATATCCCATAGGCCATCGCGATATCGCCCTGACTGATCTTCTCGAACCGGTAAAGAATGAAGATCGCCCGCGTGCGTTCCGGCAAAGCCGCCAGCGCCGCCATGGCGATCGTCAACTGCTCCTGCTCCTGAAGGATCCTGTGCGCGTCCAGCGGATCGCGATGGCGATCCTGCTCTGCGATAGTTGCCGCGCGATAGCGATCGCGAACCGCACTTCTGCGCTGACGATCGATCAGGAGATTCTGCGCGATCTGGAACACATAGCTGTCCCCCCGCCCCGTTCCTTGTTCAAGAACGCGTATCAGGACCTCCTGCGTCAGGTCTTCCGCTTCCGAACGATTTTGCAGCCGGCGCAGGAAAAACGCCTTGAGCGCAGGCCGCCACCTGCGCACCAGCTTGTCCGAAGATTGGTCATCTTCCTCAATCACGGGAGGAGTGTTGTAACTCATGCAAGGGTAATACGCACGAAGATGACATCGGGATAGGCGATCTCCTCGCGCCGTCTCCAGTGCGATTAATCTTACCGATACGCCGGGAAACCTTTAGCGCGCACGCCTGAAGCGCGCTAAGCGCCCGCTCAAGCTCCAATACGGAGTCGGTCATGGAAAGAGAAATGGCCGCCACAACGCTTTCGCCCCGGAACGCAGGCACCGCCACACACACGAGATCATCGGCAATTTCCCGATCATCGATAGCATAGCCACGCTCGCGCGTCTCAGCCAACAACTCGCGGATCGACTGAGGATCAATCACGGTTCGCCTTGTCAGAGGCACGAAAGGACCGGCAGTCAGATAGGCTTCCCGTTCGGCGTCAGCCATATGCGCCAGGAGCACGCGCCCGATGGCAGAGCAATAAGCCTCAAGCTGACCACCCTCCGCGGTGAACAGCGGCGTCCCTCCTCCGTGCTCCTTAATGACGTAAGTAATCATGTCGCCATCCATGACACCCAGATGCACGGTCGCCCGGCATTCGCGAGCAAGGCGCCTGAGCAGCGGCCGCGCGCAAGCGGCCAACGACGCGCTGGCATCGCAGTGAGTCCCGAAATCGCTCAACGTCAGACCGGCCACGTAATGCCCGCGCTCTGCGGGCGCGAGAAATCCGTGATTGCGAAGGGTCTGGACCATTCGATACGCGGTTGAAGAGGGAATGCCCAACGCCGCAGCATGTTCGTTCAGAGGATTCTTCCCCTCATCCCGGACCATTCTGTCAAGCAGTCGAAGCAAGCGATCCGCCACCTTGTTCTCTTCCATACAGCAATCATATTCCCGTCATATGAGAAAATGCAAGTCTCCAGAATTGCGCCCGCGGCTTCGAAGACCTATCCGTTGAGACATCGCGAAATTTGGGAGATTGTATGAGTTCGCACGGCTTCGAGGCTGCGGCCGCCGACTTGCGCAAGGCTTACCGGGAAGGCCCGATTGCGCCGATGCGCAACGTTCTGGAGCCCGGCAACGGTGATGACGCCTACCGGGTGCAGGAAATCAACACGCGCTTATGGGAAGCGGAAGGGCGGCGGATCGTCGGCCGCAAGATCGGCCTTACGGCGAAGGCGGTGCAAGTTCAACTTGGAGTGGACCAGCCGGATTACGGCGTGCTTTTCGATGACATGCAGATCGCGAACGGCGGTGAACTTCGCGCTTCCCGCGTGCTTCAACCGAAAGCCGAAGCCGAGATTGCCTTGGTCATGGCGCGCGACGTCAATGATCCGTCAATTGACGCCAGGGGCCTGGCCGCCGCCGTAGCATTCGCGGCGCCGGCCATCGAAATCGTCGACAGCCGCATCGCCGATTGGAAAATCACTTTCGCTGACACTGTCGCTGACAATGGGTCATCCGCATTTTTCGTGCTGGGCGATGAGCGTCGTCCCCTGGACGATCTCGACCTTTATACCTGCGGCATGGTTCTGGAAGTCAACGGAGAAATAAGTTCGTTGGGAGCCGGTGCGGCGTGTCTTGGCCATCCCTTCAACGCGGCGGCGTGGCTTGCCCAAACACTGGCCGAGCGCGGCGAACCTCTGCGCGAGGGGGACGTCCTGCTGACAGGAGCGCTGGGCCCGATGGTTGCCATTAAACCTGGCGATCAGGTCCGGACGGCGATCGGCGGGATAGGTTCCTGCGGCTTCACATTTATCGAGGATCGCAAATGACTGGAAAAGTGAAAGTCGCGATCATAGGCTCGGGCAATATCGGCACCGACCTGATGATTAAGATCATGCGTACATCCGATATTCTGGAAATGGCGGCGTTCGTCGGCATCGACCCCGAATCCGATGGGCTTAAACGTGCCGAGCGCATGGGCATCGCCACTACGGCGGGTGGCATCGATGGGTTGGTCGCCCTGCCCGTCTGGCCGGAAATAGGCATCGTCTTCGACGCCACTTCCGCGGGCGCTCACCATCGTCATAGCGAGGTCGTGACCGCTGCGGGCAAGATCATGATCGACCTGACCCCGGCGGCTATCGGTCCTTACGTTATTCCGGTGGTCAACGGCGAGGAACATCTCGACGCTCCCAACGTCAACATGGTGACGTGCGGCGGACAAGCGACCATTCCGATCGTCGCCGCTGTCTCATCCATCGCGACCGTCCATTATGCGGAGATCGTCGCCTCCATCTCCTCTAAATCCGCGGGACCGGGCACGCGCGCCAATATCGACGAGTTCACGGAGACCACTTCCAAGGGCATCGAAACGGTCGGAGGAGCCGCGAAGGGAAAAGCGATCATCGTCCTCAATCCGGCTGAGCCTCCGATGATTATGCGGGACACGGTGTTCACGCTGTCGTCAGGCGCTGAGGAAGCGGAAATCGAAACCGCGATCGAGGCGATGGTATCCAAGGTCAATGCCTATGTGCCGGGCTATAGGCTGAAGCAGAAAGTGCAGTTCGAACGGTTCGGATCGAACAACCCGGTGCGGATTCCGGGCCTGGGCGCCTTCGAAGGTATCAAGACCAGTGTGTTCCTGGAAGTCGAGGGCGCGGCGCATTATCTGCCCGCGTACGCTGGCAACCTGGACATCATGACTTCAGCGGGCCTCAAGACGGCGGAGAAAATCGCCGCCCGCAAGCTTCAGAGGGAGGCCGCGTGATGCCTTTCGATCCCACGACCACCAAACTCTACATTCAGGACGTGACGCTTCGCGACGGCATGCACGCCATCCGTCATCAATATGGTCTCGACCATGTCCGCAAGATCGCCAAGGCACTGGACGAGGCAAAGGTCGACGCCATCGAAGTGGCGCATGGCGACGGGCTTAACGGCTCCTCGTTCAACTACGGGTTCGGCGCGCACACCGACTGGGAATGGATCGAAGCCGTTGCCGACGTGGTGACGCATGCCAGGCTCACCACGCTGCTCCTCCCCGGCATCGGCACAATCGAGGAACTGAAGCACGCCTATTCGCTCGGCGTGCGATCCGTCCGTATCGCAACGCATTGCACAGAAGCCGACATCTCGAAACAGCATATCGAGGCCGCACGCACGCTTGGCATGGACACGATCGGCTTCCTCATGATGAGCCATATGATCGAGCCCGAAGCACTCGCCCGGCAGGCGAAACTGATGGAAAGCTACGGCGCCACTTGCGTCTATGTCACAGACAGCGGTGGCGCGCTCGACATGGACGGCTATCGTGATCGGCTGGAAGCATATGACCGCGTCCTGAATCCGGAAACCGAGCGCGGCATTCATGCGCATCACAATCTATCGCTCGGTGTGGCCAACTCGATCGTCGGCGTCCAGGGCGGCGCAATCCGCATTGACGCCAGCCTGGCCGGCATGGGGGCCGGGGCCGGCAATGCGCCGCTGGAAGTCTTCATCGCGGCCGCAGACCGCAAAGGGTGGAAGCACGGGTGCGATCTCTATAAGCTGATGGATGCGGCTGAGGATCTGGTGCGCCCGCTCCAGGACCGGCCCGTGCGGGTCGATCGCGAGACCTTGAGCCTGGGCTATGCCGGCGTTTACTCCTCCTTTCTGCGGCACGCGGAAAAGGCGAGCGCCGATTACGGCATCGACACGCGCGAGATCCTCGTCGAACTCGGACGGCGGCGCATGGTCGGCGGTCAGGAGGACATGATCGTCGACGTCGCGCTCGATCTGAGCCGATAACTCACCTGCGTCGGGGCGAAGCGGATCACCGCCGCCCCTACGATCGTGGTGATCTTGCCACGGCAGTTCAGCAGAAAGGGATGTATGAAGGCTCTTTTGAGTGTCGCGGCTGGAGGCCCGGATAACCTCGTCATCGGCGACGCCCCCGAACCCATCGCCGGCGCCGGGCAGGTGGTGATTAAGGTCCGTGCCTGCGGGGTGAACTATCCCGATGCGCTCATCATCTCCGACCAATACCAGTACAAACCGCAGCGCCCTTTCTCTCCGGGCGCCGAGGTGGCGGGAGAAGTGGTCGAGGTGGGCTCTGGCGTCGCCGATCTTGTAATAGGCGACCGGGTCATCGCGATGCTCAAATGGGGCGGCATGGCCGAACTGGCGGTCGCCGAAGCGACGCATTGCATCAGGATGGCAGAGAACATGCCGTTCGAGGAAGGCGCCGCCTTCATCATGGGGTACGGCACCTCCTATTACGCACTGAAGCAGCGCGCGATGGTCAAACCCGGCAACACAATGTTGATCCTGGGCGCTTCGGGAGGCGTAGGGCTTGCAGCGGTAGAACTGGGTAAAGCAATGGGCGCGCGCGTCATCGCCGCCGCGTCCAGCGATGAAAAAGTTCAGATCGCGTTGGAGCATGGCGCAGACCAGGGGGTGGTCTATCCGCGCAATGAGATCGATCCGAAGGCGTTGGCGGCGACTTTGAAAGCAGCATGCGGACCTGGCGGCGCGGATATCGTTTATGACGCGGTGGGCGGCCCTTATTCGGAAGCGGCCCTGCGCTGCATGGCATGGAACGGGCGCTTTCTTGTCGTCGGTTTCCCCGCCGGCGTTGCACGCATTCCGTTGAACCTCCCTCTGCTGAAGGGTTGCTCCGTAGTCGGGGTGTTCTACGGCAGCTTCGCGGAACGCGAAGTGGAGGAAAGCCGGCGGAATAACGAAGAACTCATGGCGCTGTATCGCCAAGGGCTTATCCGGCCGCAAATCCATGCGCGCCTGCCTCTCGACAAGGCGGGAGACGCGATCGAAGCGCTTATGTCGCGCAGCGTGAGCGGCAAGATCGTCGTCGTGGTTTCAGAGCCTCAGCTACAATAGGCTTCCTCGATGGGAGAGTGACAGTGCTTCCAGTTGCGATCGGCGATGTCACCACATTTTCGAAAACGGTCAGCGAAAGCGACGTTTATCTGTTCGCCGGCATATCGGGTGATTTCGCCCCAAATCACGTCGACGAAGAATATATGGCCGGAACCTCGTTCAAGCGGCGGATCGCGCATGGGGCGCTCCTGGTGGGTTTCATGTCGGCCTGTTCGACCAAGCTTTCGGATATGGTGAGAGCACGCGGCTCCATCGCGATCCCGCTTTCCCTCGGTTATGATCGCATCCGTTTTCTGGCGCCGGTCTATCTCGGCGATACGGTCAGGCTGACTTACACCGTCGCGGCTCTTGACGTCGAACGGGATCGCAGTTCGGCCACGATAGAAGTGCACAATCAGCATGGCACGTTCGTTGCCGCCGCCACGCATCTGATGAAATGGGCCGCGCCGGGGCCGCACGACTGATCGGCGGCGAAGTCCCTCTTGGCTGCACAACCACTGCATCGGCTGCGGCAATCGGATAGCAGCAGCCGAGGGCGCTTTACTATCCCTCGACCATAAGCTCGCACGAGCGAAAAAATGGCCGATCGAGGGGATGTTGATGCAGCAATTGGCCTATTGCGGCTTGGGTGTCAGTGATGTCGAGGCGTGGACCCGCTTCGGGATCGAAGCGCTGGGGCTTGGCCTGGCCGACGATCCGCACATCCGCCGTCTGAGAATGGATGATCTATCATGGCGGTTCGCTCTGCATGAAGCAGCCGACGACGACATCCTTTACGCGGGATTCGAACTGGGTTGCGCCGCGGAGCTGTCGACGCTGCGCAACCGTCTCGAGGCCGCGGGTCTCGCCTGGACCGCCATGACCGAAGCCGAATGCCGGGATCGGCAGGTCGGCGAAGGTCTTTGGCTGCGCGATCCGGACGGCTTGCGCCTTGAGTTCGTAAGGGACCACGCCCTTGCGTCCACCCCGTTCGCATCTTCTCTGACCGAAGGTTTTTTGACCGGACCGGAGGGCCTGGGACATATGGTGCTTTCGGTTAGCGATCTTGAACGGGGGACAGCCTTTTACGAGACGCTGGGGTTGGCCGTCAGCGACTATATCACCGCCCCCGTAGGTCCGGGTCTCATGCTCAGGATCGCCTTCCTACACTGCAATGAGCGCCACCACTCGGTGGCCATCGCCCCCCTGCCCGGCGCGAAGCGGCTAAACCACATCATGATCGAACTTCGCGAGGTCGACGATGTGCTTCGCGGCTATCAGCGCTGCGCGGATCTGGGATATCGCAGCGGAAGGATCGGTCGGCACCCGAACGATCTCATGCTGTCCTTCTACATCACCACGCCGGCGGGTTTCGACGTAGAATACGGATGGGGAGGAAGACAGGTCGGCGCCAACTGGGCCATTGCCGAATATGACCGAATTAGTCTGTGGGGGCACGAACGGGCGGAATAGCCGGCGTTCTTCGCGACTGGGAGATTTGGCAAAAGGCTGACGGAGCCACCCTCTCCTAACCTGCCCTGTAACGTAGATACTTGCGCTCTTGGTTCATCTCTTTCCGCCGGACGATAGGCACTCATCCCGGGGCTGCCTACTCCTTCACCAGAAGCCAACGTACTGGAACTTGGAACCGATTTCATGGCCACACAGTCGAAAGAACGCGCCGGAACGCCATTGCGGTGGCCCAGTGCGGACGGAGTGAATGTCCCGTACCGGGTCTTCACTGAACAGGAGGTATTCGAACGCGAGCAGGACCGCATTTACCGCGGACGCACGTGGTCGTTTCTCGGGCTCGAGGCGGAAATCCCGAATGCGGGCGATTACAAGTCCACTTATATCGGCGACACGCCGGTCGTCCTCGTACGCGGCAGTAACGGGAAAGCATCCGCCTGGGTAAACAGGTGCATTCACCGCGGCGCCAAGGTGTGCCGCCACGCGCGCGGCAATGTGCGCAACTTCACCTGCGTCTATCACCAATGGCAATACGGCCTCGACGGCAGGCTGCTGGGTGTGCCCTTCCGCAAGGGGCTGAAGGGGATGGCCGGCATGCCGTCCGACTTCAACATGAGCGAACATGGGCTGGAGACGGTGCGGGTCGAAGGCTACAAGGGACTCTTGTTCGGCACATTCGACGCCGGAACGGAGCCGCTTTTCGATTACCTTGGGGCTGAAATGCGGCCGTGGATCGACCGCTTGTTCGAAAAGCCCATCGTCTTCCTCGGCACCCTGCGCCAGCGCATGAAGTCGAACTGGAAGCTTTATTTTGAGAACGTCAAAGACCCCTATCACGGCCACTTGCTGCATCTGTTTCACAACAGCTTCAACATCGGCCGTCCGAACATGGACGTCGCGAGCGCTCTGGATTCCCGCCACGGGCTTCATTCGGCGATCATCGCGGTCAAGAACGAGGGGAGCAAGGACACCTCGATCTACAACGAGAACGTCGTCACCACGTTCAGGGACGACGCCACGCTGCAGGACCCTCAGATCATCCGGATGCGGGAAGAGTTCGAGCTGCCGGTGACCAATCACATCCAGTCGATTTTCCCGTCGCTAGTGGTGCAACAGATCCACAACACACTGGCCGCGCGGCAGATCATCCCAAAGGCGCCGAACGAGTTCGAGCTGGTCTTTCATCTGTTCGGCTATGAGGACGATGATGAGGAACTGCGCGAGATGCGCCTTCTTCAGGCCAATCTCGTCGGTCCGGCGGGCTATATCTCGATGGAAGACGGCGAAGCGACCGAACTGGTGCAGGCCGCAGTGTCGCCAGCGGGCAGCAGGGACGCCTCGACCATGCTGATGGGCTACGGCGCCCCGGAAGGCCATTCATCACTGATTACCGAAGAACTCCTGCGGGCGTTCTGGCGCGGCTATCGCGCGATCATGGAGGACTGATGCGGTGGCGACGATGCTTTCGGAAAACTATCTCGACCGGCTTCGCCTTGAAGAGTTTTTCGCCGAATATGTGGCCTGCCTGGACGAAGTTCGCCTGGAAGACTGGCCGGAATTTTTCACGGAAGACGGCACATACGGATTGTGGGCCCGCGAAAATTCCGAAGCCGGTCTTCCGGCGCCGATGTTCCTGTGCCGCAACAAGCGCCAGATGAAGGACCGCGTCACCTCCTATCGCGAGGCCAATATCTATCCCGATCATTGGAACAGGCACCTCGTAAGCGCGACACGCATCACCCGTTCAGACCGGAACGAGATTTCGGCGCAGAGCAATTATCTGGTCGTGCAAACACGTCTGGACGGCGAGACCTTCATTTATCAGGCGGGAAGATGCGCCGACCGCTTCGCACGCGACGAGGGCAGGCTGCTGCTGCGCGAGAGACGGATAATCTACGACACGTTGGCGGTTCGAACGCTGTTCGTGCTCCCGGTCTGAACTGCGACGACACCATCGCATTCGGATCGAACGAAAATGGAGAAGAAATATGAATCAAGTCACTGAAGCTTCCACCGAGAAGTTCATCCAGCTGCCCAAATGGCGCATTCGATATCACGACGCGGGCCAGGGGGCGCCCGTCATTCTGCTGCACGGTTCCGGCCCCGGCGCCAGCGCATGGAGCAATTTCAGCCAGAATATAGAGGCATTAGCGAAGAAATATCGCGTGATCGCCCTCGACTTTCCGGGCTGGGGCCAGTCCGACGAGTTCAACCCTGAAACCGGGAAACGCTTCGCCGTGAACGCCGAAGTCGTCATCGGCCTCATGGACGGTTTGGGTATCGAACGCGCAGCGGTGGTCGGCAATTCAATGGGCGGGATCGCGTCACAGATGGTGACGGCCCTTCATCCGGGGCGCGTTACTCACTGCGTGACGATGGGCGCCCCAGCGCCGGGCGGGCCACAGCCTTTCTACCAGCCAAGCGGATTGACTGAGGGCCTCAAGATCCTGTTCGAGGCTTATCGAACGCCCACTGAAGACAACGTTCGGCGACTGGTCGAGATCATGGTGTATGACAGTTCGTTCGCAAGCGACGCTCTTATAAGACAACGCACCGAAAATGCCTTGGCCAACAAGAACCATCTGACCAATTTCCTGAAGGGCCTGGCCACGATGCACATCGACGCGGTCGGCCAGGACGACATGGTTCATGCGCTGGAGAAGTCCTCGGTTCCTGCGCTCATCATGCATGGGCGCGACGATCGTGTGGTGCCGGTCGAACATAGCCTGCGTACAGCGGCGCTGATGCCGAACGCCTCGCTCCTGGTGTTCAATCGCTGCGGCCATTGGGCCCAACTCGAACATGCCGCAAAATTCAACGCCCTGCTTGATGGATTTTTGTCAGGTACAACGGCTTAGAGCTTTGCCCCGCGAATGAAGGAGACTTTCGTGCCTTGCTCTTGCGGGCGGCCTGGGTGAGAACCCGGAACGGCCCCCCGCACCGGGTGGGCAGGATGAGGAGACGGGGAATGGCGCTCACAAGCCGCCAATGGTTGCTTCGCAAAAGACCGGAAGGGCTGTTTCGCCTCGACGATGTCGAACTGGTCGAGGGCGACCAGGCCACACGCGCACTGCGGCAGGGTGAGATCCGTGTTCGCAACCTCCTTATCCTTTTCGCACCCACCACGCGCAACTGGATGGAAGCGCCCGGCAACAGTCTCTATCCCTCGATCCCACTGGATACTCCCGTGCGTGCCCTTGCTGCCAGCCGCGTGGTGGAATCGCAGGATTCGCGATACCCGGTCGGATCGAGGATCGTCGGCATGAGTTGCTGGAGCGAATACGACATCCTCGATCCGTCGCAGTCCCCACCGCAGCATATTCCGGAGGGATTGACGGCGATTGAGGTCGTCGGGATGGCCGGGCTCAACAGCTTGACGGCCTATTTCGGACTACTGCGCGTCGGCCAACCGCGCGCTGGAGAAACGCTGGTCGTGTCGGCCGCCGCCGGCTCCACGGGCTCAGTCGCCGCGCAGCTTGGCCGGGTCAAGGGCTGCCGAGTGATCGGCATCGCCGGCGGCGCGCAGAAATGCGCATGGCTTGTTGAAAGCTGCCGCCTTGACGCCGCGATCGACTATCAGACGGAAGACGTTTCCGCCGCCCTCAAGGCGCACTGTCCTGACGGCATAGACATTTACTACGACAACGTAGGCGGAACAATCCTGGAAGCGGCGGTCGAGAACATGGCGCGGTTTGGGCGCATCGTTCTTTGCGGGCAAATTGCGGGCTACAACGATGGTCAGCCCGCCCCTCACCTTAACATGATGAGGCTGATTTACGGCAGCATCCGGATGCAGGGCTTCCTCTGCAGCGATTATCGCAGCGAGATGCCGGCGGCGACGAGTGAACTCATTTCCCTGGTCCGCTCGGGAGAAATCGTATCCCGACAAGACATTCGGTCTGGTTTCGAGAATGTGCCGCGTCATTTCAACGCGCTATTCGACGGCGGTAATCAGGGAACCCTTCTCGGCCTGATCGACGATGACGCTTATAGCGCCGCGTGAAGGGACTGCACGCCGCCGTAAAACCCTCGACGCCCATGTTCCGACCCCCCTCGGCCGCCAGGAAAGACCGCGCCATGAATGATCTCGTACTTTGCGAATTGAGCGAAGGGATATGCACGCTCACCTTGAACCGGCCCGAGAAGTTGAACGCCCTTAGCGTCGAAAGCTTTCGGCAGATTGCCGCTCATCTGGACCGGGTGGAGATGCGCGATCTGGGGTGTGTCGTCCTCAAGGGTGCCGGCCGCAGCTTCTGCGCGGGCCATGATCTTGACGATCTGGCCAGCGGCGCGGAAGCGGGCGCGGTGGAGCGCTTCGAGGCCGGAGTTATCGAGCGGCTGGCCAACTTGCCGCTTCCCGTCATCGCGGTGGTCCAGGGCCATTGCTATACTGGCGGGCTCGAGCTTGTGTTGGCCGCGGATATCATCATCGCCTCAACCGATGCACGGTTTGCCGATACGCATGCGAAGTGGGATCTGGTGCCGGTCTGGGGGCTGACGCAGCGGCTGCAGCGAAGGGTCGGCCGCTCCAAGGCCATGGAAATGATGTTCGCATCGCGAACGTATAGCGGCGAAGAGGCGCGGGAGGTGGGGCTTGCCAACATCTGCGTGCCTCCCGATCGGCTTGAAACGGAAACCTCGCGGTTCTGCGGTGATATCCTCGCAAACAGCAGCCGCTCGACGCGCGCGATGAAGAAGATGCTCGCGGATACGGACGGACTGCCTCTCGCCGCCGGGCTCGCCTGGGAGTTGTATCACAGCGAAGGGCATGGACCCGCGATGCAGGCACGCATCACCGCCGCGCGGGAACAACGGTAGCCAAGGTCATGATGCGATTCCTCAGACTTTTTTGATAGGTGACAGCCATGCAAGGATATAGCTTCGATCTTTCAGGTCGGACCGCCCTGGTCACCGGCGCCTCATCCGGCATCGGGCTTCACTTCGCGCGAGCGTTGGCCCGTTCGGGCGCCCGAGTGGTGCTGGTGGCCCGCCGGATCGAACGCCTCGAAGAATTACGGTCCGCCATCGAGGCCGAAGGCGGACGAGCGTTCAGCGTGGCCATGGACGTTTCGGATGAGGCATCGATTGTCGCGGGGTTCAACGCGGCGGAGGAGGCATTCGGACCGATCGACACGGTCGTCGCCAACGCCGGTCTGGCGCGTCCGGGCAGTGCGCTTGATCTGTCCGTCGATGACTTCGATGCCACTATGGCCACCAACCAGAGGGGGGTCTTCCTGACCGCGCGCGAAGGGGCCCGGCGCATGATCGAAAACGGCGCCCCGACGCGTGGGCACGGCCGAATCGTGCTGATCTCCTCCATCACCGCCTTTCATGTGACGAGATACATGTCCGCTTATTCGGCAAGCAAGGCGGCCGTCCTGCAGATGGGGCGCGTGCTGGCGAAGGAGTGGGCGACGCAAGGCGTGAACGTCAATGTCATTGCGCCGGGCTACATGGCCACGGAAATGACCGAGGAGGTTTGGCAGCAGGAAGCGGGCAAACAGCTCCTCTCCAGCTTTCCCCGCAAACGGATCATGAGCGTAGACGCTCTTTCACCTCTGCTTCTCTATCTCTGTTCCGACGCCAGCCTTGAAGTCACCGGATCGGTATTTTCGATCGAGGACGGCCAGACGCTTTGAAGATCAGCGGCCTGCGCTCGCGGCCAGCCTTCACTTTATCGCGTCGACGCTTTCGCACGCCAGCCGGGCCAGCCGGGGAAAAACCTTTGCCCTCTCCCGGGCATGAGCCGAAGCGGCCGTGCCGCGAATGACCCGCCCTTTTATGCCATGAAATATGGCGGCCAGCCGGAAAAAATTGAAAGCGATGTAGAAACCGTAATCCGGGATCGAGACTCGATCGGTGCGGGCGCAATAAGCAGCGATATATTCGGCCTCGGACGGAATGTTAAGCGCCGCGAGGTCCGCCCCAGCGAGCCCGGCGACGATTTCCGGCGGCATCCGGTACATCATCGCATGGTTCGCAAAATCGGCGAGAGGATGTCCCAGCGTGGACAATTCCCAATCCAAGACAGCCGCCACTCTTGGCTCCGTGGGATGAAAAATCATGTTGTCGCAGCGAAAGTCTCCGTGAACGATCGCCGTCTCGTCATCATCGGGGATATTGGCGGGCAGCCATTCGATCAGGCGATCCATGTCGGGATCGCGGCCCGCCTCTACATCCTCAAGATATTGCTTTGACCAGCGCCGGATCTGGCGACCGAAATAATTGCCGGACCGGCCATAGTCCCCCAGCCCGACGGCGTTGAAATCCACCTTGTGAAGCCGCGCTATGGTCTCATTCATGGCATCGAAGTGGCGGGGCCGATTTTCCCGGCTCACCTCGGGGAAAGTGGCATCCCAGAAATTGCGGCCTTCCACCATCTCCATCACGAAGAACCAGGTGCCGATCACGGCATCGTCCGTGCACAGCCCGTGGACGTAAGGGACCGGCACGCCGGTATCCGCCAGGGCGGAAAGCACTCGCGCCTCCCGCTCCACCGCGTGTGCGCCTTGCAGGATATGGCCTGGCGGTTTTCGCCGCAGGACGTAACTGGCACGGGGCGTTATCAATTTGTATGTCGGGTTGGACTGACCGCCCCTGAATTGCTCGACCGTCAGCGGGCCGGAATAGCCGGCGACGTTTGCCTCCATCCAACGCGCGAGCGCCGCGTCGTCGAAAACATGCCCCTCCCGAACGGCGGTAGTGCCGGCGCTGGATGCCTGCGATGGAGCTGTCATGGATGTGCAGCCTTCCAATCGCGCTTGATCTTCTTCGCCAGCGACCATTTATGCACCTCGGTCGGCCCGTCATAGATGCGGAACGCGCGGATTTCGCGGAAGACCTGCTCCACGATCGTATCATCCGTCACGCCCGTGCCGCCCATGACCTGCACGCAGCGGTCGGCCACGCGCATCAAAGCTTCTGACACCGCGACTTTCGCCATCGAGCTTTCGGCAGTGCCGAGCGAGCCGGAATCAAGCACGTCCGCGCACCAGTCGATCATGAGTTCGGACTGCTTGAGATCGAGCAGATTGTCAGCCAGCATAAAGCCGACCCCTTCGTGATCGATAAGCGGCTTGCCGAAGGCGTGACGCCGGTTGGCGTAATCCGTGGCGATCTCGTGCGCCCGCTGGCAAGCCCCAAGCCAGCGCATGCAGTGCGAAAGACGTGCGGGGCTGAGCCGCACCTGGGCGTAAGTGAAGCCCTCCCCGCTGCGGCCCAGCATCTGGTCGGACGGAACCCGCAGGTTATCAATCGTGATGACCGCGTGCCCGCCCGGCATCGAATTGTCGATCGTGTTCGGCACCCGCTCGATCCGGATCGCCGGATCAGGCAGGTCGACCAGGAACATGCAGGCGCCGTCTTCCGATTTGGCCATGACGATGCCGATGGCGGCGCCGTGCGCGCCGGTTATGAATGCCTTGCGCCCATTGATGACCCAATGACTCCCGTCACGAGCGGCCGTGGTCCTCATCATCGACGGGTCGGACCCGGCGCCGTTTTCCTCCGCCGGCTCAGTCATGAAGAAGGCCGAACGCGCTTTCCCCGCGACAAGGGGTTTCAGGAAACGCTCCTTGATCTCCGGACTGCCCACGCGGCCGAGCAGGAACATGTTGCCCTCATCCGGCGCATTGGTGTTGCAAGCGAGAGGCCCCAGGGGCGAGAGACCGGTCATGCGCAGAACGATAGCGGTCTCCCGCTGGGACAAGTGCCGCCCATCGGGCAGGATGTGCGGAGTCAGTACGCCTGCCGCTCGCGCCTTGTCCCTCAACTCCTGAATTAGTTCGTCGGTCGGCGCGTTATGGTGATCGCGCCTGGCGTCCTTCTCATAAGGCACGACAATATCGCGGACGAACTTTTCAACCCGAGAAGCTATCTCGGCTGCGGCGGCCTCTCCCACGCCGATCATTGCGCCCTCTCTCCTGCCCGACGCACCCCGACGAAAAGCCGCTTTGGCGAAATCGATGACATTTCCCGCTCCCTTTTGCGGCCGGCCATGCCCCGCAGGGCTATGCAGGCGGCGATCCTATCCTGTTCGATCAGATAAAGCGGAAGGCTAGCCCTGGCGAGCGCGGTAGCGCAAGCCTTGGAACAATGCCGCAAGTGAAGCCGGAAAAGTCGCGATCAGTTGGTAAGCAGCATCGTGGCTGACGGACTCTGTCCGAAGCGTTCCTTATAATCCTTCGAAAATCGGCTGAGATGATCGTAACCAACCCCCAAAGCGATGCGAGTGACATTGTTACCGGTGTCCCGCGCTCGTTTCAGTTCCTCATGCGCCACGTTCAGACGGACCTGGCGCAGGTAGTTCATCGGCGTCGTGCCGCGCCAACGCCGAAATCCGTAATAAAGAGATCGTGAACTCACCCCCGCGACCGCGACGAGATCTTCGATTTCGATTCTGCCGCGCAGGTTCGCGCGGATGAAGTCTTCTGCCCGCTTGACGTAATAAGGCGCAGCTGGCGTGGCGGGAGAGTTCAGTTCCTCGCTATAATTGTGTCGCAGAGCGCCCAGGAACGCCACTAGGAGGTTGCGTTCGAAGGAGCGGACGATGCGCCATTGATCGAGCGCCGCATTCTGCATGAAATCGCGCCAGACCGATTGGGTGACGGCGCTGAGCGCCTGCGCGACCGCATTATCTTGAACGGATGACTCGAACACCAGCGGTTCTCCGCATTCATGGCCGAGTTCCGCGGCGAGGACGCGTTCGAGCGTGCCCCGATCCGCCTGCAACATAACTTGCGAACAGTGCCCGCTCCAACGCTTCAAGGCTCGCTGCCGCGGATTCAGGACGAATAATTGTCCCGGTGCGGCAATCGCCGTCAAACCTTTATCTTCGATGCTGCAGACCCCGCTGAGCGGAAACTGGAACATGTAACTGTCGACGTCGCTTTTCCGATCGATCCAGAACTCGCTGCCGCAAGTGAAGCTCACAAGATCGATATTGGTCTGCTGGAGAGAGCATCGCCAGACGGCCATATCCACTTCCGGATTGGCCTTGAGCGGGCGAAGCGTGTGAAAGCTTCCGACCGTGCAGTAATGCGCACTCTCATCGAGATCACAGGTAACAAACGTCGCCTGTCGCGGAGGCGGCAAGAAGTTCATCATCATGAGCGATTGTTCGCCCATTGCACTCTCCTCTGGCACTTGTTTAAGCAGCACGCGCCCCAGCGGGGGCTGGCGCATCGCATTTGCACATCATGCCTCCACTTCAGCGCAGCGTTTAACTCATTTTTGCAATGATCGCACTAATACTGCAAATTATTTGCATCGGTGGGGACTGTGCCTCCACTGCGCTAACCACCAAGCCACCTGCGGATATCGGATGAAAGCGCTGTCTGCGCCGAACCGCACCTTTATTGCGCTCTCGAGCGACAGGCTGCGCGGATCGTGTAGAGATCGCCTGAGGAAAATGGTTTCTGATTTTGCAGTCATACGTCGCGAGGGAAAAGCCGGCGGTTGGCAAAGGGGAAGAAGTTATGACACTGTTTTCCAAAAGAAGCGTTATACATATTCTGCTCGCCGGATCGGCTTTAGGTTTCACAAGCGCCCAAGCTGCGGCGCAGGATCAGGCGGCCTCGAATGTTTCAACTGGAACCGCTGGCGGAGGCGAGATCATTGTCACCGCGCAGAAGCGCTCAGAGCGGCTTCTGGACGTCCCGCTATCGGTTACGGCCGCTTCGGGTAGCCAGTTGCTCAAGCAAGGTATCTCACAGACCTCTCAGCTAACGAAAGTGGTGCCGGGTTTCACCTACCAGGAGTCCAACTACGGCACCCCCGTCTTCACGATCCGCGGCGTGGGATTTCAGGACGGCTCTTTCGGTGCTGGCCCCACGGTCACCACCTACATCGATCAAGTGCCCTTGCCTTATCCGATACTTACACGCGGCGCGGCGCTCGACCTTGAGCGGGTTGAGGTGCTGAAAGGCCCGCAAGGCACGCTCTTTGGCCAAAACTCGACCGGCGGCGCGATCAACTATGTTGCTGCCAAGCCGACCCAGGATTTGTCCGCCGGGGCCAGCGTGAGCTACGGGCGATTCAATAGTGTGGACGCCGAGGGCTTTATAAGCGGCCCAATCACAAGCACGTTGCGCGCCCGCGTCGCCGTGCGCGGCGAATTTGCGGACGGCTGGCAACAAAGCGTCACCCGTCCGAACGATCGCTTCGGCAAGAAAGAGTTCTACAATGCGCGTCTGTTGCTTGATTGGACGCCGACCGACACCTTGAGCTTCGTTCTGAACGTCAGCGGCTGGCAGGACAATTCCGAGGTTCAGGCCGGGCAATTCCAGCAGTTCGCACCACTCGCACCGGCGAACCCTTTCACCCAGTTCATCTACGACGCGCTATCCACGGCCCCTACGACCTTGCGCAATGCTCGCGAGGCAGACTGGACGCCGGGCACCGGGCATCAGGACAACACCTTCTATCTGATCTCGCTGCGCGGCGATTGGCGCATCTCGGATGCTGTAACGCTTACGTCAGTGACGGCTTACTCCAAGCTCGTGGCGCATTCGCCGTTCGACCCGGACGGGGTCGCCTTCACCAACTTCGAAAACGTCGTGCGCGACGCCCTGCTCACCTCTTTCTCTCAGGAACTTCGTCTGGCCGGCACGGCGGGGCCGTTGAAATGGATGTTGGGCGGGAACTATCAACGCGACATCGCAAACCAATTCCCGACGGTTTTGGTCAACGATGCCACGAACGGCGTTCTGCCGACGCCCACCGGGCCCGTCTATCAGGACGAGTCCACTTATATCTTCAATCAACAGCCGACGTTCAAGGCCGTATTCGGAAGCCTTGACTACAATATCACCGACCAGCTCACGCTGCAGGGGTCGATCCGCTACACTCACCACGACCGCCATTTCGTGGGCTGCATCATGGATGCGCCGGTCGGTCCTAACGGAACAGGCACTGTCGGACAGGGCTTCCTCGGACTTTCGGAGCTGCTGTCGGGCAGTCCGTCGACGGTCGGGCCGGATGGGTGTCTGACCATGAACGACACCACCTTCAAACCCGAGAAGGTGCTCAAGCGCCTTAAGGAAAACAACGTTGCCTGGCGCGTCAGTCTGAACTGGAAACCGGACCCGGACACCCTCCTCTACGCCAGCGCCGTAAAAGGCTACAAGGCCGGCAATTTCGCGACTGCTCCCGGCGTGCTCGCCTCTGAATTTGACCCAATAAAGCAAGAATCTATCATGTCGTACGAGGTGGGCATCAAACACTCGTTCGACCGTGTCGTCGACATTTCCGCGGCTGCCTATTATTACGATTACAAGGACAAGCAGCTTCTCGGCGTCGCTAATTACCCGGTTTTCCAGAACCTGCCGAAATTGGTGAATATTCCCAAGTCGCGCGTGTGGGGCGGCGAAATCGAGATGACGGCGAGGCCGATTGAAGGTCTGCGCATTCAAGCCGGCGTCAGCTACGTCAATTCGCGGGTTCAGAAAGATCCGGCGATCCCGCTCGACCCCTACGGAAACGTGGTAACCTTCGTCGGAGAACCCTTTCCGAACACGCCCAAATGGCAAATCGTAAGCGACGCCGAGTATGATTTCCCGGTTTCCGCTACGACGAAGGCATTCGTTGGCGGATCGGTAAGCTATCGCGGCAAAAGCAATGCCGCGTTCGGTGAACGTCCGGAATTTGCCCTTCCCGCCTATACTTTGATCGATCTGCGGGCCGGTATCGAGTGGGATAAATGGCAGGCGCAGATCTGGGGACGGAACATCACCAATAAATATTATTGGGTGAACGTCTCTCATATCCTGGACACCGTCGCGCGGACGGCCGGCATGCCGGTAACTTATGGCGTGACGCTCGGATATCGCTTCTGAAGAAGGATGGGCGAGTGGCAATTCGCATGGAAGGTTTCTCCGGCAAAGTAGCGATCGTCAGCGGCGCCAGCGAAGGGATCGGTTATGCGATAGCGGCAGCCTTGGTCGAAAACGGCGCCAAGGTCTTGTTGGTGGCCCGCCGCGAAGCTTTGCTTCGGCGGGCCGCCGAAACCCTGGGGCCGAACACCGCGTGGATTTCGATCGACCTTACCGCAGAAGGTGCCGCACAGGAGATCGTCGAGCGCGCGGTTTCGACCTTCGGCGGCATCGACTTTCTTGTTAACAATGCCGGTGTAAACCTTCTGGGTACGCTGGAAAGCACATCGCTGACGGATATGCGGCGAATGGCGGAATTGAATCTTTTCACCCCATGGTTGCTGGCGCAGGCTGCTCTCCCTCACCTTTCGCAAAGACCGGGAGCAGCCGTTCTGAACGTGTCGACTGCAGGCAGCCGCAAGGCCACTTTGGGCGAAGGGTTTTACGGCGCGACGAAGGCCGGCCTCAATTATCTGACGAAGCTATGGGCGCTTGAACTGGCCGGATGCGGCATTCGCGTCAACGCCATTTCACCTGGCGGAACAGACACACCGCAATTTAACAAGGCAGCCGCCATGATCGAAGGGGCTCGCGAAATGGTGATGGAGGCGCATCTCATAAAGCGCATCGCGGCGCCGGAAGAGTTGTTGGGCGCCGCTCTCCTGTTACTGTCACCTGTGGCGGGCAGCTTCATGACCGGATCTCTTATCGATGTCGATGGGGGATACCACGTGACCTGATGGGGCATTCGCATGCCCTCTCCAATATTCGCCGGAGGCTTGGCGCAAAGGTCCCCCGCGAGAATGCAGACCAGAAAAACGCGCGATTGTCGGAGTCCAGAAATGCAAGCAGTACAAGCGCTGAATGTAGAGAACCAGCCTCATGGTGGTATCGACTGGGGGAAGAATCCCTTGCTGGAGGGGCTGGATGACAGAGCCCTGGAGATGGTCGCAGCCGCCGAGGCGCTCGTGCCGCTGCTGGAGGCTCGTGCCGACGAGGTGGACCGCACCGGCCACGTCTTACCCGACACGTTTGACCGCCTCGTTGACGCGGGCTTTATCCGGCTGCTCGTGCCCAAACGCTATGGGGGCGAGGAACAATCGCTACAGGCACAGCTGGCGATCGGCGCGGCGCTGGGGCGCGGCTGCGGATCGACGGCCTGGATGAACCAGATCGTTTCGGGATCGTCCATGATGCTGAGCCTGTTCAGCGAACAGGCTCAGAAAGAGGCTTGGGGCGATAACCCGAACGTCGGAGCATGTGCTTCGCAAAGCAGGGCCAGCAAGGTCGAACGGTCCGGCGGCGGATATCGCCTGACAGGCAGCTGGAGTTACCTTTCAGGCGTGGAACATGCCGGCTGGGCGATGCTGCACTTCATGGCGAACCCCTCGGCTCCCGTGGTCAGGCTGGCCCTGGTGCCCGTTCGGGACGGAAGGCTTGAGCAGACCTGGAATGTCGTGGGCATGCGGGGAACCGCGAGCAATACCTTGCACCTGGAAGACTATTTCGTCCCCGATCACCGCGTCCTGTCCATCGAGGAAGCGCTGACGGGCAATCCGGCCACACCTTTTCGAAATGACCGGCTATCGAAAGTCACTTATGGCCCCGCTGTCGAGATAGGTCTTCTGGCAACCTCGCTGGGGGTCACGCAGGCGGCGCTGGACTATGTGTTGAGCAAAGCGCCGAAGCGGTCGATCCAATACAGCATCTATAAGGCCCAAACCGACTCTCCGGGCTTTCAGATCCAGGTCGCCGAAGCTGCCATCAAGTTCACAACGGCCCGTCTCATCTCCGCCGACACGGTGCGGGAAGTGGATTATGCTGCCACGCAAGGTTATCAGATCGACTATACCAACCGGACGCGCCTGCGGGCGGCGATCGGTTATGCCGGTCTGCTGCTGCGAGAATCCGTGCATATCCTGACCCAGGCGCATGGTACGTCGACGTTTGCTCAGGTCAATCCGCTGCAGCGCATGTGGCGCGACGTGAATGTCGCCACCAGCCATGGCATGACCACCGAGATGTTCGGATATGAACTCTACGGCAAGGCCCTGGTCGGCAGCGAGGAGCGTCTCGCGCCGCTGGTGTGAGCCTCGTTATCATTCGCGCCGCGCCGCTTTCAAGGGCGGCCGGCGCCCTGACGCCATGCGAGCCGCCGCCACGTGAAAACAGGCCGGCGGTGCGATTGCACGGAGCGTTCAGCTTTGGCGCTCAGCGGGTTGCCGATCCGCGGCAGGCGTTATCTACTATAGTGGAAGGAGAACTACGATGCTTCCAAATCGTATCGAGGGCAAGTGGATCGAGACTTTCGTCAATCTTTTCAAAGCCAGCGAGATTTCTGCGGGTGAGTCCGTGGCGATCCTTTCAGAAACGTTGTCTCGCAAACAGAACGTGGAACTCGCGGAGCTAGCTCTGCATCAGATCGGTGCACGGCCATTCCATGTCATCATCCCCACGCCTCGCCAATCGGTGGACGTCGTCATCCGTTCAACCGGGGCGACGGATGCTCTGCGGGGGCAGGAGGCGGCCTTGCAGGCGCTTGCCAGCGCTGACGTGGTCATCGACATGACAATCGAAATGCTGCTCCATACGCCAGAGTTGCCCCGCATCCTCGCCGGCGGCGCCCGTCTTCTAAGCGTGAGCAATGAACATCCCGAAGTGTTCGAACGCATCCGCTATGACCCCCGTTGGCAGGCGCGGGTGATCGCAGGCGCGGAAATGCTTGCCCATGCAGACGTGATGCGGGTCACATCGGACGCAGGAACCGATCTTACCGTTCGCATCGACGGAGCACAGCCGATCGGCGGATGGGGAAATGCTGCGCCGCCTCACAACGTCGGCTCCGCGCCTGGCGCCTTAATCGCGTTCTATCCCAACTCCGGGACGGTGAACGGACGCGTCGTGCTCAACCGGGGCGACATCAACCTTACGTTCAAGAGATATCTGGAGAACCCTGTCAGCCTTACGGTCAAGGACGACTATATCATCGAGATCGAAGGGGACTCGATCGACGCCGAGCTGATGCGCTCCTATTTTTCCGCCTGGGGAGACCGCGAAGCTTATGCGATTTCGCACCTGGGCTGGGGCATGACCCCCGGCGCCCGATGGGACTCGCTCATCATGTATGACAGGGCTGATGTAAACGGCGCCGAACTGCGCGCCTTTGCCGGGAATTTCCTGCTGTCCACGGGGGCGAACGAAGCAGCGGGCCGTCACACGCTCGGCCATTTCGACATTCCGATGAGAGGCTGCACGATCACTCTCGACAATCGGACAGTGGTCGATCGTGGAGTGCTGCAGCCACCGCTCGCTTATTGAACAGGAACACCGCTCCGAGCTGGAGGAGACGATAAATGCCAACGCAGGACGCCCGCATCGGCCAGGCTGAAGACTACATGGGCTACAAGATCTCCGAGATCTGGGACGCGCTCGATCCGAAGATCACCATTCCGAACTGGATGGAGCTGGTGAGCGATTACGGCAAGCACAACGAAGCCGCGCGGCGGCATAACCCGCCCAAAACCTTCCGCTATGCCGATCATGATCGTGGCGAGCTGGACCTTTATGCCCAAGGGGTCCCCAACGGCGCTCCAGCCCTTGTCATGTTTCATGGTGGAGGCTTCAGTCTCCTCAGCAAGGAAGACATGGCCTTCGCCGCGCCGACGTTCAACGCGGCGGGCATCGCCTATATCTCGGTTGGTTATCCGCTCGCGCCCGGCGCACGGTTCTCGGAACTCCTGGCCGCCACGCAGAACGCGGCCAAATGGATATACGAGAACGCGCAGGAGCTGGGCATCGACCGGGAACGCATCTACGTCACAGGGGGGTCGGCAGGCGCCTATATCAGCGCTTATCTGCTGACGACCGACTGGCGGGACTTCGGCCTGCCGCGCAGCATCTTTGCCGGAGGGATGCTGCTGAATGGCGTGTTCGACGCAACGCCTTTATACCTTTCCGAAGGCTGGGATTACCTTGGCATCAAGGAAGAAGAGGTGGAGGCATTGTCCCCCATTTCGCGGACCGACGACCTTGTTGACCCGATCCTTCTGGCGCGTGGAGAGGACGAGCCGCCCCTGACGCACCTGGCCAATGAGCAATTGGCGGCGGCGGCGGCGGAACGCGGCCTGCTGGTGGAAAGCTATGTCGATCGGGGAAGCAATCACTTCTCGATGATCCTCGCCCTTATGGATCGGCAGTCGAACCTGTTTCGGAAGATGGAAGACATGATCGCGGGCGGAACCGAAGGGACGGCCGCCGTGGCCTGAACGGCCTGGGACCGCAGGCCGTTCAGCGGGATTTTCCGAGATAAATACAAAGTACCTGAGAGATCACAGGATGCCTGATAATTCTTCAGTTCGTATCGATGCTGTTGAGACGAACGAAAAAGGGATTGCGCATGCGCGGCTGCAATCCCTCTCCGCCATCCTGCGACGCTCCGCAAGGCGACACGGCGACAAAACGGCGATCATCTGCGGGGACGTCAAGTGGAGCTATGCGCAGTTCGATCAGATGGTTGATCGTCTGGCGGCCGGATTGAGGACTTCGGGAATAAGCCCCGGCGATCGCATCGCGCTTCTTGCCCGCAACAGCCACGCCTTCTTGGCGCTGCGTTTCGCGATCGCGCGGGCGGACGCAGTGCTCGTGCCGATAAACTTCATGCTGAACCCTTCTGACGTGCGCTATATCCTGGAACATTCCGGCGCGCGTTTCCTGTTCGTGGATCGATCCACGATCGATGTGGCGCGCAACGCGCTTTCGCCTTCGCTGGAACGGCTGCTGGGCATTCCCGGTGAAATTGACTCCCCGCCGGACGAGCTGCCGTCCTGGGCGACGTTCTTCTGCGACAGCGCTGCCGTGATGGAAACGCGTGGCGGTGATGATTTGCTGCAGATCATCTATACAAGCGGCACCGAATCCAGACCGAAGGGAGCAATGCTCTCCCACAATTCGGTTCTCTGGCAATATCAGAGCGTTATCGTCGATTGCGAATGGACGGTAGACACCGTGGCGCTTCATTCGATGCCGCTCTTCCACTGCGCTCAGCTTGATAACATGTTCGGCCCCGCCCTTCAGGTGGGCGCCACCAACATCATCACCGGCAGACCCAGCGCCGAAAACATCCTGAAGCTGCTCCGGCGGCATGACGCAACCTCCTTCTTCGCGCCGCCCACGGTGTGGATTTCGCTGTTGCGCGCGCCGGAACGAGCCGAGGGCGACCTCCCTCACCTCGCCAAAGGTTATTACGGCGCCTCCATCATGCCGGTGGAAATCCTGCGCGAGCTGCGCGCTTGGTTGCCCGCCCTTCGGCTTTGGAATCTCTACGGGCAAACGGAAATCGCCCCATTGGCGACCGTGCTGCTCCCGGAAGAACACGATCAACACCTCGGGTCGGCCGGGCGGCCCACACTGAATGTCGAGACGCGTATCGTCGACGATGAGATGAAGGACGTGCCGGCCGGCGAGACCGGAGAGATCGTGCATCGTTCGCCGCAATTGCTCATGGGCTATTGGAATGATCCCGAACGCACGGCGGAAGCGTTCGCGGGGGGCTGGTTCCACAGCGGCGACCTCGCCCGGATGGATGAAGACGGCTACATTACTGTCGTCGACCGCAAGAAGGACATGATAAAATCCGGCGGAGAAAACGTGTCGTCACGCGAAGTGGAAGAGGCGCTCTATCTTCACCCGGCAGTGTCGGAAGCCGCGGTGATCGGCGTGCCTGACCCGAAGTGGATTGAGGCAGTGACCGCGGTGATCGTGGTCAGGGATGGGTTCGACGTCAGCGAGACCGATATTCTGGCGCATTGTGCATGCCATCTGTCCGCCTTCAAGGCGCCCAAGAAGGTTCACTTCCAGAAAAGTCTGCCGCGAAATGCCAGCGGCAAGATTCTGAAGCGCGACTTGCGCGACAGGCTGGCGAGCGGCGAACGGACCGAGGATATCCGCTTCGCCGACTGATACTCTATAATCCGCGTCGCGAAAGAGCTTGCAGGTTCCATTTAATCAGTCTCGGCATAGGTCTTCTGACCGCAGCCCCTGCGAATCTGCGCGATGTCCGGAACAAAAAACGATTTTCGGGCATTTTGCTGATGCGTCCAGACAGGGGACGTGGACAGGAGAGCGTCATGCCCAACAAGAACAAACAGTCGGGCCGTCAACAGCGGAACGATATGGGACAACAATCCGGCAAGCAGGGACAAGGCCAGCAGCGCCAGCAGGAAGATCGCCAGCGCAATCCCGGCCAACAAACCGGAGGCAACCGCTCCGGCGGATCGGGAGGCCAACAAGGCGGCCAGCACTGAACAGGCCGCGCCGACGAGAAAACCCCTGGCCTTACTCCAGGGGTTTTCTCATTTTCAGGAACCGTGCTGACCG
>NZ_DAIMZT010000013.1:53052-55988 GCF_036733805.1 Novosphingobium sp. | reverse complement strand
CAGGCCGATCGCCAGGACGAGGCCGAACAGGGTCAGCGTATTGATCGAGAAGCCCACGAGATAAAAGATGGCGAAAGTGCCCAGCAGCACGATCGGCACTGCGATTGCGGGGATCAGGGTGGCTCGCCAGCTCTGCAGGAACACGAACATGACGATCACGACAAGCAGGATCGCTTCGAACAGCGCTTTCTCGACTTCCGAGATGGAGAGCTTGATGAACTCGGTGGAATCGTTGGCGTAAGTGAACTTCAGCCCGTCGGGCATGCCTTCCCCAAGTTCCAGCATCTTGGCCTTGACCGCTTCCGTGGTCGCCAAAGCATCAGCGCCGGGGGCAAGGGATATGGAAATGCCAGAGCCAGGATGCCCGTTGAAGCGCGAGACAACGGCGTAATTGTCTGCTCCGATTTCAACGCGCGCAACATCGCCGATCGTAACGATGGAGCCATCCGCGTTGGTTTTCACCACGATATTGCGGAACTGGTCCACCGTCTGAAGGCGGGAACCGGCGGTGACGATCGCGTCGATTGCCTGGTCTTTGGGCGCGGGCAGGCCCCCGATCTCTCCAGCGGCGACCTCCGTGTTCTGGGACTGGATGGCCGAGATTACGTCGCTTGGCATCAAACCCACGGCCGCGAGCTTGTTCGGATCGAGCCAGATGCGCATCGCGTGCGGCGTGCCGAAGACATTGACGTCCCCCACGCCCGCGACGCGGGAAAGCGGATCCTGAAGGTTGGAGGCCAGATAGTCCGACACATCCATGTTGGAGCGGGTATCGGTCTCGTCATAGACCGCCAGCAAGAGCAGTTGGTCGGGGTTCGATTTGGTTACCTGGACCCCTTGGGCCTGCACGGACTGGGGCAGGCGAGAAAGCGCCGTCTGCACTTTGTTCTGAACCTGCACCTGAGCAATGTCGGGATCAGTTCCCTTCGCAAAAACCGCGCTGATGGTCGCCTGGCCGCGATTGGTGGATTGCGAGCTGAAATACAGCAGGCCGTCAATGCCGGTGAGCTGCTGCTCGATGATCTGGGTGACGCTGTTCTCGATCGTTTCCGCAGAGGCGCCGGGATATGTGGCCCGGATATTCACTTGTGTGGGGGCGATGTCCGGATATTGTTCGTTCGGCAGAAATTCCAATGCGCCGATACCGGCAAGCATGACGATGATCGCCAGCACCCAAGCGAAGATCGGCCTGTCGATGAATATCCGCGACATGCTGCGATCAACCGCCCCTGGGCCCGCTGAGGCCGCGTCCGGCGGAGGCCGAGGCACCTTTACCCTGCGGGGGCGCTACCGGTTGCGGGCTGGTTGCCGCGACCGGCTTGATCGGCGCGCCCTGTTTCAGTCCGTTCAGGCCCTGGACGATGACTTTGTCGCTCTGCATCAGTCCTGAAGTGACCACGGTGTTGGCGCCATAAGTGCGGTCTGCGGTGACCTTGCGACGTTGGGCCTTGTTATCGGTACTTACGACCATCACGTAAGCACTGCCGTCAAAGTCGCGCTGAACCGCCGTTTGCGGGACCAGGAACGCGTTGGGATCAGATGCCTGGTCAAACTCGGCCGTTACGAACATGCCGGGCAACAGCAGGCCGTCAGGATTGGGAAAGCGTGCACGCAGCGTTATCGTACCCGTGCCCTGATCGACCGTGACTTCCGAGAACTGCACCGTTCCCGCAAAGCCATATCTCGTGCCGTCGCCCAGCTTCAGATGCACCTGCGTGCTGCCCGGTTGAACGCCGCCCGCGGCCAGCCTGCGGCGCAGTGCCAACAGGTCGGCGGCGGATTGCTGCATGTCGACGTACATCATGTCAGTACGCTGAATTATGGCCAGCGGATCGGCTTGACTGGCGCTGGCCAACGCGCCGACTGTGAAGAGAGACCGGCCGATCCTGCCACTGATCGGGGCGGGCACGGTCGTGAAGCGCAGATTGACGCGCGCCGTATCCAGCGCGGCGGCGTTCTGCGCAATGGCGGCTTTCGCCACTCGCGCGCTGGCCGCGGCGTCAGTGTAATCCTGCTTGGCGACTGCTTCCATCTCGGCCAGCGGTCTATAGCGATCGGCCTTCGCGATCGCCGCGTTTGCCGATGCACGGGCGCTCATGAGATTGGCCTGCGCCTGATTGACGGCGGCCTGATAGAGGCTCGGATCGATTTGGAAAAGCGGCTGGCCGGCGCGGACATAGCTGCCTTCAGTGAAGTAGCGCTTGCGGATCACGCCGGATACTTGTGGGCGCACTTCGGACGTTTCGAACGCCACTGTACGGCCGCTCAACGAGACGGCGAGCGGTACGGTGGTCGGGCTGACCACGATATAGCCGACTGACGCCGGAGGGGGTTGCGTCCGGTCCTTCGACTGTCCGCCCGTACAACTTGCGAGAAAGGCCGCCGCGGCAAGGCCGAATATCCGGCAGGGGCGGAGCGCAAATGAAAGTTTCAGGTTCCGATTGGGTCTCAATTTGCCCGCCTCGAGGAGAAATCGGCCCGCTATCCAGACATTCGGCCTCTTCCGCAAGCGTCCATTCGTGCTTGCGACATTTTACGACGAACTATTGTAAACCGGCCGACGAGGCGAGGATTATGCAGGAATTTCATGCAATGGATTGTAACGAAACTTGATGATGCCATTCCCGAGCCTGCGGGCCGAAGGATTGCCACAGGACCGAAGGTTTCGTAGATTCATTGCGAGACGCTCACCTTGCTCATGCCGCGCAAACCAGCGAAGGGAGGCGTAGAAGCTGAGGCGCGGACGGCGTACTCGGCCGCCGATATCGGTGTTGGGGACTGAGGACCTGCTTGACACATGGCGTCAATCCCACTGGGGATTTCGGCTTTCGGGCCGATCCCGGAATAAGCTTTTTGAGGAGCTGCTGCTTGTTGTTGTCTGCGTTGGTTGTTCCTCTCGTATTGATTGCTGCCCCTGATGTTTCGCCCGTTCTCGC
>NZ_DAIMZT010000013.1:0-52952 GCF_036733805.1 Novosphingobium sp. | reverse complement strand
CTGCTTCAACTCAAGCCGGGTAAGGCGCTGGAAACGCTGGGACGTTTCGCGATCAATTCGACGCTGGGCTTGGCTGGACTTTTCGATGTGGCCAAGCGCAAGCCGTTCAACCTGCCGCGCCGTTCGAACGGTCTTGCCGACACGCTCGGCTTTTATGGGGTGGGGCCAGGACCTTACCTGTTTTTGCCGGTGATAGGTTCGACCACCTTGCGCGATCTTATCGCGCGGCCTTTCGATCTCTTGGTCCTTCCGGTCATCGCGCCCAAGCCTTTTGCCGACCCTAAGGTCGCGCTGGGCAAGAGCGTGTTGAACGCGCTGGATGAGCGCGTGCAGGACGACGGCAAGTTCTTGAGGCTTCGTTCCGCCCCTGATCCGTACGTCGCCCAGCGGGAGGAATATCTGGCGCGCCGGAAGGCGGAAATCGAAGTCCTCAAGGGCAAGCGGAAGAGCCTGGACGATCCGCCATATTATCAATGGCCGGATACTGAACCAAAAAACCGGGACGATGCGAAGCGCAAACCGTCGGAAACGTCCGCTGCCCCAGCGAATGGAGCGGTCTCATCGCCGCCGGCAACTTCGCCGTGAGCGGCATGGCGATAGTCGATCACCGGCTGCGATCCGTGGACGATCTTGCGGCTCCGCATGCCTGCCGCCTGCTCGAACCCGATCTGACCGCGTTGCGCATCGCTTTCGTGAGCGGCAATTACAACTGTCTGCGCGATGGCGCCAATCGGGCACAGAACCGGCTGGTGCGCTATTTGCTTGATCGCGGCGCTGCGGTGAGAGTCTATTCGCCAACTTGCGAAAATCCTGCTTTCGAGCCCGTGGGGGACCTGGTCAGCGTGCCGTCCTCACCGTTGCCCTTCGGGCGCAAAGAATACCGCGTCGCTTGGGGGCTGTCACGCGCGGTCCGCGCCGATATCGCTGCCTTCGCTCCCAATTTGTTCCATATATCGTTGCCGTTCCTGCACGGGAGCAGCGCATTGAAGCTGGCCCGGCACATGGGTGTACCGGTTGTAGCGGCGATGCATACCCGCTTCGAAACTTATCCGCGCTACTATGGCCTGGGCCTGCTGGAGCGTCCGCTTCTGGCCAGGTTGCGGCGCTTTTATAGTGCTTGTGACCGCGTTGTCGTGCCTTGCCAGTCAGCAGCGGATACCATGCGGGCCCAAGGCATGAGCGAGAATATCGGCATCTGGACGCGCGGCGTGGACCCGGACGAGTTCCATCCGGGCCGCCGCAGCGAAGTCTGGCGGCGCGAGATGGGATTTCCCGATACGGTGCCGGTCATCGCTTTTCTCGGTCGGCTGGTGCTGGAAAAGGGCCTCGGCGTATTCGGGGAGGTGGTTGCACGGCTCCGCGCCGAAGGTGCCGAATTTCGCGTCCTGGTGATCGGCGAGGGGCCAGCTCGCGCGGAGTTTGAGCCCAGGCTTCCCGAGGCGGTATTCGTCGGCTACCAACAGGGAGAGGCACTGGCGCGCGCTCTTGCCGGCGCGGACATCCTGCTCAATCCGTCAGTGACCGAGGCTTTCGGGAACGTCTCACTGGAGGCGATGGCGTGCGGCGTGCCGGTGGTCGCGGCTGACGCCACAGGCAATAGAAGCCTCGTGGTGGACGGGTCGACCGGCATGCTCGTCTCGCCTGGCGATATAGACGGCTATGTCGGCGCGATCCGGAAATACCTTGAAAATCCCACGCTGCGGAAGGAGCATGCCGTCAATGCCTTGGTCCATAGCCGCGCTTACACTTGGGATCGCGCTAACGACGGAATTGTGGGGGCCTATTTCGCTGCCTTGGGTGCAAAATAGGATTCCGCATTTGATGCGTTGCGCGCATGGCGGCGGCTGCTAACCGTCTGCCATGCCCAGGCGCAAGGATATATGGCGGTGCGCCATCGCGGCGCAGCCGATCGGCTCGATCCTGTCATCGGGGATCCAGCAAGACGCCATCCATTGGTTTCCCGAAGAGCCGCCATTCACTTTCCTCGCTGATCCTTTCGGTTACCGATCAGGCGAAAATCTTCACGTATTCGTCGAACAATACGATTATCGCACGCGCCACGGGATCATCGAAAGGTTGACCTTTGACGCCGGTTTCGAACTCCTCGATCGACGGCCGGCATTGCGCGAGCCCTGGCACCTTTCCTACCCGTTCGTGTTCGACGGCGAAGGGGCAACTTGGATGCTTCCCGAAGCTCACCGATCGGGCCGCCTTACGCTTTATCGGGCATTCGGCATGCTGGAAGACTGGCGGCCGGAATGCGTGATAGAACTCGATTGCGTGCCCGTCGACGCTTCGATCCTGAGCTATGGCGGCCGGTGGTGGCTCTTCTACGCCTCAGCCGCGAGCAAGGCGGCCAAGCTGGGCTCGCTGCACGTTGCCTGGTCCGAGAAGCTGTGTGGGCCCTGGACCTTGCATCCTGACAATCCAGTGCGACGCGATTTCGCTTCGGCCCGGCCTGGCGGTACGCCGGAGGTAATTGACGGACGCATCATGTTGCCGACGCAGGACTGCGAAAGGACTTATGGCGGCGGCATCCGCCCCTTGTGGATCGATCTGCTTGATGAAACCGGTTTCGCCGCCACTAGAGGGGAGACGATGGCCTTTCCGCCCGGCGCACCGGCGCATTGCGAAGGCATGCATACTCTTTCCGCTTGCGGTGACGTGACCCTGTTCGACGTAAAAACGATAGATCGCTCCCTTGCCGGTATAGCGCTTGACGTCAGGCGTTTTCTGGGGCGATCCGCTTCCAGATAGCTCGCCCGGCGGCCTCGAAATGGGCTTGTGAAAAGCGTTCGAACATGTCCATGCGTGCTGCCTTTCCCACGGCGGCGAGAGAGGCGGGGCTGGAGAGGGCGCTGCGGAGCGCAATTGCCAATGCATCGACATCGCCGGGCGAAACAAGCCATCCGGTGCGTCCGGGCACGATCGAGTGAGATAGCTCGCCCACGGCGGAGGCAATGACGGGAAGGCCGGCGGTTAACGCTTCATGTGCCGCGATACAAAAGCCCTCGGAACGCGAAGGCTGCAGATAAAGGTGTAAGTCCGCCAGAAACCGGCGCGGTTCAGCCGTATATCCGGGAAGGTGCAGACCGTCGAGCTGCGCCCGCTCAGCCATCGCTGCAAGCTGACCGCGCTGCTCACCCTCACCCCCAATCATCACTTCGACGGGTACGGGCGGGACGAAACCCATGGCTTGCAAGCGCGCCAAGGCGGCAATCAGTACGTCGTAACCTTTTACCGGATGAAGCCTGCCCAGGCTGCCGAGGCGCAGGGGCTCTCCAGGATGCCACGGCCGCGCCTGCGGCATCTGTGGATCGGCGAAATAGATCGGCCAAGTGGCAAGGCGATGTGCGGGGACTTTGAGGCGGTCCGCTGTCAATTCCGCGACGGATCGAGAATCGGCAACCCATAACGCGGCGCGCGATTGCAGCAGACGCATCAGCCGCCGGTTCCAGGGTTTGAGGAAAGCGGCATGCTGCCAAGAGATTACCGGCAGGTCGAGCAAGGGACCGATCAGTAGGCCCAGGATGGTTGCGCGACTGAGAGAGGTCCACAAATGCGTCGCACCCCAATCCCGCAACTCGCGCGTCAGCCATAGCGTGGCGGCAAGATGATCGCGTTCCCCGCCATCGCGGACTTCCGGTTCAAGCCCCGCATCGATCATGGGGGGAAGCGCGCGGCCGTCTCTGCGGGTAAGGGCAAACACCTTCACTTCGGCACCGGCCTGGCGCAGGACCTGAGTTACATGAGGGACCGGAAGCGCCGCTCCGCCGCCCTCCACCGAATTGATGACGTAGGCAATGCGGGGATTGGTCATTGCGGCTTTCTGTGTGGTCGATGAAGTAGCGGGAAACGAGCCGCCCTTCGCCCGTAAGTCAACCAGCGGTCATTTCGCAAGGCAGAGCAATGCTGCATCGCAGCCCTGCGGCGTTGAAATCGACATTGACATGCTTGAGACCGCCATGGCTGGTCAGGAGCCTTGTTCCAAGTCCCTGCCGCTCCGGCGGTTTTACGAAGGGGCCGCCTTCCTCCCGCCAGTTTAACAGGGCTTCCCCATCTGCGGCTACCCAATTCAAACGCACTCGACCGCCTTCGCGGGAAAGCGCGCCATACTTCAAAGCGTTTGTGGCTAGTTCGTGAAGAACCATCGTGAGCGTGACAGCGATGTCTCCGCGAATGTGACAGTCATTCCCCTCGACACAGAAGTGCGAAGGAAATGGCGCTAGGGCCGCGGCGATCACCATGGAAAGAGGACCGCTTTTGTGCCGGGTAATGCCGAGCAGCTGATTAGCGCCAGCGAGCGCGTCAATGCGTCCCTCAAGCGCTCGGTAGAAAGTTACAGGATCCTCCGTTCTGGCAGCACGGGAAGCAAGAGCCTTGACGATCTGAAGGACGTTCTTGACGCGATGTTGAAGCTCGATGTTGAATTGCTCCGCCTGATCCTTTTGCAGTTGCAACTCGCGGACGACCCGCTGCAGCGCCTGGCCCGTGGCGATGATGAGGCTGACGGTGACCAGATATGTCGCAAGCAGGACGGCATTCGCGAAAGGGGTGGCTTCGCGTCCATGCCTGAGAAAAAGGACAGCGCTCACGACGCTTAGCACGGCGGTCGCTCCTGCTACCGGCCAGCACATGATGAGCGCGGAAATCACGATGATCGGGAAGAAGGTCGCCATCTCGAGTCCGCTGGCGCCCCGATCGATGATCCAACGCAAGCCCAGCGCCACGCTTACACCTGCCAGCGCCACGCTGAGCTGAACGGGCACGGACATCTGCAGCACGGAGCGCTTGGCCGAAGCCGACATGTGGATGCTTCCCCCTTCCCACGGACAGCGATCGAGGGTCTATCGGTACACCGATCACGTGTCGATCACTATCCGTTGATATGAACCGCCCACAAAAGCAAAGCAATTGATCCATGGAAAGGCATAATCCGTGGATCGGACGTGTCCGATCCACGGGAAGTTCGATCAGCTTGGTCTTGTCGGTTCACGCGAGCGCGACGCGACCCGATTATAGAGGATTTGCAAGGGGGTCGGCTTCACCAACCCTGGCGTCGATCGCCGTGAGCCTCGCTGTCAATCCATTGGGCAATGCGATCATAGCGGTATGCTATCTCGCCGATAGCACGCCGATCGCCTTCCTCGCACTCATGGCGCTGCTTGTCCTCCAGGCGGTCGATCACCCCATGAATGCGATCGGCTTCGTCGTCACCGATCTCATTTTCATCCACCTCGTGCCGCAGACGATCCTCAAGGCCATGAGCGCGTTGGCCCGAGCAAACGGATCGAGCCACGCCGTCGTTGTCATCGTCGTCATCATCGCGATAATGAGCGGGGGTCCCGCCGTTTCCGATGTAGAGACCCCAGCTTTGAGCGTTGGCGGAACGGCATGCGAGAAGCCCCGCACTTAACATCGCAATAGTCACATACTTACGCATAATCGCTCCTCACCGGACTGCCTGGGAGTGCCTGCATAGGGAGGAAACCGTGCCCCAGGCTGAACGAACCGCGGCGGTGGGTTCATATGCGGCCGGCCGAAACGTCATCGAGGCGGAATGACGCTATCGGCCAGAATCCGGTTTGGCAGGGTGCGCGGCGGTGGTCGAAAAAATTCCGGCCGCGTTTCACTGTACGAGAAGGTTTTGCTGCCTTATTCTTGGCGTCAGTGGGCAATCATATAACAAGAGTCCGCAAGGAGAGGGGGATTATCATGGCAGTTTCCGACCACGTCGATTTCAATGGCTTCATGGAAGGTGTTAAGCGCCGCAATCCTTACCAGCCGGAATTTGTCCAGGCGGTGCAGGAAGTGGCGGAAGATATCTTCGACTTCATCGGCGACAAGGAAGAATATCACGAGCAGCAGATCCTGCGCCGGGTTGCGGAGCCTGATCGGGTCGTCAGCTTTCGGGTTTGTTGGGAGGACGATCAGGGGAACATTCGGGTGCAGCGCGGCTGGCGTGTGCAGAACAACAATGCGATCGGCCCTTATAAAGGGGGGATCAGGTTTCATCCCTCTGTGACCGAATCGGTGCTCAAATTCCTGGCCTTCGAACAGACCTTCAAGAACGCGCTCACAGGTCTGCCGATGGGGGGCGGGAAGGGTGGTTCGAACTTCAACCCCAAGGGCAAGAGCGTGCGCGAGATCATGCGCTTCTGCCAGTCGTTCATGACCGAACTTTACCGTCACATCGGCGCCGATGTTGACGTGCCTGCCGGAGATATCGGGGTGGGCGGGCGCGAGATCGGCTTCATGTTCGGCCAGTACAAGCGCATCACGGGCCACTTTACCGGCGTTCTCACCGGCAAGGGTCTGGAGTATGGGGGCTCGCTGATCCGACCGGAAGCGACCGGTTATGGCGCGGTCTATTTCCTGGCCAATATGCTGGCCGCCAGGGACATGAACCTGGAAGGCAAGATCACCGTGATCTCCGGCTCGGGCAATGTTGCCACGCACGCGGCGGAGAAGATCGTGCATCTTGGCGGCAAGCCGGTGACGCTTTCGGATTCCGGCGGTTTCATTCACGATCCGGAGGGGCTGACCTTAGAAAAGATCGACTGGGTCAAGGCGCATAAGACTCATAGGCGGGGTCGCATTCAAGACTATGTGGAACAGTTCAAGGGCGCGAGGTTCCATGAAGGAAAGACCCCTTGGCATGTGCCCTGCGACGTGGCGCTTCCCTGCGCGACACAGAACGAACTGCTGGGCGATGACGCGAGAGCGCTGGTGGCAAACGGCTGCATAGCGGTTTCGGAAGGCGCCAATATGCCATGCGATCTTGACGCGGTGCATGCCTTCAAGGCGGCGAAGATCATGTTTGCGCCGGGCAAGGCGGCTAACGCCGGAGGTGTGGCTGTATCCGGACTGGAAATGAGCCAGAACTCGGCCCGGCGTTCGTGGAGCGAGGGTGAATTGCAGCAGATGCTCAAAGACATCATGCACGGGATACACCAGCGCTGCCTTACTTACGGCGATCGGGGTGGCGGCTATGTGGATTATGTCAAGGGCGCCAATATCGCAGGTTTCAAGAAAGTCGCCGACGCGATGCTCGCCTTTGGGGTGGTATGACGGACCGTGACTGACTCGGGGCCGCCGCCGCTGGGGAAAGATAGGATCTATCCTGCGCAGGCGGTGCAATTGGTGCGCACGGCCACTCAGACGCAACTGGTGCTCAGCCAGATGGCCGACCAGAAGGCGAGCATCCTCATGGGCGCGACCTTCATTGTCTTCACCATCACCGTCGGGCAGGCGAGCAAGGGCAGTCTGCCCCTGCCGTTGCTAGTGCTGGCGTGCTTCTCGTTCCTTTCGGCAATTTGCGCGGTGATGGTGGTCATGCCCTCGACGCGCGGGCCACCGGCGGAGATCGAGAAATCCAATATTCTGTTCTTTGGCGTGTTTACGCAGATGAGGGAGGAAGAGTTCACGGAACTGGTGGTGGAGCGCCTTGCCACGGATGAGAGCATGTTTCGCACGATGCTGCGTGACGTCTATCAGAACGGTCAGGTGCTTCAGCGGAAGAAATACCGCTATCTGGGATACGCTTACCGTCTTTTCCTGGCCGGCCTCACGCTCACCTTGATCGCGTTCCTGCTGTTCGGCGGACGCAACGTGGCGCCGCTGATTTAGGGCACTTCTGGGGCCTCTTATCAGCGGACGCCCAATATGCTTGCCTGCTGTTTCAGATAGTCCGCCTGCCCCGGATTGGCGACAACCGCGTCGGCCAGCGCGTTGGCGGCCTTTTGGGGCTGCTGCAAAGTCACGCGGCTGCGGATCAGCATAATCCAGCCGTTCACGTTCCGGGGATCGTCCTTCAGCCGGTTTTCGAGCCGCGCCACCATGCCTTCGGCCATGGCGCTCTGATCTTCAGGACGCATGGAAGACGCTCGGGCAAGGTCTTGCGGCGTCGGTCCAGGGATGCCTTGTGCCGCTGCGGGCAGGGAAGTCGCCGGCAGTTTAGCCACGGGCGGCTGTTTCTCGGCCGCCGCGATGCGATCGTGGACATCGATCTTGTTGATCTTACCGACCTGCACGATGGTGCGGACAAGATCATCGTGCCAGGCCGCATCCGGCGGCGTGTCGGCCAGCAGGGACAGCCATTCGCTCAACGCCGTTTCGTGATTGCCTGCCAGGTCCGATCTGACGGCGTGAAAATAGCGCGCACGCGGATCTTTGGGATCGAGCGCCAGCGCCTTATCAAACGCGGTGGCGGCGTCCGAGGGCATGGGATCGTGCTCGCTGGCCATCACCCGCGCTTCGCCCAGGGCAGACCATGAGGAGGCGTCGTTCGGCGCCAACGCGGTCGCGCGCTCATAAGCGCGAGCTGCGTCGGCGAAGCGCTGGGCTTCGAAGTAAGCCAGGCCCAGCTTTCGCCATGTGCGCGCATCGTCGGGGCCGTCTGCGGTAGCCTTCTCGAGATCGGTAAGCGTCTGCGCTTCGCCTGAAGCCGCACCGGATATCATCGAAGGGCCGTGCCCTCGATTTCCAACAAACCGATACCCGACCACGCCAAACACGAGCAGTGCGGCCAGTATCAGCACGACGCGCCCGAGCGGAATTCTCTTCGTGCGCTGTTGTATCATCGCCAATTCCCGTCCATTACTGCGTCATCGACCGCCGGTATTTGCCGGGCAGGGTGTTCGCGCCAGATGCGGGCTTTTGCAGAGCAATGCAATCGTCCGTCATCGCAGCGAGCGGCGGCGAGGGGGGAAATCGTGGAAGTCAGCGTGCGCATCGCCATTGTCGGCTCGGGCCCTGCCGGTCTGAGCGCCGCCGGCCGCGCCGCACAACTTGGTCTCAGTCATGTCCTTTTGGAAAAGACCGATCATCTCTCCGACACGATCTACAAGTATCAGAAGGGCAAGCATGTGATGGCGACGCCCAGCTCGCTGGTGCTGCGCTCCGACCTGGGTTTCGAAGCGGGCAAACGCGAGGCCGTTCTCGGCGTCTGGGACGAGCAGACGGGCAAGCTGGCGGTCAATGTCCGTTACAATGCGGATGTGGTGAAGATCGAGGGCGAGAAGGGGAATTTCACGCTCTTGCTCAAGGGCGGGGACGCGGTGAAGGCCGAAGCGGTGATCCTGGCGATCGGAACGCAGGGCAATCCCAACCTTCTGCGGTGCGCAGGCGCCGATTTGCCGCACGTGCAGTATCAGCTGGATGATCCCACCGAATATGTCGACGAGCATATCACGGTCGTCGGTACGGGTGATGCCGGAATCGAGAACGCGTTCGGCCTGGCCGCCGATCCGGCGCAGCGCAACGTGGTGACGATCCTCAATCGCGGCACTGAGTTCGCCCGGGCCAAGGCGGCAAACGTCAAGCTGCTGCAAGAAGCGGAGGCGGCGGGGCGGCTGTTCGTGCGTTACGAGGCGAGTCCGGCGGAAGTCCGGCCAGGGGAGCTGGTGCTGGATACCCGCGACGGTCAGGAAGCTATTCGGTGCGACCGGATTATCGCCCGCACAGGCTCCGCCCCGCCTCGACCGTTCGTGGAAGCCTGTGGTGCTGAGTTCACAAGTCCCGAGCGGGAGGCGTTCCCCGTGCTGTCGCCGGTGTTTGAGACGACGCGGCCAGGCATCCACGTGATCGGCGCGCTGGCGGGCTATCCGCTCATTAAGCACTGCATGAATCAGGGCTATGATGTCGTCGAATTTCTCAACGGCAATACCACGCTCAAACCCGCTGACGAGCCGATCCTGGCGGAGAAGTTCGCAGCCCTGCCTGGGCGGCGCAGCGTGGATGAATGGCTAGCCCTGTTCGGTTCGCGGATCGATATCTTCAAGGACATTTCCGCCCTGCAGTTGCGCGAACTGATGCTTGATTCCGATGTTCAGGCTTTCACCCGGGGCCAGATCGTGTTCGAGCGCAACGAACCCGGTTCCTCACTCTTCGCGATTGCGCAGGGCTCCGTGCTGGTCGAAGTCAACAAGGACGATCCTAGCATCGTCGCGCCCATTCGCGAAGGTTCGATTTTCGGCGAAGTGGGCCTGATTTCAGGCCGCAGGCGTGGCGCGACGATCAGGGCGGCGGAAGACCTGATCGTTGTCGAACTGTCCCGCGCCGCTGCGCTCAAGCTGATCGCGACGGCGCCCGCCGCCGCGAAGGTGGTCAACCGCATCTCCATCGAGCGGCAATTGCTGCAGATTTTCGGCTCGGGTCTTACGAGCGAGGACGTCGCCGAACTGGTCGAGGGGGCCGAGATACAGGAAGTGCGGGCGGACAAGATCGTGCTGAAAGAGGGCGATGAGGGCAACGACATTTACATCATCCGGCGCGGCTCCATGATCGTCGAGCGCCAGATCGCGGGCAAGCCGGTGTTCCTGAGCTATCTTCCCGCCGGCTCTTATGTGGGCGAGATGGCGGTGATTGATGGGTCGCGGCGCAGCGCCACGGTCCGGGCGGCGATCCGTTCCGAAGTCATCCGTCTGCCCGGTGAAGCGTTCGTCCGTTTGTTGGAACAGAAGCCGGCGCTGCTCCGCAAGGCGCGGGCCGAGATGGAACGTCGCAAGGAAGTCAACTCTTTCATCGAAGGGCGCAAGGAGAACTTCTCCAGCGTCGTCGACATGTATTCGCAGACCGCGCAGTTTCTGGTCGATAACGGCATCGGGGAAGCCACCGACGTCCTGCTGATCGACGAAACGCTCTGCGTGGGCTGCGACAATTGCGAAAAGGCATGCGCGGACAGTCATGACGGCCTTTCGCGTCTCGATCGCGAGGCGGGCACCACTTACGCTCACCTCCACGTGCCGACTTCCTGCCGCCACTGCGAGCATCCGCACTGCATGGCCGATTGCCCGCCTAACGCAATCCAGCGGGGCGTCGACGGTGAGGTCTTCATTGACGAGACCTGCATCGGTTGCGGCAATTGTCAGCGCAATTGCCCTTATGGCGTAATCCGCATGGACTCGGCGCCGCCCAAAAAGCCCTCGCTGCTGTCGTGGCTATTTCTGGGCACGGGGCCTGGGCCGGGCGAACCCTCCAAGACATGGCGCAAGAAACACGCGGAAGGGATCGAAAAGCCCAAGAAGGCGATCAAGTGCGATATGTGCGCGGGAATCGACGGCGGCCCTTCCTGCGTGCGTGCCTGCCCTACCGGTGCAGCGATCCGTGTTTCACCAGAGGCATTCCTCTCAGTGGCGAAGCTGGCGGAGGAAAATTGATGGCCAGCCTACCCGGTAGCACTAACCGCGAATATCGCTCCAGCCACGAAGGGTTCCTGAGGCATCGCGAGTTTCGTTGGCTGAAAATGGCGACGGCTCTGTGCCTCATCGCCATCGTCGCTTATCTTCTCACTGACCCTAAGCCGCGTCCGAGCGGGAGTACCTGGATCGGTTACACGCTCGGCACGATCGGTGCTTTGTTGATCGTGTGGCTTTCGCTGCTCGGCATCCGCAAGCGGGCGATTACCGAAGGGCGCTGGTCATTGAAGGCGTGGACGTCAGCGCATGTCTACCTTGGCCTTTCGCTGATCGTGATCGCCACGCTGCACACCGGCTTCCAATTCGGCTGGAATGTGCACACCCTGGCTTATGCGCTGATGATGCTGGTCATCCTATCAGGTCTATTCGGCATTTGGGCCTATTCGACGTTGCCTTCCGCCTTGAGCTCCAACCGCGAGCAAATGACTCAGGCGCAAATGATCGATGCGATCCGCGCGCTCGATCGCCAGCTTGACGATGCCGCGCAACCGCTGGGACGCGCGCAGTCGGATCTGGTTCTGGCCGCGCTGGAAGAGGATCCGTTTGCCGCCGGCCTGTTGCGGCGCTTGTCCGGCAATTATCCGGATTGCGCCACACAGAAGGCGATGCTGGGCTTGGCAAACGAGAACGACGCTGCCGGCGAACGTGTGGAGAAGCTGCTGGTGCGCCGCAAGGCTCAGCTTGAACGCTTGCGGCGACAGATGAGGCTGAAGGCTATGCTGGAGGTGTGGCTCTATGTCCATGTGCCGGCGACAATGGCGCTTCTGGCGGCGCTGACCGCGCACATCATTTCCGTGTTTTATTATTGGTAACGCCATGACGTTCCGCATTCGTCAGATCGAACTGACTGCTACCGGGCGCGAGATTGTGCGCGACCGCGACCTTAACACAAATACGCTTTCCATAGGGCGTTCCACCCAGAACGATATTCACTTGCCGGACCTGGCGGTGGAGCCGCGCCATGCCACGATGGTCTTGCAAGCCGGGCGACTGGAAGTGGCGGCTACGGGCTCGCTGGGGTTCGTGCGCGACGGCGCTGACACGCGCTCTGCCGGGATCGATCCGCGTGGCGGCGCCGAGCTGGGTTTCGGCACCTGGCGTGTCACCGTTTCGCAGGACAGCGACGGTGCCGTGCTTCTCATTGTCCGCCAAGCCGAAACCGCCGCTACGCGCTCTGGCGACCTAGAGGAAAAACGTCGCTTTTCACTGTCAGGCGTAGTGCCGGGCAAGCGCGGCATGTCGTGGATTCTTGCGGCGGTGATCCTTTTGGCATTTCTGGCCGTGCCGATCGTCAGCCATTCGATGCGCGACCCTGCGTCGAAACAAGGCGTTATCGGCGATGCGAGTTGGAGTCCCGGCGAGCTAAGCCTTGCCCATCATTCGCTGACCGACCGCTGCGAGGCATGCCACGTCAAGGCATTCGTCTCAGTTCGTGATGAGACTTGCCTGTCGTGTCACAAGGACGCGCACGATCATGCAGATCCGATGCGTCTGGCGGCGGCACGCGGCAATCTGCCTCTGGGACAGCGTTTCCTCTGGTCCGTGGCGCATGCTTTCGGCAAGCAGGGGCCAGGGGCTTGCCAGGATTGCCACGTCGAGCATCAGGGACCGATGCGACTGGATGCGCCCAGCCAGCAATTCTGTGCCGATTGCCATACCGGCTTGAAAGGCAATCTGCCGGATACCGTGCTTGGCAATGCATCCGATTTTGGCAAGCTGCATCCGCAATTCACGGCGACGGTCGTAACCGACCCCATGACTCGGAAGGTCAGCGAGGTTTCTCTGGATCACGCTCCGCATGAGGACGGCGGCCTGAGCTTTCCGCATAAGCTGCACCTTGATCCCTCAGGCGGAGTAGCGCGCATGGCTGCGAATATCGGCGCGGAGCGCGGCTATGGCCCAAGCGGCTTGAAATGCAAGGATTGTCACCACCCCACAGAGGACGGCGTGCGCTTCAAGCCGGTGCGCATGGAGCGCGACTGCGAGGGATGCCACAGTCTGGCTTACGACAAGATTGGGGGGATTTTCCGACGCCTGCATCACGGCGATGTCAACCAGCTCATCGCCGACCTTTCCGCTCGGGATTATCATCCGAGTTCACCCGCCGACATGAATAGACGCCGGCCTGGGCAATACGCCGCCGGCGGGCTTTACAGCTTCAACTACTCGGCGCCGATGTGGCACGGTCTGCAATTGCGTGGGGCGCTTTCGAAAGACGGCATCTGCGGCGAGTGTCATCGGCCGACCATGACGGGCGGCAAGCTCGGCGTCGTGCCCGTCACGCAGCCGATGCGGTTCTTTGCGCACGGCTGGTTCGATCACGCGGCGCACAGGCAGGAAAAGTGCGAGACCTGCCATGCGGCGAGAGCGTCGAAGAGTGCCTCGGACGTGTTGCTGCCGGGCATCAAGCAATGCCGCACTTGCCACCTCGGAGAATCCGCGCCGAAGGACAAGGTGGCGTCAAGCTGCGCCATGTGCCACGGATATCACACGGGTGCAGTCGGCTCGAGGAAACGAAAGCCTATTGAAACGAAGATCGCGCTAAGGCCGGACTGAGATTCGGCACGGGATTTGGGGGGGCGCCGTTGCTTATCGCGCAGATCACCGACATTCATATCGGGTTTGATCCGGACAATCCGGATGAACACAATATGCAGCGCTTCAAGGCCGTCCTGAAGAGGATCGCATCGGGTCCGAACTCTCCGGATCTGCTGCTGATGACGGGAGACCTCACTGAGTTCGGTGATGCCGCCAGTTACGCGAGGCTGGCGAGCGCGGTGGCCGATTGTCCTTTCCCGGTCTTGCCCATGGCGGGAAATCATGACGTGCGCGGGCCATTGCTCGCCGCTTTCCCCAGCACGCCGAGTCATGACGGTTTTGTGCAGTATGCGCTCGATTTTGAAGGATTGCGTCTGCTGGTTCTGGATACGCTGGAGCCCGGCCGCCACGGCGGCGCCTTCTGTGAAACGCGCGCGGCATGGCTTGCGGCGGAACTGAACGCGCATCCCGCTACGCCGACCTTGATCGCGCTTCACCATCCGCCTTTTGAAAGCGGAATCGCCTGGCTGGACAGCGATGCGTGCGAGCCATGGATAGGGAGACTGGCCGGGGCGCTTGCCGGACACGATCAAGTCAGGGCGATCATCAGCGGGCACCTTCATCGCACGATATACACTGCCTTCCGTGGAATGCCGCTAATGGTCTGCGCCTCAACCGCGCCGCTGGTGGCGCTCGATCTCAACCCGATCGATCCCGAGCGTCCAGACGCGCGGGACATGATTCAGGACGAGCCGCCGGTTTACGCGCTTCACCGCTGGGACGGCACACGGCTTGTCAGCCACGTGGAGAGCGTAGGCGAACACCGAATATTAGCGCGCTATGATGCGGCCATGCAGGACGTAGTACGTTTGATCGTAAGCGAACGGTCCGGGGATTGAGCAGCCGGGACACGTGACGCCGAACTACTTTGCCGGCCACCAGACGCTCATGTCTACCTCATCGCGCACCTTAAAGGGCGCGCCGCGGCGATTGAGGAACAGGCGCTCCATCTCCGGCCGCGTGAAAGGACGTGAACCGAGCCGGCCGAAAACGGCAATCTGCCCGCCGGTCTCGTCGACACCGCGATCGCGATCGAGGCCCTTCGACAAGGCCCGCGCCGGAGACGCGGTTCTGGCCCAGGCGATCAACTCCGGCCTGGGTTGGGGCGAGAAGCCGTAAAAGTTAGGCTGCGTCGATGGGGAAGTGAGTTGAATGACCTTGAGTCCGTTCTGCCCATCAGCGACATAAGCGAACAGCGACGCATTCGTGGAGCCGACGATCACGTCCTGAGCATCGTTGAGCTGCCCATCGAACGTCACCTTCTGGTCGATCACCGGCGCGGTGGGACGAACGATGTTGACGATTACCAGCCCGTCCCGTCCCGCGGCGACATAGGCGTACGTGCGGGCGATGTAGATTCGCTGCGCGTCGGCCAAGGGCACGGTGCCCGAAGGAACCGGGACCGGATTTCTCAGGTTGGTGACATCGAACAGCTTCAGGCCGTCGCGGTCTGTGACCCACAGGTAGCGGAATTGGATTGCGCTTGCCCGCGCATCTTCCATCGGCCGCACCGCCGCGAGCCGTGGGTGCAGCGGATCGTGCAGGTCCACGACTACCAGCCCGACCTTGGCGGTGATGTATGCCACTTCACCGGCCAAAATAACGTGGCGCGCGCCGTCCAACACGTGATCGGGATTCCAGGTGACAGCGCGCTTCAGGTTGTTGTTGCGGAAGTCCCCGTCCGCGAAAGTTTCCACGTTGACGAGGATCAGTCCTTCTTCACTGTCAGTGATCGCGGCGTAGCTATAGATTGGCTCGAAGGCTTGTTCCTGATTGGCGTCGCGTAGCGACATGGGTGTGCCGTCGGTCTTGAGGATTGCCTTGCCTGCATCGTCCTTCAGGACGGTTTCCGCCATGGCCCGGTTGCGGGTCGGTGCGATCGGCTGGCCGGTCGGTAACGCCATGCAAGTGGCGTTTTTCGTCTTCACGCCGTTCTTCTGTCCGAGCGGGGAAAAGGGCGCGGAAATTATGGGTTCGGACACGCCCTTATTCGCGATGGAGGCGACGTCATAGACCTTGAACCCACCGGGTCCCTCGGCAACGTACATGTATTCGCCGCGCAGTTGCAGGCAGCCGACCTGCCCCGCGGTGTCCTTTACGACATTGCGGAATTGTTCGATCGGATGCGTCTCGCCGGAGAGCTTCCCGTCAAAGGTCCGGCCGCGTACCCAGTTCTTCAACTCGCGATGGTTCTGCTCGACGTGAAGCTTGTAATAATCGGGATAGGCATATTTCTGCAGATAGGATCCGATCACGGCTTGCGGCTCGTCCCATTCTGTCACGCGCACCGCCTCGAACCCGCTGTCCAGGCCGATCCACGAATTGAGGCCCACGAAGTTTACGAAATTGGTGCCAAGCAGCAGCGTTTGCGCCATCATCGCGTTGTTGTCGTCTTGGGCCGAAAGGTGGCAGTCGCTGCAAGTCTTGGTCTCGGTGAGGCGGACGGTGTGCGGGAAATGAGGTGCGAACGCCTGGCTGGAGAAACCGGCGGCGCTCACCGGCGGCTGCTGGATATAAATGCGCTCACGATTGACGTTGGTGGATGAGAGGACAAGAGCCGAGGTCGATCGGATGGGCGCAACTTCCGCCCCCTTGGTGGTCATGTGCTTGCCGAGCTGGAACATCTCGTCGCGCGCAACCTGGGGATTGTAGGTTGCGAAGTTGCGGGTTTCCTCTCCCTCATAATGGTGCATTTGGGTTTTCCAATTGGCCTCGATTGGCAAATGGCACCCACCGCAACTCGTCGTCCAGGAAAGATGGCAGGTAAAGCAAGCCATGTCCCCGTCCTTGTGCGCACGGTCCTCCACGGGTACGCCGGGGCCGAAGCGGAAGGAGCCGTCGTCCGCTCCGGACTTGCTCATGAGCTTCGCCCTGGCGGATTTCGCGTTGAAGGAGGGGGAGCCGGGATCGACTCCGTCCTTCACCAAGTCGATTTCCCAAGACAGCCGGGGATCGACGATGGAGCGCTGGATCAGATGGCGACGACCGGACGGATCGGTGCGCCATTCGAAGCGTCTCTGCCCGTCCGGGTTGCGCAGGAGGGTCAAGTCATTGCCCTTGGGAGAGGCGGCAGGGCCGGAGGTGCGCAAGGTGGGATAAGCATCGGCGGTGCCATGGCAGTCCTTGCAACCGATCTCGACGGCATTGGCGACCTCGCCATAGATCAGGCCGTTGCCGTGCGCGTCCTGCGCAAAATGGCAATCTGCGCACTGCATGCCCTTTTCGGCGTGGATATCCATCATGTGGACGGCTTTGCCTGGGTTTACGCCGGGCGGTACGAACTTGCCTTCGCCGGCCTTGCGCCACTTCTCCGGGTCGTCTGGCGCAACGATATGCGCGGTGTCCGTGCCCCAGGAGGCCATGTTGCCGCCGGCGTCAAGCAGGTTGCCGGCGCGGTCGCGCTTGAAGACGCCGCGGAAGTTCCAGCCGTGACCGTGATAGTCCGCGAACTGCGTATCCTTGAGCTGCGTGTTGAGATCATGGACATTGCGCAGGAAATCCGGGTCCGCCCAATTCCCACGCGGCGCGGCCCCTTCGGGATTGCGATCTTCGACTTTGCGGATCTCTTCAGCGGTGGGGTATTTCTGCTGCTCTGGCCACATCTTCGGCGCGTCGGCCTCGTAATCCCACATGGTGTAGCCGAGGTATGAGTTCAGGAAGATATTCGGCTGGTGCATGTGGCAGTTCATGCACTGCGCGGTCGGGATCGCGCGGGTGAAGACGTGCTGCAGGGGATGGCCCCGCTCGCGCTCGCCGCTCAGGCTTTCATGCCCATCCTTGAGCGCTCCATGCGCGCCTTTTTGCATGAGAGCTGCGATGGTGGGATCGCGCGTGATCGTTTGCCCGTCGCGGCCGAGCGGAGCATAGATCAGGCTATGGCGCGGCTCCCGATCGTTGGCGTAGATCACATGACAGGCGGTGCAGCCGGAGCTGCGATAATCGCCCGGCTGGTCATTGGTGCCCATGAACCACGTGTACGGATCGTTGAGGCGGGTCTTGTGAATGTTAAGCACCGGAATCGCGACGCGCAGGCCCGTGCCGGGGCCACGATTTGACTGCTTCAGGTCGGGCCGGCCGGGTTCTTCCAGCTTCTGGATCGAGCCGCTGGGATTGGGCAGGCCCACCTCCGCGAAGCCCGAGTTGATCGTGCGCCCGCCCTGCTCGAATACGCGGAACACGTCCGCTGGTGGCGTCACGTTCCAGCGCGGCAGGGGATAGAGCGCCGCCAGCGCCCCGCGCGCTTTCTGCGCGGTGGTCAGTGTGCCGGGCGGATTTCCGGGCGAAACGATCTTCGCGGGCTGCCCTTCACGGGTATAAGCCTCTCCCAGAACGTAGTTCTTGTATGGGACTATGCCGTTGTTGTAGGCCGCCCCGCCGAACAGCATTGCGCCTGAAGCCATAAGCGAACGCTCCGCCGCCTCGATCACGGGCATATGGCACGCGCCGCACGAATCGCGCGCCACGCGGTAATCACCTGGATTGACGAAGCGGATATATTCAGGTGCCTCCTTGTTAAGCAGGGTGTAGCTGCGCTCAGGGTTGGCGCTGCTGGGATAGTTCCAGCTATGCGGGTATTTTGGGAGGACATGCGCCTGCTCCCGCGCGGCGACATATTCCGCCGCATCAAAGCCGAGCGCCGGGTTGCCGCGGATAGCCGGGTTCCCGCCATGACAATCCGTGCAGCCCAGTTGCACGGCCGGGCTGGCGTGCATCGAAGGCGCGTCGGAGTCTGTGTGACAAGTCAGGCAACCGGAGGACTTCGCCGCTACCTCCACCAAGCCCTGTCTCGCGGGAGCGGGGGCGGCGCGCACCAGCGAATAGTCGCGCGGAACCGGCTTTTCCTCGTTATTGGCGGCAAGACGCGCTCCCGGAATTGCCACGGCGAGAAGCAGCAGCAGCGAATGGAGGAGCAGCCGGCGCATCAGTAGCTCACGATCACGTTGGCGAGGACGGAATAATAGCGCCGGTCGTTCCCGGCATTGTCGAACAGATCTCGAAAACCCTTGCCCGGTAGGAGGGCTGCCGCCGAAAGGCGGAATACAATGTTCTGCGTGGCCTTTGGCCGCCAGACGGCGGCTGCCGAGAGGTCCCAGCCGATGTCATCGGGTATGGACCCTTCATTGCGCAGGGTTTGCAGGGTGGCGGTATCCTGGAACCACAAGTGGTTGGCGTTGGTGGAAAGCCGTAGTTGCGGCGTCAGATCGAAGTCCGCGCCCATTCCGACCAGGACCGTGCCAGGGTTGTTGAAGTTCGATTGACCCTGTTCCTTGGATGAGCGCAGCGAATTGAGAATACCGTTGCGCCCGTTGATGGAAATCACCCGGCCGCCGCCAGCGAAGGGAATGGACTGGCGGATCCAGTAGCTGGTGTCGGCGCCCGCGAAGATGGGGTTCTCGAACACTGCATCGAAACCGGTTTCCTTGTTGTCGTAAGGGTGGTGGTCGCCGCTGGCGTAAAGACCCGACAAACGAAAGCGCATCCAGTCGTGGTCGTAACTCAATTCTGCGGCGCTGAAGAAGGCGCGGATTTTTGCTGGCTTGCCGGTGAAGAAGCTGTTCCGATCTTCCCCAAGCGCGACATAGGCTGAGGCGGTGAGATTGATCCGGCCAATATGACCGTCAGCATTGTAGCCCAGGTAAAAGACGTCGTAATCGCGGCCCCTCAGCGTGCCTAGCAAGGCCGGGCGCACCGGAAAGCCATTATCGTCGATCTTGATCTCATTACCCTCTCGGTTGCGATTGTAAGCGAGGGTGATCTGGCTGGTCAGCGCCGGAATCAGAAAATCCTGGCGATAGACGTTGGCGATGAACAGGAAATCGTCGCGCGGGCGCTCAACCACGCTGTTAAGGCCGGAATTGGTGTCCTTTTCCAATCGCCAGAACGCCGCGAGATTATATTGAAAGCGGTTGCCGTCGCGATTGCCGAACAGGCGAATGCCAAGCTGTTCATCGTTGAACAGGAAGCCCCGAAAATCGGTCTGGAAAGGTTGGATGCCGACGCGGATCGAATCGAAATCGTAACGCTCCGAAACGTTGCGCAGGTGGTAATCGATGAAGGCTTCCTGCACGCCCAGGAAATGGTCGGAGCGGTGAGAGGGCTTCGACGGCTGAACGAAGAGCACGCGCTTTTCGGGCACGTTGACGTAATTGTAATTGAGGGCGAGCGAGAGTTTGTACTCGATCTCGGGGGGCTTGAACGCCGTCTGACCCTTCACGAGCGAAGCACTGGCAATAAAGGTCTGCGAAAAGACGAAGCTCGCGTCCTTGCCGAAAACGTCCAGGCTGCCCGCTCGTTCGGTGGTCTGCACGCCCACCGGGATGGGGAATGTGCGAGGTTCCAGGACGGTGTCCGAAGTCAGCCCGGCGGTGAAGAACCAGTCATCGCCCCTGATCGGCAGCCAGGGAACCTTGGCGCGGTTGATGGGGCGGTCGCCCTTGTAAGTGTTTTGGTGGTAGGGATCCCACCAGTGCTCTGTCACTAGCCCCAGCGTCTGGATCAGGCGCCAGCGGTCGGGGACGGGAAACTGGTCGGTTGGAAAGGCTTCCGGTGGCGGCGCGCGAACGGCGCCGGGATTGCTTTGCGTGACCTTGTCGGGAAGGGGAGGCTGATAACCCGGACGACGGCGTCCGTTGATGATGCCGTTGTCGACATCCTCCGGCGCGGGTTCCTCGCCAGGGGATTGCAGAACGGGTGCGCCGGGCCGTGCATCGCTTGCTGCGGGGGCGACAGGTTCGGCCAGCAGAAGTGGCACCAGAAGGGCAGCTAAAGACACTTACAGCCCCTGGCAGACGTTCTGTTGAGAGGAATCGAGGAAGGGCGCAAACGGGCAGTTGATGTAGCGCAACCTGACTTGCGCGCCGTTGACATTGACCAGGATCTGGTCAGCGCGGATTGTCGCCGGTGCATTGCCCAAGGTTCCCAGCTTCACCCCGGCATTGTTGGCGCCTAGAAAGCTAATCATGTCGTCCTGGTCGATGCCGTCGCCCGAAACGCCGATGCCACCGACGAGGGTGTTGCCGCGATAGACCGGAACCGAACCGGGGAAGATTTGGATGCCGTTCTGCAGCCGGTTCTGCCCGGTGACGACATCGGGCAGGAAAGTACAGCGCTGGCGGGTGTCGCTGCCGTTGGCGCCGGTCACATATTGCAGGTGCTGCGCGAGGTTGGTCAGGACCAGCGCCGATTGCAGGCCGGTGGAAAAGGGGCTCCATTGTGCGATCGGGCGCGAGAGTGGGCCGTTGGGATTGCCCACCTGACCGTCTGGGAAATAAGGGCGAGAGAGATTGCCGCCCGATCGGTCCGCAAAGGCGTAAGTTCCGGTCAGCGCGTTCGGATCGTTCAGAAACGCGCGCACCTTGCCGACGAAGCCTTGCACGTCGCTGCTGGGATCGGCGAGCAATTCGGCCCCTGCATGAGCGCCTGAGAAGAACGTGGCGGTGCGCGCCTTTTGCAGCGAGACGTCAGTGCCGAAGATCGGTGCATCGGGCGCACGCACGATGCCGAGCACTTGTCCGCGCGTGTCCACAAGCGAAATCGTGACCTGCGCCCGGCTGTTTAGCGGCTGGCGAATCTGCGCGCGGGCGCGCGTCATCACGGCGAAGGCTTCTTCCAGCAGTGTGCGCGCTTCGGCCTGTGTGATAGGCTGGGCTATATCCGCACCGTCAGTGCCGCCGCGGATCGGGAAGCGATCGTTGCCGCTACCGTCCGTCAAGACGAAGGCGTCGCGGTCGGAAAATTCACCGACGGTCGAAGCGCGGATACCGGATGCTTCAGTGCCGTAGGCCGCACCGCCGCGCAGCGTAGCTGTTTCGAAATAGCCTTTGACGGCGACCAGGGCGCCGAGCACGGGATCGGTCTGCGCATAAGTCGCGCCCGAAACGTCGAATAGGCTGGTATAGATCGTATCCGAATAGCGCAGTTGCGTGCCGTCCACATAGATGCGATCCGCACGGATCGTATCAGGCGCCGTAAAGCCTACCGTCCCGGCAAGAGCGATCTCCTCATCGATGTCGGTATCCGTGTCGAGCACGTTGGGATCCAGCGAATAGGACCCGTCCGCCATGACGCCCACGCCGCCGACGACCACCCCATTCTTGTAAAGTGGAAAGCCACCGGGGTCGGCTGAGAGGCCGAGCGGTGAACGCTTAGGGCCAATCAGCGCCGCCGACCCGCCGGGTTGAAAGCGGGCTGACAGGTCAGAACAGGGCAGCTGGCTGAATTGCACGCCGAACAGCGGCCCGCTCTCAAGGCCCACCGTGCTCGGCCCTGGAGGGAAATTCTGCTGGACGATCATGCTCGCCGTGCGCGTGGAAAAGGCGTTGCCGCTGCTGGAGAGGTACGCGCCGGTAATGGCCTTGGCGATCGCGGCGGCTTCGGCCGGGACGGAAAGCCCTTGAATGTCGATGTCATTGCCGTTCGGGGCATTGGGAATCTTGGCGGTTGTCAGGGCCCCGTTCATCCGAAATACCGCGAGCACATTGCCCACTCGGTCTACCACCGCGATCGTTGCGGGGTGGCCTGATTGTTGGGCCTGCGCTGCGGCCTGAGCGACAATCTTGCCTACTTCTGCCGTACTGAGCGCCTCCTGCGCGGGTGCGGTGTATTCGCCCAAGAGAGTGCCACCGCCGGACGAACTGCCAGTCGAAGACCCGCCGCTGCCGCTTCCGGAGTTGCCCGAGGAGGACCCCCCACCGCCGCATGAGAGGAGGAGCAGGGCTGCCGCCGCTGTTGTAATTGCCCGCGTCAGCGCCCGCATCAGCGCAATGCTCCGATCGCGCTGGCAGCATTACCAAGTGCGGCCCGGAAAGCAGGAGGATCGTACTTTTCCGGCGCGGAGACGGCGGCGTAAGCCTTGTTGATCTGCGCGCGGATGCCGGCGGCGGCGCCGACTGTCACGCGCCCTTCACGCACCATCGCGTTAAGCAGGGTGTCGATGGCCATAACGGCCTGAGCCGAGCCGGTGTAGTCCGTAAAACGCGGCGAGATCGCCTTTCCGGAGATCGCCGCAATGACCTGAAAGGCCGTATCGCCCGCGTAGTCGCGCCCCGCGAACGCATCGGACAGGCTTCCCGCCGCCGCGCCTAGCGCTTGCGCCGCCGCGACTGCTTGCGGTCGACCTTTGCCCATCGCGGCGTGAAAGGCGCGCGCGGCGGCATCGAAGCGCACCGCTTGCGCCGGCGCCAGCACGCTTGCCACGGCGGAAAGCATAATCATGTTCTCGTCATTGAAAGGAGGATTGCCGAAGGGAATCGGCCGACCGGGGTTTGTTTCGAACGTCCGGGGCGGCGTCGGATTATCAGTGATGCGGCGATGGCAGCTATGGCAGTCGTAGAAATAGAACTGCGGAAACACGCCTTCCATGCCAAAGGCGGGGTTAGCGAAAAGCCCAGTCGAGCGCCTTATGGCTTCGGCTTGGCCCACGGCCCAGAGCCGGACGCTGTCAAGCCGGCCTTTGCGGTGCACGTAATCCGCGTCCATGTCATAATGCGCTTGCATCGCGGAAAACAGGTCGAGTTCGAAGGACACGCGCGGATGGCCTGCCGCCATCATCGCATGAGTCACGAACTGTCCCGGCTTATTACTGCCGAAATGGCAATCGAGACAGATCGCGGCGCGTGTTTGCGGCCGCTCCAGGGCGATCATGCCTGACGCAATGTTGGAAGCATGGTTGGCGGGCACGGCATAGTGGCTGGAAATCCAGCCGGAAGCCGCGCCGTGGCAGGATTCGCAGCCCACCCCATCGGCAGCGAGGTAGCGGCCGCCGCGTTGGGCGGCTGGAGCATTGGTCGAATGGCAACCCAGGCAGGCTCCCGCGCTATCCGCCCGGCCCAGGTCAAGCGCGGCTGCGATCCGCTGCCCACGCGGGCTCGTCAAAACCGCGGTAGCACGGCTATGCGCTCCAGCGGGACTGGACGAGTCCTGCCACAGGCGCAGCTCGTCCTGGCGCACGACCTTCCCATCGCCTTCATTGCGGCCATGGCAGGTCGACCCCGCGCAACTCGCAACGCCTTCATAGCTGCCGGCGAGTGCGACGGTCGACCACGCTGCCAGGACGGCCGCCAGAACGGCGAGCAGTGCGGCAAGCCCTTCGTCCCGCACATTGGCCCCGCAACCGGGTTTGCGCGTCTGCCCCAACCTCATTTTCCCCCTTCGCACGTCTCCTGGCTTGAAGCGCATCGATCCCCCCAGAGATCTTCGTTGCCTACCCCGGTAACGGGCTCGTCAACAAGGGGTAACAGCGTGGCGGGACTGCTCTTTTGCACGTCAACTTGCAGGATTGCGTCGTTGATGAACGCGGCGTTGCTGCCCGTTCCCGGCGGATCCGGCGGACCGCTGAGGTCAGGCTTGGCGGGCAGCGGTCTGTCGCCCGTGAAACCGCACCGAAGGCTGATGATGCAACCGTTGACTGACGAGAGCCCGTTGAATCGCCCGCTCCCGGAGGGAACACTTCCGTTGATGGTGATCGTTCCGACCGTGTCCAGGCCGGCAACGGCATTGCCCGTCGCGTCTATCGTTACGCCGTTCACCACGATCTGCGTGGCGTCCGACGCTGTGCCTATGGCAAGCGCGCCAGCGGTAAACCCGCGTCGATCGGTGTAAGCCGTCGTCGCGCCGGTGTTCTGGATGTAAATGCCGTCGATCACGTTTGCCGCAATCGATCCGGCGATGACGACACCTGGTTTCGGGATCGGGCCCGGAGCGTCCATCAGTGCCGTGTTCACCAGGATGTTCCCGCCGGGTGCAAGGAGCGCCAGCGTATTGGCCGTCGCGACGGCGAAGCTGCGGGCTGTCACCCCCAATTGACCTTGCGGCGCACCTGCAGTGTTCAGCAAGGCGATGCTTCCGCTGTCAGTCACTAAATCCAGGCGGCTCGCGTTGATCTGCAGCGTATCGGCATTGTTTGATGTCGTGAGGGCGAGGGGGCCGGTCACCGTTATCGCCCCCGCACTCGACAACGCGAATGTGCCGCCGGTGCCAATGTTGCCGTTAGGGCCAAAGGTGAGCGCTAGATTGCCGACCGTGATCGGTGCCGGCGCCGTTCCCGATGCGGAGAAGCGGATCACATTGTCCGCGAAGATCCGCTGCAGTTCCCCGGCGTCAAGGCTGTAGCCGCCGACCCCGCCCAGGCCCCCGACGAAACTAGGGTTTGCGCTGACGCTACTGGTCAGCTGCACGATTTGCGTGGTGCCCGCTTTGCCGAGCTGTCCACCTTTGCCCAAGGCTATATCAGCCGAGGTCGCAGTAATCTGCGCGCCGCTGGCCAGAGCATTGATGTCGATGGCGCGCCCTGCCGTCATGTCGAGCGTCGTCGTGGCGGTTATCGCCGCATTCAGGTTGAGATCAGTGCCCGCCGTCAGCGTGATCGCGCCCCCGACAGCCGTTGCATTGGCGGTGATGGAGGTCCCGGCCGTCATCCGCAACACGGCGGGGTCGATCGCTCCATTGGTAGTAATCGCGCCGCCGGCGAGGAGGTCGATGAAGCTGGTCGCGGTAAGCGATCCATTAGCGGTAACCGAGGCGCTCCGGCTGCGGAGCGTTGCCCCGCCGATCGTGCCGACCGTTCCAAGTACCAGGTTTCCGGCTACGTCGATTGTCAGGTCGCCATTCGTGGCATCGGCGCTGGCAAAGGATAGGCCGCCGCTCGAAAGGATATCGACTGACCCGCCGGAGACAGTCACCGCGCCGGCTGAAAGCAGATCGCTTACGTCAACAGCGCCGGCGGAAATCAAGCTGGTTGGTCCGCCTGATTGGAGCGTTCCCAGGGAAACTGAACCGGGGGCCTGAAATGTCGAAGCGCCGCCCGAAGCAAGCAGGCCGGTGGATATGATGGCACCCGCATCCGAAGTGACGGTAAGCGTGCCTGCCGTCGTAAGGCCGCCGCCGTTGAGAGCGGAGATTTTCATATCCCCCATGGTGTGCAGCAGCGCATCGCCGTTTACCGTGACCAAGGCTCCGTCAATAGTGGCCGTCAGTCCCATTCCGTCCGCACGCGCGTCATCGCCGATGGCAGTCGCGCTGAGCGAACCGCCTACGGCGGTGACGCCGCCGGGACTTGCTGTGCCGGTGCCGAGAACGATTAGGCCGGCAACCGTCGGCGCGGTCGATCCGTCAGGGTTCGCGCCCCCGGTGGGGCTGGAGATCAAGGTGGCATTGCCGTCAATGCGCAGCGTTCCTGCCTCCGAGGTCAGGGTGCTCGTGCCGCCGCTCGCTTTGCCGCCGGTAAAGGAAACGATCGCATTGCCTCCGCCATTGGCATTGCTGTCGACCGTCAAGTTTCCGATCAGGTGGATTGAGCCGCCACCGGTCTGGCTGACCATGGCGCTTCCGCCGAAACCTGCGCCGCCAAGCCCGCCAACGCCTGTCGCACTGCCGCCGGCGCCGTTGGCGTTAAGCGTCACGTCGCCGGAGAGCGTGACGGCGCCGCCTGTCAATGCCTCCATGACAGAGGCACCGCCCGTGCCGTTGCCGCCCACCTGGCCGGCCAGTGTATTGAAACCGCCCAGACCGTTGGCATTGAGCGCCGTTGCGCCAGTCACGCTGATGCTACCGGCATTGTCCGCTAACAGGCTCGCCTGGCCGCCGATGGCATCGGCGCCGTGCAGATCGAGAAGATCGGCTGACAAAAAGGTGTTGGCGGTGATCGAAAGATCCCCTGTGACGCCGATCGCGCCGCCCGCAGCTTCCATCTGCGCGATGCCCGCGCGATTTGCGCCGGTCTGCGCGGCAAGGCCGGAGCCGAAGACAGCGTCCGCGCTGATCTGAGCAGGGCCCAGGGCCATGGTGCCGCCTTGGGCCAACACAGTTGCTATGCCACCCGTGGCGATGCCGCCGGCGCCGGTGGGGCCGGAACCCGAGCCGGACATGCCGCGAGCGCTGACCTGGATCGAGATCGGGATGTTGACGATAGCAATCCCTTGCGAGGTGAGGCGTGCGATGCCGCCCGTCGCATCGCCTGCGGTGCCGCTGGTGGAACCGGACACGGGCTCGCTTGTGCCGTCAGCAAGCAGCACAAGGCCGAGGTTATTGACGCTAAGCGTTCCTCCCGTAGCATCGATCGCGGCCGTGCCGCCTTGGCCGAGGCCGCCTCGCGCTCCCCCGGAAATCGTGCCGCCATCCCCTGTCGCGTCGATCGTAAGGCCGCTATCCAGCGTGATAGTGCCTCCATTCAGAGCCACGCGTGCCGTTCCGCCCGTGCCGTTCCCGATCGAATTGGCGCCACCGATCGTGGCGGACGGACCGGCAAAACCGGCAGCTCTGATGAACGCGGTCCCGGTGACGGAGACTATGCCGCTATCGAGTTGAAGCAGCGCCGTGCCACCGCTTGCCGCTGAGGCGAAACCATCCCCAACCGTGCCGAAGACGCTGCCGATGTCAGTGCTGTAGTTTCCATCGGCGCTGGCGGAGATCGTCAACGCCTCGGGGCGCCTGGCGAGAACCCCGGTGGTGACGGTGAGCGTTCCGCCGCCCTGCACCACCACTTGCGCGGTGCCGCCCGCAGCGCTGCCGGCTCCGAGCAATGCGCCCAGCCCGTTTGCGTCGGCGCGCACATCCAGCAGGGGCGTGGAGATGCTGCCGCCGTCAAGCAGCACGCTTGCAACGCCTCCGGTCATCTTGGGCGTGTAGTTCGGGCTGGCGGACAGACCATCGAGGTTGAAATCCGCGTCGGAGGTCACGATCAGCCCGGTCGCGGTATTGATCGCGCCGCCGCCGCTAACCGACACTTTGGCGCTGCCGGCGCTGGCAAAGGTTCCTGGCCCGTCGCCGACTTGCCCGGTCGCATTGTTCGCCAACGTAGCGCCCCCGCTCAAATTCAGAGTCCCGCCCTGGATATTGAGCTGTACGCCACTGGCAAGATCGCCGGTCGCGCTGCCGGCAGCAACCCCGGTTCCGAATGTCGCTCCGGCAACGGTCGAGGCATCGGCGGTAAGGTCGGTCCAGTCCTGCGACGCGCCCGTGAGGGAGATGAGAACGGTTCCCCCCGTTGCATTGCCGCCCGGACCATTCGAGGCGCCTCCGAATGCGGCTGCGTCAAGATTGACCGCATCGAAATCGAGCAGGCCCGATGTGCTGGCAAGGCTGACATGGCCGCCAAGCGCGTTTCCGCCGCTGCTGCTGCCGTTACCTCCGAAGCCTGAGGCTTGGGCCGCGAAGCCGCCGGGGGCTGCGATCGTTCCATTGCCGGCGACCAGCACGGATATCGTGCCGCCTTGACCGTTTCCGCCGCTGGATATGCCCGATCCTCCCGTGCCCGATGCGGAAAGGCCGATGGATTGAGCGGTGATCGAACCGCCATTGGCGGTAAGGTTGACGACGCCCCCGGCGCCGCTTCCTCCGCTGCCGTCCCCGCCAATTCCGGTTCCGCCGGCATCGATCGTAAGCGTTCCCACATTGAATGCGGCCTGCGACAGGATCGTCACCGTTCCGCCCTGGCCATTGCCGCCGCTGCCGAATGCAAAACCGCCGGATCCGGTGGCGCTGATTTCGAGGTCGGAGGCGCTGAAGCTGCCGCCGAGCGCGTTCACAGCGATTGAGCCGCCATTTCCGTCGATGCCTGAACTCGCGGTGGAGGCGCCATCGCCGTTGGCGCGCAGGCGTATCCGCCCGGCGGCGGATGTGGCTCCCCCGCTGGAAGTCGTGAGGGAAATCGCACCCCCGGTGTTGCCAAAGCCGGATAAGACATCGAGCGAGTAGCCGGAGCCAGAGGGCGGAAAGGGGATATCGGCGGGCAGACCCGCCGTGTCGTTGGCGATGATCTGTGCGCCGTTGCTTGCGGTCAGGCTTACGGTTTTGAAGGCATCAAGCGTGGCGAACCGATCGAACGTGGTCAGGGTGGTGGGGGCGATGAAGATGCTGTCGCTTGCGGTGGCAGTGGTGACGTTGGAGAAGGTTGCATCGCCGATGGCAATATTCGCCGGGTTGCTGAGAGGATTGCCGCTATCGAAGTTCAATCCGTGACCTGCGGAAAGGATCACCGCTGCCCCATCGTTGCTGGCGCTGGCGGCGGGGGCATAGCCGATATTGCCGTTCAGCAGCATGGTCAGCCCATCATTCTTGGGCACCGCCACCATGTAGATCGTGCGAGGGTCGGCGGTGCCGGCAGACGCGGCGCCAGTCGTGGTTCCGGTATGAACAATGCCGTTGCTGTCAGTGGTGCCGGCATTGACGAAGATGTCGAACAGGCCCGCGTTGATTGTGATGTCCGCATCCTCAGCGGCAATGTAACCGATCGGACCGTCGGCATTGACAGTGCCGCCCTGTTCGATGCGCGGCGCGACCATCGCGATATATGCCTGATCGCCAGTCAGTTGCGGGTTCGGCGAAGCTTTGATGGATGCGCCCGGCTGGATCTGAATGAGCCCGGTCGATCCGGTCGCGCCGCGAAAACGGATTTCGCCTTTGCTGCCAAAGAATCCACCCGTCACGTCGATCGGATTGGTCGTGAGCACCAGGCCACCGACGTTGAAGCTGGCGGTTGGGCCCACGATGATGCCGTTGGGGCTGTAAAACCAGATCTTGCCGCCCGGCAGCCCGGCGAGCGTGCTGTTCACTGTTCCATTGAACTGGATCATCGCGTTTGTGGGCGCGCCCAACGCGTCGACCGGCGTGACCCGGTTAAGAACGACATAATCGCCGGGCACCGCGGAAAAGCCGGAACTCGCAAATGTTGCGGTAGTGCCCGCGGGTTGGAATATCGTCGTGCCGGAGGCCGGGGCGCTCGTAGTCCAGTCGATGAGAACCTGGCCGCTGTTGACAGCGATGTCGGTTCTGCCCGAGCTTGTGGTGATCGTGGCCGAACCCTGCGTTATCGTTCCGGTGCCCGCGAATGATTGCGCTCGCACAGCGGTAGGTGCAGCGAGAGCCAGAACGAGCGCCGCAAGGCTGGTTCCGGCGAAGGACGCGTAGCGGACGCGGCGGGCGGGTATGGATGAGATCATGGTCATGACGGATTCCACGGTACGAACCGCGCCCTTATGGTGAAGAGAAGGCGGATATCGCCGCGCTCGGTCTGGAGTGCGGTACGCTTGAGCGGCACGGCGAGCGACAAATCGGCATCAAGCCGATCGCCCCAGCGTGCGCGCATGCCGCCCCCGGCGGTGTAAGCGCTTTCCGAATAGTCCGCCGGTCTGGCGCCGTTCGTCCAGGTCCAGGCCGCGTCCAGAAATGCGAAGGGCTGAAGCGCGATGCTATCGTTTGTCGTGCGCGAAATCCGCCCGTAGCGCAGCTCAAATGAGGTTCCAATGCCGCTGTCGCCCAGGAGCGTACCTGGATCGAGGCCCCGGCCGATCGTATAATTGCCGACGCTGAACTGTTCGTAAGACAGCAGCGTATCGGGCGAATATTGCGCGCGCGGAGCCATCGCGACGGTCACCATCGGAGTCGGACGAAATTCCGCGTTCGCCTCTGCCCGCAGAACGAAGGCGCTGGGATCGGCCAGAAGATTACTGATCGGCACATGAGGCGCGGCGCAATTGGTAAACGGCGTGCAGTCACGGCTCGCTCCAAGCCCTCGGATGCCTTGACGGGCCTCAACCGCGGCGCTCAGTCGATATCGGGGTTCCGCGCCGTTATAGCCGCCGCGACCGATCAGGCTGTCGCTGTCTACGAGGTCGAGGCCCAGCCGACCGTAAAACACCCGCAGTCGGTCACGTGCCAACGGCCCGGCGCCGACGAGGTCGATGTTCTGATTGATGACCTCCAGCCCACCACCGGCAACGATGGAGAAGGCGCGGCGACGTACCAATGGATAAGTCAGGCCCAACTGGCCGGCTACGGTGTCGGTCTTGAAGTCCAGCGCACCGGACGGTTCACTGTGGCCGTAAATCAGGCTGGCGCCGAACCGTAGGCCGCTGGCGCCGACGGCAAAGTCATGACTTGCCTGGACCACCGTTTGTTCGCTGAAGTCGAGGGTGTTGAACAAGCTTAACGTTGTCCTGTCGGCAAGGCCCGTGACGCCGTTCGCCACCGCCTGCAGGAACACCCCTTCGCGCCCGGTCGATTTCGAGCCGAGGTTCTGAATGCCTCCGAAAAGCTCGAACGGAATGCGACGCACCAACACGTCGCCGGTGACGTCTCCCGGCGATCCCGGCACAGGCTTCAAGGTCAGCCGAACCTGATAGCCGGGCATATCGCTAAGGAGCAGGAGTTGGCGCTCCGCTACGCGAGTATTGAAATAAGGTTCCTGCGTGAGCTTGGCGAGGTGCGCCGCGATTGCCCTTTCGCTTGGCCCGGCATCGCCGCGTACTTGCACTTCCGTAAGACGCGCAATGAGCACATCCATGCGCACATCGCCGTTTTTTTCGATCCGCTGCGGCGGGATCTGCACAGCCGCCAGATAGCCCATGGCCCTCAGCGCCGTGGCGGCACGGTCGCGCACCTCGCACAGCACGGAAACCGGCTGCTCGGTTCCCGCATATTCGCGCCATGTGTCATCGAGCAGTTCAGGGCTAATGGCCTTTAGGCCGGGAAATGCGATCCTGGAAAAGGTTACGCGCGTCGCGGCGAAGGCGGGCTCGGCCAAGGGGCAGGGGCCATGCTCTATATTGCCTTCGATGACCAGCCGGGATTGTGAAGGCGTGCGTTCCTGGAGGCGAGATCCGATGTCGACCTGATCGCGGGTCGGGGGAGGGGGTGCGGCCTGCGCCAGCGCAGCGGAGGGAAGAACCGCCAGAGGCCAGATCGCGAACGCTGCCAATGCCCGCCTGGATGTTCGCCCTTGCGAGCGCCCACGCCGGCCTTGGACAGTTTTCGATGATCGCTTCATTCGTTCCCCCTCATAACCAGCCTACCCACCGGCGTTTCTTTCATTTCGCAGCGATTACATGGCAGCAGGCGGGTCCTGCGGCAGGGCCAGCGACGTGGCCAGCAGATCCACCTGTTCAGTGCAGCCCTTGGCGATCAGCACCGCAGCGAGATCTTCTGGAGCGTAATCCCGCGCCGGGAGCACGGTGAACGACACTGTCGCCCTGTTCGCTCCGTTCGTGCTGTTGATAGCATAGGTCGCGCCCTCGGTGACCGGCGCGGTGGCCACGTCCCAAGGCGCGACGGTTACGCCGTCGGAATAGACGAGCCTGGCCGTCTTTGTCCCGGCCTTGTCGGATACGAGGTAAGTGGCGCTGCCGTCCTTCTCGGGCCGCCAGACGCGGATCGTCGTCGGGTCGACGACGCAGAAGGTTCCGGACTTCGTCAGGTTCACATACCAGAGGTTCGGGCTGACCGGCTTGCCGTTTGGTCCTCGTACGGCTCCGGTTCTGACACGCTGGGCACCCCTTTCGCGGGTAAGGGCGACAAATGTGGCAGTACGAGTGACTGCGCCCGGCGCGCCCACAGTGAAAGTTCCGGCGCCGCGCAGGACGCGCGTTCCCTTCGCATCCAAAATGGTCACTGAATCGGCGGTCTTGAGCGTGATTTGCGCATCGTCCGCCAGCTTCTTGCCTGGCGGGAAGCTGGCTGAGGAAGGTCCGCTGGATGCCACGACGATACCGGCCATAGCATAACCCGGCGATGCCGCCGCGGCGAACGCCGCGAGCATCGCAGACAGGCACTTGGAATTGCTATCCCAGAACATAAGTCACATCCCCTTCCAGTTCGCGCGTCCGTTCCATCAACTTGGCCAAAGCGGTGTCATTGGGATGGTCGTGCAGGATTTGCGCAAGTTCGGCCAAAGCGGCGGACGGTTCCTGGCTGATAAGACTGATCGCCTCCGTCAATCTTACCCGGTCGGCATCCGGAAAATCGGGGGCCGGCTCGAATATGTCCACAGGCTTGGCCCGGCCGCGCAGAACTATGCTGCCGAGCGGCCGCCACCAGTCGAGACCCGAGCGTTCTGCAAATTCGCGGCTGGCGACGACCGATGTTCCGAGCGTCTTGTTCGCTGCCTCCAGGCGCGAGGCGGTGTTCATGGCGTCCCCCAGCGCCGTGTACTGGATGCGCCGTTCGCCGCCGAAGTTGCCAACCACAGCTTCGCCGAAATGCTGGCCGACACGCGTGCGTCCGATAGGCGGCAGCGTGGAATCGACGCTCTTGCGAAATTCCTCTCCCACCTTCCACATCGCGTAGCCCGCAAGCGCGGCCTTGCGGCCATCGTCGGGTCGGCTGATCGGAGCGCCCCAAAACGCGACGACTGCATCACCGACGTACTTGTCTACGACCCCTCCATGCTCGAGGACAACGGCGCTAAGACGATCGAGGTAATCGTTGAGAAGCCTTGCGACGACTTCCGGTTCCAGCTGATGGGAAAGCGCCGTGAAGCCTTCCAGGTCGCTGAACACAATGAAGAGTTCGCGCTTGCTGCCTGAAAGAGTGAGGCGTTCGGGGTTGTCAATGATTTCCTGCGCGATGTCGCGAGGCAGGTATTTGCCGAGCGCATCTTGAGCGAACCGCCGCTCGACGGCGCCCGAGGCGCGCACAGCGCTGGAAACCGCAAGAAAGGCCAGGATCCAACCCGCCACCCAGCCAAAGGCCGGGGTGCCGTACGTGTCCACGTTCGAATGTTCCAGCCAGAAGGGCAGGCCGCCGATCAGCACAAGTTGGGCCAGGAAGAACGGTGCTGCCTTCCATATCCGTGCTTCCACCAGGCTCGTGGTCGCGGCTGCCAGGATCACGAGGGCCGCGACCGCCCAACGCTGCCAGTCGGCGATTTGCGCCATGCGTGCACCATCAAGCATTTGCGCGATCATCTCGGCATGAACGTCGATCCCCGGCACGGTCCGACCAGTGGAGGCGGTGAGCGTCGTGTTCACTTGGTCGGTATCGACGATGTCACCACCGATCAGCACATAGCGCCCTGCTATCTGCTGCCTAAGCATGGCCATCATTTCCGTGCTGTTTGTCGCGAAGACATCGATGGGAACTTCCGAGAACAGCGGCGTCGTTACTTTCGCTGCATCCTCGCCGGCGTCGCCGATCACGCGGCGGTAGCGGATGGAGCCAGTGTAGCCGGTGAAAGTCCGATCCTCGCCACCATGGCCGGCGGAGACCATCGCCCGGCCCAGGAGCGGGGGCAGGCTCGGCACGATCTCTGGCCAAACCCGCGTGGTGCCCTGCGCGTTGCTGAGACGGACGCTTGCGGGTCTGACATTGCTGCCTCCCAGATGCCTCAGGAACGACTGCAGGTAGACCTGCTGTTCGTACTTCATGTCGTCCTTGTTGGTCGCCAGGTCGATATAGGCGAGGAACGTGGGCGTCTTCATCGCCCGCAGGGTGGCGATGAGTTGCTCGTCCTCGTCCTGCGGCTGATCGATCAGGACGTCGATGCCGATCGCCTTGGCGCCCATGCCGTCTATCGCTCTGAGTGCGCGGGCCAACAGTCCGCGATCCAAGGGCGACCGCTTTTTCACATTTATGAGGGTCTGGTCGGTATAAGCGACAATCTGGACGCGCGGGTCCTGCTTCACTTGCGGCGCGATCAGGAAGCTGCGCAGATCGTACAGAGAATCCTCGGCATCGCCGACGACCGGGATGTACCAGGAGAAGCGGGCGATCAATAAGGCGCTCAGCAGCATCAACATCGTCGCGGTCAACTGGCGGCGGCTGGCAGAGCGCACTTTTCGCCAGCCTTTGCTGAGGAGGCCGATCAATCGTGCCGGCACCTCCGAGGAAGAGCGGCTTCCTGGTGTTGCTGTTGGAGAGGAATTGGTCATGGCGCCGGACTTGCCGGATCAGCGGCAGGGGCGGCGCGCGCCGCATCGCCGATCACTGCGAAACCGGCCCAGTAATAGGGGTGTGAGGTTTGCGGATCATCCATCAGCTTGCGTTCGGACGTCATCAGCGCCTGTCCGATTGATGTGTCCTTCGAGCCGTAGAACCCGGCAAAAAGCCTCTCTGTGGCGTTGTAATCGTCAGGCGCGGGCCAATGGCTGGCGATGACCTGGCGTCCACCCGCAGCGATGAACGCACGGACCAGGCCGTCAAGCGCCTCGCCCCCGCCGGTGGTGAGACCAGCCTCGCGAGTAACGTCAAGCCCGGCGCCGCCGGCCGTATCGCAAGCGGAAAGGATCACGAGATCGGCATCGAGCGAGAGGTCGAAGATTTCGCCGAAAGAAAGCAATCCGTCCGATCCACTGCCGCCGAAGGAGGTCAGCAGCGCAGGGCGGACCGGGCAGCCGGGTCGGGGCGCGGTGACCAGACCGTGTGTCGCGAAATGAATGATGCGGAATGCGCTCAGGTCTTTGCGAGCCATGATGCCGTCGTCGGTGAATTGCGCGCCGGTGATGAGTTGCGTCCGATCCGTCGCGAACAGCGCGGAGGCTTCATTGAGTTCGCGGGGCGAGATAGGCTGGTTCCAGGTGGAAAGCGGCCAGGAGCAATCGGCGTCGATCGCGGTTTCGCCGCCTGATCGCGTGCCCGGCCGCGTACTAACCGGGCCGAGTGGCACATTGTTGCCCAGGCCGAGATAAGCGCCGGTCGCGGTGGAGACGGGTGCGCCCCGTGCATCGCGAAAGCTTGCGGCGGAGAGCGCGGTGCTCACAGCCCGGTCGCGGCCCAGCCAGTCGATCCCCGTGAAATCGTATTCGTCGCCGCCCGCGTCGACGCGCTTGTGATAGGCCGCGACGCCGTGCTGGTCGTCCGTCAGCAGGCTGATCGGCAGGCGCAGCAGCGGCCCGGCCGGTTCGAAGATCAGGTGTGTGACGCCTGAGAGATCGGCCTGCGCTGGCCCAAGTACGGCTGCGTCCAGTTTCAATGCGCTGTCGACATCGAAGGGATAAGTCGATTGCACGCCGTTGATCGTGAGCGAAATGCTGTCACGCAGGGTATCGACCAATGCGTTCGTCTGCGATGAGGTTAGCGGCAGTTTCCAGGCCCTGGCCGTATTGGGTCTGACATATATCGCGTAAAGCGATCCGGCCACGTCGGCGAGCTTGAGATAGGCTTCGCCCGGCTTTAGCACGCTGCGCATCTGATCCAGAGCGATGGTGCGACTGGCGAAAGCACGGTAGCGCGGGAAAGCTGAAAGCTGATCCATGACCGTAAGCTGCGCATCGGCAAGCTGGGCCTGGCGTTGTTGAAGCGCGGGCAACCCGCTGCCATCGCCGCCCGAAGCTTGCGATGCATTGAGGTGGGCAATCTCGATACGCGTGCGCTCAAGTTCACGGGAGACAGCTTGCGCGCGGCGAAACAGCGTGGATGCCTCGTCTGAGCCGCCTTCGAGCCTGCGCGAAAGCTGGGCGAGGGTGTCAGCCACGCCGGGCGCTTCAACAAGCTGGCTGGCCAGGAATACGTCCGCAACCTTTGCCTGATCGTCAGTGCCCGATCCGACCAGCAGGTCGAAATAGGGCTGCATCAGATTTTCCATCCCGATTAGCGCGCCATTGCTGGAGACAACATTGCCCACAACCTGGCGATAAAGACCCATTGCTTCTGCGGTCTGTCCATGCCGGGCCAGAAAGCCGGCCAGGCGCGTGCGAATAAGATTGACCGAGGTGCTGTCGGGGTATTGTCTTTCCACCAGGGTGAGCGCCTCGCGGAACTTGCCCTCCGCCATGTGCGGATTGCCTTCCGTCTCATAGCTCAGAGCCATTTCCGAGAGGATCTGCCCCAATAGGCGATAGATCGACACCACCCGGCCATCGCGCACCTTCATGGCATCGTCATAAGCGCGGCTGAACGCATCCCGCGCTTTGTTGGCATCGCCTTGCAAACGCAGAACGGTGCCTCGCAGTTGCAGGGCCTGCGCATCGATGATCGCCGCGCGTTCCTGTGGCGAAAGACGGGTCGCCTGCCCCAGCAACGCGACCGTTGCCCCTTGCGCGGAGGAATTGAGTCCGGCCGCTGTCACTCCATCTATCCGCACCTCATTTGCATCGGCCGGGGCGGGGGTGAAAGAGGGCACAGGCCGATCGAGAACCTCCAGCGCCTTATCGAACTGCCGCTGATTGATGGCGTCAATCGCGGCGTAATTTCGGGCAAGGCGGGACTGGACCGGGTCACGCAGTTCGATCTTTTCCGCCGCCGTGAAATTGCGTGCGGCCTGGTCGAACGACCCCAAGTTGGATAGTTGCAGCGCGCGGTTCACAAGTGCTTCGTGAACTTGTGCTTCCCTATTTTCGGTGTCAGCGGGTTTGGTGCCGACGAACAGGGCGGGCGCGGCGGCGAAGAACTCGGCCGCTTCGGCAAAGGAACCGGCGCCGTTGCCACGATAGCCCTGGCCGATCAGCGTGGCGGGATCGCCGATACCTGCGCGGGCCCTCGCCAGCGACAGCGCGTCACTGGAGCCCAAATTGGCGATCGAGATAGAGCCCGGCACCAGACGATCTTCTACTATGGAGGCAAGCGTAAGGCGCAGCGCATCGTCGTAAGCGGCATAGCCTTCCACCAGGATCAGCCCGCGTGCCGTCTGCTGACGATAGACGCGCCATTTCAGCCCGGATTGCGTTCCGGTACAAGTCACGCCGCGCCGGTCGTCGGGGTTCTGGTCACAATCCAGCACTTCCTGCCGCTGCGGCGCTATGCGCGCATCGGCGCCGGCGACGTCCTGCAGAAGATAGGCAGTGCCTATCGGTCTGGCCACGTCGGCACAAAGCACCGCCCATTTGCGGTCATAAACCGAGGTGCGCAATCCCCCCATGGCTTGTCCCTGCGCCTCGCACGCGGGGCCAGCGGTGCCGACGCTGAAGCTTTCTTCTGCGAGGGGGTGCAGGGCAGGCGCGGCGGCAAAGGCGGCGCAAGGCAGCCCCAGCCCGGTCAGCCATGCGAAACTTTTGAGAAATCTGGTAATCCGCATTGCCCCCACCCCACCTGCATGAACAGGATCTCGCCGAATATCTTCGGTCTTTTGCTTCGCCCCTGGGACAACAGTTTTTCTGCTGACTTGGCGCTCATCTTAGCCAAGAAGCCGGATTCGCCGCAACCGCGAATTGCCGCTGCGACACTCGTTTCAGCCGCAAATTCAACTGCGTCTCGCAACGAATGTTACGGCTTAAGCCGGCCTCCGCTCAATATGAGGGCCATTCCCGGTGTGGATCGGCGCATCAATGCCCCCAATACTACAACGCAGGCCAGCACAAGCAGCGGCTGCGTTAGCAGATAAACGGGATAGCCCGGTGAGCCGAGCTTGCCGAACATCGCGCCCAGCACGGGGCCACCCAACCAGATCAGAATGAGGTGGGAACAGAAGAGGAAAAACGCGAAAGGTTCGATCTTCAACAGCAGATCGCCCGCCCGGCGTCGCGCCAGTTCCCATGAGATCCGCCAGAAAAAAAGAGCGGCGGCCAGGCGGACCAGGATATCCAGCAATGAGATCCAGAGGCTGGTGCGGGCGATATCCGATTGTGTCGCCAGCCAGAATTGCAGCGGCATAAGCAAGATGAAAGGCGCCAGCGTAACCGGCAATGGCCACGCCGCCACGCGCTCAGCCGCTTGGCAGCGGCGCGCGACAATTCCCAGCGTGAAGAACATGAGGATGGCAGGTCGCATCATGATCGGTGGCCCCACGCCAAGCACCTGGCACGTCGCGGCGAATAGTATCAGGACCGTCAGTCCCCAGCCGGGCATTCGCACCAGCATCGGCGCGATCATCATGCAGAGAAACAGATCGCGCAGAAACGGCATTTGTACGTTGACGTCCGGGTTGCGGGTGAGGATGAAGATTTCCTCGACCACCCACCGAGCCGACTGCGGCGTGGGAGCCGGAAGGCCGAAGAGCCATGCCGATCCGCACACAAGCAGCAATGCCAACATGTTCCACAGGACCATGGGCAGGAGGATCGTCCGCGCTTTTCGGGCGATGTGGCGTTGCCAATGGCGCGTGCGTTCCGAGCCCGCCACCAGCCAGCCGGAGATCAGCCCGAGCAAAGGCACCGCACTTCGTCCGAACGTTTCCATCAGGAACCAACGCAGGCTTTCCTGGGCTGTCCCATGCGCCGATTCCAGTTCAGGCCCGGTAAGACCCGTCCAGGCATGAACATACACGACGCCGAGAATGCAGATCACTCGCGCGATGGAAATCGCGTCGTAGCGAAATACCTTCTGCGACTCTTTTCTTTCGATCTTCGTCGCGAACAAGTTTCTTTCCCGATTGCGACCTGCTGCCAACAGCACGGCTGCCCTCGGTTCCATCCCTTTTTGACGTGACGCTCAGGAAATCGGTCGAAGCGTTCGCCGCAACGTCCGCCATTTCTGGCGAGCAGATGCGCAGCCGTCAGCGAACTCGGGTTTGCTCGTCGGGCATCCCTGTGCCTGGTTAGCTTATGCAGTCTCTTCGCGGCCAAGCGCGGTCGCGACGCTCTTTTGATTTGCTGGGCATGTATCCCGGAGGAGGCCGACTGGGATGTCCGCTCCTCCGGGAGGCGCTCAATGTTTGGCGGGCGCGGCGGCCGCCTGCTTGTTCGCCGCGTGCGCCTTGTGATGACGATGGTGATGCCTTTTGGCATGGGTGGTGTGGCGTGCATGATGACGCGCTGCAGCATGAGTGGCGCCATGCCCCTCACGTTGCATGCAATGATCCGTAACGGTCGACGAGCACATCGGAAGGTGTTGGTCTGACATATCCTGGCTTTGTGCAATGGCCGGTACGGACATCGCCAGCAATCCGGCAGCGCCTGCCATAAAAACGGAGCGTAAGTTGACTGAAATCGACATCGCACTCTCCTTTGCTTTTTCTACCAACCGTTCCGACTCGCCGTCGGAGTGAAGACCATAACGCCTTCACGCAATTGATGTTCGATCTATTTCTGGTTCCTCTGCAGTTCTTTGCTCCCCTTCCGGCGCGCAGCCGGTTGGTCATTCCATGGCGCGCCGAACCATCCCCGAACCGGCTGTGGACTGACATTTTACTGTTACCAATCTGACAGAAAAATGCCCCGAAACTGACCGCAGGGAGTCAGAAAACTGGGCCAATGCTGCGGCGCAATATTCATGCCAGGGGTATCAATCATGCGCTTTTACGCTGTCCGCCATTACTGCCTTATGGGCGTCTGCCTTGCAGCGATTTCCGCTGCGTCACCCGTTTTGGCTGACGAGGCAGCTCATGCAGACGATGCGACCGCCGCCGACGCTTCCATGGATGGCGACGCAATCGTTGTTTACGGCCGGGGCGAAACGCATCAGGAGCAGTCGATCACCAGCAAGGACATCGCGGATCTGGCGCCCGGCACCAGCCCGCTGAAGGCGATCGAGAAGCTACCGAGCGTGAACTTCCAGTCCGCCGACGCCTTCGGCAACTATGAGTGGTCCACCCGCGTCACCATCCGCAGCTTCAACCAGAACCAGCTCGGCTTCACGTTTGACGGCATTCCGCTGGGCGACATGTCTTACGGCAATTACAACGGCCTGCATGTCAGCCGCGCGGTCAGCCCGGAAAACGTCGGGTCGGTGCGCGTCGCGCAGGGCGCCGGCGCGCTTGGCACGCAATCGACCAGCAACCTGGGCGGCACGGTCCAGACCTTTTCGGCCGACCCGGAAGGGCGCTTCGGCATTGACGTTGCGGGCACTTACGGCAGCGACGAGACCAAGCGCGGCTTCGTCCGCCTGAACATGGGCACGCAGGACGGCGTGAAGGGCTATGTCTCTTATGCTTATGGCTCCACCGATAAGTACAAGGGCGACGGCACGCAGGACCAGCATCTGGTTAATGCCAAGGTCGTGATCCCGATTGGGGAGGCAAAGGTCGACGGCTGGTTCAGCTATTCGGATCGCCGCGAAGAGGATTACCAGGATATGTCGCTGGGGATGCTCAGCCGGCTGGGCTACAGTTCCGACAATACGCATCCGAACTATGCACTGGCCATCCAGCTGGCGGATATCGGTAATAACCGTGGCGATACCGGCGCGCCCATTTCCAACGCCGCAGCGGGGAAAGTTTATCCTGGCAAGTATACCTCCGTGGACGATGCCTATTATGATGCTTCGGGCCTGCGCAAGGACACGCTCGCTTCATTGGGCATGACCACGCCCCTCGGAGATAACGTCAAGTTCTCGCTCAAAGGCTATTACCACCACAACAAGGGCCGGGGCCTTTGGGCCACCCCTTATGTGCCTAGCCCGAACGGCGTGCCGATTTCCCTGCGCACGACCGAATACGACATTGATCGCGGCGGCGTGTTCGGATCGCTCGACTTTACGCTCGGCATCCAGTCGATCAGCGTCGGCGGTTGGTATGAGCACAATGACTTCAACCAGGCCCGTCGTTTCTACGCGCTGGCCAGCCGCACCGATCCGGGCCTGTCGTTTCGCGACTACCCCAAGAACCCGTTCGCAACGCAGTGGGAGTTCGATTTCACCACCATCACCAAGCAGTACTACGTCTCGGACAAGATCGATCTCGGCGCGTTGAAGGCCGAACTGGGCTGGAAGGGCTTCGACGTCAGCAACGAGGCCAAGGCCATCGTTCAGTCCGTCTTCCCCCAGGGCAAGATTAGGGCTCGGGACTGGTTCCAGCCGCATGTCGGCGTGGTTTACGAGCTTTCCGACCAGGCTGAGGCATTCGCCGGCTTCACGCAATCAACCCGTGCTTTCCCCGCGGCGGTTACGAGCGGCCCGTTCTCCACGACCCAGGCCGGGTTCAACGCGATCAAGGACAAGCTCAAGCCGGAAACCTCGGACACATACGAACTGGGCCTGCGCTTCAACACCTCGCGCTTCAATGGTGTGCTCGGCGCCTACCTGGTGAACTTCAAAAACCGCCTGCTCGCAGTTTCGGTAGGCTCGGGCATTCAGGGCAATCCGTCCGCTTTGCAGAATGTCGGTTCGGTTCGCTCGATCGGCGTGGAAGCAGCGGGCGACTTCAAGGTCACCAGCGATATCAGCCTCTTCGCCTCGTATACCTATACAGATTCGACTTATCGTGACGACGTGTTCAACGGTAACAACCAACTCATCGCGCCGATCAAGGGCAAGACCGTGGTCGATAGTCCCAAGCACATGGCGCGAGGCGAGGTGAACTGGCAGCATGATGGGGCCTTTGCCCGCATCGGCCTCAACTGGATGTCGAAGCGATACTTCACTTATACCAACGACCAGTCGGTGCCCGGCCGCTTTCTGGCGGACGTTTCCATCGGCTATCACTTCAATGAGAAGACCGAGCTGCAGTTCACCGTCAACAACGTGTTCGACAAGCAGTACATCGCCACCATCGGTTCGAACGGCTTCACTAACTCGGGTGACAACCAGACGCTGCTGGTCGGCGCTCCGCGCCAGGCGTTCATGACGCTCAAGACCGGCTTCTGATCGACACTTTCCGACCTGTCGGGAGTCATTCTGAAGACGGGACGGCAGCGAATGCCGGCCCGTCTTCTTTTTCCAAATACCGCAACATCGGTGTGACAAAGAAGGCTTTCGTCATGCCGCAGGAGCCCAAATCATGCATCATCCGTTCCGCCATGCAGGAGTATCCCGCCGGGCAATACTTGCGGGAATAGCCGGGAGCACTGCCTTCCTGACGGCTCCGGCGCGGTTGCTGGCTCAGGCGACGCCTGCCAATCCGACCTTCCGCCACGGTGTGGCCAGTGGCGATCCCGATGCCACCAGCGTCGTTCTGTGGACCCGCGTGAGCGGCGCGGACACCGCCGCGAACGGCATGTGGGAACTGAGTGCCACGCCCGATTTCGCGCAAGTCGTGAAGACCGGCGCGTTCGCCACTGACGCCACCCGCGACTGGACGGTCAAAGTATTGGCGACAGGTCTCATCCCTGGCGGCATTTATTACTATCGCTTCCGGATGGGTAAGGTGATCTCGCCGCTGGGTCGGGCGCGCACTCTGCCGCAGGGCAAGCTGGATCGTCTCGGGATCGCGCTGATGACGTGCTCCAACTATGCCTTCGGGTATTTCAACGCCTATGACGCCATCGCTCGCGATGCTGACGTCGATTTCGTGCTGCACACAGGCGACTATATTTACGAATATGGCGGCAAGGATGGCTGGGGCGCTGACGTCGGCCGTCGCATAGGCCGGGTGCATGATCCGTTGCACGACATCGTCTCGCTGACTGATTACCGTACGCGGCACGCGCAGTACAAGACGGACGCCGGCTCGCAGGCGATGCACGCCAATCATACCCTGCTGGCATGCTGGGACGACCACGAGAGCGCCAACAATCCCTGGACTGGCGGCGCTCAGAATCACCATCCCGAAACCGAGGGCGATTGGCCCAGCCGCCGCGCCGCCTCGATTCAGGCATATTACGAATGGATGCCCGTGCGTGAGCCGGAGTGGCTGGCGCACAAGGGCCTCACGCGGATGCAGTTCTGGCGCGGCTACAGCTTTGGCGACCTCGCCACGCTGCATACGCTGGAAACCCGCCATACTGCCCGCGCGCGGCAGATCGAGTATCTCGATTACGCGCAAACGATCACGGACGCCGCATCGGCGGAGCGCTTCAAGAAAGAGGTGCTTGGCGCGTCCGGCCGGCGCATTCTATCGCCCGAATGCGAGGCAGACCTGGAAGCGGCGCTGTCTCGCTCAGTAAAGCAAGGCCAGCCATGGCGGATCATCGGCTGCCCGATGGTGATCGCGCGCGTCGAAGTGCCCGATGTTGCGAAGCTGGGCTTGGTTCCCGACCCTTTTTCCCGGTTGGCAACCGTCAAGTCGAAGGAGGAGCTTGTCCAGCTCGCCGCCGATCCGGTAGTTTCATTGGCTTGGAGGGGCCGCTTCAATCTGCCGGACTATACCGATGCCTGGGGCGGCTATCCCTGGGCGCGCGAGCGGCTTTACGATTTGTCGCGTCGCGCCGGGGCGGGGGATCTGATATTCCTTTCAGGCGACAGTCACAGCTTCTGGGTTAACCGGCTGGCTGACGATGCGGGCCGCTCCGCCGGAATCGAGTTCGGCGCGGCGGGCATTTCCTCTCCCGGCGATTTTGTGAGCAGCGGCTTCGATGACGCAACCGCTCGTTCGCTTGACGGGGCTTATGCCGAGCATATTCCGGAGGTTGTCTGGACCGACAACATGCACCAGGGCTACGTCCGCGTAGAATTTGGGCGCGAGCAAGGCATGGCTACCTTCGTCGCCGTCGATACTGTTCTTTCCCCGTTCTACCGGACGGCGGTATTGCGCCGGGTCCCCTTTGCGCGCCGAAATGGTCAGGTCGAATTTACGGCCTGATCGACGATTTGTAATGGTTTTCTACGGATTGGCATGGCCTTGCGAAGAACTGACAGTCCCCACCCGGCGTTCTCGGCGTGAGAACGGAGAAAATCCATGGACCGGGACCGCCGCGAAAACAGCCTCGATTCGATGGAGCGTGTATTACCCGCCACCGGCGGTAACGATACCGGCGACATGGGCGACGAGGAGGCGCGCATCCTAAGCGAGCGCAAGAAGCTTGGATCGAAAGCAGTTATCGATGCCGATAAGGCGGCGCCTGAACACGGCCGCCCACCAGGCCGCAACGTATAGCCTTGCCTTCGCTGAAACCGATCTGAAGGGACCTCATGTTATCCCGCGCTTTATGGAAGATGCTCCACCGCTTCTCGATAGGCGCCGCGATAACAAAGATGGTGTCGGGGTGTCATCGTAAAACAGCGCGAAAATCCTGCATGTCTGAATTTCCGCGTTGTATTGTCCAGTTCGTTCTGCGCAAGCTGACCGCCTGATCCTGCAAATCCCAAGGCATAGGGAGCATGCTGTCTAGCATCGTCGGGGCCGGTTTTGCCTGTGCGATTCATGGAACTGTCGTCGATCCATCGTCTCACTGAAATATCAAACGCCTAGGTGCCCGTTCGCAGTTGCAATATTTCATCGCCAGGGGGGCATCATGTCATTCCGCCGCGCACTTTGCGCCACGCTTTCGCTTTCCGCTATAGCCATCACTCTTTCGACCATGCCCGCTTACGCAGAGGACGTTGCGGCCGCTGCCGCGAGCAGCGAAGGCGCTGTTGATGGCGGCTCCGAAGCCATTCTCGTCACGGCAAAGACCACGCGTTCGGCCACTGCGATCCAGCAGGCGGAAATCCAGAAGATCCTGCCCGGTGTCTCGCCGCTGAAAGCGATCCAGACGCTGCCCGGCGTGCTCTACATTACCGCCGACCCCTGGGGTAACAATGAGCAGAACGCGCAAATCTTCATTCACGGGTTCAATTTCCAGCAGCTCGGCTACACGATGGACGGGATACCGCTGGGCGACCAGAACTATGGCAATTACAACGGCCTTTCGCCGCAGCGCGCGGTGATTTCCGAGAACGTTGGCCGCGTGGTGGTGACGACCGGCGCGGGCGATCTTGGCACGCCTTCGACCAGCAATCTGGGCGGCACGGTGGAGACTTTCTCGGCCGACCCGACGCCCAAAATGGGGGCGCTGGTCAACCAGACGATTGGCTCCTACGGCACTTCGCGCACGTATGTCCGGCTCGACAGCGGCAAGTTCGCAGGCGACAATGCGTTCTACGTCTCGGCCGCGCGCCAGCGCGCCCGCGCCTGGGATTTCAACGGCAGGCAGGGCGGCTGGCAGGCCAACGGCAAGTTCGTGCATGAGGATGGCGCAGGCAAACTGACGCTGTTCTTCGACTATTCGGACAAGATCGAGCCGAACGAGGATGCGACCGTGTTCCGCATCCCCGCCACCAACGCGGCGCAGGCATATACGCCTTACACCCGACCTTACTTCTACCCCAACCTTGCTGGCATCCGCAGCTATATGGACGCCTTCGGTAACACGCCAGGAGCGAACGGCAGCAACTATCGCAACTATTACTCGGACGCGCAGCGCACCGACTATCTCGCTTATGGCCGCTATGACGCCCACCTCTCCTCGAAGCTGACTTGGTCGAACACGGCTTATTACCACCATAACGACGGCGTCGGCGTCGTTGCCGGCCCGCTTGGCCAGTCGATAACGGTGGCGCAGGCATATCTCGACCCTAACTATGCGACGGACGCGCATTTCGGGAGCAACGCCAATGGGGCCGGCAACGCCGCGCTTGGCAATGCCTTGGTCGCTGCCACTGGCGGTTCGGGGCTGATTACCCGCACCACCGAGTACCGGATCGATCGCTGGGGCATGATCTCGACGATCCATGCAGACCTTGGCGCGCACCAGGTCGAACTGGGCGCATGGTACGAGCGCAACAGCGCTACCCAGTACCGCCGTTGGTACGCGTTCGACATCAATAATCCCGGCGGCAGCACGCCTTATATCCGCCCCTCCAACCCGCTTTTCACCCAGTACCAGGGCAATGCCAAGGTGGACGAACTGCAGCTCCACCTGCAAGACATGTGGAAACCTACCGATCGCCTGACGATCGAGGCGGGCGTCAAGACCAGCGGCCAGTGGGCGCGGGGCAACTTTGTGGTGCAGCCCAGGGCCGGGTCGCTTTCGGGTCTTGGCGCAGGCGGCTTGCCGAGCGGCAAGATCGACACCACGCGTTGGTTCCTGCCTTCGGTCGGCGCGACCTACGACGTCAACGGGCATGAGCAGGTCTATTTCAACGTGCAGAAGAACCTGCACCAGTACATGACCTATCTGGGCGGCGGCTCGCTCTCGCCCTGGTTCACCGGCAGCCAGGCGGCGTTCAATGCCTTCGCCCAGCAGGGCAAGCCGGAAACGAGCTGGACTTACGAAGCGGGCTTACGCACGCGCCGCAGCTTCCCCGGACTGCTTTCGGGGATCGAGGCGCAGGTCAATTATTACCACGTCGTTTTCAATAACCGCCTCCTGGGAATCCCCACTAACCCTGGCGGCATCGCGGGTGGCGGCATCACTGGCGGCACCTCTGTTTTGGTCAACGTAGGCTCTGTCCACACCGACGGCGTCGATGCCGCCGTGACGCTGCACTTTGGGCAGACATTCTCCCTATACAACGCGCTGTCCTACAACAGCTCCACCTACCAGAGCGATTACACCGCTGCCGCCATCGGCATCGGCGCGTCCACCGGTTCCTGCATTGGCGGTTTCGCTGTGCGAGGCGGCGTGGTGCCCACTTGCGGCAAGCAGGTGCCCGGATCGCCCAAGTGGATGAACAAGACGGTCGCTACGCTTTCGGTCGAGCCGTTCGAGCTGCAGCTTGTCGGCGACTATGTTGGCAAGCGCTTCGCGACGTATACCAACGACACCAGCGTACCGTCCTACTTCCTCGCCTCGCTGCGCCTTGCCGCGCATCTGCCAGAGGATCTGGTGCACTTGAGGAAAGCCGAGATCAGCCTGAACGTTACCAACCTGACCGACAGGACCGGCTGGTCGGCCATTTCAGTGGGCTCTGCGACGAACAGCTTCTCGGCCTATCCGATCCCGCCGCGCCAGTGGTTCGTCACGTTCTCGGCCGGCCTGTGACGATGAGGGCGGCGCCGATCACCCGTCGCGCTGCTCTGGCCGGCACCGCTGCCGCGGCGTTGTTGGCCCTTGCCGAAGGGACGGCGGTGGGGGGCGCCTCGCCTGCCCGCCCGAAACCCTTGGTGTTCGGCCACCGGGGCGCACCTGCGCACCGGCCCGAGCACACGCTGGCCTCCTATGCGCTGGCGATCGCCGACGGGGCGGACTTCGTGGAGCCGGACCTGGTGCCCACCAAGGATGGCGTCCTGATAGTCCGTCACGAGAACAATCTGTCCGAAACCACCGATGTCTCCGCCCGGCCCGAATACGCCGCCCGCAGGACGACCAAGACCATCGACGGCGTGGCGATGACCGGGTGGTTCTCGGAGGATTTCACTTTTGCCGAGATCAAGACTTTGCGCGCACGCGAAAGGCTTGGCTCACTGCGGCCAGAGAGCCAGCGCTACGACGGCATGTTCCAAGTCCTCTCTTTCGACGAGATGATCGATTTCGCCGCCGCCGAAGCCGCCGCGCGGGGCCGCGTGGTAGGGATCATCCCCGAGATTAAGCATTCCAGCTACTTCGCCTCGATCGGCCTGCCGATGGAGCAGCGCTTCCTCGACGTGTTGGGCGCGCACAGCTATCTTTCAAGCGCGCCGGTGATCGTGCAGAGCTTCGAGATCGCCAACCTGAAGTGGCTGCATGGCCGGTCTTCCGCCACGCGAAATGTGCGGCTGATGCAACTCACCGAAAACGATGCCGCGCCAGCCGACCGCGTGGCGGCAGGCGACAAGCGAACCTGGGCAGAGCGTCTGACGCCCGAGGGCCTGCGCGAAATCGCCACTTATGCGGACTTTGTGGCTCCCTATTGTCGAGACCTGATCCCGCTAGGCCCGGACGGCCGCCTCACCGCGCCGACAGCCTTGATCGGCGATGCTCACGCCGCAGGGTTGCTCGTCGGCACCTGGACTTTCCGTCCCGAGAACCACTTCCTTGCCGCCGATTTTCGTGACGGCGCCGGAGGAGGCGCGCGCAACCCCGGTGGCAGCGTGGCCGAGATCCGTCTCTATCTGGCGGCCGGGATCGATGGGTTCTTCACCGACGATCCCCGGCTGGGCCGCATGGCGCTGGACGGTGCGCGCGCTTGAGACCTGGGCTGACCCTCATGGCTATGTCGTGCGCAAGTCGCGTCCGCGGTTATGGCGGCATCGACAATCATGGAGGATACATGCTGATCGATCCGAACACTCGCTTTGCGGTTTCTGGCATGCGATACGATTTGACCGGTGCCGACGTCGCCGAAGTGATCGCCTATCTGACCACCCCATAGAACGCGCGCAGAAGGCCCGTGGAGCGCGCCGGCGTTGCCGAGTCCAGCCTGGGCCACCTCGCACGCTGATTGTCTTTCTGTGCCTCCCAGGAAGCACACCGATGGTTACAACCGTCATTTCGGCGACGCCGACTTTCACAGCATCAAATCAAACGACACGATTTCGCGATGTGGCAAAAGGTGATGCACCATCCCGCGATAGCGGTAATGGTGCCCGGGGGCGGAATCGAACCACCGACACCATGATTTTCAGTCATGTGCTCTACCAACTGAGCTACCCGGGCATTGTTTCGGCGACCATCCATATGGACAGGCGAGCGTTGGTGGGGGGCCTATGGCGAAGCGGGCGCGCCTTGGCAACCCCCTAATCCCGATGAACTTCAATCCGCCTCTAAATCATCGGAAAAGCTGGGCGGGCCCGGCAGGGCATAACCTTCGTCAAGCCATTGGAGCAGGTCACGGTCCCGACAGCGCTTTGAACAGAACGGGGCATGTTCCTCGCTGCGCGGCTTGCCGCAGATGGGGCACTTTCTTTCGGAACGGGTCATGGGGCGATGGCCTGCGCGAATCCGCCGTTCAGTGCAAGTCCGCGATCTTCATGCCACCGTAAAGTGCGCCCCATGCGGCGAGCGAGTTCGGCTTCCCATGCCGCGCTCACGCTTGCGCGGATGGCGGGGTGCGCCGTCAGTAGCAGGAGGCCCGGTTCGTCCACACGCTCTGCCTGTCGGAGCAACATACGCGCTGCAGCACCAGCCGGATCGTTGCGGATACGCTGGAGGATCGAGGGGCGTTCCAGTCGGGCCACGAGCTGGACGAAACCGAAGCCGTTCATAGCCGTACGCTGATGCGGCCAGGCGCTGAGACTTTCCGACAACGCCTCGTCAACCGCGCGCCGATGCTCCTTGCTCTCAAGCGTAGGGAAATCGACACCGATCGAGCCGGCCAGATCAAACTGACCGATGGCTTTGGCGATTGTAGGGACAGCGGCCAGCGCCAGAGCTCGCGGCGGCAGATGGCCGTCGATGTCGATCAGCGTCATCGCGGGAGTGGGTGTGACGACTATGGCGCCGCCATCGAATGGAATGACGCCGTCCCACGCCTGGGCAATAAGATCCAGCCATATATCGTCGGGAAACCGTCGTACCACACGAACACGGGCGCCGCCCACGCTCAGGCTCTCCGCCAGTGAGGGGGCGGCGCGTGGTGGCAAGTCGCAAGCCCGCGTCTGCGCGCGTTTGTAGCGACCGGTTTCGGCCATCGCGGCGCGAGTCACCTGCACCCGGACGGCAGCGCCTTCGCTGGCCGAGGCGGAAAGTCCATCCACCAGCGCTTCTTCGCCTGAGATGAAGCGAACGGTGCCGCGCGGCGAACCCGCGCGCCGGGAAACTAGTACGGCGTCGGCGACCTGGCCTGATCCGAGGCGGCCGGGCCAGTCGAGGCGGGCGGCGATGGCTTCGTCATGATCGAACAGGACCGCGCGACTTTCGCCGATCCCTTCTTCGACCAGCCACTCAGGCAATTGCAAACCCCGCCGCTTTCAGCAGAGCGCGGGTTTCGAAAAGCGGAAGCCCAACCACGCCCGAATGGCTGCCGGATATCCAGGCGATCAGTCCTTCGGCGCTACCCTGGATAGCATAGCCGCCGGCCTTGCCGTCCCATTCTCCGCCGGCGATATACGCGTCGATCTCCTGGCTGGAGAGCGGTTTGAAACGTACCACCGTTTCCGACAAGCGATCGCGCAAGCTTCCATCGGGGCCCCACAGCGCAATGGCTGAAAGTACCCGATGGCGCCGGCCGGAGAGCAGGGTCAGACAAGCGCGCGCGGTGGCCTGGTCTTCCGCCTTGGGCAGGATTCGCCTGCCGCAGGCGACCACAGTATCGCCGGCGAGCACGAACCCGTCGCAGGGAGCGACGGCGAGTGCTTTTTCGCTGGCCATGCGCCTGGCATAGTCGCGCGGCAATTCGCGCGGTCTGGGGTTTTCGTCGATATCAGCCGCTTCGATCGAGGCCGGGGTCACGCCAAGGCGTGAAAGCAGTTCCCGACGACGCGGGCTGGCCGAGGCGAGTATCAGCCGCGGTGAGGGATTGCCGGTGGATTCCTCCCTCGGCAGGACCTCAATACTGTCCTGGGCCACCGCGACCGGGCATGAAACGGTAAGTGATGCGTCCCTTGGTAAGGTCGTAAGGCGTCAACTCGACAAGCACTTCGTCTCCGACGAGGACGCGGATACGGTTCTTGCGCATCTTGCCTGCGGTATGACCCAGGATCTCGTGGCCGTTTTCCAGCTCTACACGGAACATGGCGTTAGGCAGGAGTTCGACCACCTTGCCGCGCATCTCGAGGAGTTCTTCTTTCGCCATTGGCGATCAATATCCATTGTTCTGAAATGTCATAGCGGCGCGACATAGCTATGGCGTGGCAAAAATGGAAGCCTTGGCGGTTTGGCGGCGCAATAGTGTTGCGACAAAATGTTACCGGGCCCCAACTTGTGCGGGAAAAGGGAGGACGGCATCAGCACGGCAGGGATGGGGAAAGTGGATATTTCTCAGCGGAGATACTCGGTTGCGTTCGTTCCCCCTGCTCAGCCTGGCGGCTTGCCTGTGCGTTCCGACCTCTGCCTTTGCCGAAGACGTGGCGCCGCCGGACCGGAAGGGCCGGCAGCAGGATATCCCGCTGGAGGTCCACGGCAATGAAATCCTCGTATATGCACCGCGTATTCGCGGGCAGCTCGATGTTCCGGAACAGCCCATCGAAGTCTTCGACGAAGAGGATATCGCCTCTTATGGCGTCAACTCGATCGAGGAACTGATTGACGCGATCTCGCCGCAGACAACCAGCGGGCGGGGGCGTGGGGACGGTCGCCCGGTGATCCTGGTGAACGGCCAGCGCATCACCAATTTTCGAGAGATGCGCAACATTCCACCCGAAGCGATCCGGCGGTTGGAGGTTCTGCCCGAAGAAGTCGCGTTGCGTTTCGGGTATCCGCCCAACCAGCGGGTCGTGAACATCATCCTCAAGGATCAGTTCGCCTCAGTGACCGGTTCTGGCGAATACAACCGGCCGACGCGCGGCGGTTATGATAATTACGAGCTATCGAGCGGCCTGTTCAGAGTTTCCGGCCCGCGCCGGTACAATGTTACGGCAAAGGTGGACGAAACCTCCATGCTGACAGAGGCCGAGCGGGACGTGCTGCAGAAGCAATCGGCGACCTCCCAAGTGGCCGGAGATCCTGATCCCGCCCGTTATCGCAGCCTTGCCGCGGCAAACCATCAATTCACTCTCGAAGGCACCATGACGCAGGGGTTGGGCAAGGACGGGCTTGACGGCTCCATCACCGCAAGTGGCGGCTACACGCATACCGAGACCACATCCTGGTCGGGGCTCGACACCGTGACGCTCCATTATGACGACCAAACGAGGCGGCGAACCTTGCCCGATCCCCTGACAACCGAGGTCATCACGGATGAGTTCGATGCCAGCTTGGGCTACGGCAAAATGCTGGGGAGGTGGCAGCTCAATGTCACGAGCGACGGCAGCTATGTCGAGACGAACACCGGTGTCGACCGGCGGCGTACCGTATCTTCCAGCCCCGCTCTCGCCAGCATGGTGAGCGCCGCAGCGGCTGGTGAACTACGACTTGACGGTCCGCTGCCCTTCATACCTGGCGTTGGCGTCGATACCGCCCGTAATCGCACTATGACGATCAGCAATCTGGCAACGCTGGCGGGGAAGCCGTTCCACCTGCCCGCCGGCGATGCCAGCTTGACGCTGAAGGCGGGCTACGATTTCAATCGGACACTCAGCGATGATACCCGCAATTCGCTTGGCACTATAAAGCTTCTGCGGGGTGACGTGCAGGGCGGCGTCGACCTTGCCTTGCCGCTTACAAGCGGCGATTTCCTTAGCGCGATCGGCGCTCTGACCTTCAACGTCAGTGGCGGCGCGGATCGCCTTTCGGATTTCGGGACGCTCAAGAACTGGAGTGCGGGTTTTACCTGGTCGCCGAGCAGCACATTGACTTTCCAGGCAAGCTATCTCGCGAACGAGTCCGCTCCCACCCTGGCGCAGCTCGGCGGGCCGACAATCCTGAATTACAACGTGCCGGTTTACGATTTCGCTCATGATACGACTGCCTTGGTGACGGTCACGACCGGCGGAAATCCGGATCTGGTCAAGGAAAAGCAGCGAGACATCAAGCTTTCGGCAACGTGGAAGCTGCCTTTTCTCGCCCGATCCAACCTGGTCGTCGAATACTTCCACAATCGATCGACAGACGTGACGGAAGCGTTCCCGCTGCTGACACCGGCAATCGAGGCCGCATTTCCTGGACGAGTCCTACGTGACGAGGCTGGAGATCTCCTTGCCGTCGATCGCCGAGCGGTGACATTCCATGAAGTGTCCAGTTCGCGTCTTCGTTGGGGGGTGAACCTTTCCGGCAGTCTCGGAGGCGGCGGATCAGGATCCGGAGGCAGGGCCGCCGTCGGTTCGTTAGGCGATGCGGCGCCGGTTCGCGCCATGCCCGCGCAATCCGCAGTCGGTTCCAAGGGGCCGATGCCAGGAGCGCCGGGCGTGGTCGCACCGGATGGCCGGCCAAGCTTTGACTCCTCGCGTTTCGTGGCAATTCGCCAGCAGCTCTGCACACCGACAGC
>NZ_DAIMZT010000012.1:33639-58899 GCF_036733805.1 Novosphingobium sp. | reverse complement strand
TCAGAGTCGGTTTGCTACCAACCACTCTGAAAGGATTTGCCATGTCAGCAGAACCGTTCTCGCAACCTGCCGCCATCCGCATTGATCTTGGCGCAATTTTCGTTTCGCTGGAACTGTCGAAATCGGCCTGGCTGGTGACCTCGCTGTCGCCGGGCATCGAGAAGATGTCTCGTCATTCGGTGCCGGGCGGCGATATGACAGCGCTTTTCGCATGTCTGGATGCCTTGCGCGACAAGGCAGAAGCCCGCCGAAGCAGGGCTCAACGGCTTCTGGATTCACCGCGCACTGGCATCCGAAGATTGGGTCACCAGCCATGTGGTCGACGCCGCTTCGATTGCAGTGTCGCGCCGCCACCGGCGGGCCAAGACTCACAGGATCGATGGCGAAACGCTGGTTCGTACCTTGATGGCTTGGATACGCGGTGAGCCAAGGGTGTGCTCGATGGTTCGCGTGCCAACGGTCGAGGACGAGGACCGCCGGCGGATCGGACGGGAACGCAGGGCGCTCGTCAAGGAACGCACGCTGCACACGAACCGCATCAAGGGTCTGCTCTTCAGCGTCGGTGTTCGGGGCTATGAGCCGAACCGACGGGATCGACGTGAACGCCTTGAGGAACTGCGGACGGGCGACGGCAAGCCATTGCCTTCGCATCTCAAGGCGCAGCTCAGTCGGGAACTTGATCGTCTCGAACTGCTCGACAAGCAAATCAAATGCGTAGAGGCCGAGCGTGACGACATGTCCGAGACTTCGCCGCAAGCGACCCTTGCCATGCTCAAGGGCATATCCGCGGAGTTCGCGAACGTTCTCGCCAGCGAATGCCTGTTCCGACATTTCGACAACCGGCGCCAGATCGCGGCCTATGCGGGGCTCGCGTCCTCGCCGTGGCGCAGCGGCTCGATCGATCGTGAACAGGGTGTCTCGAAGTCCGGCAATCCACGATTGCGCACGACGATGGTTCAGGCGGCATGGCTCTGGTTACGCTTCCAGCCGGACTCTGCCCTGTCGCGGTGGTTTCAGGACCGGGTCAGCCGCAACGGCGGGCACGGCAAGAAGGTCGCCATCATCGCCTTGGCACGCAAGCTGCTCGTGGCCTTCTGGAAGTACGCCATGAGTGGTGTCGTGATCGAAAGCGCCGCCATGACGAAGTCCTGATCAACATACTTCATGTGAGCCAATCCCCGGGGAACTAATCAGCCCCGATGGATCCAGGCGAACGGACCGTAAGCCCCCTGGCCGCAACAGCCGTCTCAAAAGAATGGTCGCGTTCTCCTGAGTCCTGCTCCGAACGCGGGATTATGGTGCTGCCGTCCCGAACGGCGACCGGATGTGAGGTTGTACAGGCGAGGCATGTTCGCCGGTACTCGTGACTCGGCTCAGCTGGATATCATTGACTATTGGAGGACTGCTAAAATGCATCGTCAGCCCATTGACTGGAGAAACATCATGTGAGGGGGCTTTGCCGCCGAGCTGGCAAAGCTCAAAGACACCCTCCCGAAAGGCACGCCCATAGAAATCTGGTTCCAGGACGAGGCGCGCGTCGGTCAGAAGAACAAGATCACGCGGCGCTGGGCGAGGCGTGGGACGCGGCCATCGACACCGAAGGATCAGCGGGCGAAATCGGCCTATATCTTCGGCGCGATCTGCCCCGAACAGGGCAAGGGCGCAGGGCTGGTCCTGCCCTTCTGCAATACCGAAACCATGTTGCTACATCTGACCGAAATAGCGCTGCCGTCGCCCCCGGCGCTCACGCTCTCGTGCTGGTGGACCAGGCCGGATGGCACATGAAAGGCAAGCTCGATGTTCCCGGCAACATCAGCATCGTTGCGCTGCCTGACAAATGCCCCGAACGCAATCCGGTCCAGAACATCTGGCAATTCATGCGTGACAACCGGCTCTCCAACCGCGTCTTCACATCCCATGACAACATCGTCGACCACTGCTGCGAGGCATGGAACAGGCTCATCGACCAACCTTGGCACATCATGTCCATCGGACACCGCAAATGGGCGCGTGGGTCATGATCAATGCAGGTCGGTATGAGCCGTTTTGTCAGTGACCGCAGGGCGCGAACAGACTGGCGCTCTCGCCTTTCTAATTTTGGTTCACAGTCCCCAATCAAGCGGCAGCACATTCTTCGCCGTCGGCGGCGTCCCGCTTCGGACTGGCCGGAATTCGTCAGCCGAAACGAGCGGGAGGTTGAGCATTGACGCGCGTTCCCCTCCGTAAGTGATCGTATAACGCCCACCGTCAAGCCGTTCGCGGACATTGCGTCGGAGAATACAACCGGTATCCCTGCGGCCTCCGATCATGGGAAACATGGGGCAGTCCCGATGCCCCGGTCGACTGGAGATTTCGAGGCGCAATTGGTGGTTCGGCCTGATCGTCCACAGCGTCGGCTCCAAAAGGATTTCGTATCGAACGGTCGCGCCCGGCTCCAACGGCGTCTCGTGGCGGAGGAGAGACTGAGGGCGAACCGGGTTTCCTTTCTTGTCCCTCCAGACATTCTTCTCATTCAGTTCATGCATGCTTCCCAGGATCATGCCGTGGCTGATCAGCGCGGTGCTGCCGTCGGGAGCATCGTCGAAAAGTTGAAACCGAAATTGGGTGTCGGTGTTCGAAGATGCCGCGTTGAGACGCACTGCGATCGGTCCGGCAAGCCGCATGGCCCGGAAGAACGGTTGGCTGCTGAATTCGAGCGCCGAATCCTCCCCTGGGAAATCCCAACGCAGCTTGTCCCGTCCCATCGGCTGGGGCTTTGGCGAAAGGGTTCCTGCTCCCAGATACAAGCCGGTGTAGCGATCGACCATCGGGTAGGTTGCGAGGTTTAACCAGTCCTTCGTGACGCGATCCTGCGCATGAATCGGGGTTTTCGTCGATCGGGACAGCCCCGTTTCAGCCCCTTTCAGCCATGTCTCAAACCATTGCAGCATGACTCCTTGATCCAGTCCTTCACCATGTCCCCAATCCCCCAAGAGCAACTGATAGCGGCCGGAAACGGCAGAGCCCGGCCAGAGAGGTGCGGTTACGGCACTGCGTGATGCGGCGTTCTGCAGGGCGGCATAGAGTTCAAGACCGCCAAACCCCACGTCCTGCCACCCGTTCCAGATGAGTATCGCCGCGCCGGTCTCCACAATTCGCCCGGCCTGCATCACGAAATTCCGTTGCGACCACCAGTCCCCGTCGAACGCGGCCTCTCCCCCCCTCATCGATTCCACGTAGGTTTTCGAAAGTTCGGAGATCATACCGCTGCCGAAGATCGCCGGAGCGCTCATGAACAGCCCCGGCCAGGTAGGTCTCCACACACCATTTTCGGTATAGGTGTCCCGGTACTGATCGGCAGGAACACAGGCCGGAATCATGGCCTTTACCGGGGATTTCGGCCCGAGGAAAGCCGCGGTCGATAGCTGGTTCTGCCCCATGGCCGAACATCCGACGAAGCCGACGGCGCCCTTGGCCGCCGGCAAGGTTGTTGACCAGTTTACCAAGTCGACCCCGTCGAGGGCGTCACGCTCGCCAAGGTAGGTCCCGGGATCGGTCGTCCGTCCCGTTCCGCGAACGTCCGCCGAAATGAAAATGTAACCGCGTTCAACGAAAAAGGCAGGGTCGATGTCCGATAGAGGCGTGCCTTCCTCCTCCATCTTCTGATACCAGAACCTGGTCAAGATCACCGGGAACCTGCCCTTTGCGGGCTTTCCATTCGCCTTGTCCGCGGGCACATAGATGTCGACAGGGATACGAACGCCGTCCCGCATCGTGACGAGAACGCTCTTCGTCACCGATACGCCGTAGACCGGCGACGGCGGTTTCCATTTACCGCCGGGATACGGCGTTGCGGCTGGGCCGGCCTCCTTTGCCTTCGCGGCTTCGCAACCCATGTGGATCGACGACAATATCGCGATTGCGATCGTCAAGCGGGTAACCGCTCGCGAAATGGACAACATTGCCCTCTCCCCTACAATCATGTGCGCCGCGTGCCGGCAGTACGATCTGATCTGGCGCTCTTCACCTTTTTCCTGTGTGGACCGCGTGGACATCCCATTGCGGCTGGAACAGCAGAAGGGACTCTTCGCCCACTTCGCAAGAGTCAGGACTTCAGCGACAACATTGCCGACGCGGAAGCAACTGGAACGATGCCCGTCGCTTCCACTCAAGACCGTCAGAAATCGACAATCATATCCAGGCCATATGTCCGCGCAGGCTCATAAGTCGTTCCGGCGACGAAATACGAATAGTTGCCCCAGACCGTGCCTCGATTGTTGAGCAGGTTGCGCGCCCAGGCCGCCACCTCAAGATGACCCGATCCAAGGGAAACCTCTTTCAATGCAACGCGGGCATTTGCAATCCAGTTTCCGCCCGTCTTGTAGATCTTCTGAAAGTCCGGCTGGATGGCAGTCGTGAAGATACCGGGCGTGATGACCTTGGATCTGTAATTGGTATCGAAGTGGACCATCAGGCGTGCGCCGCCCAAAGTCTCTTCCGGCTTTGACTCGTAGGTGAACCCCAAATTCACTGTTGTTGATGGGCGAAGCCAAGTCGGGAAAGTATCCGGACTCCCCCCAAAGTTAATGATTGTTTGTGTCCACAGTGGCGTGAATTTGGTAAACTTGAAATCGGAATAGGATACGGCACCCGTTAATGTGATCAGATCATTGGGCATGATTGAAGTTTCCGCCTCAAAACCTTTCACTTCTGCATCGCCGTAGTTGATCAATGCAAGGTTCAGATCAGGACGGTTCGCAAGGTTTCCTGGCACGCCTTGTTGAAGGTTCCCGTATTTGGCATAGAATCCCGCGAGATTTAGGCGTACGCGCCGGTCGAACAGTTCGGACTTGATGCCTGCTTCCCAAGATTTCGCCGTTTCAGGATCGAAGTCGACACCGGCCACCGACCCGCCAGAGATATAGCCGGTCGAAAACTTCGCATAGGTCAGAATGTCGTCGGTCACCCGATAGTTTACACCTGCCAAATATGTGGCTTTTGTTTTCTTGTAGGCGAAATTCGTCGCGTTCAGAGGCACACCATAGACCGGGGTTTCCTTGTAATAGGTGCCGTCCTTCTTGTCCCTCGTGACCCGAATGCCTCCAATGACATCCAGCTTCGGCGTAATGTGGACTTCCGCCTGCCCGTAGCCAGCCAGAGATTTCGCCGTGAGGTAAGTGATGTCTCTGCCTGCCGGCAGGACATTCCCAGGTAAAGGAAGGCCGAATATCGTTCCGCCACCGATCAAACCCTCTGGCGCACCGGTTACGACCTTCTCCTTATAATAGATCCCACCCAGAGTAAGCGTCACAAGCTTGGAATTATAGTTCAGCTGAAGCTCTTCACTCCACTGTTTCTGTCTATTGACGTTATGATTGACTGAAATATAGAAGGGGTCAGGATTACCTGGAAAGAATAGCTGCCCGAGACCAATGTTATCCAATGTTCCAAAAGCATAGACCTTGCGATAGGCTGAAATACTTTTGAGAACGACGTTATCGGCCAAATCGAAATTGGCAGTGAGAATATGCCCTTGAGACTTCATATTTCCGGGGACGGCGAAGGCGTTGTTCACGCCATTCGGCCGTGTCGTGCCGGAAATCAGCGGCGGATTGAGCGACAGTACGAAATTCAGAAAGTCGAGCTTGAAGGCGGACGCGGTTGCGGGGTCGTAGGCGACCACGCCAGAAGCCTCGGCGGTCGTTGTAGCCTTTGACCAGTCGAATTTGTAGACCAGATCGAACGCCTCGCTAGGCTTGAACTTGACAGCGACGTGAATGGCTTCCGATTTGCTTGCTCCCAGTGTGTCGGCGGAAATCTGACGCCCGAACCCAGGCGCGTTGCTCCGGTCAAATACGATTCCTGACTGCAGGTTCTTGACGTCTCCATCGCGTTCTGCGTGCATATAGCTGACATAGCCGCTGAACGCTCCGACTTGTGGCAGTTCGAGGTGCGTGATCGAACGGAACTGGTTATAGTTCCCGATCGATACTTCCTGATGGACGCCGAATTCTCCAATTGGATCAGCCGTGACGAAACTGAGCGCACCACCGGTCGTGTTGCGACCGAAAAGCGTACCCTGCGGTCCACGCAGGGCCTCAACCCGGACAAGATCGAGCATATCCGACGTCAGGCCGTAGTTCGCGCCGATGTAGACACCGTCGACGTTGATCGAGACGGATTTGTCCGAACCCGGGAGGCCGCCCGCGCTGGCAACGCCGCGAATGACGATCTGGGGAGCGCCAAGACCGCCGGGCGTCTTGCGGACCGAAACGCCTGGAGCTACCGCGCCCAGACCTTCCAGATTGGTTATCCGATTGACCGCCAGTTCTTCTGCCCCGACCACGGCAACCGAAACCGGCACGTCCTGAATATTCTGCGTACGCTTTTGCGCCGTAACGATGATCTCGGCCAAAACCGATGACGTGTCGTCCGATCTTTTGGGTTCTGCCCCTTGTGCGAAAGCCATAGGGCCTGGCATCGCCGAAGCGACTAGAAGACCGAACATCGAGCCTTTCATCAGCCTCTTTTTTTGCATTTCAACTCCTCCCCCTCGCGATCATTGCCCGCCGCTTTGACTGCCTCGTGACATGTCAAATCCGCAAGCGGCCTTCCGAAATCATATGCCTGCCTCAATCAGGTAAACCTATCTTTTGGCCAGAAATCCCTCATTGTCTGAATGGCCCCTTCTGTAACGGGCCTTTCCGAGTCATCCCTGCTAGGCTTCATCCCTCGCCGGTCACTTGCTTCTGTCCGCAGTCGGCGTTGAAGCCGCTGCTCTATGGGGTCGGTGAGGACCAGTCGACCAATCTGGTGATACGCAGCTGCGACGCACTGCTTTGGCAATTACGGCCTGACTTGCCCGTTGCCCCGGCGGAGGGACTTCGCTCAGGCGGAGTGGTGGTTTGTCCGCCCGAATCCTGTGTTTTTAACTTCTTGTCATGCTGTCCTTGCAAGAGCAGTCTTGTAAGGAACGAAAGTCGTGCCATGCTTCAACATATGATGAAGCACGACAGCGAGCTTCCCCCTTCGCTCTTTCATGCGGCGGGCCATGCCAGTGTATGGTGTATCGGCCTGGTCGGGAACCGGCGCCCGTGGCACGGTCGGGGCCTGGGCAAACTACCCGCTATTCCGCAGGGCTGCCGCGATGGCATTTATCGTCAACTGTATCCCCTCGGCGATCCGGGGGTCATTCTCACCGGCTCGGTGGCGCTTGAGTAGCTCGACCTGGAGCAAGTTGAGCGGTTCGATATAGGGGAGGCGCAAGCGGATCGATGCTTCTGGCTTGGGCTGTCGTTCCAGCAGCCGGCACTGACCGGTGACGTCGAGCAGAAGGTCGTGCGTGCGGCGCCATTCATCGGAAATTCGCCCGAAGACATGACGGGCAAGGCAACGGTCCTCAACAAGCTCCGCATAGTGTGCCGCAATGTCCATGTCCGATTTCGCCAGGACCATCTCGAGATTATCGAGCGTGGTTGCGAAGAAGGGCCAGCCTGCCGCCATATGGCGGAGCAGGCCCCGATCCTCAAATGCGGCAAGCGCGCTACCGACGCCAAACCAGCCCGGCAGCATTACCCGGGCCTGCGCCCAACTGAAAACCCAAGGTATCGCGCGCAGGTCTTCGATGGCGTCGGATTCGGTGCGACTGGCAGGCCGTGAACCGATCTTGAGCGCGGCGATTTCGGTGATCGGGGTGAACTGGCGGAAGAAAAGGGGAAAGCCGTCGATCTCATAGACCAGGGCGCGATAGCTTCGGGAAGCGTAGCTGGACAGTTCGGCCATTGTCGCAGCGAAGCGCCCTGCGTCGGCATCTGACAGTTGCGTGGGCTCCAGGGAGGCCAATAGGGTGGCGGCCGCCAAGGTCTCCAGGCTGGCAGCCGCGCATTCCTGTGTGCCATATTTGGCGGCAATCATTTCGCCTTGCTCGGTGATCCGGATGCGGCCCCGAAGCACTCCGTTCGGCTGGCTGCGAATGGCAGAGAAGGAGGAGCCGCCGCCGCGCCCGACCGTGCCTCCACGGCCGTGGAACAACTGCATGGTAATACCCGCCTTGGAAAACACATCACGCAAGGCTTCGCTGACGCAATGCAGCGACCAGACCGAGGTCAGATATCCTCCGTCCTTGTTGGAATCGGAATAGCCGAGCATGACTTCCTGTCGCCCGCTCGCCTGCATCCATTCCGCGTTTTCCGGCAAGGCGAACCAATCGCGCATGATGGCTGGCGCCGCTTCCAGGTCATCGATTGTCTCGAATAGCGGCACTGCCATGATCGAGGGCGGTTCACCCGGTCGATGGAGGCCAGCTTCTTTCAGCAGCAGTTGTACTTCGAGCAGGTCGGAAACCGACTTGCACATGGAGACAATATAATTCGCGATGGCGGCCGGACCGTAGCGAGCGCGTGCCTCAGCCGCCGCGCGAACGATTTCGAGTTCGTTTCGTGTTTCCGCTGAATAGCTTGCAAAGGGAGTCGTGAGCAGGCGTGGCGATTTCAGTTCGTGCCGAAGCAGCGCGATGCGCGCTGGCTCTGCCAGCCCCGCATAGTTCATCTCCGCACCGGCGGCGCGCAGCAGTTCTCCAACAACCCGCTCATGCACCGCGCTGTTCTGCCGGAGGTCAAGGGTAGCCATATGAAAGCCGAACGTCTCGACCGTGCGAATCAGTCGTGCGCAAGCGCCTTCGCCGGTCAAAACCCCTCCGCCGCGGCCAAGTGATCGAGCGATCACCGCCAATTCCTCACGGAACCCATCCGGTGAGCCATAGGGCTGAGCCGCGAGGTGGGTCGGCCGCGGGGCTGACTTGCCAGTCAATTCCATCAAGGTGGCGTCAAGCCGGGCATACACACCGGAAAGCGCGCGGCGATATGGCTCCGCTGCCCGTGCCGCTGACGAATCCTTGCTGCGATCTGCGAGCGCGAGCAGTTCCGGATCGACTTCCGCAACACTGGACGAGATGGAGAGTTCCGCTCCCAGAGCATGCACGGACTCGAGATAATGGCGGATGACCGTTTCTGCTCCCCGCGCTACGGCCAGTTGCAAGGAATCCGCCGTAACGAAAGGATTGCCGTCCCGATCTCCGCCTATCCAGCTGCCCAAACGCAAGAAACTCGGCGGCCGCTTTCCTAATAGCCGCTCCCATCGAGCATACAGCGATGGCAATAACGGTAGAAAGACATCCTTAAAATAGTCGCGAAGCGTATCAATCTCGTCCGCAACATGGAGTCGTTCCCCGCGCAGGGGTCTGGTCTGCCAAAGCAAGGCAATCTGCCGCATGATGCCTGTTTCAATGTCTTCCTCTTCCGGTGTGTGTGTCGCACCAGTATCGCGCAGGCGCATGAGCTTCGCGATACGGTTACGGTGATCGATCATGCTTTTGCGCATCACCTCAGTCGGGTGAGCTGTGAGCACCGGTGCAATGAGGGCATCCTCAAGTAGTAATGCGATCTGCTTGTCATCGACACCAACGGTTCGAAGTTTTTCGAGCGCCTGTTCGACATTGCATGGGGCATGGGTGGCCGCGCCCCGGTGGTCTTCGGCCAAGTTGGCCAGCATGGAAAAGAGAATGAAACCGCGAACGAAGGACAGGCTATTGTTCAACGTCAGCGCATCGAGTCCGAGATTTGATGAAGCAGCGAGGCCTCGATGACGATCGACAGCGGCACTACGGATTCGCTCGGTGCGCTCATAGAGTTCGTCGCCGCCATATTGACGGATGACGTTTCCCAGAAGCCGTCCAAGATAGCGGATGTCGGAACGCTGCATCGCAAGCGATGTCTCCGGTGTTGCAGCCGGTAATCGACTGCGATCGGATTTAAGCTGCCCAGCGATATCTTGTGAAATCCACGCCATGATTGCTAAACCCGCTTTAAGTCGGTCAAAAATCGGTGTCGCCGGACAATTCTCTTGCCACGGCGCGCTCAAACAACATCTGCTCCCGTGAACCAAAATCATCATTCGATAGAACGGGTATGGTCACGTAGACCCAAGCATTCACCGAACCGGAAGTCCTGATCCGATGTCTTGCGGTCCCAACGGCAAATTCAGAGGATAATTTCATGGGAGAATTTGAGCCGTCACAGCTACCCTCCAATGCTTTGTTCGATTCACATCCATCCACCGTTGTCGCCTTTCCATGAAGATCCTTCTCGTGCTTTACGGGTTCGAACATTCGACCGAACTCAACTTGTGCGTTTGTTCGAGCGACGGGGAATGCTGCCCGACAGGCAACCCAACATCCTCAATTCAGTGCTATCGATCGCATGAAAGAGCGGGTTGAGATGCGCCGACTTCCGGCATCTCAAGATGCCTGATCCGCTGTTCCAGACGATCGGCCAGGGATGCGCGGATTGGTTGACCTGTCATGATTTTGCACCAGCTGTTGTAACTGATCCCGAATTGGGCATTGAGCGTTTCGTCCGTTCGCCCCGTCGCCAGGCCCTGCATGACGCGAACGAGGGTAGCATCGATGGTCCTGGTACCCATGCGACGCGGTGTGGACTTTGAAGGTTCAGACATTTTTTTGCCTTTCACATACGGGATCATCCTGATGAGAAGCCATGTGTAGATTTGCGTCGCCTAGTCGACGATCCGACAGGGCAGGGGTTCGGCAAAATAGGCGGGATTCAGGATGACCGTTTCCATCTTGTCGATCATTGCCAGCAGTCCCGGAAGCAGCTCCTGCCACTCGGGATCCGCGTAGAGCGTACCGCGACGGGCTGACCGATCACTGGCGTCCGCATAGGCCCACATATGCACAAGTTGGTTCAACTCGCCGGTTTCCGTTGAATAATAGCCATAGGGCTGCCCGAGATGCCTACTCTGCACGGTGAGGCCGCTTGTCCGGTACAGGGCCAGGTAGTCCGCAACTTTGCCGGGCTTCAGAGTGTAGGTGCGTTGTTCAATGATCATGGCTTTGCTCCGGAATAAGCGTTGTTCCAACTAGCCGCTTCCCAGCAGCGGCGAGGGCAGGCTTGGCGCCAGTTTCGAACGGGAAAATCGGATCGGGAGGCGCACGCCCGGCACTGACGGACCGGAGCCTCGCTCCATGCTCAGTTTCATGCCGCGGTGGCGGACCTGCTCGTCGCCGAACGCATCGGCGACCGAGTTGATCGGGCCGGCCGGCACGCCTTCCTGCTCCAGACACGCCAGGAGATCATCCCGGCGCCACTGCTGGGTGCGTTCAGAAATCAGGGCGCTCAAGTTTTGGCGGCGCTTCAGGCGTTGCGCGTTGGTGGAATAGTCTGGTCCGGGTTGCAGACCGACCGCCTCACAAAAACGTTGGAACTGCTGGTCATTGCCGACGGCCAGGAGGATCCAGCTGTCATTCGTCGGAAATGCTTCATAGGGGGCAATATTGGGATGGGCGTTGCCAAGCCGCTTGGGCGAAATGCCAGACACAAGATAATTCATCGCCTGGTTGGCCAACGTTCCCACCATCACGTCGAGTAGCGCCATATCGACCTGCTGGCCAAGTCCGCTGCGCTCGCGATCGGCCAGCGCCGCCTGGATGCCGATGACGGCATAGAGCCCGGTGAGAATGTCCGCATAGGCGACGCCGATCTTCTCGGGCGGTCCGTCGGGTTCGCCCGTCAGGTCCATGATCCCGCTCATGCCCTGGACGATGAAATCATAACCGGCCCGCGGGGCATAGGGACCCGTCTGGCCAAAGCCAGTGATCGAGCAATAGACGAGACGCGGGTTGATCTCGGCAAGGCTGGCATAATCCAGACCGTAGCGGGCCAATCCACCCATCTTGAAATTCTCGATGAACACATCGGCATCGGCGGCCAGCTGACGAACTTCGGCCTGGCCCTGCGGCGTTGAAAAGTCGATAACGACCGACCGCTTGCCCCTGTTTGCCGCGTGAAAATATGCGGCATCGCGCGACCCGTCGGGATTTGTCACGAATGGGGGTCCCCATTGGCGTGTGTCGTCGCCCGCGGGGCTTTCGATCTTGATGACTTCGGCGCCGAGATCGGCGAGCACCTGGCCGGCCCAGGGTCCGGCCAGGATCCGCGCCAGCTCGATCACCCTTATTCCTTGAAGCGGCGGCGTGGACATGGCGACTAGAAAGCCGGGATGCCGGTGATCGCGCGGCCGAGAATCAGCGCATGGATGTCGTGTGTGCCCTCATAGGTGTTCACTGTCTCCAGGTTCACCATATGACGAATGACTTGATATTCCTCGGAAATACCGTTCCCGCCATGCATGTCGCGGGCGGTGCGGGCAATGTCCAGGGCCTTGCCGCAATTGTTGCGCTTGATGGTCGAGATCATCTCCGGCGCGAAGCGGCCCTCGTCCATCAGGCGCCCGACCCGGAGGCTTGCCTGCAAGCCGAGCGCAATCTCGGCCGCCATGTCGGCCAGCTTTTTCTGATAGAGTTGTGTTGCCGCCAGTGGACGGCCGAACTGCTTGCGATCGAGTCCATATTGGCGCGCGGCGGCATAGCAATATTCCGCCGCGCCCATGGCGCCCCAACTGATGCCGTAACGCGCACGGTTGAGGCAGCCGAAAGGTCCCTTCAGTCCTTCGACGCCCGGGAGCAACGCGTCTTCGGGCACCAGGACATCGTCCATGTTCACCATGCCGGTGATGGAGGCGCGCAGCGAAAGCTTGCCTTCGATTTTGGGAGCGGAAAGACCTGCCATTCCCTTCTCCAGAAGGAAGCCGCGAATTGCGCCGCCATGGGACTCGGACTTTGCCCAGATCACGAAGACATCAGCGATCGGGGCGTTCGATATCCAGGTCTTGTTGCCGGTCAGGCGGTAGCCGCCGTCTACCTTAACGGCGCGGGTGCGGATGCCGCCCGGATCGGAACCGGCATCGGGTTCGGTGAGGCCGAAACAGCCGATCAGCTCGCCGCTTGCAAGCCCCGGCAGATATTTCTGTTGCTGCTCCTCATTTCCATAAGCTTGGATTGGATACATCACGAGGCTGGATTGCACGCTCATCATCGAGCGGTAGCCGGAATCGACCCGCTCCACTTCGCGCGCAACCAGGCCATAAGCGACATAGGATGCGTTCGCGCCGCCAAATTGTTCGGGTATGGTAATACCGAGCAGACCCTGCTGGCCCATCTCGCGGAAAATCTCCGGATCTGTATGTTCCTGCGCAAATGCATCGATCACCCGTGGTTGGAGCCGATCCTGCGCGAAATTCCGTGCCGCATCGCGGATCAGCCGCTCATCCTCGGAAAGCTGGCGATCCAGCCCGAGCATATCTTCCCAATCGAAACGAACCATATCGGTCATGTGCGGACTCCATTTCGGGGCGAGAGTGGCGCGATCATTTAATCGGAGCAACGATGTTTTTTCGTAGTTTTAATCCTATATTGGAATTAAAAGGAGGAATGCTCGATCCCCTTTGCCTGCGCGCCTTCATTGCCGTCGCCGAACTGGGACATTTCGTTCGGGCAGCCGACCTGCTCGGCGTTACCCAGTCCGTGATCAGCAAGCGGCTGCAAAGATTGGAGGACCAGCTGGGGGTCCGGCTGATCGAGCGCGGCAAGCGGAACCGCGTGCAGCCGACGCGGGCGGGCACCTTGTTTCTTGCGGTCGCGCGCGAGGGGATGGCGGGCCTCGAGCAGATGGAAAGATTGGGCAGGAACATCGCCCGGGGCGAGGCGGGACCGATCCGGATCGGCTACGTGTTTTCAGCGATCATGACCGGCGTTCTTCCGCGGATGATCCGGGCGCTGCGTGACCGGTTACCTGACCTCGAGGTTCACCCTAAGTCCCTGGAAACCCCGGAACAGCTGATGGCCATCGGCGATGGGCGGATCGATTTCGGGATCATTCGGCCGCGGCCGAGTTATCCGCCAGGTATTGCGGCAACCAGCATCCATCGGGAAAGTGTAATTGTCGCGATGGCGGCCGATCATCCGCTGGCTGCCGCCGGCACGATTCCGGTCCAGCACCTTGGCGGCAATCGATTCATTGTACCGCAGTTTCACGAAGAGGTGGGGCTGATCGACATCATCCGTGGCATTGCCCGGGCCGGACGGTTCGAGATGCCGGACATCATTCGTACCACAGACTTCATCACGGCGGCCGGTCTTGCCGCAGCCGGCGTCGGCATTGCGGCTGTTCCAGGCTCGTTGGAAAAACTGCATCTCGATGGCCTTGCTTATCGTCAGATTGCCAATCACGCGATGTCGCTTGACCTCGTTCTTGTCCATCGCGCCGATGGGCCGCAGGCCGCGCTGGCCGTCATGCTGGAGGCCGCAGCCTAGAGCGGTTTGCGATCTGATTGCATCAGATAGACCGCTCTATTCCTTTGTTTTACCGCGATTTCTTAACCAGCGATCGATTCCGATCGCTTGGAAATCACTCTAGTTTCGCCCGTTTCGCTTATCTGCCCGCCAAGGTCATGCGCGGTGCGTCGGGATCTTCGATGATTTCGACAGTCAGGCGGCCAAGGCCGGTGATCTCCGCATTGATACGGTCGCCCACTTGCAGAAAGGGTCCTTTGGGATAGGCGATGCCTGCGGGCGTACCCGTGAACAGCAAGTCGCCAGGCTCGAGCGTGATATGCTGGCTGAGTTCGGAAATCTGCTCGGCGATCGACCAGATCATTTCCCGCGTATGCGAGTCCTGTTTGAGTTCGTCATTCACCCAAAGTTTGAGGTGAAGGTCCTCGGGATCGACAAATTCCGCTGGCACCACGACGGGACCGATCGGCCCACTGTCGTCAAAGGACTTGCCGCCGAACAGATCGAACTGGCGACGCTGGCGCTTGTTGAACTGCAAGTCACGGGCGGTGAGATCCAGACCAATGGCATAGGCGCCAACGTGGGAAAGCGCGTCTTCAACCGGAATGCGGCGTCCGCGCTGGGCGATGACAGCGACCAGCTCGATTTCCCAGTCGAACTGTTGGGACTGGCTCGGATAGCGGATCGTCTTGCCCGCCCCCACAAGGCAGCCCGGGCGTTTGCTGAAATAGACAATGTCATTGGCGCCCTTGTCGAAATCGGTGACGTTGAGGTCCTTCACCAGATGGTCGCGATAATTGGTGCCGGTGCATGTGATGTTCGCCGGATGGCGGATTGGCGCAAGGAAATCATCGGCCGCCGGATCGGGAAGAGGCTTTGCCGCAATTGGGCCCGCAAGTGCCAAAGCTATCATGGCACGGACCTTGTCCCATGTACGGAATATTTCCAGCAGCCCAGTGTACGGGTTTCCGTCGAGACCGGGGAGCAGGTCTTCAAGGGCGTAGAAGCTGCCCTCGAAACCCACGGCATTCACTGCGCCCTGCGCACCCCGAATATTGGCGAGCGAATAGACCATATCGCGATCCCCCTAGCGCGCCAGAGCCAGATTGCTGGCCCTGATGCCTTTCACCCCGGCGAATGGAAGCCGCGCGTCCTCCTCGATCCGCAGCAACTGATTATATTTGGCCAACCGCTCCGAATTGCGCACGGAGCCGATCTTGATCTGGCCCGCGCCCGTTCCCACGGCGAGATCGGCTATGAACGTATCTTCGGTTTCCCCCGACCGCGCCGAGACCACGGTGGCGTAACTCGCCGAGCGCGCCATTGAAATGGCGGAAAGCGTGCCGCTCAGTGTACCGTTCTGATTGAGCTTGATCAGCGCGGCATTTGCGACGTTACGGTCGATGCCCAGCCTGATGCGGTCGACATTGGTGACGAACAAGTCATCACCGACAATCTGCACATTGGGAAGCTCGCTGGTGAAGTGTCGCCAATGATCCCAGTCATCCTGGTCGAGCGCATCTTCGATGGAGATGATGGGGAAGTTGCGGGCGAGACCAGCCAGGAAGCTGATCATCTCCTCGCCCGAGAAGCGCTGCTTTTCGCCCTTCAGGACATAACGGCCATCCTCGTACAGTTCGCTCGCCGCGACGTCGAGCGCGATGCCGATATCGATGCCGGGACGAAGGCCGGCTGCCTCGAAAGAACGCATCATCAGCGTCAACGCCTGCTCCGCCTTTGAATATCCCGGACTGAGGCCGCCTTCATCGGCCAGCAGCGTGCTGAGGTTTTCGCTCTGCATGACGGACGCGGCAGCCGACCTGACTCGCGAAATCATTTCGAGCGCCTCGGAATAGCTTTCGGCGCCTACCGGAATGGTAAGGAAGTCCTGCAAGTCCATACCGCGTCCCGCATGCGCACCGCCGCTCAGGATGTTGGTCATGGGCATGGGCATCGACATCGCCGTGCCGGCCAATTCCGCGATATAGTGGTAGAGCGGCACACATCGGTGCGTGGCGGCCGCGCGCGCGGCCGCCATGGAGACGGCCAATAGAGCGTTTGCACCCAGCCGCTTCAGGGATGAGGTGCCATCGAGCGCCACAAGCGCACTATCGATTCCCTCCTGGTCCTGTACATCCCTCCCGATCAGGGCCGCGGCGATTTCGCCCTTGATGTTGGCGACTGCCGAAAGCACGCCCAGGCCGTCATAACGGTTCGGCTGCCGGTCGCGCAGTTCCCAGACCTCATGACGCCCCGTCGAGGCGCCTGATGGTGCGCAGGCACGCCCGAAGCTGCCGTCGGCGAGGCGGATATCGGCCTCGACGGTGGGGCGGCCGCGGCTATCCAGAATTTGCCGCGCGTCCAAGGCTATTATCGTTGGGGAAGATTTCATCCGCAGGACTCCAGGGACAATTGGAAAATTTCAAGGCCGACTTCGCCGTCATGCCAAAGCAATTGAATCGCCTTGTTCTCGATGGACTGGCGGTCGATCCTGTCGCCATATTCGACGGGTGACTTGCCATGCAGGCGCGCGAGCAGCAGGCAGCCGACGATCCGGGCAAGGTCCGTGTCGATTATGTCGAGTCCGGTGGCTCCATACGCTCCCAGAAACGTTTCGATCGCCTCTTGGAAGGCGGGGACAGGCATGCCCGGGATCGACGATTTCAGGATCAGGTGGGTGAGGCAGAAGCCGACATCGAACCGCGGGTCGCCCCAATGCGCGACCTCGAAGTCAAGGATGACCAGATCGCCGCCGTCCGCGAGAAGGTTCTTCGGGCTGAAGTCGCCATGAACCAGGGCGCAGCGCCGGCCGAGCATGCCTGACACCACGGCCTCCATGTCAGCCGCGAGATGCGGCAGCTTTTCGGCGACGTGCTCGAAAAAGGGCTCGATCCGCAGTTCATGGAAATATTGGATGTCGCCAAACCGCTCTGCGAGATCAGGGCGCTCCGCTGACCGGGCGTGCAGCAGACCCAGCAAGCGACCAGCCCGCTCGGCGGTGCGAAGATCGACCGCGCCGCTCATCAGGTCCGTCTTCCAATTCCGGAGGCGCGGGTCCACCAGCCGCATGGCAAATGCATGCTCGTCGGGCTTTTCCCAGACCAGTTCGGGGACAGGACCTTTCCCCAGAAGTTCCGTGCAGGCCCTGATGGCGTCAGCCTCGATGAGCGACCGGCCGGGATCGGAGAACCAATCCGCAGCGACCTTCAGCTTGGGCAGCGCGGCCTTGATGACGATCGGTCCATCCTCGCTGTCGACCACCCGGACGTCGCTGGCAACGCCGCCGTCCAGCGGAACGCCTTCTGGCGGGTTTTTCCGGGCGGGCGTGTTGCGAGGCTCTTGCGGCTGATACCCCTGAAGGACGCGCACGACTTCCTCGCAGGCGCGCCGCCGCAATTCCTCCATCGAAGCGTCGGAAGCGTAGGCGATATGGGGTGTCGCCACGACGCGCGCATGGGACAGTATTTCCAGCGGCGGGGTTGGCTCGCCGTCAATTACGTCAAGAGCGGCGCCTCGGATGCGTCCCTCGCCGAGCGCGTTCAGCAGCGCCTCATTGTCGATCAGAGGTCCCCGACTGACATTCACGATCAGGGGGCGGCGCTGCAATCGGGCGAAAAAATCCTCATTCAGCAGGCCCTGCGTCGCAGGAATCAACGGAACATGGAGAATGACGATGTCGGCGGCCGACTGGATCGCGTCCATGTTTGCCGCATAGGCGTTGTCATCGTCAGCCGTAAATGCGGGATCATGGGCAAGCACCCCGCATCCGAAGGCCTTGAATTTTCGCGCGGTTTCGCGGCCGATCCGGCCGTAGCCCAATATGCCGACGGTCAGGTCGGACAGGCGCAGCAGGCCGGTCGCATCGGAGTTCCAACCCTTCTCCTTCACCGCCGCATTGAGGCGCGAAATGCCCCGGCAATGGTCCAGAACCAGCGCAACGGCATGATTCGAAACCTCCTCTACGCAATAGTCCGGGACATTGGTAACCCACGCACCGCGCTCGGCAGCTGCTGCGACATCAATATTATCGAGGCCGACGCCAAGGCGCGCGACGATCCGCACTGTGCGGGGCGACATGATGGCCTTGCGTGAAACCGGCGCCCAGCACGTCAGGATTGCCGCAGGGTCGGCGCTTTCCACGAGGGCCTCGATGTCACTCTCGCTGCCCGCGACCTCTGGCCCGATCACGAGCCGGAATCCTGCGCCCTCGATGATGCTACGCTCCAGTGCGACGTCGGCCCAAGGATGATCCGTCAGCACGACGGCGAGGGTTTTCCGGCGGTCTCCCGCCGCGCCGCCTTCAGCCGGTTCAATCATGTGTTCCGCCCTATCTTGAAAGACACCATGTCGATATCTGTGCCAGCGTTAGCACATTTGTATGTGCCTTGGCAATGGGCAATGGGGACGGGCTGTAATTGCACTCACTTGCTGCCCTCTCTCTCCACATAGCCCGAAAATTCACGGCTTACCTATGTATATTCGCTGTTTTTTGACGCCCCTTGTGCAGTCGGATGCCTTTGCCGTGAACCGGCCCAAGGACGTCCGGATGGCAGCGGGTCGCACGGATATCTGTTGACATCAGTCGCCGCTGAGGGCAAATCATGATGCTATCGATAGCGCATAAACCAACTCTTTTTGGAGCATGCCCATGTTGCCTGCCGTTAACCTTCGTCCGGCTTTCAATATCACCCGGACCAGCCATGTGATCCTGACCGTCGCCGATCTGCGGAAGAGCCGCGAATTTTACACGGATGTGGTCGGCCTCGTCGTCTCCGATGAGGATGAGAATAGTTGCTATTTGCGCGGTCTGGCGGAGGCCTGCCATCACAGCCTGGTGCTTGTGCAATCGCAGGACGGCGGCAAGTGTCGCCGCATCGGCTTCCGCGTCTTCTTCGACGAGGATCTGGATATCGCCTACCAGTATTTCCGTGGGCGGGGCCTCCCCGCAGAATGGGCTGAAGCACCCTATCAGGGCAGGACGCTGCACGTTTCCGACCCCATCGGAACCAGGATCGAGCTTTGCGCAACGATGGAGACCCGGCAGCGCATGTATCTGCACAAGGAAAAACATAAGGGGGCCTATGCGCAGCGTCTGGACCACTTCCAGATTCATGCCCCGGACACCTATGCCCTGTGCGCTTTCTACAGTGAGCTCGGCTTCCGCAATTCCGAATATCTGACCCATGAGGACAAGCTGCTCGGCGCCTTCATGTACCGCAAGGGCACCTGTCTCGACCTCGCGATTGTCCCGGGCTTGGCGCCGAGGCTCCATCATCTGGCTTACACCGTCCCTGAAGCGCACGACATCTTCACGGGGTGCGACCTGGCGGGTATCTATGGCTATCCTTCCTCCGTCGAACGTGGGCCGGGCCGCCACGGGCCGGGCGGTATGTTGTTCGTTTATCTGATCGACCCCGATGGGCATCGCGTCGAGCTATTCAACAGCCATTATCAGACCATCGACATAGAAATTGAACCGGTGCGATGGGACGCGGCAACGCTGTCAACCAACGTGCGTTGGGGTCTGCCGGCGCTTGCCCGGTGGTATTCCGTCGCAACGGAATTCGAGGGCGTTCCGCTGACCGAGCCGGTCGAAAAGCCGAATCCGGAAACGCTGGAAAGCTATATCCGCAAACGGGAAGAGGCAGCCCAGGGCTGAAAGGGAGAGAAGGGTTAATGGCACGTGTCGAATATTTGAGCCGGGCAGAGGCCGGCCCGGACAGAACGTCGCTCTATGATCGACTGGAGCGCGAGCGGAAGGTTCCTACCGCGAACATCTTCCTTGCACTCGCCAATGCGCCGGAAATCCTCGATGGATTTCTGACCTATGCCAATGCGCTGCGCACGGCGGACCTGGACCCGCGCCTTCGCGAGCTTGCGATCCTGACGGTAGGGCACTGCACCTCATGCGAATATGAGATCGCGCACCACCATTCCCACGCGATGAAAGCTGGCGTCACGGAGGAGCAGTATGTGGCGGTTCCTGAATTCGGGACGTCACCCCACTTCGGCGAGGTGGAACGGGCGGTAATGGCTTTCGCCAAGGCTTCCACGTTGAATGTCGATGTGAGCGACGAAGTGTGGAGCAAATGCTGCCAGTTCCTGAGCGACCGGCAGATGGTGGAACTTGCCGTCACCGTCGCCTGGTATGCTTCGGGCGTACGGATCCTGGGGGCGCTCAAGATCGAACTGGAAGACAAATACCGGAAATAGCCGCCCCAAAGGCTTGCTGAGGTGCGACCGTTATCGTCCGCGGCGAACCTGTCGGGTCGTCTTGCGAATGATCAATGAAGAATTCACGACGGCGTTATGCGCGGGAAGCTGCTCCTTCCGATGCGCCTCGTCGCGCAGTTGGTTAAGGAACCAGAGACCGCAACTGGTGGCCAGATTGTCGACCGGCGGCCTGATGGTCGTCAATCCGCCGCGCCACCACTGGAACCACTCAGGGTCGCCGAAGCCGATGAGTGAGAACTGGGAAGGTACGGGGATGTCCATCTCCTCAACGGTCTCGATAACGCCCAGCGTGATATTTACCGCGCCTGAAATGATCGCGGTCGGCGGTGAAGAGGATTTGAGGATGTCGCGGAACGCCTTTGCCCCAAATGCGCGCGTTGGCGTTCCGACGGCACTGATGGCGTTGCCGGGTGTTATGCCTGCTTTCTCGCAGCCTTGTTCGAAGCCCCGAAGGCGCGCCTCGCCTGTCGACAGAGCGACCGTCCCGCCGATATAGGCGATCCGTTCATGGCCCAGGCTGGCCAGGTGCGCGACCGCCTGCTCCAGCGCCTGGCTATCGTCTATACCGAACCAGATATCGCCCAGCGAGGATACGCGCCTCAGCAACTGGACGTGCGGAATGTTGCGCAGCAATTGAACGCTCGACTTGTGCGGGGCAGTGGTGGGAACAACGATGATACCCGCGGCTCGCGCGCCGACCAACTCGCGTATGTGGCGCGTTTCGCCCTCCTTTTCATCGCCGGTCAACGACAGGACCAGGCGAAAGCCTTCCTTGTTGCATACTTCCGAGAGCGCTTGCGCAATCGTCGCGTAGAAATCATTGCTGACCTCCGGCACCAGAAGTCCGATGAGGTTGCTGTTGCCGCCGCGCACGATCCGCGCGGGGAGATTCCCCACGTAACCGACCCGCGCGGCGGCACGCTGCACCTTCGTTCGCGTTTCCGCACTGATGCGGGGATCGTCGGCCATGGCTCGGCCGACGGTGGAAACCGAAACCCCGACCATCTGCGCAATTTCACGAGCGGTTATCATACTGCGATCCTAACGGCACGCGGCCAAGACACAACTGCCTGGCCGCGTGCCGGCGGGAGGGAGGGTTTCGAGAATCTGATTTCCTGGCAGACTCAAAGCCGCTCAAGGTCGGGTTCAAGTTGCAAGGCAAGCGGCCCGGTAATGCGTGCTGTCATGTTGTACCAGCCCACGCTGAAAAGCAGAGCCAGGCTTTGTTCATCGCCCAGGATGGAATGGACAGCATCCCACACCTCCCGGCTCACCTGTTCGGGTGACTGCGTCGCGTGCCGCGCAAGGCGAAGCACGGCCTTCTCGAGGGTCGTAAAGGCATCAGAGGCCTCAAAGTCCCAAATGATCTCGAGCTTCTGCCGAGGCATACCCAGCCGGCGCGCGATGTTCCAGTGACGCCATAGCTCATACCGGTTGCCAAGAGTCTGGCACGCCATGATGATCGCCAGTTCTCGAAGCGATGGATCGAGTCCGGCACCTTCGCGTACGCGATCCGCCATGGTGATGAAGGCGCGGAGAATATCCGGGCAGTTCGCCATCAATGCGAACACCCGCGCCTTTGCCGCCGCGCCGCGGCGTTCATCGAGGAATGCGAACAGGTCCGGCATCGCCTCCCGCGATTGCAAGGGGATGCGGCAGATGGAAGCGGCGTCGGTATCCGCGTCCTTTTCCGTACCGCCAGAATCTGCACCCATATGAAACCACTCCCGTACATCGTCGTAAGCACAGAGTGGCGGGGCCGGAGGCGGAGCGCCAATTTCCTTTGTTCATGGACAGGAATAAATTTCATGGCCGCCCGTGCCGTTTTCGGCCGCAACTCGAGCTATGAACATAGCGTTTTTTCATGATCCCCATGGAGAGGATCGCTGCCATTTCCAGCGCATGAGCAACATACCCGTCGATCGACCGCGATCCGCGCGCCTGCCGGAGCCGGCCATTTCCACCCTTTTCCACCAAGCGCGGACCTATAACCGCTGGCAACGCCATGAACTTGGCGAGGATGCAATTCGTGAGATCTATGAAGCCGCGGCGTTCGGTCCCACCTCCGCCAATGGCAGTCCCGCACGGTTCGTCTGGATCCGGAGTGAGGCTGCGAAGCAACGTCTCGTCGAATGCGTGAATCCTGGAAACGAAATCAAGGTGCTCGGCGCGTCGGCTACGGTCATCATCGGCTATGACCCGAATTTCTATCTCAAGCTTGATCGTTTGATGCCGCACGCGGCTGACAGGCTCATCCAGCTGTTCAGCAGCGAGCCACAGGACACATGGGAAACGGCATTCCGGAACAGTGCGCTCCAGGGCGCCTACTTGATCATAGCCGCTCGGGCGCTGGGCCTGGATTGTGGCCCCCTTTCAGGCTTCGATCATGACAAGATCAACGCCGCCTTCTTCGAGGGCGTGGACATACGAGCGAATTTTCTTTGCTGCATTGGGCATGGATCCAATGAGTCCCTGATGCCGCGTAACGCACGGCTGCCATTCACAGAGGCCAATCAGATTCTCTAACCCCGGTCGCGCTCGTTCCCGCAACCCTCATTTCATTCCTGGTCGCCACTCCTGTGCGCCGTCAACAGTGGACATCGCAGCCGGCTAGTGCTATCGTTAGCGCAAATGGTGCGGGAGAGGAATATGAGAAGGCAAACGGATTGCCGCCGCATGGCTGGAGTCGTGGCAATTCTTGCCCCTGGCGCTCCGAAACCCGACACCTTTCGCCGCATCGCTTCGAACGCATACTGGCTCTTCTTTAGGGCGAATTTTGGAGCTATCCGGCAGCGGCGCGGGGGATGGGGAGGGAGGTAAAGATGGACACACGCCGACTGGGCTATTTTGCCTGTATATTGGAAGAAGGTAGCATCACCGCCGCCGCGCAACGTCTGCGGCTCTCACAGCCGACCCTCACCAAAGCGATGAAGCTGCTGGAGGATGAGTTCGGCGTGGTGCTCTTTGAGCGCTCCATGACCGGGATCACGCCGACGACTTATGGCGAGGCCCTCTACAGCCGTGCGAAGGGCATACTGGCAGACATGCGACGTGCTCAGGAGGAGATTGCCACATTGCGGGGCATGGCGGGTAACCACTGCCGGATCGGAGCATTGCCGACCTTGATGGGCTGCGTTGTCGCCAAAGCGGTGGAAGAGATCAGCCGTCGCTTCCCTGATGTCAAGATCCACATCCAGGAAGGGCAGAGCCAATCCTTGATCCGGTCGCTCCGCCGTCGCGAGCTCGACGTGGCCCTGGTCTATTGCGGCAATGCTGTCAGCGAGCACGGCTTTGCCTCCCATGTACTGTTTGGCGACCGGCTTGAGGTCGTCGCCAGCGCGCGACATCCTCTGGCGGGGCGCCCGTCTGTAACGGTGGCAGACCTTGCACCCTATCCTTGGTGCGTGGCCATGAGCGGCAACTGGCGGTATGTCGAGCAAATGTTTCGATCCGTAGGGCTCGAACCGCGGGAGCCACGCATCGATCCGGGCGGCGCGATCCAATTTCTCAAGGGCCTGGTGGGAGCCAGCGAATACCTAGCCGTTATGCCCCAACATGCCATCGCCGGCGAACTCGCCCGCGGCGAGCTTGTCGTGCTCCCGACTGACAGTATGTTCTTGAACCGCAAGATCGTGGCCCTTCGATCAAAGGAAGTGGAGCTTCCCGCCTATGGCCGGGCGCTGCTGTCCGCGATTTCCCGAGCTGCGCCAGCGCCGCGCGGCGAAAAGGCGGCTAACGACCGATTGCATGGGTTCACGCAAAGGGATCAAGGTTCAGCACGTTTGTTCGCTCAGCGATGAGTTCGTTCAATCGGGCGAAATAGGGCCGAGCCTGCGGGTTCTCCATATGGCTGTCATGGTCGGCCTCGCGGTCATAGAGCTCCATGATCACATAGGAGCCCGGCGCATCCCGCACCTGCATCGGCAGATAGAGCCGGGTGCCTGGCTCGGTCGCGGCGACCACGCTCGCCAATTCGCTGATCGTGGCCATGAAGTCGGCGTCGCGTCCTTCATGCACACGTAGCATGACCACCATGCCGAAAGTCATTGCGCAACTCCGCTGCAGGTTCGTTCCGCCGATCCTTTCGGCAGCCAGGTTCATAACAGTCTCGTGGAACTGTCCGGCATGAATTCCATGCATATGCCATAGCCGTTCGTCTGGCGCGGGATCGCCAAGAACATGGAAACAGAGGGAATCCTTGCGCGCGGCTGAGCCACCACAAGAGGCGTCGGCCTCGATTTCCCGGTGAACGCATGCCCATGGCAAATATCTATGCCGCGCCCGCAGGCATCGTCACTAAGCTAAAAACATAACGACAAGAGGGAGAGTGAGATGCGCAGTCTACCGTTCCGGGCCATTTTTCTGGGTGCCACTTCAGTGCTGGCGCTCGCCCAGCCGCAAATGGCGCACGCGCAATCGGAGCAGCCCGGGCAAGCCAAGCGCTCCGAAACGTCCCAAATCGAAGAAATCGTGGTGACCGCCGAAAAGCGGGAGGCGAACCTTCAGGATGTGCCGATGGCGATCAGCGCTGTCACAGCCAACCGCCTGGAGCAGTCCGCTGTGGGAAGTACGCGCGATCTAACCGCTCTGGTGTCGGGATTGGTGTTCACAAAGAGCATCTCGAATGGCATGCCGTTCATCCGGGGCGTCGGTCAGACACTGGGTGACATCAGCGCGGAATCTCCGTCCGCCATCTATGTCGACGGCGTCTATCTGATGCACCCGGCATCCGGCCTCTTCTCGCTGGGCAGCGTCGAGCGCGTTGAAGTGCTGAAAGGTCCGCAGGGCACGCTCTTTGGACGCAATGCGACCGGCGGCCTGATCCATCTCATCACCAAGAC
>NZ_DAIMZT010000012.1:0-33539 GCF_036733805.1 Novosphingobium sp. | reverse complement strand
GCACGCTCTTTGGACGCAATGCGACCGGCGGCCTGATCCATCTCATCACCAAGACGCCAAGCTTCAGCGCCTCTGAAGGCAAAGTCGAACTGGGATATGGCTCTTATCAGACGCTGACGGCATCCGCCTATGGAAGCAGCCCCATCAGCGACAATCTGGCCGCCAATCTGGCAGTGTCATATGAGAACCGTGGCGAAGGCTATGGCAAGACTTTGACGCCCGGTCGCCGTTTCGGCAAGTTGGAGTCCGTCAGCGGCCTTAGCAAATGGGTTTGGAAGCCAGGCGATCGCACCCGCGTCACCGTCGACCTGATTGCAGACTATTCGAAGGACGATGCGGGTACGCTGATCGGTACGCCGGAAGGCTCGCGACCGGCGGGTCAGGGCATCGGATATCTCGGCTTCTGGACCTTGCCGGTGGCGGAACCCGATACCCCTAGCACACGCTTGAGCCTCACCGGCTCGTTGAACATCGAGCGCGACCTCGGATGGGCGCGGGTGAAAAACCTGTTTGCATACACGCGGCTGGAAGCGAGCATCTGGCCCCAGTTGCTTACCCCGGGACTGGGGACCGTGGCGAACACCCCCGGTTTCTTCCATCTGAAAGATTCGGCCGATACCTATTCGAACGAGTTGCAACTGCAGGCTCCCGCAGGCGCGGATTTCCAATGGGTCGCAGGGGTCTATCTTCTGTACGACCACGCTCAAGACCGGCGTTTCAGCGCAACGACCGCAGCTGCCTTCGTGGCGCGGTCGCCCCTCTCGCAAGACCAGTCCTCAGAGCAGAAAACCACATCTTACGCCGTTTTCGCCCAAGCCACGAAGACCATTCTGCCGGACACACGCCTGACGCTCGGCGCGCGCTATACGTCGGACAAAAAGAAAGTCGACGGGGAGGCGGCGATCGGCAACTTCAGCACTTATGCGGCCGGCCTGGCTTCCGTGGGCGCGCCGGACTCCAAGCGGTGGGGCAAGGTGACATGGCGGGCGTCCCTCGATCATGATTTCACCGACTCGATCATGGGCTATGTTGCCGCCAGCCGCGGCTTCAAGAGTGGCGTTTACAATTTGGGCTCCTTCGCCAACCCGCCCGTGAACCCCGAAGTCGTCACGCTTTACGAGGTGGGCGTGAAGTCAGAGCTGTTCGACCGGCACTTGCGCTTGAACGCGTCGCTGTTTCACCAGGATTACAAGGACATTCAGCTTAAAAGCGGCACCATGCAGCTTTGCGGCCCAGCCGGCTGCACCTTCGGCACGATCCTGTTCAATGCCGCAACATCGCGAATGAGAGGTGCCGATGTCGATTTCGAGGCGGCGTTGGGTAATCTGACGCTGAGCGGCGGTTTCGAGTATCTCGACGCCAAATTCAAAAGCTTCCCGGTTGCTCCCTGCACTGTTCCGCGGCCGGCGCCCCAAGGTGGCAACGTCACCATCAACTGCGACCTCTCGGGCGCCCAGATGCCGCGCGCGCCGAAGTTCACCGGGAATCTTTCCGCTACGTATCGTGTTGATTTGAGCGAAAGCGGCGAGCTCTCCTTCGCGGTAAACGATGCCTATAATAGCGGCTTTGCGTGGGATCCTGATGGGCGGCTTCGTCAGAACGCCTATCATCTTGTCAGCGCCTCGATCACCTGGCGCTCGGTGGATGAGCGATTGACGGCGCGCATTTGGGGCCGCAACCTTCTCAATGAGAAAATCATGGCCAACGTCATCACCGGCGGCTCTGACCTCTATTATCCTGACCTGCCGTTCACGGCAGGTGTCTCCGTAGGTGTCAAGTTCTGATGCTCGCGCCGTCCTCCATAAGTCTAGGAGAAGCATTGCAGCCGGAAATGCATGCCGTGCCCCACCGCCCTCTTCGTCATCGCGGGCCAATCGTGTTGGGAGGCGTGCTGTTCGCCCGTCTGTTCATCAACCATCCGATCATCGTTCAGACCTTTGCGGCATTATTGGTGCCTCTTGCATTGGACATGCATGCCGACAGAGGCAGCCTCTCTCTGGCTCTGGCGGGGCACCTCTTCTGTCTCGGTCTGGTTTCTCCGATTTATGGGTATCTGATCGACAGATATGGCGTGCGGCGGGTGCTCGTGCCGTGTCTCTTCCTGACGGGCCTGCTCCTGATCGGCGTTTCAGCGGCGCCCAGCCTTGAGGTCATAATCGTTCTTTATCTGGCGATGGGCCTTGTCGGCGCCGCAGCCGCACCCACGGCTTGGGGCAAGATCGTGACCAGCGTAATCCACAAGAGGCGTGGGCTTGCCCTGAGCTCGCTCAGCACCACCGGCGGAATTGGTGGAGCCCTGATGCCCATGGCGGCGGCGGCGCTTATCGCCGCGGTGGGTTGGCGTGCGACCTATGTCTGCCTGGGCGTCATGATGATCCTTGGGACTGTGCCGATCCTTTTGGCGGTCACCCCACGTACCGTCCCCCAACCTGCTGGGGCGAAGACCTCGTCGGGATCATCATTCAAGCGCATTCTGGCACGGCGGCAGTTCTGGGCCATGGTAATCTCCGGGGCGGCGATCGGCGTTTCCGGATCGGGCCTCGCCGTTCACTATATCCCCATGCTGCTGGACCGTGGGATGACCCTCGAGCAGGCGACGGCATTCAATGCACTCCCCAATCTCGTGCTGGTGGTAACCGCGCTCCTGTTCGGCTACTTCCTCGACCGGACCCGGCCTGTCCTGGCGGGCATAGCGCTCAGCTATCTATCCGCATTCGGTTTCCTGCTTCTGGCATTTGGAGAAGGAATGACCGTCATTGTTGGTGCTGCAATCGCAGGCTGCGGCGGGGGCGCGGAAGTCGGCCTGATCGCTTATCTGTGTACGCGCTACTTCGCGTCGGAAGATTTTGGCAAGGTCTACGGCCTTGCCTTCTTCTTCTGGGTGGTAAGCCAGTCAGTGGGCGCTGCGGCGTTCGGTTACGGCTATACCGTAACGGGTGATTATCTAGCACCGCTATTGGCCAGCGTCGCCATCCTGGTTCTGGCCCCGCTCGCACTTACCCAGCTTGGTCCCTATCTTTTCCACGGGTCAGGAAACTCAAGCGCCGACGATAGCTTATCCAAGGGATCAGGAGACAAGGCATGCAATTGAGATCCCTTGGCCAGTCCGGCTTGCTCGTCAGCGAGGTCGGCCTTGGATGCAACAATTTCGGCATGAGGATCGGCCCGGAAGAGGCCCGCAGCGTCGTAGATGCGGCGATCGACGCGGGGATCACGCTGTTCGACACGGCCGACGTCTATGGAGAGATGCGCTCGGAGTCCTATCTCGGCGAGGCGCTGGGCACGCGCCGTAAAGACGTGGTCGTCGCTACCAAATTCGGCAGCGCCGTCGACTCATCCTTGCTCAAGCGCGGCGCCTCGCGGCGATGGATCGTGGAGGCTTGTGAAGCAAGCCTGCTGCGCCTTGGGACCGACTATATCGATGTGTACCAGTTGCACTGGCCCGACCCAGCCGTTCCCTTGGACGAGACGCTCAGGGCTCTGGATGACCTCATCACCCAGGGCAAGGTGCGGTATATCGGCAGCTCAAATCTTTCCGGATGGCAGATTGCGGACGCCGACTGGATTGCCCGTGACCAGGGTCTTACACGCTTCGTCTCGACTCAGAACCTCCTGTCACTCCTGGAGCGGGCAGCGACGAGGGAAATCCTTCCCGCATGCGAGCATTTCGGCGTTGGTTTTCTTCCCTATTTCCCGCTCGCGTCTGGCTTGCTCACCGGCAAGTATCGCGGCGGGACGGCACCTAAGGAGAGCCGGCTGGCTAATTGGGGTGAACGGGGCCGACAGGCGTTGTCGGATGAAAATGTGGAGCGTGTTGCGACACTCGCCCTTTGGGCCGAGCAGCGAGGGCGCTCCATCCTCGAACTAGCCTTCGCCTGGCTGCTGAGCCGGGCGCCAGTTTCTTCGGTCATAGCCGGCGCCACAACGCCCCAGCAGATTGGCGCCAATGTCGCTGCTGCGGAATGGCGGCTCACGCCCGACGAGATGACCGAGGTTGCAGCCGTGCTCAAGAGGTTGCCGGCGAGTTTGGCTGAAATCAACGAAAGCTGAGGTCGTTTACGGCTTTCCCGCGAGCTTCGCTGCTGATCGGAGACTCCTGACGCCGATTTTCGAGACTTCAACCATTCGGTGCCTCCACAGGCATGTGCCCGAAGAGAACGCACGCGGGCGCTTAAATTGCTGAAGATCTGACCGCGTGATGTTCAAGGAGGGCTCTCCTGTCGGCGTGGTATTGCGCACCAACTGGGGCAAGGTGATTGTATCCAGGGAATGCGCGAGCGCGGTCAGGAGGTGATCGGCTGTCCGCCGTTCGTCGTAGTGACGAAGGAACGAAGATGAAGCCCCAATCCTCCTTGAAAAAATCGTCGGTGAAGACCCCTGCTGAGCGGGTGGTGAAGGACATCCGGCGGCAGACCCGGCGCCATTTCTCGGCCGAGGACACCCCCGAGGCGGAGAAAGAACGCGCCTCGCGCGAGGGTGACGAGGTCAAGGCGGCGCCGTTCCTCAAGCGCTTCACAGTCTTCAATATCGCGCAGTGCGAGGGGCTGCGCGGCGGGCTGGCATCCGATCCCGTGCCGCTTCCCGAGCGCGAGATCGTGCCCGTCGCCGAGGAGGTGATCGCCGCATCGGGCGTTGATTTCCGGATCGGCGGGACGCGCGCCTTTTATGTGCCGGGCCAAGATTTCGTGCAGGTGCCGCCGCAGCCCGCTTTCTTCGAGCAGGTCAATTACTACCGGACCTGCCTGCACGAACTGACCCATTATGCCGCATTCGGGATTATGCCGCATGGCTGTGCGGAACGGCATATTTCCGCCAATCAACCATGCGGCAGTTCGGCATAATCAGAGCGCAGTTCGAAAGCACCCCAATAAAGGAAGTTGTAGCGTTCGATGGAAACCAGCCAAACGACCAACGGTCCTTTGATTGTCGGCCGTTTCCTGCGCAGCGTAGGCCCCTCAGAAGTTGAAATGCACTCCCACGTTTAGATTGTGGCTGTGACCGCCACCGAACTCTCCCTGATAGGCTCCATACAAACTGAGACCAGGGGCGAGGTCATAGCTCGCGCCGGCACCAGCGGTTGCCATCGTTTCCTTACGGCCCGCCCCTAGCACGGTGAAGCGTTCGGAGTTGCCAACGAAGCCTGCGCTGGCATCGGAGCGTTCGCCCTCCAATTGATGACGGACACCGACTTCCATCCAAGGGTGGAAGCGGTCGCTTTCCCGCACACCGCCCTTCAGCTTGACGCTGCCGTCGATAAAGGTTGCCTGGGTCTTTGCTCGATCAACCGCCAGGGCAAAGGCTGTGCTGCCCGTCTCGGTTGCCGTACCGCGCCGGGTAGAGACATGGGTCAAGCCTACTTCGGGCTGGACAGCCCAACTACCCATCGAGAAGCTGTGGCCTACAGAACCATCGAGCACCAAGCTGCGGAGGCGATAGCTGCCAGAGACGGCCGTTCCGCCGGGCACATTGCGGCGGGTGTCCGCGTTGCTCCAGTCGTGAGCCAGGGTGATGCTTGCATCGAGGCCGTTGGTTTCAAAATGACCAGAGAGACCGGCAACCACACCATCGGCGTCGGTACGTGCGCCGAGCCCTGAGATGGTTTGCCGGCTGTCGATGTACCCAATGAATGCGCCGATCGATGCAGCTTCGTTGCCGAAGCCGATGCCTCCCACAACACCGTAGCTATGGCTCTTGGCTGAAGAGGTTCCAATCGCCCCCTCACCCTTCAGCGTGCGCCAATTGCCCAGGCCTTGTGCAAAGCTGAAGATGCCTGCCGTGTCCCGAATGGTTGTGGCAAGCCCCGACCGCCCGGCCTTGGCGAGTGCCAGCCCCTGCTCGACGCCCAGTTGCGATGCGCTGGCGTAAGCTTCCGGCGTCAACTGTCCGAAAGCCGTTGTATTCGCAGTGTTGCCGCTCAGAAGCGTGGGCACCGCATTGATCAACGCAGTGCTGGCGGTGCCAGCGACCAGCAGCTCGTTAACGTAGTCGATCGCAGCGTTGGCCTGGACGGTTGTACCGACAGGCGCCACGAAGGTCCCAAGCAGTTGCAGTGTCGTTCCACTATTGCGCAACACGCCGACAATACCAGGATGGGGAGGGACTATGTCGAAGTCGCCGGTAATCGTGCCGCCGTCATTGACGACGATCAGGTCGCGCGAGGCGCCCGGTGTCAGAGAGCCGGTCAGGATGAGTGTCGTATTGTCGCCGATCGTCACCGACCCGCCATTCACCACAATCTGGTCGCTCTGGCCCACAGGGACGAATTCGAAAGTCGTAGTGGTGCCGTTGGCGATATTGAGATTGCCGTTGATTGTCATGATGCCGGGTGAAGCGCCTGGAGATAGCGTGCCTCCCGTCTCGATGGAGACATCGCCGTTGACGGTTCCCGCGGTGCCGAAGGTGCCGCCGCTCGTCACGTCAACCGACCCTGTCAGCGTCGATCCTGCAAGGCCGATCAGACGGCCTCCGGTGACGTTCACCTGCTGCGTTTCAAGGTCGCCGGTGAAGCTGTTCACGCCGGCCGTGTTGTCCACCTCCTCAAATCCGCTGAAGCTGGCGCCGTCGATCGTGGTCTGTGCGCCGTAGGTACTGCCGGTATCGAATGCGAGAGTATCAGCACCTCCGCCTGCATCCACCGTGCCGCCAAAGCTTGCGCCGGAGCCTATCGTCAGCGTGTCCGCACCTGCGCCCAGGTCAACGTCGCCAGTGATTGTGCCGCTATTGGTCACGCTGTCGGCCCCGGCTCCGGCCAGAATGCTGCCAGTAATCGTTCCGCCATCGTTGCTGATGGCATTGGCGCCGTCGCCGGTGGTAATGTTGCCGGTGATTGTCCCTCCCGCAGCGTTGTTCATGACGTTGTCGCCGCCGCCGAGGTTGACGTTGCCGACCACTTCGCCGCTGTTGGATACGCTGACACTCTCGTTACCGCCATCGATCGCGGTTTCGCCGGGGGCGACCACGATGCTCGATCCCGGCGTAAGGTCCAACGCCCCACCACCGGCAACTTGAACCGTCTGCTGAGTCACCACCTGACCGGTGCCGATAATCTTTTCGATCTCGAAGCCGGTGAACAGCTGGCGAAGGGCAGGATCGATCGTGCCGGTATAGGTGGCACCGGTTATGTCGAAGGCGAGCGTATCCTCCCCATCTCCACCATCGGCCGTGCCGTTGTAGCTTGCTAACAGGCTCTGGATGAAGGTGTCGTTGCCGCCACCCAGAGAGACATTGCCGTTGATCGTGCCGTAGTTTCTGAGAACATCATCTCCCGAGCGCAAGGCGATGCCGCCTTCGATGACGCCGGTTGCGCCATTGGTGACATCATCGGCGGAGCCGAATGTGTCGATCGCCGAGCCGATAATATTCTCGAAGTCAATGTCAGAATTGACGGGGACCAGGACGACGCCACTAGAAAGGGTCAGGGGACCGCCGGGGCCGGCAAGGATCGTGCCGTTGTTGACGATCGTCACCCTGTCCGCAAGTGCAGCAATGGCAACGCCGCTGGCATCCGATGGTTGGTTCGCGATCAACTGAGCGCCGCTCGAAAACCCGAGATGAGCCGCGCCACGCGCGGTGATGACCCCGCCAGCCTGGTTGGTGATTGAGATGCTCGATACGCCTTCGGCATCGGTGTTCACGGCCAGTGCCGTCGAAAAATCAATAAGAACCTGGTTCGAAGGCAGGTTGATCAGATTGCCCGGCGTCAAATAACTGCCGCCCGATGCGGCGATCGTACCGCTGTTCACAACGACCACATTCGCACCGGCAGTTTCTGCCCCCAAAACTCCGCTGGACAGGTTGCCTGCCTCGACTTCGATGGAAATGGCGCCGCCCGCATAGTCGGCCGTGGAGATCGTGCCGCTATTGGTGAAGTTTAACGCGGCATCCAGGGTCGTTTCCTGTTCAATCTCGATCCCCGGCGCCCCTTCCGCAAAGAGAGCGGCGCCCGGCGTAAGGCCCCGGCCGATGTTTCCGCTGTTGTTGATCGTTACGAGGCTGGTCTCCGCATCCAACCCGACCGAGCCCACGATCGTACCGCTGTTGACAAAGCTTACGCTCTCGGCGTCATCGTCCTCGCTGGTTTCATCATCTTGCAGGAGCCCGGTCTCTATGAAAAGCGCCGTGCCGCCTTCCATCGCGGAGGCCGTGATACGACCCCGGTTTTCGAACTGCAAGTTGTGAGTAGCAACGCCAGCATAGAAGCCGTCGTCGATCTCACCATTCTCAGTGTTGACGATGGTGGCGCTGCCCGCATTAAATTCGTCATTGGCGTCGGGAAGAACGAGGTTGAGAGGACCCACGAGCAGCGTCAGCCCTCGCTGGAAATATCCGGTCGCATCGATGCCGCTGATCAGGCCGCTGTTGGTGAAGGAAAACTCGGTCGCCGCGACGTTGCCATCCAGGCCGCCAACGATGGTGCCACTGTTTTCGATTGTGACTTTGGCCACATCGGTGGTTTCGAGTGCCTGACGGATGCGCACCGCCGCATTCAGCCCGTCATCGAACTCCCGCTCGATATTGGTGGTTGCGGACCGCGCTCCGTTAAAGCCCATCTCAATGGACCCGGCATTGCGGAAGACGAAGTCTTTGCCGGCTGACGTAGTGATGACCGATCCGATGCCGCCGGTGACCTGGTTAATTCCAGCATTATTGATGAAGCTGGCGGTCGCAATCCGGGTGTCTCCATTGACCGTGCCGTTGTTGACGAAGCTGGTGAGCGCGTCTCCATACGTGGGCATGTAGAGCGGAACGGTGCCAGGCTGCACCACATCCCGCTGGAATACCGCAAACTTTTGCTGATAATAGCCGATTGCCGCAGGTACGACTGTCACACCCTGAGGATACAGGCCGGCGGTGTCCAGCAGGTTGATTGTGCCCTCGTTCACGACGTTGCCGTCGCCCATCAGGTTGATGGTCGTTCCCTGGCCGGTCAACGTCAGCGTCGTGGCGGCACCGCGCACTTCAAAGCCCTCCACCTCAAAGGTGGATGGCAAGGAGCGTGCGCCGAGTTCAAGAGACTGCGACTGGTTATAACTGCGCGTGTAGATGTCGATCCCGCCGCCGGCCGTGATCGTGCCGGTAACGCCATCATCGGCGCCTCTTTGGATGAAATTGGCGGTGCTGAACCCGGTGCCGAGTTGCAGATTGCCGTTCAGAGTGCCGCCATCCGAGACGTAGAAGTATAGTGCACTCGGCAAAGGATTTTGCCCGGGCGCGGGAGTAGGCTCTACATACGAAACGTTGCCATTGATGGTGCCCGCATTGGTCACATCGAAGCTGAGCAGCGGTATGCCGGTCCTTGCCGGTGCCGCAATGGCATTAGCGCCGTCACCAATCACGCCCCCAGCCTCGTTGGTCACCGAGATAACAACCGCCTGACCGGCAGCGATCGCCGGATCGCCTGTGATCGTGCCGCTGTTGTTCACAACGATCGCAGTTCCGAGCGTGCCAGTGATCGGTCCAATCGAGTCTGTATTGGTGATGATGCAAACTGGGCCGGTACTCCCATCGGGGCACGTCGTCGCCTGCTGCGCCCATGCGCTACTTGCCCCGAGCGCGAATGCGCTCACGCCGATGCCAAGCCCAAGACGAATGCGCGAACATTTGGAAACCTGCCGGCCCATGAAATCCCCCCTGCGATGATGCCTGGAAGAATCTCTAAGCCGGGTTCAAGCTCAAACGCATCCCCCGATCAGGGTATTTGTGACTAACAGTTTGCATATTTGCGGCGCTATATTGCGTTTTATTGCCAAGGCTGCTTACATTCAGGCGCTGGACGTGAACATGGGGCCTCGCGTCAGCCAACAAGAAGGTGATGTTCTGAACCCGGGTCGCTACGGGGGGATTCGAACGGGGTGGATGAGAAGATATTGGCGCTGGGCGAGCATTTCGCGCTGGCTGCCGTCGATGGGAATGAATGGGTTCCAGCTCTGCGGGCCATGGCGGAAATGACCGGCAGCGCTCATGGGCAACTTATCGGCTTTGTTCCTGGAGCGGTGCCTTTCAACTGGATCAATGATACAGATGAAGTCCAGATCGCTCGCTTCGTCGAGCAGGAGCGCGGCGATCCCGATATCAATGTTCGCGTGCGCGCCTCTCTAAACGATCGACCCTTCGTCATCCGCAGCGAGGCCGACTATCGCGCGGTCGGGACCGGACCTGGGTTCGATCTTTATCGAGAGATGTGCGATGCTTATGACATCTCCTTCGGTTGCCAAACAAAACTGGTGGAAGGCCGCGATCATTTCATCGGCTTATCCCTCAACCGCAGTCGCAAGGACGGCGAGACCGATGCTGACACGCGGGCTCTGTTTGCCGCGATAGCGCCGTACGTCCGCAGTGCCGTGAGGATCCAGATGGCTCTTGAAGATCGCGGCGCTGCGATCTTGAATGGCGCGCTGGAATATACGGGATTGCCCGTCTTCATCTGCGATGAGACTGGCCATTTGAAAGCCAACACAACGGAAGCTGAGACGCTGCTCTCTGCGGGGTCTTTCCGGGTAACAGACGGGAAGATCGGACTCGCTCATCCTTATGACAACGCTATCCTGCAGCAAGCGCTGGTCCGACGTCATCGTCACTCTCTGGGGTTCGAAACCTTAATGTTCGGAGGCGATGACCAACAGATGCCCATTATAGCCGACCTTTGCCGGCTCCCACGTCAGCCCTGGCACCTCGGTTTAGCGTCGCAGTTTCTGATTATCGTGCGCTCCGGCCGCCGCTGGCACGATGCCGCCCCGGCTATTCTGCGCACCGCTTTTGGCCTTTCGGCAGCAGAGACCGATGTTGCTCTGGCACTCGCAAGCGGTGAAACGCGCGACGAGATTGCGGCTACGCGCAATACCAGTGTTCAGACAGTAAAGGCTCAGCTCAAATCCATTTTCGGAAAGGTGGGCGTCAACCGTGAGGTGGAGCTGGTCGCGATGTTCGCCGGCACGCTCCGCCGGTAAAGAATAGTTTTAGTTACGCGGGAGCCTTGAAACGGCAAGACGACCGTATCGCCCCCTTTAGACTGCCATGACGATAGCCGCGTCTCTTGGCCGAACGATCGCGTTATACTCGCTCAAAACCTGCTGGACATTCGGCGTATCGGTCACGTAGAGCGAATACATAACCTCCCTGGCCTGATCGACGCGCATATCGAGCCATGCAATCTTCGATGCGTCGGGTTGGGCCTCACTTTCCTGGCGTCGATCTGTTCGCTATACCCCGCGATCACGTCGTTGATCGCGTCCAACGCCGCTCCGTATCTGACCACGACGATCACCGTGACCGACAGCGATCGCGGCCGGGTCGAGGACAAGGTCCGGCAGGTCGAGCGGATCGTCAACGGGCTCGGGTTCACGACGATCCGAGAAGGCGTCAATGCGGTCGAGGCCTGGCTCTCTTCGCTGCCCGGCCCGACCTATGCGAACGTCCGACAGCCGCTCATCCACACGCTGAAGGTGCACCGCAAGAAGAACGTCGCGGTGCTGTTCGCGACCTAGAGTCTTGCTGACATCGCATCGAGCAGCATCGCGCCCGCCATCATCGAAAGCTGTCCTCAACGGATTCTGCTGCCCAACGACCGGGCGATCGAACGGCAGAGCCGGGAAGCCTACGAGCGGTTCGGGCTGAACAACCTCCAGATCGAGCTGGTCAGCCGCGCGACGCCCAAGCGGCAATATTACCTTCAGTCCGCGCGCGGAAATCGGCTTGTTCGAACTGGGGCTCGGTCCGATCGCGCTGGCGCTTTGCGGAGCCTCCGACCCGGTCACCCAGGCAAGGATCGACGCGATGATCGCCGATGGCGGTCAGGAGGATTTCGCCGCGCGCTTCCTCGTCGGTGCTGGCCTCGAATGGGCCGCCGACCTTCTCCCCGATTTCCCCGCCCCCCAAGCAAAGAAGTAATGCGATGCGTTTCCTCACCCGCAAACATCTGATCGCAGCCGCGCTCAGCGTCGGCGCTACGGCGTCCCTCGTCGTTGGCCTTGCCGTGTCTGCGTCATCTTCACGTACCAATGATGTTCGTGATGATCGTGAGCATCATTTGGGTGCGGTGCTGAAGTGCATCGCCGGATAGCTTCGTTGAACGCTTGAAACCTACCAATATTGGTGCGGCGTGTGCCAAATCCATTAGACTGAGGCCGAAAATTGGAGTTTGGTGCACTCAGTGGTGACTCCTACTCGCCGAATTGTGCAAAACATTGAAAAACCTTAGTAAAATCAATGCTCTTGGTGCGGTCGAGAAGCATATTTTCCCTTCTCATACAAACACATGGCGACCTTCAAATCGTTGAGCGGACTCAGTTTTGTCCTCATGGTCGCTCATACCGTTTCAAGGTAGCGCAGAGCGAAAGGGGGACTGGGTTGCACGTTGACAACTGGGTAGGTGGTGCGTCTAGTTTTCTACGAAGGGGTCAAGCGGTGTTCGCTTAGCTTCGAAGGTCGCAATAATGTCAGCGAGTGCTTCGTCAAATGTCGGGAAGCTGTCTGACCACGCCGAAGAATCTGTCTTCGACTTAACATCGTAGGCGTAGATTCTCCAGCTCAAGGCTTCTTTGCCATCATCTGCACGGTGTAACTTCACCTCGATATTAGAATAACCTGATTTAATGTTCTCGTTGTCATGAAGCCTTTCCATAGCTTCAGAAATTTTAATTTTCATGTAGTGTTTGAATGTTTAATCCTACTCCATATGCTAAGGAGTACACCATAACGTAAGGCGTAGGGTACTCCTTATAAGCCTTCTAAGAAACAAGGAGGCTTTTATGGCGGCGGTTGCCCAACTCAAAAGTCTGGTTGAAAATTTCTCCTCGGTGCCATTGGGCGCTCAGCACGTTTGGCTCGACGACCGTCATGGTCTCGTCGTGGGCGACTACCCGACGCCTCAGATGCGGTTCGACTTTGCCAGTGAAGCTCTGGTCAGTGTTGCGCCAGCTCCTCCGACAGAGAAGAGGGTCATCTCGTTTCTCGCGCAGGCCAGGCGCGTCGGCCAAAAGTACGAGCTGGAAACCGAGGAAGCGATTTACAAGTTTGGCAGCGCCACTCAGTTGCTGATTGAGGGCTTGAACATCATCGAGGAAAATTTCCCTGGGACGCTCGAAAAGTTCTCTATGCGGAAGGGGCGCAGCAAACGGGCAGTTGCCCGTACTCGCGCTGAAATTTGCGACTATCCGCACCCCGATAGCCACTCGGCGGAACTGAAGTCGGGGTACTTTGCAGCCACGAACAACAAAGACCCCGAGGCTCGCGGTTTTCTGCGCGAGGCGGCAGAAATCGCGGGTCTCAAGTGGGGCAAAAACTTCATTGTCCGCCGAGGCTGACGCGGGGGACTAGAAGGGGGACTGGAACTTTGCGAATCCCCCTTAAAATCTAAGCATATCAAATGCTTAGATTAAGTTCTGGTGCGGTCGAGAAGACTCGAACTTCCACGGGCTTTCGCCCACAACGACCTCAACGTTGCGCGTCTACCAATTCCGCCACGACCGCTAAATCACCGAGGGATCAATCTTATCGCCTCGGGGCAGGAGCGGGCCCTTAGCAAAGGGTTGGGGAGGCCGCAAGCGCGTTTGCGCAAGATATTCTGTGAAGCATATAAACGCCGATCCGGCGACGCTATCGGGAGCCGGTCAATTCGGCTTCCACCCGATTTCCGCCGAGCGGGCAGCTTTGGGGATATCGGTCAGCGCCTCGTTAATGGTGATCGTTTCACCGGGCGCCAGGTTGTGTCGGGGCGGCACGACTTCCTTTTCGTAAACGATGCGCTCGCGCCCGTCCCGCAACACGACCAGCAGCGAGGGAACGTACCGCCTTTCGCTGCCGATATTGCTGATCGTACCGCTGACGCTGAAAAATTCCGAGCCGTCCGGCAAGGGCTTGCGGTCCTGCCGCTTGCGCGGGAAATCCAGCTGCAAGTCCGGTTGCGCTTGCTGAAACGTGGCATGGGGAAGGGGCAGCCAGTCGGGCAGGCCGCTCCAGGCGACGGCCCCGGCAAGCCCCAGCGTCACCACTGCAAAGATAGCCGCCGCGTAAGTACCGATCTTCGTCCAATTGCGCCGAGGGCGGAATGGGGGCGAGAAATCGAAGCTGGAGGGCCTTTCATCCGCGTAAGCATGGTTCGCTGCATCGTCATAGACGGCCGGCTCATTCCAGCGGGAAGGCGTGGGAGGCGGGGGTAAGGGATCGACATGCGGCTCAGGCTCCTGGCCAGGAGCGGCAACCGACGGAGCGATGGGCTCCGGCGGAGGCGCTGCTTCGCCATGTCCAGCGCTGCGCTGCGCGGAAGCCGCGGCATCGCGTCCTGCTTCCGCCTGACCGACTGCAACGCCCCCCTCAACGGCTTCAAGGTGATATTCGGGGCCTGCCTGGAACCAGCTGTGCCGACACTTTGCGCACCGCACAGTGCGGCCGTCCACCCCGATGGCGCTGTCCGGGACGGCGTAGCGCGTCGAGCAGGCTGGGCAGGCGATAATCATGGTTACTCTCATAAGCACGGTTGGCTTGCACGCGACAAGCGCCTGACCTGTGGGTTCGCGCCCTATTGCCCTTTTTTCCACATTCATTGGTCGCTATAGCCGCCGTGGTCGCCCGTTCGGACCCGACCGACACAACAAATCGACGAGCATGACCGCGGACGGGGAAATCATCCACTTCGACAATGTCGGCCTGCGCTACGGCACCGATCGCGAGGTGCTGAGCGATCTGACCTTCACGCTGTTCCCTGGCCGGTTTTATTTCCTCACCGGCGCCAGCGGTGCAGGCAAGACTTCATTGCTGCGGCTGCTCTATCTTGCACAGCGCCCTTCGCGCGGGGCGATCCGTATGTTCGGAACGGACGCCATCACCATGCCGCGAAGCCGCCTGCCTCAGCTGCGGCGGCGGATCGGCGTGGTGTTTCAGGACTTCCGGCTTATCCCCCATCTATCCGCCTTCGACAACGTGGCGCTGCCGCTGCGGGTCGCCGGGCACCGTGAGGATGATCTGGCCGGCCCGGTGCGCGACATTCTGCAATGGGTGGGCTTGGCCGACCGCCTCGAAGCCCGACCGGCCACGCTCTCGGGCGGAGAGCAACAACGCGTCGCCATCGCGCGGGCGGTGATCGCGCGGCCGGACATGCTGGTGGCCGACGAACCGACCGGAAACGTCGATCCGGAGATGGCGCTGAAACTCATGCGCCTGTTCGAGATGCTCAACCGCCAGGGTACGACGGTGGTGGTCGCCACACACGATCTCGACCTGCTGCGCAAGGTGCCCGACAGTTTGATTATGCGGCTGGATCGGGGCCGCTTGTCCGATCCCACCGGCGCCTTGCGCTATCCCCCGCGAAAGCCTTCCTGATGGTGCGTCGCCTGCTCGCTTCCAGAGGCGCGGAACTGATCGCCCAGGGTCGTCTTTCCGGGCCGATGCCGTGGGTCATCGCCATCATGGTGGCGATGACCGGCATCGCGCTGGCCGGGGGCCTCGCTCTCGGCAACGCGGTCTCCGCCGCGAAAGCCGAGATCGAAGGCGGGATCACCGTGCAAATCCTGGAGCCGCGCGCCGAAGTGCGCGAACAGGAAGCCGCACGCGCGGTAGCCACGATCACGAGGATGCGCGACGTTGCCGGCCTAAGGCTGGTGCCGCAGGCCGAGCTTGACGCGCTGATTGAGCCCTGGCTGGGCACCGGCATCGCTGCCGCAACAGGATCGGCGATTCCGGTGCCTGCGCTGATTGACGTGCGGCTGAAAGGGCCCGTAAGCCCGGCGCAACTCGCGGCGATCGAACGGACTTTAAGGCCGGCGGCGCCATCCGCGCGCGTCGATGCGCAATCGAACTGGCTGAAACCGGTATTCGACGCCATGGTCTCGTTGCAGGTGCTGGCTATCGCACTTGTCGCATTGTTGACGCTGGCTCTGGCCGCTGCCGTGTTGCTGGCGGTCCGCAACGCGCTGGGCACCAATCGCGACACCATCGAGATCGTTCACTTGTTGGGCGGCACCGATCGGCAGGTCGCCCGCCTGTTTCAGCGTTCGATTGGCTACGACGCGGCGGGTGGCGGCGCGGTGGGCCTGGCTTTGGCTATGGTAGTGATCCTGGCGCTGGGACGCCGCTTCGCAGGGTTGGGTGCCGGACTGGTAGACAGCGGCGCGCTGGTGTGGAGCGACTGGCTGCTGTTGGCAATGGTGCCGGTTCTTTCCACTCTGCTCGCGATGGCAACCGCGCGGCTCACTGTGCTTCATGCATTGCGCAAGATGCTTTAGTGGACATAAGGCTGTATAAGCACTTCACGATGTTTCGACGCCTCATCTCCTTTGTCGTGCTGATCTGGCTCTTCGGCTTCCTGTGGTTCGCGATCGCGCTGCCGGGCCCCCTGCCGAATACCGTGCGCACGGACACCATTATCGTGTTGACCGGCAGCCAGGGCCGGATCGAGCACGCCCTGGATGTGCTCAAGGCTGGCAAGGCGCCGCGCCTTCTCGTCTCGGGCGTGGGCCGGGAGGTCACGGGACACGAGTTCGCCACCGAATTCCGTGTGCCGCGACGATTGATGAAATGCTGCGTGACGTTGGGCTATCAAGCCTATGACACGCGCTCGAACGCGACGGAGGCGGCGCAATGGGTCACACGGCATCATGCCCGCTCGGTGCGGCTTGTAACCGCTGATTGGCACATGCGGCGCGCTGCGTTGGAACTGGGGCGCGAACTGCCGTCCGGCGTAAAAGTGGAATATGATGCCGTACCGTCCCAGCCAAGCCTGACGGCGCTGATGCTGGAATACCTCAAGCTGCTGGCGCGCGTCGCGCTCAATCTCGCGGGACGATAATGCGAACCACCGCTGCTGATGTGTTGCGCAGCCTGGCGTTTTATGCGGCCTTTTACCTTGGCAGCGTAGTGCTGGTCCTTATGGCCCTGGTCGCACTGACCATTTCCGACAAGGCTTTGCGGGCCGTGGTGCGCGCCTGGGCAGGTCATCACCGGCTGTGCGCGCGCTGGCTTCTCGGGATCAGGGTCGTGATGGAAGGCAAGCCGCCCAAAGGCGGCGTGCTCGTTGCGGTCAAACACGAAAGCTTCTTCGAGGCGATCGACCTGCCGTTGCAGATGGACCAGCCTGTGCCCTTGCCCAAGGCCGAACTGCTGCGTATCCCTGGTTGGGGCCGGGCCGCCAGGCATTATGGAGTGGTCGCGGTCGAGCGCGACGGGGGCGCGAAATCACTGCGCCGGATGGTGGCCGATGCGCGCACATTTACCCAGGAGGGGCGACCTCTGGTGATCTTTCCCGAAGGCACCCGCGTTCCCCCGGGCCAGCACGCTCCGTTGCAATCGGGCTTTGCCGGGCTTTACAAGCTGCTCGATCTGCCGGTGGTGCCGGTAGCGGTCAACAGTGGCCGCCTATATCACCGGCTCTGGAAGAAGCCGGGCACGATCACCGTGCGCGTTGGCGAACGCATTGAGCGCGGCCTCCCGCGTCCCGAGGCCGAGGCACGCGTGCTGGCTGCAATCAACGCGTTGAACCAGGATGCGGAAGCCTGAGCCTTCGAAGCCGAGACACGAACCGCAAGGGCCGCTCGCGTCCGAACATCGCCTTCAATGTACGAAGCGGGCGATCACGTCGCGATAAGAGCGGGACACTTTCACTTGCGCGCCCGAATCAAGCACTAGGAAGCATTCGCCGTTTGTATGCGGCTTGACTTGCCGAACCTGGTTCAGATTGACGATGGTGGACCGGTGGACACGCTGAAATACGCGCGGGTCCAACCGGCGCTCCAGATCTTTCATCGTTTCGCGCAGGATCAGGGAATTGTCAGCGGTGCGGATGCACATGTAATCGCCGGCCGCTTCGATGTGCTCGATCGAATCCACGTCGATGCGGAAGATCTGGCCGCGATCCTTGATGTTGATGAGCTTTTCATAGCGATCGGCATTGGCGTCGATCTCGTCCGGGAGCGCGTCCACGGCGTCCGGCGCCACTTCGGCCAGCACGGTCTTGAGCTTCTCGGCCTCTTCGGCCGAACGCTTTTCCGCTATGCGCTGCCGCACGCGGGCCAGGGTATCGTCAAGCCTGCTCTCATCCACCGGCTTCATCAGGTAATTTACAGCATTCGCTTCGAAAGCGCGCACGGCGTGTTCCTGATAAGCGGTGACGAACACGAACAGTGGCGGTTCGATCTCCATCACGCCCTTGACCACCGAGAAACCGTCAAAGCCCGGCATCTGGATGTCAAGAAAGACGAGATCGGGTTTTTCGGTCTTGATCTTGCGGATCGCTTCGCGCCCGTTCGAACAGGTGTCGATGATCTCAACGTCCGAATACTTCTCAAGGCGCAGTTGCAGGCCCTGAATCGCCAGCTTTTCGTCATCGACAAGGATGGTCCGAATAGTCATGCTCGTATACTCCGGGCCGGCAAAACGCGCGCGACCCAATAAGGTTTCATCGCGCGGTCAGCACGGGCTGACGCGACATGTCGATATTTTCTTCATGAGTTTCGCGGCGTTCAGCGGGAATCTCTATCACGACGGCAAAGCCGCCTTCGGCCGGCTCGATCGTTTCGAACCGGTGTTGTTCGCCGTACGCCTGGGCTAGGCGGTCGCGAATGTTGGACAGCCCAACGCCGGTGGAAACCGGCTCCCCTCCATCGTAGCTCATGCCCGACAACCTGTTGTCGGTGGCGGCACTTTGCAAGCCCGGTCCGGTGTCGGAGACGGTGATGCGAAGCATGGGACCGACGAGTTGCGTGGCGATGGTGATCTCGGCCCCGGTTTCCTGCGGCGTCACGGCGTATTTGATGGCATTTTCGACCAGCGGCTGCAGCAGCAATGAAGGCAGCAGGCAGGTTTCGGTGGCTGGATCGATCTGAAAGGTCGTGCGCAACCTGTCTTCGAAGCGCATCCGCTCGATGTCCAGATAGAGCTGCAGCGTTTCCACCTCCTGCGCCACGGTCACTCGCGCCGATGGTTTGTTCACCAGCGTGTAGCGCAGAAACGATGACAGGCGGCTGAGCATCGCGTTGGCCGGCTCGGTCTGCTTGAGCAGCACCAGCGTGGAGATCGAGTTCAGCGTATTGAACAGGAAGTGCGGATTGAGTTGATAGCGCAGCATGGCCAGTTGGGCCTGCGTTGCCTGGTTTTCCAGTCGCATGAGCTGATCGTTCTGCTCTTCCACCTGCAGGTAGAAATTGATCGCGTAATACAACGCCGACCATGCGCCCAGCAGCGTGGCGTCCAAATAGAACACGCCCAGAAAAAGCTGCGTGAAGCTGGTATCGCCGTCCAGCCGATAAAGCGAGATCACCCAGGCATCGATGAAGGCGTGAAGACCCACCGCAAAGGGCAGGATCAGCGCGGTCACCCCCCACGTCACGATCGCGCGCCGAGCGATCAGCGATCGATAAATCACCGCCAACACTAACGAAATCGAAAAACCCGTGATCGTCGCTATCAGCACCAGCACCAGGTTGGAAAGCGGCTGATTGTTGGCCAGGGCCGACATTGTGCGCAGGACCATCGCCCCGGCCCACCCGATGGCTTGCAGGCGCCAGAACGCCTTGTCCTTGTTGGCGAAGAAGGGGATCGGTTGAATAGGCAGGACGGGCATGGCCATCACTTTAGCCTAAATTGCAGGGTGCGGAAGATGATCGCGGCTACACGACCACGTGCTCGTCCGAGCGGGAGCAGCGCCTAACCTCCGCGCGCGGCTTGGACCGCTTCGGAAAGCTGGCTGACACCCACGGCACCGGAGATCAGCCGGTCACCGGCGATCCAGCTCGGCGTACCGGCAAAGCCCAGATGGCTCGCCATGTCGAGATTGCGGCGAATTTCCGCTTCTACCGTCGGACTTGCGGCGATCCGCCGGGCGCGATCCATGTCCAGGCCCGCTTTGCGCGCGACCGCCTCGATCGTCGGGCTATCGATTTGCCCGGCGGCGAACATCGCGTCGTGGAAAGCCTGGTATTTGCCTTGCTCCGCCGCGGCAAGGCCCATTCTGGCCGCGGCCGGGCTGTTGGGGCTAATGATCGGCAGTTCGCGCACCACGATGCGCAAGTCCGGATTCCTGGCAATCAGCATCCGCACGTCAGGCAAGCTCTGCCGGCAGAAGCCGCAAGCGAAATCGCTGAACTCGACCAGAGTAACTTTCCCGTCCGGATTGCCCAGCACCGCGCCGGGGAACGGCGTTTCCACAACGGAGCGCACGCCGGCCAGCTGCTGCGCATTTTGCCGACGCTGCAGTTCATCCATGGCTTGCGGGAGAATTTCGGGATGATCGAGAATGTAATCATGTACGACATGTTCAACAGCGATGCGTCCGCCGAACCAACCGCCGGCGCCGATCAGCGCGACGAATGCGGCGATCACTGCGAACTTCGTGCCCTTGCCCATGTATTCCCCCGTTGTATGCGATCGTCGCCTTAGCGGCGCTTTTTCCGACGTTCCAGTTCGGCGCGCGCTTGCATCTCGATATCCTGCGCCCGCAGCCAGTCGGGCGAGCCATTGGGAAGCCCCGCTTCGGCCGCCTGCGCGCTCATCAAGGCTTCCTGCATATTGCCGGAAAGCACCTGCTGTTCAGCGCTGGCCAGGCGGGCCCGAGGCATATCGCCATTGGCCGCATAGATCGTGCCCAATTGATACCAGGCAAAGGGATTATCGCGATCGCGCACGACCGCCGCACGCAGGACGCGCTCCGCCTCCTTGAAATTGGCGGGGTCCTCCGTCGCCATCAGCGCATGCCCGAACAGCGTTGCGATCAATGGTTGATTACCAGTGAGCTGCGTCGCTTTGCGCAACGGCGCCAGCGCCTGCGCCGGCTGACCCGATTCCAGCAGAACCTGCCCCTCCAGTTCCAGGAAATAGGGATCGTTCGGGTCGCTCGTGACCAACGCCTCGGTCTCGGCGCGCGCATCGTCCAACTTAGATTCCCGGTTGTAAGCGTAAGCGCGCGCATAATGCGCGGGGACGGAGTTGTCTGTCGCCGGATATTTGCGAAAGACGTCACGCGGTTCGGCAAGATAGCCGAACAGCTTGGCCTTCATCCGCACAAAGCGCTGCTGCAGCTTCGGATCGTCCGGCTTGTTCCAGGCCGGATCCTTCTCGTAAGTGTCCTGCAGCGTGGCGATACGGTCACCCGTTAGCGGGTGCGAGGAATAGAACTCATCGCCATCCTTAGGGCGATAACCATAGCGAAATTCCAGGTTCTGCAGCTTCTGGAAGAACTCGATCGAACCGCGCCCGCTGATGCCGGCGGTGGCAAGATAGTGCGCTCCCGCAGCGTCCGCCGACGCCTCCTGCGAACGGGTGTAAGCCAGGAACTTGCCCATCGCCGCCTGCTGTCCGGCCATGATGACGCCCATCGCCGCCTCGCCGCCGCCAGCCGCCGCTGCCGCCGCGCCAAGCAGTAGTGAGAGCAAGGAGATGCTGGTGGCCGCGCTCGCGCCTTGGTTAAGCACCGCGTGGCCGCCGGTCACGTGGCCTAATTCGTGGGCAATCACGCCCTGAACCTGCCCAGCGGTATCGGCCTCGTTGATAAGGCCGCTGTTGACATAGACCGCTTGCCCGCCCGCCACGAATGCATTGACCGAGGAATCATTGACCAGGACGATATCGACATTGGCCGGATCAAGCCCGGCGGCTTTGACCAGCGGCGTTGCCATATCATGCAGCAATGCCTCAGTCTCGGCATCGCGCAGGATCGACTGCGCCGTCGCCGGGGTCGTCGACCAGCTGCACAGCGCCAGGAACGTCAGAACAAAAGCGAGGATTCGCAGCTTCGGCATCGTGCCTCTTGGTACGCCGCGCCCTTAACGGGCGCTGAAGCATCAGTGCCGCCTTCGAATCCGGCGGTCGAAAACCCTGATGATTTCATGTGGCAAAGTCTAACGCGACATCATCACGTTGCAAGCGCGGCGAAGCGCGCGGTCAATCCAGTAAGCGACGTGCGGCGCGGCTCAGCAGCGCTTCATCATCAGCCACTTCGCCAAGCAGCACCAGTTCTCCATCCTCAAGACGGCGCGCGACGAGCACCGTGAACTCGCTGTCCCTACCTACTGAATCGAACGAACGGGGTTCGAGTTGGCGCAGTTCGGCGGCCAGCGCCGCATGGGCATTGCGTCCGCTATCTGCTTTGCCGCTTTCAACACGGCGAAGCCGGCGCTCTTCACGAAGCAGCGCCTTGAGACCACCGGTCGTCTCCTCAAGCAGGACGGCCAAGCCACCGTGAGGCAAACTCAGCCGTTTGCCGTAAGCGATTGCGGTGGCGAACTCGGTCAGCCTGGTCTTGTCGTAATCGGTGCCGAAGACAAGCTTGACCAGCGGGATCAACGGCGCGCGTTCCTGCACGCGCAAGCCGGCGTCTTCCACCAGTGCCGCGAAATCCTCAGGCGCCTCGGCCGCCGCCAGCGCGAAGTCATATGCGTGGCTGATTGCCTCGTAGAGCGCCCGGCGCGAACGGTCTTCCGTGCTTCGAGCATTCTCCGCCTGTTCGCGCGCCACCGCCAGCCAATCGCCCAGCGATCTTTCGCCGACCGGGTCAACCAGCGCGACATCGTCGAAATAATCGCCATGCAATCCGAACTCGACGAGCGGCAAGTCTACTGGCGTGGCATCAAGATGGGGAGTCCCCAGGCCCAGGTCGACAGGTCCGTCGGCCCATTCCTGCATCGGCGCGGTTTCGCGCAACATCGCCGGCAGGAGGCGCGGCTCCACCGCTTCGTCTACCTGCCTCATCAGCGCGTCAGTAGCTGACTGGTCGGCCAGTTCCTTCCAATTAATAACGCCATATATGTGATCGATGTTCGTATCGTCACGCGAGAAGGGTAGAAGTATGCCGCGATAGAGGATCGTGGCGGCGCGCTGGTTCACAAATTCCGCCTCGAAGCCGATGGGTGCCTGGTTGGCCAGGATTTGCAGGTAATGATCCGTTATGCGTGAAAGCAGCGACCGGCTGGGAACGTCCTCCAGCCGCCGAATCGTGCCGTGAACGCCGCATTCCTCCGCCAGTTGCTCGCCCAGATAAGCAATCGCGGGGTTATCGATACCGCCGGTGAAATCAAGCAGGACGCTATAAGGCCCGAAATCTTGCAATTGGTTGGGATCAAGCCTGGTAATGTCAGGGAAAGCGCGATTATCCAGCAGGCTTGCCCAGAAATTGTAAGCGCGCACCTGCATGCGCCGCTCGTCCGTGCCGATGATGGCCGGCGGTGATCCGGGGCCCGTATCTTCGGTGGTCGACGACGCCCCTTCTGGCTCGTCCCCACCGGAAAACTGACCGCGCAACGTATCCATATGGTTTCCCCATAAGCCCTTCCTGCCTCTTCTGGCGCAACATGGTGAATTAATCTTTAAGTTGGGCTGAGATGGAGGGGCGCCGTAGATCAAAGGTGCTCTATGGCTTAAGCACACCTTCACCCGGCCGTGGCAGCGGCGCTGTCATGCGCAGCACGACAAAAGACACCACGAGCACCACTGATCCCGCGTGAAGCGCGAAGGGCAGGCTCTTCCAGTCGGCGATCAACCCCCATGCCCACGCACCCAATGCCATGCCGCCGAAAGTCACGGCCTGATAAATGGAAAGACAGCGCCCGAGGATTTCATCGGGCGAGCGCAATTGCACCGCCGTATTGATCGTCGTCAGGATCAGCACCCAAGCCACGCCCGCGAAGAAAGCGGCCGGAAGAGCGTGCAGGATCTGGTGCGATACGGCGATCAGCGAAAGCGCGAAGGCGAACATCGCCGCGCCAACAGTCAGGATGCCTTCGAGGCCGATCCTGCGACGGATCGTCCCGACGAAGGGGGCGGCGGTGATCGAGCCGATGCCGAACAGTCCCAGCATCAGGCCGAAATCCAGTTCATTGCCGTGGAATTGGCTGCTGACAACGGCCGGCAACAGAGACTGGTAAGCGGAAAGGCTGAAACCCATCGCAAAGCCGCGGATCAGGATGCGGCGTAGCGGCCCGTTGCCCGCGCAATAGCGAATGCCCACCGCCACCGCGGGCAGTATCGGCCGTCGCTCTATCTTGCGCGGTTCGGGCCGCCACCATAACAGCACGCCGATCAGCCCGATGAAGCTGATGGCATTGATTGCGAAAGCAAACGAGACGTTCCAGATCGAGATCAGCATCCCGCCCAGCGCCGGACCGGTCGAGCGGGCAATGTTGAACGAGATGGAGTTGAGCGCGATCGCCTGCGGCAGCTCGCGGGGATCGACCTGCTGACGCACCGATGCCTGCCAGGCGGGCGCATTGAGCGCGGTGCCGGCACCCACCGCGAATGTGAACGCCAAAAGCAGAAACGGCGTGATCCATCCCGCATAAGCGAGGATTGCCAGCGCGGCCGACACAACCAGCATACTGACCTGCGCGGCCAGCATGACGCGGCGTCGGTCGAAATTGTCGGCGATCGCCCCGGCAAACATGCCCAGCAGCATGATCGGCACCGTTGCCGAAGCCTGAACTAGCGCCACCAATTGATGCGAACGAGTCAGCTCCGTCATCAGCCATGCCGCGCCGACACTTTGCATCGTAGAGCCGACGTTGGAAAACAGGTTGGCGATCCAGATGGCGCGAAAGACGGGATAGCGGAAAGGAGAAAAAGTGCTGCCCACGGGCTGAGGGACCAACCCCCTGGTCGTCTTGTCGACGACGTCTCTTATAAGGTCTTGATCCTCTGCCACATCCCGGACCTAGGAGGCACCGGCGCGATCAGCAACCCCGGCGTAACGTTCTCGAGAACGATCAGGGCTCCGACAATCCCCTGTCGGTGCCGCACAGGTGATCCCAGAAGCGGAAATAGAGGCCGTAATTGCAGCGATAGCTTTCATGATGCCGGTGATGATGGCTGGCGGTGATGAGCCAGTGGCCGAGAGTGGAGTGCACAAGCTGGCGGGGAAACAATTCCCAGCCCATATGATTGATGACTCCCATGACGGTCATGATCGTCAGGACAAGCCCCAGCATGGCGGCGTGAATGGGGATAAGAAACACCAGCAACGGAATCACGACCGCCCCGGTCAGCGCTTCGACGGGATGGAAGCTCATCGCCGCCCACGCGGTCGGGGGCTTGCTCGCGTGGTGCACCGCGTGCGCGAGGCGGAACGGTCTCGGGCGGTGCAGCCACCGATGCGTCCAGTAGAACCAGGTATCATGTAGGAACAAGTAGGCCAGCAACGAAAGCGGCAGCCACCACAGAGGCAGGGCGTGAACATCGACATAAATGCGGGTCCAGCCATGCCGCTGCCACCCCCACGCCACAATGCCCGCCGGCACGCCGTAAATCGCGGCGGATAGCAGCGACCAGGCAATCTCTCGCCGCACCTGGCGATCAAGTCCGGCGTAAAGCCCCGGCCGCACATGGCGGGTGAGCCAGGCGAACAAACCGGACGCGGCGAGATAGCGCAGGCCCACGATCGCCGTCATCGCGGTGACGGAAAACAATATAGCCAAGAAACCGGGACCGGAGCTCGCGGACATCGAGCAGGCTTATGCCTTCGGCGCAGCACAACCGCCAGAGGCATTCGGGGGCAAGGCGGTCACCCGCCCCCGCCTGACAGAATCAACCTGTGCGTCGCACGGAACCCTTGTGCGCGCCCATCCCCTTAGGACCACGCGGGCGGAAGCGGCGCTTGCGCTGCCCCTGCTCCTCGTGATTGCGCCGCTCACTATCGTGGCGCCGCTCTCCCTCATGACCTGCGGCCTCGCGGCGGGGGCCATCCGGACGGGCCGTGTCGCGCCGAGGCGCATCGCCACGGGGACGATCTTTGTGCTGTCCCTCGCGGCGGGGTTTGTTACCCGCGCCGGACCTGCCGTTGCCGGACTTGCGCTCTCCGTGCGGCTCTGGCGCTTCCTTGCGCGAGGGAGCCGGAAGGCGCGCAGCCTGGTTCTGAAAGTCTTCAGGAAGACCCTGCGAGGTCAGCTTCACGCGCGTCAGCCGTTCGATATCGCGGATGAACCCCTTTTCATCCGGGGCGACGAAGCTGATGGCCATACCGTCAGCACCCGCGCGCGCGGTGCGGCCGATGCGGTGTACATATTGTTCAGGCACATTCGGTATCTCGAAGTTGTAAACGTGCGAAACCCCCGAAACGTCAATGCCGCGCGCGGCGATGTCGGTTGCAACGAGCACGCGCACGGTGCCTTGCCGGAAGCCGCCCAGAGCAGCGGTGCGCTGGGCCTGGCTCTTGTTGCCGTGAATGGCCGCCGCGGCGATGCCGGCGGCAGCCAGGTGGCGAACCACCCGGTCAGCGCCGTGCTTGGTACGAGTGAAGACGAGCGCCCGGTCGATCGCGCCGTGCTCGGCCTTTTCGGCGGCGTCGGGGGCCAGCCCTTCACGCAGGCGAATGGTGAGCAACGCCTGCTTTTCCGCTTGGTTGACGAAAGTGGCATACTGTTCGACCCGCTCGGCGGTGGTCGATTGGGGCGCCACTTCGACGCGCACCGGGTTGTTGATGAACTGCCGGCCCAGTTCCGCGATCGCCTGCGGCATGGTGGCGGAAAAGAACAGGCTCTGACGCTGCTTGGGCAGTAGCGCGGCAATGCGCTTGAGCGGGACGATGAAACCCAGGTCCATCATCTGATCCGCCTCGTCCAGCACGAAGATTTCTACATGGCGCAAGGTCAGCGCACGGCTGTCAACCAGGTCCAGCAAACGGCCGGGCGTAGCGACCAGGATATCGGTGCCGCGTTCCAGTGCGCGAGCTTGCTTGCCCACAGGCATGCCCCCGAACACGCACTGGATCGAGAGGTTCAGGAAGCGGGCATAGCCGCGCATGTTTTCAGCGATCTGCGCCGCCAGTTCGCGCGTGGGCGAAAGCACCAGCATGCGGCAGCTAGCGTTCTTGCGCGGCTGCGGGTCTTGCGCCAGGCGGTGCAGGGAAGGCAGAGAGAAGGCAGCAGTCTTGCCAGTGCCGGTCTGCGCGATGCCAAGCAGGTCGCGCCCTTCCAACAGCGAGGGGATCGCCTTGCGCTGGATCGGCGAGGGGTCGGAATAGCCCTTGGCTTCAAGCGCGCGAAGAATGGGCTCGGCAAGGCCAAGTTCGGAAAAATAGGACATACGTCGCTTTCAAATAATGCGGCGGGCGCGAGCGCATTGCTCGCGAACACGGCAAGGGTTCGTTTCTGGCGACCCTGCGTGAAGAAGGAAGCTTTCGAGTGACAGCCGTTCGTCCGAGGCCGGTTGAGGTGCCGGGCACCTCGCCCTCACGCTGCTTTCGGATTGCGGCAGAGTGAGACTCCGCGCCGGTTGCTGGCGGCTCCTCTAGTGTGCATCGCGGCAAAGAGCAAGAAAATTACGCTTGCCTGCATAAGAGCCATCCGGTTCAGCGTTTGCGATGACTTCGCCCGCTTCTCCCTGTTCCAGGATCTGCCGTATCGACCCATGGATCGGATGGTGTCTCGGATGCCGCCGCACGTTGGAGGAGATCTCCACTTGGTCGAAACTTCCGCCAAAAGAAGAACACAAGGTCTTGGCAAAGTTGCGCGGCCGCGGGTCCAGTCCTCACAACTGAGCATCACTGCATCCGTTCCGTTGTGTGACCGGCCAGCCTTCGAGTATGACGTGGCGGCTATGACCAGGGGAGTAAGGCATGATTGTCGCGACTACGGAAAATCTTGTCGGATATCGCATCACGGAAAGTCTGGGACAAGTCTTCGGCGTGGTAGTGCGGAGCCGGGGCCTGGGCGGAAACATCATCGCCAGCCTGCGCACCATCCTGGGGGGCGAAATCAAGGAATACACGGCGCTGGTGGAGGATACGCGGCGCCACGCGATCGACCGGCTGGTCAGGAACGCCCAGCTGATGGGCGCTGACGCTGTCGTGATGATGCGCTTCGATTCGGGGGCGATCGGCCAGGCAATGAATGAAGTCGTGGCTTACGGCACCGCCGTGAAGCTGGCGCCTGTATGACGGGCATCGCGCGCAGGCTCGTTCTGGGGATCAGCGGATTGATGATCCTCGCCGGCCTGACGTTCCAGGCCGGCTTCGGCAGCGGATGGCCATTGATCGGAATCGGAGCGCTGATAGCCGCAAGCGTGCTGCTGGAAGGACGCTACCGTGCCCGCAGCCCGCGCATATCTGCTCAAAGCCGCTGGCAGCGAACCGGTGAACGGGAAGTGGACAGCGAGACGGGGCGGATCATCGAGGTCTGGTTTGATCCGGTCACCGGCGAGCGACATTACATACCGGCGTCCGACACCTGAGGATGGAACCGGGCTGCGGATCAACCATCCACGCCCCATTGCAGCGTCTGCGGATCCGCCAGCGTCACCAGTCGCCGCAGCGACGCGCGGGCCAAACGCTGCATCTCCGTCTTGCGTCGCGCAGCGGCGAGTTGACGCAAGGGTGCCGGGCGCACGATCTCTGCATCATAACCGTCAGCGACAATCACGCCGCAGCAGTCCGGCTGAAAAGCTTCGGTTTCCAGCAGCGTATGATCGAGCGCGGGGGACAAGCCCCAATAAAAACGATCGCAATAGTCGAGATAATCGGTCCATTTGCCGTCACCCAGCAGATCGGCGCGGCTCACCTTGATTTCAACGATGATGACGTGCCCCTTCGCATCGATCCCCATCAGATCCGCCCGCCGACCGCAACGCAACGGCATTTCGCCCAGACACCATATGTCGTTGCGCGCAAACAAACGACCAATCCCCCGCGCCACGTCCGACGCCGTGAAGGATAAAAGCGGTGACGCGGGAAGAGAATCGACTTCAGGCATGCTGCATGATAGGAACATACAGAGAACTTTCAAGCGAAATGCCGACATATCCCCAAGCGCACGTCGTGTCGGGCCTGCCACCCGCGATTTTGCCGCTGGAAACCCCATCCACGCTCTGCTAACCGCCCCTGCACTGCACCCGTAGCTCAGCTGGATAGAGCGCTGCCCTCCGAAGGCAGAGGCCACAGGTTCGAATCCTGTCGGGTGCGCCATGTTTTCAATGGCTTAGCGGGAAACCCGCGCAAACCATCAAATATACGTCAAATAAGTCGGCTGCGCGCGGAAGCGAGCGGCGGCGATCAGCCGCGTACAATCGCCAGCCCAAAATCCGTGAAATTGACGGGAAGCGGCCCGGCCGTTGCGCGCCTGTGCGTTTAAACGCACTTGAAAACCGAAGCACTCACCTAACTCATATGAGAAATGTCTGCGAATGTTTGCCCTTCATAGCAAATGACTAACATTATAGAAAATGAATAACCGATAATGGAAATGGCGATTTGTGGAAAACTTATATGTTTTCTCCACGATCTAATGGCCAGATGAATCACCTTCTGTACGATTAACCTCAGATAATTTTAGGGATCGAAGCATGAAAACTTGGCGTCAAATGACCAGCCCCGAACGGTACGCGCGTTACCGGGAAATCGCCGCTGACCGGATGGCGGACAACGACAACACGCTGATGACGCGCCGGGCCGAAGGCGAGCGACGCCATCTGGAAAACGAAGCGTACTGGCTGGCACAGGAGCGCCTGAAATACGGCATCAGCGAACGCGAACAGGCCAAGCCGCTTTCCAGGATGCGTGCGTGAAGCCCACGCCTGCCAGCTAGACCGATTCGATGCGCAGCGCGTGAACGATAACTCTCACCTCATGCAACACACAGGAGCATTTCCAAATGACACAGCAAGCATTCATCACGCCGCACGATCTGATCAAGCGTTGGGGCGGCGCCGTCACCATCGGCACGCTGGCGAACTGGCGCTGCCAGCGTGTCGGTCCGACCTACGCCAAAATTCGCGGGCGCGTCCTCTACCCGGTCGCCAAGCTCGAAGCCTGGGAAGCGGAGAACACGCACCACTGTGCGACTGGCGGGCTGACGGCCTCGCACGCAACCCCCAGGCTGCAGTTGGGCCGTCCATCATGTCGCATGGCGGCTGGCCGCCGTGGTGCGTGCCCCGTCCGGGCGGTGGACGGCGATATGCGTTAAACGCCATGCGCTGCGGAATATTTGTACATACAATAATGGTTGACAAGCATATTTATTGTGCATACAGAAATACACATGGAAATCAGCTTCGATCCGGCCAAGCGCGAAGCCGCCAGGCAAGAACGTGGGCTTGATTTCGCGGATGCGCCAGAGGTGTTCGCAGGGCTGGTTTTTGAGGGTGAAGATGATCGCCGCGACTACGGCGAAAAGCGTTTCATCACCGTTGGCTTACTGCGCGGCCGAATGGTCGTGCTGGTATGGACCCCGCGTGGCGCGGCTCGCCACATAATTTCTATGCGGAAGGCAAATGACCGTGAACAAGCGCGATACAAAACCCGCCTGGGTTGACCCCGACGACGCACCGGAATTGACCGATGAATGGTTCGCCAGCGCGGACCTAAAGATTGCGGGCAAGGTTGTCCGGCGCGGACGCCCGAAGGCGGACACGACCAAGGAACGGATAACGATTAGACTTTCGCCGGACGTAGTGGAGCATTTCCGCGCGACCGGCCCCGGCTGGCAGGCCCGCATTGATGCTGCGCTACGTAATTGGGTTTCTGCGCACTAGGTGCGGCCGCGCGCCTATGCGCTGACCGTTGCGAGCGCGGTGGTCGTTACGCTGCGGCTATTCACAGACGCACACCGAATGAACGCAGGATCGCCGCGAGCGTTTCCAGCGACGGATTGCCATTCTCGCTCAGCGCCCTGTACAGGCCCGCACGGCTGATACCGGCCCGCCGTGCCACCTCGCTCATACCGCGTGCGCGCGCCACATTGCCGAGTGCGTGTGTGATGACCCTCGGGTCGCCGTCCTCGAATGCAGCTTCGAGATAGAGGCGGATTGCCCTTGCCGTTGACATGCGGCAATTGGTCATATTGCACATTATCATTCGCCGGCGCCGCAACCACCACGTCCGTGCCGGTAGTATCAGGCCGGCTGACCACGGGATTCGCCAGCAACTGCGCCCGCGCCACGGCATCGCCCTCAAGCGCCACCAGGTCGTTCCAGTCGGTCGGCCGGCTGCTCACGTCCTGGAACTTCGGCGCGATCATGAACCCGCGCGTCGCATCGGCTGCGCGCTTGGCGTAGTGCAAGCCGGGGTTCTCAATGTCGCCCGCCTTCGTCCAAGCGTCATTGTCCGCAGCGATGATGAACGCAGCTTGCGCGAACTCCTTGCGCATGATCTCGGCAACCACCGGCAGGTTTCCCGCATCGAAACACACGATCACACACCAGCCGGTCAGTTCGTGGATGGTTGCACCCGTGGCATAGCCCTCACAGAACACCAGGGTTTTGCCGGCCTCACCCGTGAGGTCTGACGGGCCGCTGTGGGATCAATGCGATGAGCAGGATGATAGCGCCGGCGAGCACGGCGGTAGCAAGCGGCCGGCTGAAGTCGAGGCCGCCCTTCTCAAGTGGCTTATCAAGGAAATCGCCCACCGTGGCGCCCAAAGGGCGGGTAAGGATGAAGGCGGCCCAGAACAAGAAGACGTGCGAGAGGCTCGTCCAGAAATAGAGTGCCACCAGTACGGCAAGCGCTGCTCCGAACACCACCGCGCCCCCGCCGTAGCCCAGTCCGGCGTCGGCCATCCAGTCGCCGAGGGCGGTGCCGAGCGTTTGCGAGAAGGTGATCGTCAGCCAATAGAAGATTTCAGCGCGCGCGCCGATCACAGTGTTGACCGCAATGCTGCCAAGCGCTCGATGCCAGGCGAAAAGCGACATGAGGACACAGGCGAGCAATATCAGCGAACCGCCCGGATAGCCAATGCCGAGCGAGCGGTCGGCAAAATCGGCAAGGGTAGTTCCCGCCGTGGTCGATGCGACAATCGTTGCCCAATAGAGCCAGGCGTTGAACGCGCGTGCGCGGATCTGCGCCCAGATCAGCCCGACGAGCAGGACGCCAAAGATGGTCGTGCCGATAAGATAGCCACTGAAGGCGGACTGTGATGCGCCGGGCGTTGTTTCGCCCAGCCAGGTCATAGTCACGGTGTCGCCGCCGGTTTCGCCCAACGTGGTCGCCAGAATCTTGATGATCCAGAAGCCGAACGTGACCGCCGGAACCTTCGCCGGTTTTATATGCGTGGATTGGCCAATCATGTTCGTTCCTCAGATATCCAAGCCCAGCGCCAGGAAGATGTGGAAGCGGACCGCTCCGCCGCGATCATCGAATGTGGGGCCGCCCGATGCCAGCAGCCGGAACGGACGCTTCAATTGCCAGATGGCGCCGAGTCCCAGGCTGGTCGAACCGCCGCCGCCGTTCGTGTCGGCGCCCTGCCTGTCGGCCTCGGCCCCGAGCAGCAACGGATTTGAAACCCGCCGGGTAACGGCAATACCGCCGGTCCAGTAATTCCGATTGCCGGGCCCCGGATTGATGGCATATCCACCGCCACCGAAGATCGACCAGCGGCCGGCATCCTTCTGCACCCAGACCGGCAGCAATGCCGTCACGCGTCCGGCGCCCATGGCATTGGTCGCTGTCGGCACGGTCAGTCCAGGAAATACGGCAACCTGCAGACCTGCGCGTCCGTCGTGGAAGAAGCGATACTTGGCGGACAATTTGATATCGCCCGCCCCCGCGCGCCAACCACGCGTATCGCGGGCATAAGCCAGCGGCAGGCTGGCCGTGAGTTGCAGGTCGCGTGCGGCGCCATAATTGAGTTCCACGCCGGACGTGCCTTCGAACTGGGCGCCTCGCCCTTCCGCCTCGATCATGGGAGCGTAGATTTCCCAATGACCGGTATCGGTCGGTTCCGGATCGTCCGTGAGAAATGGCGGCCCGGCCAGGGCCGGATACGGAGCGTCCACGCAAGCAAGCGCCAGAAGCAAACCGAACTTGCGGCAATCACGTGATCGATAGGCCATCTACCTTTATGCTCAGCGTAATCCGGCCTTTGTCAATTCCGCTCTGGCCGCGTCAAACATTTGGGCAAAGCGCGGCTTGGCCATCAAGCGGTCCGCGACGAGCAATCCCAGCGCTTCGCCGGCGGTTACGTCGCTGCGGAAATGTTGCTCGCAGACGATGCGGCTTTGTCCATAGTCGGCCGCCCGGGCCATGATCGCCGGAGCCTTTGCCGGCACCAACCGAGCCAATACCGCGCCCATGGAAAAGGCCATGGTCGTGTGCCCGCTGGGATAGCTGGAAAGCGGTTCATCGCCACGACTGCAGGTCTTGAGGGCAGGGTCGACAATCCAGGGACGCGGCCGGTGGAACTCCTCCTTGCCACGGTCAGCGGCAGCCTTTTCCGTTTCGCGAACGGTTTCGAAGAGCGCGCGCGTAGCGGGCAGTTTTGAAAGATCGAATGACGGACCAAGGACCGCGGCAAAGATCGAGGCGTTCTTGGTCTCGCCGTCGTGCCGGGCGGCGGCAAGTTCCGCATCGCTGCGTGCGGTTTCGATCGCGCGCAGTTCGGCAAGCTCCGCTTGTGCTTGAGGGCTGCCTGCGCTCGGCGGCGCAGGCAGGACCAAGGCCGGATCGAGATCGGCCTTGGTCAGAAGATTATCGTCGTCATCCTCCTTCGCGGCGGCCGGACCAGCAGCGAGGAGGGCGAGGCCAGCGAGAAGGAGTGACAATTTGGAGCTACGCATGGTCTGGTTTGCTCTCATGGATCAGAAGGAGAAGGTCACATCGCCCGAGACCGCGCGGCCCGGCTGATAGAAGTATTGATCGAAGTTGT
>NZ_DAIMZT010000011.1:0-62100 GCF_036733805.1 Novosphingobium sp. | reverse complement strand
TCCACCTGCAGCAGGAAGCGCACGGCTCTGTCTTCTGGCATCCCAAGGGCTATCTCATCTGGCGCGAGCTGGAAGCTTATATGCGCCGCGCCATCGATGGCGCCGGCTACCGCGAGGTGAAGACCCCGCAGGTGATGGACGCGCGCCAGTGGGAGCAGTCCGGCCACTGGGGCAAGTACCGCGAGAACATGTTCGTCATCCCCGACGAAGTGCCCAACGTGGAGGATGAAGGCCCTCTGGTCTCCGACGAGGCCGAGTGGATGGCGCTCAAGCCCATGAATTGCCCGGCCCACGTGCTGATCTTCCGCCAGGGCATCAAGTCTTACCGCGATCTGCCGCTGCGCATTTACGAGAACGGCTGCTGCCATCGCAACGAACCGCACGGCGCGCTGCACGGCCTGATGCGCGTGCGCCAGTTCACGCAGGACGACGCGCATATTTTCTGCCGCGAAGACCAGATCGTGGCAGAGGTGCAGGCGTTCTGCGAACTGGCGGACCGCATCTACAAGGACTTCGGCTTCACTTACTCTATCAAGCTTGCCCTGCGCCCGGAAAAGCGCTTCGGCAGCGACGAGATGTGGAACAAGGCCGAGGCGGAGCTGCGCGACGCGGTGGTCCGCGCGGGGCTGGCCACCAAGGAATACGGTTGGGAGGAACTGCCCGGCGAAGGCGCTTTCTACGCTCCCAAGCTGGAATGGCATCTGACCGACGCGATCGGCCGCACCTGGCAGGTCGGCACGATCCAGTCCGACCGCGTGCTGCCGGAACGGCTCGACGCCAGCTATATCGGCGAGGATGGCGACAAGCACCGGCCGGTCATGCTGCACCGCGCGATCTTCGGCTCGTACGAACGCTTCATCGGCATCCTGATCGAACACTTCGCCGGCAAGTTGCCGGTCTGGCTGGCGCCGGTCCAGGCGGTCGTGGCCACCATTGTCTCGGACGCGGACGCCTATGCCGCCGATGTCGTCGCCAGGCTCAAAGCGGCGGGCGTGCGTGCGGAGATTGATCTGCGTAATGAGAAGATCAATTACAAAGTGCGTGAGCACTCGCTCAAGAAAGTCCCGCACCTCCTCGTCGTCGGCAAGCGCGAAGCGGAGGAAGGCACTGTCGCGGTGCGCACCCTGGGTGCCGAGCATCAGAAGGTCATGAGCCTGGACGAGGCGATCGCCATGCTCAAGGGCGAGGTTACCCCGCCGGATTTGCGGCCGTGATCCAGCGCGAGCTTCTCGACACGGCGCAAGTGCCCGGTGGCGAGAAGCTGGAACTTTACCGGCACGACCGGGACTTCATGATCGTGCTGGGCCACAACGAGCTGATGAGCACGCGCAAATGGGGCAGCGAGGAAGCGCTGGCCGTGATGTCGGCGGAGCGCATCAAGAGCGCGAAGCAGCCGCACGTGCTGATCGGCGGTTATGGCATGGGCTTTACCTTGCGCGCCGCACTGAAAGTGCTGCCCGCCGATGCGCGGATCACGGTCGTCGAACTCATGCCCGAGATCATCGCCTGGGCGCGCGGCCCCATGGCGCAAGTTGCCCAAGGCTGTCTTGACGATGCCCGCGTAAATCTGGTCATGGCGGACGTGGCCCCTATCATCGCTGGTGGGCTCGGCGAATATGACGCCATCCTGCTCGACGTCGATAATGGACCGGACGGACTGGTGCGGGCGGACAACGACATACTCTATTCCGGCTCGGGCCTGCGCGCGGCCAAGGCGGCCCTGGCGCCGGGAGGCGTGCTGGCGATATGGTCCGCCGCGCCCGACGCCGCGTTCAACCGCCGGTTACTGAAGGCCGGCTTTGACGTAGATGAAGTGAAGGTTTCCGCCCGCAGCAACGGCAAAGGGCCCAAGCACGTGATCTGGTTCGCGCGGGCCGGACGGACGTAACGGTGAGAGAAAAAATGGGCGACCCGTCACGAGGCTGGGCCGCCCGAGGTGGGGAGAAGCGGTTCATGCCGCGCCAGATGGCGGCGGCACGGACCGGCAGGAACGCTTTTCGCGCACCCGCCGCTTCGCAACATTGATCGGGGTCAAATGTTGCAGCCGCATTCTTTTTTCGCCGCGCGCCGCTTTGGAGGTCCTGTTAAACCCCGCGCGCATCTGCCGTCCTGGGAACGGATGGAGAAGACCCGCTTTAAGCCGACCCCGATCCCGAGAGAGCGCCGGCGCAACAAATGCGCCCGCTTTGCGCTAACCAACTCGCGCGGAGAAGCGATCGAGGTCATGGTTCGCGACATCTCCTCCAAGGGGTTGAGCGCCGCGGCTCTCGGCGTTGCGCCCGCGCTGAACGAAGTGGTGCGCGCGCAGCTCGAGGACGGGCGGGAACTGTGGGGCCTTGTGCGCTGGACGGAAGGAAACCTGTTCGGCGTGGAGTTCGACACCAATGCGTGACGTTTACACCGCCGAACTGAACCGCCTCAGCGAATCCCTGCGATAAGGATCGAAGCGCGCTGCAATAGAGCGGGCATAAGGCAGGCCGTCGGGCGCGATCACCAGATCCGCGCCATCCATTTCGCACAGGCCCGCATCGAAATAGGCTTGCAGCGCCGGCAGCGCCTCCGCGCCAAAGTCGGGCTCGATTCGCGCGCGCGCCCGGCACAGCAGCCCCTCGATCACTGCGCCGCGCCGCCGGTCGTCAAGCGAGCGGGCAATGCCGCGGTTAGCCGCGAGATGATCCTGCGAAAGCAGCATCCGGTAACGTCCAGTGTTCTTCTCGTTCTGCACAAGCAAATCAGCAAAGCTGCTGACGGCGGACGCGCCCAGACCGATGAGCGCCGGCGCCTGATCCTCTGTAAAACCCTGGAAATTGCGCCGCAGGGTCCCGCTGAGCGCCGCCTGCGCCAGAGCATCACCGGGCCTTGCGAAATGATCGAAGCCCACCGGGACATAGCCGTGGTCGAGCAGGAACTCATGGCCGAAAGCGGCCATGCGGAAACGGCTTTCGGCATCCGGCAGGGCGCTGGCGTCAATCTTGCGCTGGCGGGGGATCAAGTGGGGCACGTGCGCATAGCCGAACAACGCAACCCGATCAGCGCCGAGGGCCACGGTCTGTTCAAGCGAACTCTTCAAATGCGCCATGGTCTGGCTGGGAAGGCCGTACATGAGATCGAAATTGAGCGAGCGCACTCCGGCGTCCCGCAGCATCGCGGCGGCGTTCTGTATCATCCGGACCGGTTGTACGCGCCCGATCGCCTTCTGCAGTGCCGGTTCGAACGTCTGGACGCCAAGGCTCGCCCGCTCAATCCGCACCGCGCCGATCACAGGTGCCCATTCGGGGCCCAGAGTGCGCGGGTCCAGCTCGATCGAGATAACCGGGCGCTCGCTCGATTCGGACCGGATCGCGAACTCTACCGTCAGCGTATCGACGATGCGCACGAAGTCGATCGGCGAAATGCCGTTGGGACTGCCACCCCCCAAAGCGATGCGCGTTACTCTTGCCGTTCGAGGCAGATGTTCAGCCACCAGCGCCACCTCGCGGTGAAGCGCATCGAGATAGCTGGCCACGCGATCGGTGCGGTTGGCGACGCTGGTGTTGCAGCCGCAATACCAACAGATCTTCTCGCAAAAGGGGATATGGACGTAGAGCGAAATGTCCCCCTTCTCGCCCCCCAGCGCCGTGACCAGTTCTCCGGTCCCGACGCCCGGCGCAAATTCCGCCGCCGTCGGGAAGCTGGTGTACCGGGGTACGGGAATCGCCAGAAGATCAGGATGATACGTCCACATGCAAAGCCTGATCGCTCATCCAGAGCGAAAGGTCATTGCGATCGATCAAGCCGTTTGCGGGAAGAACCCGTGTGGCAACCCTTGGCACAGCACGGGCCCTGCGGCGGGCCCGGCGGCTGATCGGGAGAACCGGCAGGCACGTTCACAAAGCCTCCGCCACACAGCGGCGCGACCATGCCGCGCGCCTCTGCCTGCAACGGCCCGATCATCGCCGGAAACAGGGCAAGCGCGCCAAGCAGGGCCAGCTCGCGTTTCAACGCACGTTTTCCTCGTCGATCAGAATGCGGTTGGCGGCGCCGTCCAGATCTTCGAACTGCCCGCTCTTCATGGCCCAGAAGAAGGCTCCCAGCCCACCAAGCCCCATGAACAGCGCAAGCGGGATGAGAAAGCCGAGAATAGTCATGCGACTTTCTCCTTACCCGCCACATGCGCAAGCCGCAACGAATTGCCGACCACCAGAAGCGAGCTGGCCGACATGGCGATGGCGGCGATCAGCGGCGTCACGTATCCCAGAATGGCAAGCGGCACGGCCAACAGGTTGTACAGCACAGCCATCGCGAAGTTTTCCTTGACGATGCACATGGTCGCGCGGGCCACGCGCACTGCCAGCGCCACTGGCATCAGCCGCTCCCCCACGAAAACCGCATCCGCCGCCTGCTGGCTGACATCGCTTGCCCCGCCCGGCGCGATCGAGACGTGCGCCCCGGCAAGCGCCGGGCCGTCGTTCAGGCCATCGCCGATCATCAGCACCTTATGTCCCTCAGCTGCCCGCCGACCCAGCAGGTCCAACTTGTCCGCCGGCATCATCCCGCCGATCGCCACGATGCCCAGCCGCCCGCCGACCGAAGCCACGGTTTCCTCTCGGTCGCCTGACGCGATTCCGCAATGCAGGCCCCCTTCTTCCAAGGCCGCGATCGTTTCATGCACATCCAGGCGCAGTGGATCGATGAAGGGAATGCGAAGGCGCGTGCGATCGACAAGCAGATCCACCGCCAGCCCCCCCGCTTCCACTTCGGGGCGCAGCAATGCGACATCACCGCCTTCGAAACGCGCGGTCATGCCGGTGCCGGCCGTTTCAGTCACATCATCAAGCACGATGGGTTCCGCACCCGCTTCGCCGAGCGCCAAGGCCAGACCCCGGCTGAGCGGGTGCCGGCTCGACTGCGCGAGCGCCAGCGCCACTGAACGCGCACCCGCGTTCAGCGCAGCAAGATCGGTCGGGCGCGGCTCGCCCAGAGTCAAGGTTCCCGTCTTGTCAAACAGGACCTCGTCCACCTCGGCCAGCCGCTCCAGCGCCGACCCGTCCTTGATGAGCAGCCCGCGCTTCATGAGTGCTCCGGCCGCCACGACCTGCGCCGCCGGCACCGCCAGGCCCAAGGCGCAAGGGCAAGTGATGATGAGCACCGCCACCGCAATCGTCAGCGCCTGATGCATCCCCGCGCCCGCCAGCAACCAGCCACAGAAGCTCAGAAACGCGAGGGTATGCACCGCCGGCGCATAAGCGCGCGAGGCCCGATCAGCGATGCGCACATAGCGCGAGCGCGATTGCCCGGCCTCGTCCATCAGTCGCGCAATATCGGCAATGGCGGTGTCCTGCGCCGCCGCCGTAATCTTAAGGCGAACCGGGTTGCCCAAGTTAATCATCCCGGCGTGAATCGCATCTCCCGGCCCGGCGGGACGCGGCTCGCTTTCGCCGGTGAGCATCGAGGAATCAACGGTGGTGCGCCCCTCGATCACCGCGCCGTCAGCCGCCAGCGCTTCTCCGGCGGCGACCAGCATGACCATGCCCGGCGCCAGCCGCTTCGCCTCGACATAGCGCGTTGACCCGTCGGGCTGCACCACGTGCGCGCCCCGCCCCATCCGGCCCAGCAGCGCGGCAATGCCGGAACGGGCGCGATTGCGCATCATCGCGTCCAGCGCCCGCCCGGCGAGCAGGAAGAACAGCAGCATGACAGTGCCGTCGAAATAGGCGTGCGCTCCGCCGGTCACGGTCTCATAGAGGCTCATCGCCGTGGCCAGCAGCACGCCGATCGAGATCGGCACGTCCATGTTAGTGCGCCTGTACCGCAAGGCCATCAACGCGGATGCGAAAAAGGTGCGCCCGGCATATGCGATTACGGGAATCGCGATAAGCGCGCTGATCCAATGGAAAAGCTGACGGGTAACCGCGTCCGCCCCCGACCAGATGCTGATGGAGAACAGCATGATGTTCATCATGCCGAACCCCGCCACCGCCACCGCGCGCATCAGCCGCCGGGTTTCAGCGTCATCGCGGCCCAGCGGGTTTTCCGCCGCGCGGTCAGCCTCGAACCCGAGCTTGCGCAGTTCCTCGATGATCGCATCGTCAGCCAGTTCGGGCACATGGCTGACGGCCACCCGCTTGGCCGAGAAGTTGACGCGCGCGACGGCGATGCCGGGCATTGCGCTCAAACCGCGCTCGATCTTGCCGATGCATCCGGCGCAGCGCATGCCGGGCACGGTGAAGCGACTATCGACGCAGGGAACGGCGGCGTCCGTCAGCACGGCGGCGGAGGCGTTCATGAGACCGGCCTCTCGCCACGCCAGGTCTTGCCTTGGGCCTTCACCACAAAGCGGAGCATCCAGCGCCCCGCCGGAAGCGGCCTGGCGCTCCTGTAAGCGCCCGCGGCGTCAGGTGCGAACCCAAGCTGCATGTCAGGCAGGCGGCCCAGCGGATGGCGCGCCTCGGCGATCACCGAAGCATCGCGCGGAACGCCGGTCAGCGTGACGCGCACACGCCCGTCGCCGTCGCGGGCGGCCGCGACCTTCCAGCCGAGCGCCCGTTCCTTGGCCGCTTCATCCAGCCAGCGATTGAAGTCCTGGCTGGCGACATAGGAGTTTTCCACCACCTCGCCCCCAAAGGTGGAGGTAGCTAGCGTGGCCATGACGACATTAACGGCCAAGACCACGGCAAAGGCCGAAAGCAGGATCGCGGCCATATGCCAGCCGGTGAAGGGGCGAAGCCGCCTTTCAAGCCCCTGGGGCATGCGGCTGTCGTGACTGAATCCCATCATTCACCTCCTCGGACTGTCGAACTTCACTTCGGCCTTGTCTGCCTCTCGCGGCTCGCCCACCGCCTGCAGCGTGAACGTCAATTCATCCTCGTCGTCGGTAGCGGGTGCGACTACGTAGACGCGCAAGCTTTGCGTCTCGTCGGCGGGGACCGTACGAGTCAGCACCGTCGACGCGTCGTCCCGGTCCATATCCTCGGCCCACATCGCGGCGCCTTGCAGGCCGTGAATGGCGATCTCCATCCGGCGCGGCCGCCCCTCCATGTTGCGCAGGCGCAGCGTGTAAGCGTTGCGCACCGAACCGTCGCTCATCAGGATGTACGGCGGGTTGCGGTCCTTCGCGACATTGAGCTGAGTGTGGACGCGAGTGCCGAGCATGAACAGCAAGGCAAGACCGATGGACGACCATGCGGCAAAGTAAAGGACCGTCCGAGGCCGCCAGATCAGCTTCAGATGGCGCGTCGGCGGCTGGCCGGCCTTCTCGCGCTCGGCATCCTCCAGCGTGGCGTAATCGATTAGCCCGCGCGGACGGCCGGTTTCCTTCATGACCCGGTCGCACGCATCGATGCACAATGCGCATGTGATGCAGCCGATCTGCGGCCCTTCGCGGATGTCGATGCCGGTCGGGCAAACCGCAACGCATTGGTTGCAATCGACGCAGTCGCCAAACTGGCCGGGGTTACGTTCCGCCTTCTTCAGGCTGCCGCGCGGTTCCCCGCGCCAGTCCTTATACGTGACGATCAGGCTCTTCTCGTCCAGCATGGCTGTCTGAATGCGCGGCCAGGGGCACATGTAGATGCAAACCTGCTCACGCATGAACCCGCCGAGCACGAAGGTCGTCATGGTCAGCACGGCCACAGTCGCATAAGCAACCGGATCTGCGGTGCCGGTCCAGAACGCATGCTGCAGCGTCGGCGCATCCGCGAAATAGAAGATCCAGGCGCCGCCCGTTGCAAAGCTGATTGCGAGGTACACCATCCACTTGGCAAGTCGCCGGGCGATCTTGCCGGCCGTCCACGGCGCCTTGTAAAGGCGCATGCGGGCATTGCGATCGCCATCGAACAAGCGATCGACATGCTGAAACAGGTCTGTCCAGACCGTTTGCGGGCAGGCATAGCCGCACCAGGCACGGCCAACCGCGCTGGTCACCAGGAACAGCCCGATGCCCGCCATGATGAGCAGGCCGGCAACGAAATAGAACTCCTGCGGCCAGATCTCTATGCCGAACATATAAAAGCGGCGATGCGCGAGATCGACCAGCACCGCCTGCTTCGGCGAATAAGGCCCGCGGTCCCAGCGCAGCCATGGCGTGCCCCAATAGACTGCCAGGCACAGCGCCATGATCGCCCATTTCAGGCGGCGGAACTTGCCGTCGATACGCCGGTTGAACACCGGCTCGCGCTTTTCGTAAAACGAGAACGGTTGGTCTTCCGTCTTAATGGGCTCGGGCCTGTTCATTGCTCTCGTCCGCCTGAACACTACCGCGGCGACGGCGACGGCGCGCCGATCGGCGGCGATGCCTGAGTGAACGCCTCGCCTCCGCCCAGCGAATGCACATAAGCGGCCAGCATCTTGATCGTGACCGGATCGAGGCGGCCGCCCCAGGCCGGCATCACTCCGTGACGGGGGTTAGTGACTTGCGCGCTGACAGCTTCGCGCGTGCCCGCATAGAGCCAGATGGCATCGGACAGGTTAGGCGCGCCGAACTGGCGGCTGCCCTTGGCATCTGCCCCGTGGCAGACGGCGCAGTTGGCCTGGAACACTGCTGCGCCGCGCCCCGAGGCTGCGCTGGCCCTCTCCTTGCCGGACAGGCTGAGGACGTAGCTGGTCACATCCTGTATCTGAGCGGGGGTGAGGATGCCGTCCTTGCCGAAGGCAGGCATCTGGCTCATCCGCGTCTCGACATCGCCGGGTTGGCGGATGCCGTGAAGCAGTGTCTGCTGGATCGTGGCAAGATCGCCACCCCAGAGCCAGTCGTCATCATTGAGATTGGGAAAGCCGTTCGATCCTGCGGCCCCCGCGCCGTGGCATTGCACGCAGTTGACCTTGAAGGCTGCCGCCCCGCCGGCCACGGCCGCGTGCATCAGCTGGGGATGCTTGGGCAAGTCCTCGATCGGCATGGTCCGCAGCACCGCCACCGTCCGGGCTCGGTCGCCCGCGGCGGATTTCAACTCCTTGTCAAGCTGGCTGCGGCTTGACCAGCCGAGCAGGCCCTGGCTGCCCTGGTGAAGCCCCGGAATGGCCGGATAGGCGATCACATAACCAATCGAAAAGAGGATCGTCGCGTAGAAGGTCCAGAGCCACCAGCGCGGCATCGGAGTATCGAGTTCCTCGATCCCGTCCCATTCATGGCCAACGGTCTCGGTGTTCGTCGCCGCATCGACCCGCCTGCCGGCGCCTGCCGACGAATTGCTAGCGTTAGCCATCGTTCTCATCCTTGAAGATCATGTTGGCTGCTTCATGGTTCTTCGCTTTCGCACCCGGCCGGAATGGCCAGGCGGCAAAGCTCACAAAGATCCCCGCCATCGCCACGAGCACCCAACTGTCCGCGATCTGCCGCAGCGTTTCGTAAAGGGAGTGCCCACTCATCGCCCGTGCTCCGATGCCAATTCCTCCTGCGCCGCCGCACCGTTGACATCGACCATGGTGCCCAGGACCTGAAGGTAAGCGACAAGCGCGTCCATCTCGGTCACACGGGAGGGGTCGCCGTCGAAATCGCGAATCTGCGCCTTGGGATAGCGCTTGGCTAGATCGCCCGCGTCAGCCTCGGGATCAGCTTGCCCCTTGAGATCGGCGAGGGCCATCTTGATGTCCTGATCGGTGTAAGGCACGCCCACATCGCGCAGCGCCTTGAGATTGGCGGCAACGTCCGGCACGTCGAGGTCCCGGTCAGCCAGGAAGGCGTACTTGGGCATGACGCTTTCCGGCACCACCGACTGCGGGTTCTTCAGGTGCTGCACGTGCCAGCTGTCCGAATACCGGCCACCCACGCGGGCGAGATCGGGGCCGGTGCGCTCGGAACCCCACTGAAACGGATGATCGTACATCGATTCCGCGGCGAGGCTGTAATGCCCGTACCGCTCCGTCTCATCGCGGAAGGGGCGGATCATCTGACTGTGGCAGACATAACACCCCTCGCGCACATAGATGTCGCGGCCCGCCTGTTCGAGCGGCGTATAAGGGCGCATGCCGCGCACTTTCTCGATGGTGTTGTCGATCCAGAACAGCGGCGCGATTTCCACGATGCCGCCGATCGCGACAGTAACAAGCGCGGCGAGGCCAAGAAGCGTGACATTGCGTTCAAGCGTCTTGTGGCGTTCGACTATGGTAGTCATTATTCAGGTTCCCTGTTCGTCGCGCTCAGGCGTCAACCGTTGCAATGGCCGTTGCCGCAGCATGGACCGGCGTGGAACTCGCCATCGGCTTGTCTGCTGCAGGATCGTAAGCGGCCTGGTGCAGCGGCGCTTCGTCGCGCAGCTTGCCGAGAATGGTCGCCCAGATATTGACGGTCATAATCACCCCGCCCGAAAGGTAGAGCAGGCCACCAAAGGCGCGCAGCGCATACATCGGATGCATGGCGGCGACGGTATCGGCGAAAGAGTTCACCAGATAACCGTCCGGCCCATACTCGCGCCACATCAGGCCCTGTGTGATGCCGGCCACCCACATGCTGGCGGCGTAGAAGACGATGCCCACAGTCGCGAGCCAGAAGTGCCAATTGACCATGCGCAGCGAGTAGAGCCGTTCTCGGCCCCACAGGCGCGGCACGAGATAGTAAAGCGCGCCGAAGGTTATCATCCCGTTCCAGCCCAGCGCGCCGGAGTGGACATGGCCGATGGTCCAGTTGGTATAATGCGAGAGCGAGTTGACGCTCTTGACCGACATCATCGGGCCTTCGAAGGTGCTCATGCCGTAAAAGGCCAGCGCCATCACCATCATGCGAATGATCGGATCGGTACGAACCTTGTCCCAGGCGCCGTTCAGGGTCATCAGGCCGTTAATCATGCCGCCCCAGCTCGGCATCCACAGCATGACCGAGAAAACCATGCCCAAGGTCTGCGCCCAGTCCGGCAGGGCGGTGTAATGCAGGTGATGCGGCCCCGCCCAGATATAGAGGAAGATCAGCGCCCAGAAATGGATGATCGATAGGCGATAGCTGTAGATCGGCCGTTCCGCCTGCTTCGGCACGAAGTAATACATCATGGCCAGGAAGCCGGCGGTGAGGAAGAAACCGACCGCGTTGTGGCCGTACCACCACTGCACTAGCGCACCCTGGACGCCGCCGAACAACGGATAGCTCTTCGATCCGAAGAAGCTTACCGGCACGTCGAGGTTGTTGACCACGTGCAGCATCGCCACGGTGATGATGAAACCCAGGTAGAACCAGTTGGCGACGTAGATATGCGGTTCCGACCGCTTGACGATGGTGCCGACGAACACGGCCAGGTAAGCGAGCCAAACGATCGTCAACCACCAGTCGACGTACCATTCAGGCTCGGCGTATTCCTTGCTTTGCGTGATGCCCAGCAAATAGCCGGTTGCCGCCAGCACGATGAAGAGCTGATAGCCCCAGAACACAAAGCGGGCGAGAGCCGGGAAGGCCAGCCGGGCGCGGCAGGTGCGCTGCACCACGTAAAAGCTCGTCGCGATCAGAGCATTGCCGCCGAAGGCGAAGATCACCGCCGAAGTGTGCAGCGGACGCAGTCGCCCGAAATTCAGGTAAGGTGCGAGGTCCAGCTGCGGCCAGGTAAGTTGCAGGGCGATAAAAAGCCCTGCGGCGAACCCGGCCATGCCCCAGAACACGGTGGCGATCACGCCCCAACGGACCGGATCGTCGTCGTACCTGCCGTGGTCCGGCATCTTCAGCACGCCCCGCGCGATCGCCGAGTAATCGGCGCTGCGGATGGTGAACCAGGCCGCAAGCAGCGCGGCGAGCGCCACGATTCCCATATGAATCGCAAAACCGCCATCCGCCGCCAGGGCGATCCCGATGACGGCAAGGAATAGCACGGCAAGCCACATGCCTGCCCGCGCGAGGACCGTTACCATATGCTTCACTTTCGAGAGTGTTGCTGAACCTTCCCCGTGCCTTGGAGGCAAACGGGAGACGGCTCATTGACGGGAATCAAAATGCCGCGCAGCGCCCGATAAACCGCGAAATTTCGTGAATTTGCGCCCGATCAAATGCGCCCGCCCCGATCCGTAGGACAGATGTCCCCGCAGCCGCTCAAGAGGGGGGATCGCGCGGTGCGGTCCCGGCGGCGATGGAAGAAGATTCTATGCGCAAGACCATTATGCTCGCCGCGCTGAGCGCGGCAACGACGCTGGCCACTCCTGCTTTGGCGGGTAGCCCGGACGGCAAAGTCCAAGTCAAGGTGATGGGATCGGCCGTGCTTCCCGACGGCGGGATCGACAAGATCAAATACGTCGACCCTGCGCTCGCCGCTACTCTTGGCGGGATGGGCATCAGCAAGATCGATACCAAAGCGAACGATAATGTCGTGCCCACGCTGGCGATCGAGTATTTCCTTAGCGGCAACGTCTCCGTCGAGACGATCTGCTGCTTCACGCAGCACCACGTCAACGGCGCCGCGGACCTTGCGGGCACCAATCTCGTGAACCACGTGCTGATCCTGCCCGCCACCCTCACGGCGAAGTATCATGTGAAACTGGGCCCGATCCGGCCTTACATCGGTGCGGGCCCGGCGCTGTTCATGGTGTTCGGTGAGAAGCCCGCCGCCACCGCGCGGGCGCTCGGCGTCGATCGGGTCAAAATGTCCAACTCGGTCGGGGCCGTTCTACAAGGTGGCATCGACATCCCGTTGGGCCAAAGCGGCTATAGCATTTCACTCGACGCGAAGAAGTATTTCATGAAGCCGACGGCCAAGTTCTACGCTGCAGGCGCCAAAGTGCTAGAAACCAAGCACAATCTCGACCCCTGGGTGCTTAGCGCCGGCTTGGCCTATCGATTCTGAACGCTTATGAACGTGCCGCGACTCTCCGCTTACGCCGGCGACACGGCATTGCAGGTACAGCATTTGCACATAAGAAAAGGCGGCCGGATCGACCGCCTTTTCCCTCCTCTCCAAACCCGTGGACGTGCCCGTCTGTCGCGTGGCTGCGTCGTGGTTTGAAACTTATTCAGCCGCCGTTGGCGGCGCTGCCGGTCTGGGCAATGCCTGACTGCAGATAGGGAATGGGATTCACGGCCACGCCATCCACCCGCACTTCATAATGCAGGTGCGGGCCGGTGGAACGGCCGGTGGTGCCGACGAAGCCGATCAGATCGCCCTTGTGAACGGTCTGTCCCTCCGCCACATTAAGGCGCGAGAGGTGGCCATACCGGGTTTGCATTTCGCCGCCATGCTCGAGCGAAATGAACAAGCCGTAGCTGCTGAACCAAGAAGCGCGACTGACGACGCCGTCTGCCGGAGCATAGACCGGGGTGCCTACCGGCGCCGCCAGGTCAATGCCTTTATGCTGCCGCATCCCGCCGAGCACCGGATGTTCACGCATGCCAAAACCGCTCGTCATCACGTCCCGGTCCAACGGATTGCGGGACGGAATGGAGACTGAGGCGATGCCGACGGACATGGCCGGCTTGGCCTTCGAAACGGCGAGACCCGTCTGTTCGAAATTCTGCCAGGAGCTGAAAAGGGTGCGAAACTGCTCGTCCTCGCCACCGGTGACGGACTGATTGGCGGATTGGGCCGCACGCAGCGGAGCGGAAATGTCGGCGGCAGCGGCGCTGCTGTTAGCCATCGCAGGGTGCGCGGCGACGGTAAGGCCCGCAGCGGCAAGAATACCGGTCACTGCGCGGAACTTGACGAAAAGATTCGTTACGACCACTCGCAATACCTTATTATTCGCCGAATTCCGCCCGGATCGACGCTCGCTCCCCTATGCGCTCATAGCGCGCACGGATTTGTTAGAGATGGTCGGAACCCCCCGCCTTCTCACAAATTTGGGCTTAAACGGTCATCTCACGTTCACGCAACCCCACCATAAAAATCCCGCGACAAACCGGCTGCGAGGCGCGCTGAGTCGTTGAACGGCGGCTTCAGCACGCCGCGAAAGTGCCGGGAAACCAGGGTTTTCCACAGGTCCGCGGTAACCGCGCCGAAACGTTTGGCCACTTCGCCGAAATGATTTGCGCCAAAACGCACATGCTGGATTTCGTCGTCAAGTATGCGTTGCAGGATTCGCGCGCCGCGTTCGTCGCCTGCGGCGCGGACCCGCGCGAGCGTGGTTGGCGTGACATCGAGGCCCCGCGCCTCCAGAACCATAGGAACGACGGCGAGGCGGGCGGCGACGCTATGTCTGGTATCGTACGCTGCGTTCCATAACCCTCCATGGGCGGGGAGCGCCCCATAATGGCTGCCCAGCGCGCGCAAGTGCCGGTCTATCAGCGTGAAATGCATGGCTTCGTCCGCCGCCACCGAGAGAAAATCGTTGACGAACCCCTCGCCCATTTCACCGCCGAAGCGCCCCGCCATGTCAAGCGCGAGATCGATGGCAACGAACTCGATATGCGCCAGGGCATGCCAGAGCGCGATTCGGCCGCGCTCGGAGCCGGCCTTGCCGCGCCTCGGCATCCGGCCCGGCGGCAAGAGTTCCGGTGCATCCGGGCGGCCGGGAACATCCGGCATTTCCGCATCGAACGCGAAAGCGAGCCGCCCCAGCCGCCAATCGCGCGCGACTTTGCGCGCCGCCATAACCTTGGCCCGCGGATCGCATTCGAGCAGCGCCGCGCGGATGGCGTTTGAGACGGAACGACGGTTGAAGGGGGCCATTCAAAGCGCTCTGGCGGCCTCCAGCACCTCGGCGGCATGGCCTTTGACTTTCACCTTGTCCCACACCCTTGCGATCCGGCCGTCCGGGCCGATCAGATAAGTGGTTCGCACCATGCCCATGTAAGTGCGGCCGTAATTCTGCTTTTCCGTCCAGATGCCGAGAGCGTCGGACAAGCCATTTTCCTCGGCATCACTGGCGAGCGGCGCGGCGAGGCCATGCTTGGCGATGAAATTGAGATGTTTTTTGGGCGAATCCTTGCTCACCCCCAAAAGCGCCACGCCGGCCGCGTCAAACTCTGCCTTCAGTGTGGAAAAGTCTATGTTCTCAACGGTGCATCCCGGTGTGTTGTCCTTGGGATAGAAAAACACGACGAGTTTCCGTCCGGCGAAATCCGACGCTTTCACGCCCGCGCCATCGGGCGTTTCAAGGGCGATGTCCGGAAAGGGATCGCCAACGCCGGGTTTGTTGTTCATTATTTCATCTCCAGAGTTTCGCCGAAGGCTTCGTTCCAGGCCGTGGCCACTTGCGTACGCGCAGCGGCCAGCCCGGCCATGAGGTCTTCCCAGTCGCCATAGCCGCATGCGTGCACTAATGCCACGCAGGCCGCCGGACACGGCACTTGCGAATCCGGCGCAAGCAGACGGGCCGCCACCAGGAAACGCGTCAGCACGTCATGCGCTTCGCCAAGCGGCAGCGCCAGCACCCGGATCGCCTCTCCGATATCCGGGTTCAGCCCTTTGCCCTCGCGCAGCTGAACGAAGTGCACGATGAACTCCAGATCGACCAAACCGCCGCGCGCCAGCTTGATATCGAGCGGCCCCTTGGGCGGCTTGTGCGCCGCCATGGTGGCGCGCATGTCCAGCACATCCGCGCGCAGCTTCGCCGGATCGCGGCGAGTTCGCAGCACCTCGCCGATCACGCGAGACAGCGCCGCACGCCCTTTCGCCGAGCCGTAGAGGGGCCGCGCGCGGCAAAGCGCCATATGCTCCCAGGTCCACGCCTGTTCGCGCTGGTATCGTTGAAAACTATCGAGACTAGCGGCGGGTGGTCCCTGCTCCCCCGAAGGCCGCAGCCGCGTATCGACCTCGTAAAGCGCGCCTTCCGCGGTCGGCACGGAAAGCGCGGTGATCGTCCGCTGCGCCAGGCGGTTGTAATAATGCGTCGCCCCCAGCGGCCGCCGTCCGTTGGATTCAGAGCGGAAATCGCCATTGAACAGATAGACCAGATCAAGGTCGGAAGCATACGTCAGTACACCTCCACCCATGCGGCCCAATCCCAGCACCAGCAACTCGCTGCCGCGTATCCGGCCGTGAACCGTCTGAAATTGTTCGACGGCGGCATCGGTCAGCACCACCAGGGCAGCCTCGGCAAGGCGGGCCAGCGCCTGGCCGATCGCAATCGGATCATTCGCGCCTTCGATCAATTGCACGCCGAGCATGAAGCGCTTCTCGCCCACCTTGCGGCGCACGGCGTCAAGCTTGCGCTCATAATCATCGCCGCGTTCGAAGCGGGAAAATTCGGCCACCAGGCTGGCCGGATCGCCCGGCAGGTCGAAAGCGCTGGCGTCGATCAGCGGATCCAGCAAGTCCGCCCGGCGCGCCAGCGCATCGGCCAGCGGCGGGGCCAGGCTGAGAATGCGCGCCAGCAGGGCCAACAGGGCCGGCCGCGCTTCCAGCAGATTGAACAGGTTGATCGCGCTGGGCAGATTGCTGAGCAATTGCTCCCACCGCGCGAGCGCGCGTTCGGGCTCAGGCGCGGCGGCCAGCGCGGCGAAAAGGTCGTGCCGGATGGATGCAAAGGCGGCGCGCGCCGCTTCCGAACGCAATGCTCTGACGCCGCCGGACAGCCAGCCCTCGACCCGCGCGGCCAAGGCCGCCGCATCGGCAAAACCCAGCGTCTCCAGTTCCTCGGGCAGCGATCTCTGTTCCGGCATGGGGACGGACACGCCCGTCCCGCGTGGCGCATTGGCCATAACCAGCGCATCATAACGATCGCTGACCGCCTCGGTGATCGAGGCCAATTCCGCCAGCAGGGCTTGCCCATCCGCGAGGCCATCGAGCCGGGCGACCGCGTCGATCGCTTCACCCGTGCGCGGCAGACTATGCGTCTGTTGGTCCTGCATCATCTGCAGCCGATGCTCGATCGTGCGCAAGCGATCATAACTGTCGCCGAGCAGGCAGGCGTCGTCAGACGAAATGAGCCCCACCCAGGCCAGCGCGTCAAGCGTGGCGCGAGTGCCGCGCAGGCGCAGTGCGGGGTTGCGTCCGCCGTGAATGAGCTGGAGAGCCTGGGCGTAGAACTCGATTTCGCGAATGCCGCCGCGGCCCTTCTTCAGATCGAAGCGAGGGCCGACAACGGGTGCGCCCCGCGCATTAGCGCGAATTTGGGCGGTCAGCCGCCCGATCTCGGCAATAGCGCCGAAATCCAGGCTGCGTCGCCAAACGAACGGTCGGATGGCGGCAAGAAACGCTTCGCCCGCCGCAACGTCTCCCGCGCAGGCGCGCGCACGAATGAAGGCGGCCCGCTCCCACGCGAGCGCCGAAGATTCGTAATGCGTGAGCGCGGCATCGATCGAGATGGCGAGTGGGCTCACCTCCGAAGCAGGGCGCAGCCTTAAGTCGACGCGAAAGACGTAACCCTCGTCGGTGACCCGCGACAGCGTTTCCACCACGGCGCGGGCCACCCGCTGAGCGGCTTCCCCTGGCTCGTCACGCTCGCGCCGAGGCAGCAGTACGGGATCGAACAGCAGGATCGGATCGATATCCGAGCTGTAATTGAGCTCACCCGCACCGTGTTTGCCTAGCGCCAGAGCTAGGAAACCGGCGGGCTCGCTCTCTGGCACGCGGCGGCGAATGCCTTCGGCGATCGCCGCGTCAAGCGCGCGATCGGCAAAGGCGGAAAGTTCGCTGGTCACGCGCAGCAGCGAAAAGCCCCCCGCCAGATCTCCGATTGCAAGCGAGAGCGCGAGCGCCTGCTTCTCCCGCCTCAAGGCGGCGCCCACGTTTGGCGCCCCGATGCCTGCTGCCTTTGCCCAGACAAGCGCACCTTCACCGTCTCCCGCCGCAAGCAGCTGCGCCAGCATGGGCAAACGATCGAGCGCGCTCGCCAGATAAGGCGCATAAGCGCGAGCGCGGGCAATGGCCCCGGTCCAGTCAGCGGCGGTCATGCCGCTTCCCTGCCCTCGCTACGCGTCTAGAGCAAGACGCCTAGCCGCCTTGCATGCCCGCCAAGGCTCTGGCACCACGGCAACTCCCCAAGCCATTCGTCAGGTCCCGTCCATGCAAAAGAGCTTCTATCCGCCCGCCATGGCGGCCCTCGCAGCACTCGCGCTGAGCGCCTGCGCGTCAAATTATGCCGGGCCGAAGATGCCCAAAGGCACGGCCCTGCCCCCGCCCGAAGACACCGCAGCGGGCGAAACGGACGTGCCCGCGCCATTGGCGGCGCAGGCAACCGAGCCTCTCGCTGCGTCTTCCGGGAGCCCGGCGCCCGGCACCGCCTCAATTGGGAACTAAATTTAGTGTCAACATACGCATTGCCTCCGGAATGGCACCCGCAGGACTGGATCTGGATCGGCTTTCCGCACGATCCCGCCGAATGGCCGGGCTTCCTGGAAGCCGCGCAAGTGGAGATCGCGCGGTTTGCCAGCGCCGTTGCGGAGACTGGGCAGGAAGTGCGCCTGCTGGTGCGCGACGAGGCCAATCGTGCGCGGGCGGCAGCGCTGGTCTCGGCCAAAGTCAGGCTGGAGACGCGGCGCTATGGCGATGTCTGGCTGCGCGATACCGGACCACTGGTTGTGATGGACGAGGCCGGTCATCGCAAAGCCATGCGCTTCGGCTTCAACGGCTGGGGCGGCAAGTACCTGATGGACGGTGACCACGAGATTGGCGCCGAATTGGCCCGGGACGCGGGACTGACGGTGGAAACGGCGGACTGGATATTGGAAGGCGGCGCGCTTGACGGCGACGGAACGGGCCTGGTCGCCACAACTGAACAATGTCTGCTCAATCCCAACCGCAATCCGCACCTCACCCGCGTCGATCTGGAAATGCGGCTGCGGCGCGACCTGGGCTATGGCCGTGTGCTATGGCTGGGCGACGGCCTTATCAACGATCACACCGATGGCCATGTGGACAACCTCGCCCGTTTTGTCGCCCCCAATGTGATGGCCGTGCCGCGTGCGACGGGGGCGGATGATCCCAACGCAGCCATCTACGCCAACGCCAAAGCCCGCGCCGAAGCGGCAGGCGTCGTCGTGCGCCAAGTGCCTTCACCGGGCCGGGTGGAGACCAATGGCCGGATCGAGCCGGCAAGTTACATGAACTTCGCAGTGACGTCGCGGCTGGTGGTGGTCCCGACTTACGGCACACTTCATGACGCGGACGGTGTTGCCGCTATCGCCGAACTCTTTCCTGACCGCGAGACACTGGGCATCCGCGCCAACGCCGTGCTGGCAGGCGGCGGTTCGTTCCATTGCTCCAGCCAGCAGATGCCGGCTTGGAACTTCGCTTGAGACTGAAGGATGCAGGGCAATTAGAGCATCGTGCATTTAATTTGCGCCAGACTCCGTTCGTGTATCGACTTCGCTTGACACGAACGGACGTGATTCTGAATTTCGCGCAACGCGCTCTAAATGCGCGACGGCCTAACCTTCTACCCCCAGTTGCCAAAGGATGAAGGCGAACTCCTCCGCCGTTTCCTTCAGACTTTCGAAACGGCCAGACTTGCCGCCGTGGCCGGCGCCCATGTTGATCTTGAAGATCAGTTCGTTCTCGTCAGTCTTCAATTCGCGCAGCCTGGCCACCCATTTGGCCGGTTCCCAGTACGTCACGCGCGGATCGTTCAGCCCGGCGGTGACCATCAGCGGTGGATATGCCTGCGCCTTCACCTGATCGTACGGCGAATAGCTGCGGATCAGCTCGAATGCGGCCTTGTCCTCGATCGGGTTACCCCATTCGGGCCACTCGCCGGGGGTAAGAGGCAGACTCTCGTCCAGCATGGTGCACAGCACGTCCACGAAAGGCACGTGCGCAACCACCGCGCCCCACAGGCTGGGGTCGGAATTGATGACCGCCCCCATCAGCTCGCCGCCAGCCGATCCGCCGGCGATGGCGATGCGCCCGGCTAACGTGTAACCACGTTCGATCAGGCCCTTCGCGACATCGACGAAATCGTTGAAGGTGTTGGCCCGCCGCTCCAGCTTGCCCGCCTTGTACCACGCGCGGCCCAAGTCGTCGCCGCCGCGGATATGCGCAATGGCATAAGCGAAACCGCGATCGACCAGGCTGAGGCTCGCAGTGGAAAATCCCGGATCGATCGCGATGCCGTAAGCCCCGTAACCGTAGAGGTACAAGGGGCCTGGCCCCCTGCGGTCGCGGCGGTAAACGATGGAAACCGGAATCGCGGTGCCGTCACGCGCGCTGACCTCCAGCCGCTCAGTAGTGTAGAGGGAAGCATCATAACCGGAGGGGATCTCCTGCACCTTCAGCGTTTCGAGAGTGCGGGCGGCCACGTCATAATCCTGCACGGAGGCAGGCATGACCATCGATTCGTAGGAAAGCCGCAGCTTTTCCATATGCCACTCGGGATTATTGGAAAGGCCGGCGGAATAGCTCGCTTCCGGAAAAACGATCGGCTCGACGCGGGCGGGATCGTCGTAATAGCGCACCTCGATCCGGTCCAGGCCGCGCACCCGTCCTTCGATGACGTAGAAATCCCGGAAGAGGTCAAGGCCGGTCAGGTAGAACTCATCCGAACCTGCGATCAGCGTGGTCCATTCGCCCGGCCGGTCCAGCGGCGCGGTGGCGAGACGGAAATTCTCGTGAGTGTCGTTAGCGTGAATGTAGAGCACACCGTCGCGCTCGTCGACATCGTATTCCACGCCCTTGACGCGCGGCTTGACGAGAATCTGCGGGCCCAGCGGATCGTCGGCCCGGATCAGCCGGGCCTCGCTCGTCTCATGGTCGCTGGCGCCGATAATCAGCCACTTCTCGTTCGACGAGAGCGAGGAACCGACGCGGAAGCCGTCATCATCCTCGTGATAAAGCTCAACGTCCTTTTCCAGCGGATCGCCCAGCCAGTGCAGCCGGGCATTGTCCGTCCGCCACTGCTCGTTCGCGAGCGAATAGACGAGTCCTCTGTCCCCCGCGACCCACACCAAGCTTGAAAGCGTGCCTGGAATCTCGTCCGGCAGCAGCTCGCCGGTTTCCAGCTTCTTGATCCGGGCGGTGAAGCGCTCCGATCCATTGTCATCCACGGCGTAAGCCAGCAACTTGCCGTCATTGCTGACGGACATGGCGCCAAGGCGGAAATAGTCCTTGCCGTCCGCCAGCGACACTTCGTCGAGGATCAATTGGTCAGCGGAGCCGTCGTTCGGAGCGGCGGCCGGTCGGCGCCACCATTTCTTGTATTCTGCGCCTTCCTCGAACTCGATCCAGTAAAGCCAGTCGCCGTCCTTTTGCGGCACGGACTTGTCAGCCTCCTTGATGCGACCGCGCATTTCGGCGAACAGATCGTCGATCCGCTGCCGATGCGGCTTCATCCGCGTTTCGAACCAGCGGTTCTCCTGTTCCAGGTGAGTGAGCACCTCCTTGTCGGTAACTTCCGGATAGCCCGGATCGCGAAGCCATGCGTAATCGTCTTCCACGGTGATGCCGTGATGCGTGAAGCGATGCGGCTTCTTCGATGCTTGCGGGGGGCCAGAAAGCTCCGGCGCGACGGTCTGGGTGGAATCTGCCATGGCCTGCATCTATGTTGAGAGGATGACCCTCGCAAGCCGGATACCCTAACATGCTGATGAATACCCCCCGAGAAGCTCTGGGCGCAGAGCGCCTGGATGCCCTGCGCAAGGAATTGAAAGCGCGGGGTCTTGACGGCTTCGTGATCCCGATTTCCGACGAACATATGAGCGAGTATGTGGGCGGCTATGCCCAGCGCCTGGCCTGGCTGACCGGCTTTGGCGGATCGGCGGGCACTGCCGTGGTGCTGACTGACCCGGCGCCGCAGCCGGCGGCCGCGATCTTCGTGGACGGGCGCTATACGCTGCAGGTCCGCGACCAGGTGGACGGACGGCTCTATGCCTATGAAAGCATTCCGCAAACGAGCGTGGCCAAATGGCTGGAAGCTCATGCGCCCGATGGTGCCGTCATCGGCTATGATGCCTGGCTTCATGGCGTGAAGTGGGCCGAAACGGTCGACAGGGCTCTGGCCGGCAAGGGCGGCAAGCTGGTGGCAGTGGACAGCAATCCCGTCGACGCGGTCTGGCAGGACCGCCCCGCCCCCTCCGCCGCTCCCGCGCTGGTTCACCCCGACGAGCTGGCGGGCGAGAGCAGCGAGGCCAAGCGCGCAGCCGTTTCCGAATGGCTGGCCGGCAAGAGCCTTGATGCCGTGGTGATTACCGCGCTCGATTCAATCGCGTGGCTGCTCAATATCCGGGGTACGGACGTGGAGCGCACCCCCGTCGCGCTGTCCTATGTGATCGCGCGGGCCGACGGCACTGCGGACTTGTTCGTCGCCGAAGAGAAAGTGACGCCCCAATTGCGTCAGCACCTGGGCAATTCCGTGAATATCCAACCTCGTGACCGCTTCGTGCCGGGGCTGGAAGAGCTGGCCGGAAAACGCGTCTCAGTCGATCCCGAACGTGCGGTCGGCGCGATTTTCACCGTGCTGCGCGGCTGCGGTGCGACCGTGATCGAGGAACGCGATCCCACTGTGCTGCCCAAGGCCATCAAGAACCCGGTGGAGCAACAGGGCCACCGCGATGCGCAAAAGCGTGACGGCGGCGCTGTCTCGCGCTTCCTCCACTGGCTTTCGGTGGAGGCGCCCAAAGGCGGGGTGACTGAGCTTTCAGCCGCCGCCCAACTGGAGGCTTTCCGCAAGGCCGGCAGCGATCTGCGCGACCTTTCCTTCGATACGATCTCCGGCGCGGGGCCTAATGGGGCCGTCGTGCATTACCGTGTTGCGGAGGAGACCAACCGCACGCTCGAACCCGGCATGGTCTACCTGATCGATTCCGGCGGGCAGTACCCCAGCGGCACGACGGACATCACGCGCACCGTGTGGATCGGGCCGGGCGAGCCCGCCGCCGAGATCAGGGACCGCTTCACCCGCGTGCTGAAAGGCCATATCGCCCTTGCCATGGCCGTTTTCCCTAAAGGCACTGCCGGCAGCCAGCTTGACGTGCTGGCTCGTCAGGCGCTGTGGCAGGCCGGACTCGACTATGCTCACGGAACCGGGCACGGCGTGGGCAGTTTTCTTTCGGTCCACGAAGGCCCGCAGCGCATCGCCAAGTCGGCAGGCGCACAGGGAGGGACGGACCAGGAGCTCATGCCGGGTATGTTCCTTTCCAATGAACCAGGCTATTACAAGACCGGCGAATACGGCATCCGCATCGAAAACCTGGTGCTGGTGGAACCGCGTACCATCGAAGGGGCGGAAGGCGAGTATTACGGCTTTGAGACGTTGACGCATGTGCCGATCGAGCGAAAACTGGTCGACCGCGCCATCCTGAACGATGTGGAAATCGGTTGGTGGAACGCTTACCATGCCCACGTGCTCGACGTGATCGGCCCGCAGTTGGACGGCGGCGCCAAGGCATGGCTGAAGGCGCAGTGCGCGCCGTTGTAATTGGGAATTGTAATGTTGGATTTGTTCCCATAATGTTCTGATCTTCCACAGCGACTCGCGAGGGAGAAGCACGATGATCGGCTATGTCACGCTAGGCACTAACGACCGGGCGCGCGGTGCGAAATTTTACGACGCGATCTGCCGCGAACTTGGCGTCGACCGCATGATGGAAAATGAGAAGTTCATCGCCTGGGGGGCGCCGGGCGGGGGCGCCGGCATTGGCCTGACGCAACCTTTCGATGGCAAGCCTGCATCGGTCGGCAACGGCGTGATGGTCGCACTGGAAGCACGGGATGAAGACCAGGTGCAGCGACTTTACGAGATCGCGCTTGCCAACGGCGGCACTTGCGAAGGCACGCCAGGTCCACGGGGAGAGGGGTTCTATGCCGCTTATTTCCGCGATCCTGACGGCAACAAGCTCAACGCGTTCTGCAGGCCGGCCTGATGCCTGGCTTGGTACGTGATCTGCGGACGCATCCGATCCACCTGGGGCTGGGCGCTCGGGCCGAAGCGCAGCCCGCCTTTACGGGGGTGGAGTGGTACGCGGCTTATGCATCGCGCGCCGCGGACGACGGTCGGGAAGGCAGGTTGGTGACCCTGCATGAATTCACCGGCGACTGGGACTGCTGGGAAATGCATCCGATGGGCGATGAAGTCGTGGTGTGCCTTTCAGGCGAGATGACGCTTATTCAGGAACTGCCGGATGGCGCATTTCGGGCGGAATCGATCGGTCCGGGGCAGTATGTGATAAATCCGCCCGGCGCATGGCACACTGCGGACATTGCCGGGGCGACCACCGGCTTGTTCATTACGGCAGGGGAAGGCACGCAGACCCGGCCGCGTTGATCGCCGCTTTCGACCGGCATGACGGGCGGAACCGCGACAATTGACGACAATAAAACGGCCTTATGGCATATCTCAGCGACAAGGATGCCATAGAAGAAGCGCGGAGGGCCGCGGGGCAACGTCGCCCCTCTCTTCCCGTCCCGCGGCTCTCTTCTTTTCCGGAGCGAAACCCAAGATGAAAACGGCAATGAAAAAACTGGCGCTCGGCTTGTCAGCCGCCATGCTTTCGATGGGCAGCGCGGCCTATGCCCAGCATGAGATGTCCGACAAATCCATGATGGATCCTGATGGCGACGGCGTGCTGACTCGCGCGGAAGCGCAGAAGAAGGCGGAGGAGATGTTCGCCAGGCTTGATGTGAACAAGGACGGCAAGCTCGATCAGACTGATCGCGAAGCGCACCGTGCGGAAATGCGCAGCCACATGTTCGACAAGCTCGACACCAATCACGACGGTTCGATTTCCAAGTCCGAGTTCCTGGCTGACCGAGGGCCGGACGCGGACGCAGAGGGACCGCGCGGTCCCGGCGCGAAAGGTCACGGCATGCGCGGCATGCATGGCGGCGGCCATCGCATGGCAATGATGATGGAGAAGATGGCGGACGCCAATCATGACGGCGTCATCACCCAAGCCGAATTTACCGCGGCCGCGATGAAGCACTTCGACATGATAGACGCCAATCACGACGGTCAGGTCACCAAGGAGGAACGGCAGGCCGCGCGCCAGAAGATGATGTCGCGCTGGAAAACCGGAGAGCCTGACGGAAACTGAACGCTGCAGAACCGCCTGCCAGAAATCCACAAACCGCAGCCCGACCGGCCGGCCGGAGTGAATGAGAGGCGTGAAAGACGGACGGATGAACGAAATCGCACCCGTAAAACTGCTTCTTGTCGATGACGAACCAGCACTGCGCGAACCCCTGGGCGAATATCTTTCGCGCCAGGGGTTTGACATCGTCCAGTCGGCCAATGCCACCGAAGCGCGGGGCCGGTTGCGGGAGGACAACTTCGATCTCGTGCTGCTTGATATCATGATGCCGGGCGAGGACGGGCTTTCGCTATGCCGCCACCTCATCGAAGCGCGCGATACACCGGTGATCTTCCTGACCGCGCGCGGCGAAGCCACTGATCGCGTCGTCGGACTGGAAATCGGCGCGGACGATTACGTGGTCAAGCCATTCGATCCGCGCGAACTGGTCGCCCGCATCCGCAGCGTATTGCGCCGTGCCTCACGCAACCCTGCAGCCGCAGCCGAAAACGAAGCCTTTCTGTTCGAGGGTTGGCAACTCGATCCTCTCAAACGCCGTCTGACTGATCCGGAGGGCGCGATGGTGGCCATATCCTCGGTAGAGTTCCGCCTGCTGCTCGCCTTTCTTGAACATCCGCGTCAGGTTCTCAACCGCGACCGGTTGCTGGACATGGTGCAGGGCCGCGAAGCGCATCTGTTCGATCGCGCCGTCGATAATCAGGTCAGCCGCCTGCGCCGCAAGATCGAGGTGGACAGCCGCAACCCGCAACTGATCCAGACGGTCTGGGGCGGTGGATACATGCTGGCCGCAGACGTGAAGCGAGTGCCGCTTAGCCCGCAATGAAAATCCCGCAGCCTCGCAGTCTGATGGGCCAAATGCTGCTGGCGATGGCGGCGGCCCTGCTGCTCGTCCAGGGTCTGGGCTCGTACCTCGTTTACCGGGCTCAGCGGGAAGCGTTCGAGACCGGCATGGTCAACATCGCCGCGTTCCGCCTCATCGCCGATCCGCGCGGGCCGGGCACTTTCGCGCCGCGCCCCTTCCGGCGACCGTTCGGGGGCACGCCTCTGCGTGCCTTTCCCCTGGAATTCGGCACTCGTTCGCCCGCGTTCTCAGGCGAACCGAGGGACTCCCGCGCGGAAGTTCGCCTCAGAAATATTCTCGCCGAGCAGAATTTCCCGCAATCGGAAATCGTGATCGTCCATCGTTCGGTCGGCAGCGATCCGATCGCCCGCAAAAGTGCGGCGCAAAAAGTCGCCATGCTTCACATGAATGCCTACGAGGCCGATGATCTGATGAGCAGCCATCTGCTGGTGGTCGGGGTGCGTCCTGTGAACCAGGCGGGCTGGCTGATCGCGCGGGTGCGGTCGCCCCGGACGCTGAACATGCTGCTGCTTCCGCTGGTCCTGCAAACGCTGCTGATTTACATTGTGCTGGTGGGCGCGGTCGGACTTATCCTCCGCCGGATCACCCGTCCGCTGGCCGCTCTCACTCGCCGGCTCGAACATTTCGCCAAGACACGGGACGCCGAGGGGCAATTGGCGCCTTCCGGCCCGGACGACATGCGGCGCTTGATCGTGGCGCACAACGCCATGGAAGCGCGCATCGCTGCCATGCTTGATGAAAAGGACGTGATGCTGGGCGCTCTTGGCCACGACCTCAAGACGCCGCTGGCGGCGCTGCGCATGCGCATTGAATCAGTGCAGGACGAAACAGAGCGCGCGCGCATGGCGGGAACCATCGAGGATATCGTGCGCACGCTTGACGATATTCTCTCGCTGGCCCGCGTCGGTCGGCCCAGCGACCCGCGCGAACGCACCGAACTGTCCGCCCTCGTCGCCTCGGTGGTCGAGGAATACGAGGATATGGGCGAGCCTGTGGAGTTGGGCGACACGATGCGCATCGTGCTGGAGGCCCGGTCCACCTGGCTGCGGCGAGCGCTGCGCAATCTTATCGGCAATGCCTTGCGCTATGGGCAGAACGCCCGGGTTTCATTGATGCGCGAGGGACGGCGCGCGGTGGTGCTGATCGATGACGACGGCCCCGGCATTCCCGAGCACGCCATCGAGGATATGATGAACCCCTTCACCCGCGGCGATCCTTCGCGCAATTCGGCGACGGGCGGCGCGGGGCTGGGCCTTGCGCTGGCGCGGGCCATCGCCGATCAGCACGGCGGCGCGCTCAGGCTAACCAACCGGCTGTCCGCGACCGGCGAGGTAACGGGCCTGCGGGCCAGGCTGGAGATACCGATTTAGCGCACTTCTCGACCAATGTGGATCGCCGTGATTGCGTCAGGAAATCCACTGGGGAGGCGCCTCGTCGGGATGGTTCGAAATATCGACATATTCCCTCGCCATCTCTCCTTGCGCCGAACCAAATTGGGCTCCGTCACGGTGACCCACATCGGTCGAGAAGCGCTCTAAGGCGCCCAGGATTTGCCACGCTGCGCGCGTTGCAGAGGTGGCCAGCGGGCGATTGCGTCGCTAGAGCCTGTCCGAACGCGAATGCACCGGATGCCAGAGCCCTTCATTCTCCTTGATGATGCCCGTGCGAACGGCGCTGCCGACGCCAGGCTTTACCGCCGGCCTGCCGAGATCGTGGCGGCTTCGCGCGGCGCCGAGGTCGTGCCGGCGCTTGATCGGATCAAGGCGCTTTCGCGCGAGGGTTATCATCTTGCCGGCTATATCGCCTATGAGGCCGGGCTCGCATTGGAGCCGCGCCTGGCGCCGCTGCTGTCAAAGCGGGAGGGTGCGGCCGGGTTCCTCGTGTGGTTCGGCGCCTTTCGCGAGTGCGAGCGGATCGCCGCGTGGGAGATGCCGCAATGGCTGGCCATGCGAACCGGCGCCCTCCCTCCGGCAATCGGGCCGCTCCAACCGCAAGTCGGCATTGGCGACTATACCCGCGCTTTCACCGCCCTGCGCGCCGCGATCGAAGCGGGGGACATCTATCAGGCCAACCTGACCTTCCCTCTCGAAGGGCATTGGCGCGGCGATCCCCTGGCGCTTTACCAGGCGATCCGGCCCAGCGCGGCGGCCGGTTATGGCGGTGTGCTTCATGACGGGGCGCAATGGCATCTCAGCTTTTCTCCCGAGTTATTCTTCTCGTTGCGGGGCCGCTCGGTGCGGGCAAAGCCGATGAAGGGCACGCGCCCGCGCGGTCGCGATCCCATCGACGATGTCCGCCTGCGCGAAGACTTGCACGCCAGCGCGAAAGACCGGGCGGAAAACCTGATGATCCTGGACCTGATGCGCAATGACCTCTCGCGCATCGCCGAACCGGGGTCTGTGGAGGTCGCGGAGGCTTTCAGCATCGAAAGCTATCCCACGGTTCACCAGATGGTCTCCACGGTGCTGGCCACTCTTGCGCCCGGCAAGCATGCGGTGGACCTGCTGCGCGCGCTCTTTCCTTGCGGATCGATCACCGGCGCGCCGAAGATCCGGGCCATGGAACTGATCGCGCAGGTCGAGCCCTGGCTTCGCGGCATGTATTGCGGATCGATCGGGTATATCGAACCCTCTGGCGATGCTGCATTTAATGTGGCAATCCGCACGTTGCGCCTGTGTCCTGACCGGAACGGGGGTGGTGAAAATGCTGGCGGACGCGCCGTCCTGGGGGTGGGATCGGCAATCGTCGCGGATTCACAAGCACTTCCCGAATGGCGGGAGTGCCTGGTCAAAGGGGGTTTCGTGCGAGAGTCGCAAGTGCAAGCGCCGGGAGAGGCGATCTCGCCCGCCAGTTTCGACCTGATCGAAACCATGCGCTTCACGCCTGAAGACGGCATTGTGCTGCTGGAACTCCACCTGGAACGTATCCGGGCAAGCGCCGCCGCGCTGAGCTTCGGTTTTGACCGTCACGCCGTGCGCAACGCGATCCAGGCGCTCTGCTTCGATGCCGATAATCCCGCCCGCCTGCGTCTCGTCCTGGGGCGCAGCGGCGCTTATGCCCTCGAACTGGCCGAGATGCCGGAACGCCTGCCCGAACCGGCGATTGTCGCGGTGCTGCGCATGCCGCTCGATCCCGGCGATTGGCGGCTCGCCCACAAGACCAGCGATCGCGGTCTTTACGAGGCCGCCCTTGCCGTAGCGAAGGACGCCGGCGCACACGAGGCGCTATTCCTGCGCGATGATGGACTGGTCACGGAAGGCGCCTTCACCAATCTTTTCGTCGAGCGCGACGGCCGGTTGCTGACCCCGCCCACGCCCCTGGGCTTGCTGCCCGGCGTGCTGCGCCGCTCCCTGATCGAGCAAGGACGGGCGGTGGAAGCGGAATTGATGCTGGAAGATCTTGCCGACGGCTTCCTGATCGGCAATGCCCTTCGCGGACTCATGCCCGCGCAGTTGCTGACCTGATGCATATTTCCCCCGCCCTTGCTCGCATCGCCCCGTCGCAGACGACAGCGATGACCGATCGCGCCACTCAGCTTCGCGAGGAAGGGCGCGACGTGATCTCGCTTTCGGTGGGCGAACCCGACTTCGCGACGCCGCCTCACGTCATCGCGGCGACCAAGGCCGCGCTGGATGCCGGTCAGACGAAATACACTCCGGTCGGGGGCACGTCCCGGCTGAAGCGGGCCGCCGCACTTCACTTCGCCCGCGATCTGGGGATCGAAGCGCCCGCCTCGCAAGTCACCGTCAGCGCCGGTGGCAAGCAGGCGATCTTTCACGCCATGATGGCCACGCTCAGCCCCGGTGACGAAGTGATCGTTCCGGCTCCCTGGTGGGTAAGCTATCCAGAGATCATTCATTTCGCCGGCGGCAAGGTCGTGCCGCTGCATACGCATGCGAAAGACAATTACCGGTTCACCGCCGCCGATCTTGAGGCGCAAATCGGCCCGAACACGCTTTGGCTGATGCTGAACAGCCCGGGCAATCCCACCGGCGCCTGCTATCCGGCGGAGATGCTGCTGAGCATCGGCGAGATGCTGCGCCATCATCCGCGCGTGATGGTGCTTTCGGACGATATTTACGCGCCGATCAATTATACCGACGCGCCTCATGCCACGCTGGGTCGCCTGTGCCCCGATCTTGCCGACCGCATCCTCACCGTTTCCGGCGTGTCCAAGAGCCACGCGATGACCGGCTTCAGGATCGGCGTGGCGACCGGGCCGGAGTGGCTGATCCAGGCAATGGAGCGGTTGCAGTCGCATTCCTCGGGCAACCCCTGCTCCATCAGTCAGGCGGCCGCCGTCGCCGCCTTCGAAGGGCCGCAGGATTTCCTGGCCGATTGGTGCGAGCGCTTCCGGGCGCGCCGCGATCTCGTTGTGGCGGCAATCAACGCGATACCCGGCCTCTCGACACCCACGCCGGACGGCGCCTTCTATTGCATGGTGGACGCAGCCCCGCTGATGGAGCGCTTCGGCGATGACAGCGCGCTGGCACTGCATCTGCTGGAGCACGGTGTCGCGATCGTGCCGGCCTCCGCCTTCTGCGGCCACGACGGCTTTCGCATCAGCTTCGCGGCCGATCAGGCCACGTTAGAGGAAGCCTGCCACCGGATCGCGCGGGCCGTGGCATAACGGCCGCAGGCATAGCCCGGCTCCGGCTCGGAAATGATGAAAGTGAATGTAATGCAGTTGGAAATCCTCTTTGAGGACGCCGAGGCGCTCGTGATAGACAAGCCCGCTGGCCTCCCCCTCGATAGGCCCCGCGCAGGCGGGGCAAGCCTGGACGACTATCTCGACGATCTGAAGCTGGGCTTTCAGCGCGCCCCCGCGCCGGTCCATCGGCTGGACCGGGACACGTCCGGCTGCCTGCTCTTGGCGCGCAATCCCAAGGCGCTCAAACGCTTCGCCGCCGCTTTCGAGGAGAGGCTGGTGGAGAAGCGCTATCTGGGTATCGTCATGGGCGATCTGGCCGAGGCCGAGGGGACGATTGCGCTCTCGCTGTCGAAAGTCAGCACCGCCAAGGACGGTTGGCGCATGATCCCCGCGCGCAAGGGAAAGCCCGCGGTCACGCATTGGCGCAAGCTGGATGGCCGCAACGGCCTGACGCTGGTGGAGTTCCGGCCCGAAACCGGCCGGACGCACCAGATCCGCGTTCATGCGGCCTCCGGGCTCGGCGCGCCATTGCTGGGCGATCCGGTCTACGGCACGGGCAAGGGAGCGGCGCGCACGATGCTTCATGCCGCCGGTCTGGTCGTCCCGCGGGGAGAGAAGGCGCCGATCGCGGCGGCAAGCCCCCTCCCGGCGGACTTCGCCGCTCTTGGCTTCGCGGATGAATGACTGCGATTGAGGACATCGTCAGCCGCGCTCAGGCACTGGCGAGTGAAAGCTTCATCGCTTCGACAGGCCCCGGTGGGCAAAATGTCAACAAAGTGGCCATGCTTGTGATAGTAGCATTATTTTTATATTATTGATTTATAGTAATTTTATTCTCTCCACTTGCCACGTCCAGACTTAACATCTGAGCGACGCAGCTTTGCCTCGACCCTGCGCTTTTGCGATCCTTTGGTGGGCTTTGTGGCTTTGCGGGCACGGGGCACGAACGTCGCTTCAACGATCATCGCTATGAGCCGTTCGCGGACGTCTTGACGATTTACGAGTTGGCTACGTGAGCCCTCGCTTCGCAAAATCAGCACGCCGTCTGACGTCATTCGCGATCCAGCAATCTTGCTCAGACGCAGCTTAACAGCATCAGGCAGCGACGGCGAATTTGCCACATCGAAGCGGAGAATGACCGCACTATCCGTGGTGTTAACGTGCTGGCCGCCTGGCCCAGACGAACGCGTGGAACTCTCCTGAAGTTCGCCTTCGTCGATACTGATAGAACGGGTCACTGGAATGCGGGCCATGGCCCTAGAATACGCAGGATTGGCGTTGCTGCCAACTTTCAGCGTGAGGACCAACGTGCCGTGAACGGCGGAATAAATACGGCATGAGATTTTACGAGTTCGCCACGACCAAGCCGCGAAAACCACGCAAACCCAACAAGCCATTGACGCCTGAGCAGTCCGTGGTGGCGGCGAAAAGGCGGCAGGTCGATACCGCCAAATTAGCATTGAAGAATGTCAAGGACGCGCAGAAACGGCGCAAGGATGCCGAACGCGCTCGCCGCATTTCCTATGCGGGGACGCTTCAAAAGGGATGAAATGCGGAATGCCAGCAAGATGCGGGTAGCTGTGCGGAGGTCAGACCTCCATTATACCCACATACGCTGACAGTTCGCGATGTCGATGAATATCAGGTGCCGCGCTGGCGGGACTGACATGTCAGATGCCCATTTACTATGTAGATAATTTGTTGAATTAGCTCACTAGTAGTGAGTGATAAACGCCCCCACGGCGAACCGTGAGGACGTTTATAGGCCATCGCTGGAACGCATATGCGCCTCCATGGGCTAAATGATCTGTCACACTAACGCAGTAACAGACAGCGCATAGATTTAAGTGTCGGCAGATTCCTCCTCAGCAGCCTTAGCGGCGCCGGCACCGGCTGCCACAGTATTCTTGTTTGCCGTGGCTGCTGCCCTGATCCTGTCTTCCTCCTTTTTGATCGCACGACCCTTGGTAATGATAAACTTCTCGTAGTCAGCTTCCTCCCAAGCATCAAAGCCAACGATCATCAGTTTGCTTCCAACGACCTTGAACGTAGCAGTGCCATATTCCACACTGTCAGGCAGTTCCTCTGGCTTTGTCATATAGAACACGTCGTCGTTGTTGCGACTTTCACCCAGCTTGATGAAAAGCTCACGGTGCTTGAGCACCTGCTTGATACCCTTTCCTTTGCTCTTCGCTGGATGGGCGGCACGATCCGCCTTTTCGATCCCAAGTAGGGCCTTACCAAACACAGGGTCGCTAAAGGTTTCGATGAACATAGCGGCAGCTTGGGCGCTCACGTTGTGCTCGTATAGATAACGCATCACGTTACCGTATTTTTCCGCTGAGCGATCACGCTTGAAAACCAGAAACGTGCTGTCGCCAGCTGACTGCTCTTCCCACGACCCATAAAGCAAGCCGCAGATATAAGCCCAATTGTTCGTGCCCTTCTTCTTGATAAACCTCTCAGCTTGCGTGGTCATCTGACACTCTTCCAACAGCGCTTTGACATGGTGCCTGTTGGATCGCATGAGCAAAGTGCGCGCGATAGCGAAGGCATGGGCCAGCTCCTGATAAACTGCGCGACGGCCAAACAAGGCGTGCGTTGCTTGAGTCCTTTGGCTCATAGTCAGGACTTTTCCGCGGAAATCGAGAACGATTTTCAGCAGGTCTTCATATTGCTTGTTTGGTCCAAACTGCGAGTGCTTTTCATCAATGAGGCAGTCAATCATATACTGATTGTTGTCATATTCGATGGTAACGTTAGGATCAGTTGGCAATTCGTCACTTGAGTTGCGGCAAACGATATGTATTCTGTCATCTGCTTCGTTGATTAACGTTTCTTCACGTGATCCGGTTTGATCGGTATCATTGCTCGAAGTGGTAATTGTAGGTTTATTAATGCTCATTTGTACTGACTTTCATATAGCGGGTGAAAGAACCACTTTATGCGTTCCGCTTGCGCGCACAGGTGGTGGTTTCCAAGAGCGCGGTTTGCGCGCTTGAATTATTGGGCATCTGACAATGTCAAAGAACGAGCGCATTGCTGACTGGCAGCGCTGCGTCGCGATCCCTTGATACGCCAGGGTTGTCCTCATGCTTGATTATCTTGATTACATATTCATAATCAGGATAACCTATGGGCATGACGCAGCCATCCTCCGCAAACGAAGTCGGCCAATCAGCGCGGCGGGATGACCTTGAATGGTTCCGCCTCTGGTTCGGATTTCTCAGGATCAGCCCAAGCTATGAGCTTGCGCGACGATACAGGTCTGGCGAACTGTCACGGTCAGCGGCGTTGCCCGCCGATTTTGAAACAGCCCTGACGGTGTATGATGACCTTGGCGACGTATCGTCCATCCGCTTCGCGGAATGGTGGCGCGGCGTAGGATTTCAGCATTTCGGCTACGAGGGCCAAAAGCCTGAACTCGTTCGCTTGGGCGTTCTCAGCTACGATGATGATGACGACCAACTGATGCGGATGCGAAGCAGCGTCAGGGACTACTTGACGGAGGAATGGCTGGATCAAGGTCAGCCCACCGCGATTGTCGCCGCCATTCCCGTGGGCGTGCCCAAGGCGCAGATCATGAAGCAGATCGCGGCCATGTTGGGCGGCATCGCGCAGGAAGAGCGCGAGCATAAGCGGCAACTCGTGGGGCGGACGGCCGAATACCGGCTTGTTCAGGCAAAGCTTCATCAACGCAGCGTTGGCCAATATCTGGCTACCGTGCTGGCGAAGGCACAGTCCCCATCATCGACACTATGGCAGATCGGCGCTTTGGCAAATTTGAGCTACACCCACAGTCGATGGCTCGATCCTGCCGCCACGCCAACGGGCAAAGATCAGATCGACGCCCGCGACAGGCTCAAGATACTGACAAGCCGCGCCCTTCATCGCGGCCATATGATCGCGGAGAATGCGGCACGAGGCATATTCCCCAGCTATGCGAAATGCCTAGATGCTGTGGCGCTGGACTGGGCTGGATTGGGCAAGCGGCTGTAAGCAGACGCGGCGATTCACTAGTAGTGAGCCTGTATCTCGCTCCTGCGCGGTTCGCAGCCAAGGCGGACTAAATATCGGCAGCAATGGCTTGCCGACCCATTGCGCTCTTACGCAGGCAACGATGGGCATCGTGGTGCTGAACACGGTGCCCATCGTCATTCTTGCCCATTTCCCCAATTTCCAAGCCCGGTGGCATAAATAGAATTGCGGCAAGAGCGCACATTCAACCCTCAGCACCCCAACGCTCTGGCAAGCGGCTGAGGCCATGGCCACAGGCAGGACAGGACAATGCGACCCAGTAATCCCCCTGCCCAAGATGCGGAGTTGGACCGCGACGCTGGGTGTATACAGGTGTTACGCTATCGAGACGCGTGCGATCCGAGATACTGGGTCTAAGCCAATGCCTGCGGTTATCCACGTCTAAGCAAGTCAATCAATCTATCGAAAAGCAGCCAGCCCTGACGAAACACGGTCAACTGGCACGTCGCATCGAGCTACTGTAAAGGTTCAATGCGGCCACCGGCCGGAAAGGCGAAAGCCGAAGGGATATCAATCCAGCCCAAACTGCGTGGTAAAACGGCCCACCACGAAATCAGCGTCGGAAAACCTGACGCGCTCTTGTCCGCCCAACGCGGTTTGTTTGTCTACAGTGCGGTGACACGGAATGTCGCCAAGATTATCCCCGACAGGGAACGCTCTTTGGACACCTGCGATAAGGGTGCCTGAAGCTCACACGCGGCGCAACGGCGCAGGCGGAGGAAGGAATGGCGGCTGGGAAACCAGTCCATGCCTTTTGCGAACCTAGGGGTCGGGGAAATCGTGTGGCTCAACGGAATGCCCATCACCATCAATCCCAACCAAATCAACCGAACCAGACAAATCCAGCAAAAGACGATCATTCCGAGCCATCGCGAGGAATGATAGGCGATGCTGGTTTGTCAGATGCAGAGCGAGCTTGCCGAGCTTTGCGGCTGTTGAACAGTTCCACCAAGACGTCGGGCAATTCATTCGCGATCATGTGGCGGTCATTTCGCCGTTGTTGTAGGCTACTGTCATGAACAGCGTTCCCGGCTTCCATGACGCGCTCCTCACCGGAATTTCGCTTGCCGAAAAACGGGTTATCCTTGCGATATCCCGCGTGAATGGCGAGCTATGGCATGCCATTGTTCACGGAGTTCAGGCGCTTCAGGTCGATGAATTCCGAGAAGGCAACATTATCAGCCATTTCGAGGTTGTGGCGGGCTCTGAACCTTCGCGCGATATCCTCAAACGCCTCTTTACCCCGCCCCATCCTGCGGCGGAGCAACAGTATCATGATGCTCATGCCCAGCTACTGGATGCCAAGAGCCGCATGGTGCGGGACAGCGAGGCAGTGCTCGTGATGGTAATTCCCTCATATGGAGCCGAACTTGCCGCCTTTGGCGTATCTTTCGAGGCATTTCCTGCCCCAATCGATACCAGCACACAGGCCGTCAGCGTCGCATGATGCCGAAGCACGCCCCGATTGAAGCGTTTGGGCCAGACAAAATTTTGGTCGGCTTTTGGATGCTACTCACGGGCATACCGTGCTTCATAATGACGTATGACATCGCCAAATTCGGGCCGAGAGCTGATCTGGTAGGGGCGCTGCTGCTTGCGGCAATTGTTCCATCGGCCATCCTTGTGTTCACGATGAGGTTCCGCGCAACATTCTCGGATACCACGTTTTCATATCGCCGATGGGGACGGACCTTTGTCGTTCCGCGCGTCGATATCGACCACATTCTGGTGACGAACCGAACGGCAATCTCGAAAGAGCCAGTGGGTGCTTTCTTGGTGACACGCGATGGGCAGCGATATTCTTTCTGGCCCAAGCTGTTTCCTCGGCGAGCAATTCAAATGTTCTTGGCGCTGGGTGAGGTCAGGGATAGTTGAAATTGCCAACCTGGCTGCGGAGTGCGAACGCGGCTCACTACAAGTGAGCGCCGCATTCAGGTATGTATGCTGTGCTGATGCCGAATGCTGTTGGCGATCAAATCGGGGATGCTCGCATCATGAGCGAGGAAGAAGATAGAAGCGCGGAAGACGCATGGAGCACGGCTTGGCTTTCTGCGGTCCATGACGCGAGCAAGACCCTCAAGCGTCTCCATGAGACGAACCCGTGGCCGCACCTGCCTTTGCTGCCGCAGGCGATAAACTACCTGATGACCGAATTGTGGGATCGTGGGTTCAGTCAGACGGAAATCCGCCAAGCATTCGAAGAGGCGGTCGCAGATATGCCTCGATATGCTGCTGGGGATGAAATTCGGCCATAACGACATAGCAGTGTGTTCCGCAGGACCAAATCCCGCGACCTCGGCGGCTCACTACTAGTGAGCGCCACATTCAGGTAGTCCCTGTCGTGACAGTCGCATGCCGCGCAGTGCCTGTCACATTCAGGTCGATTTCCGCCAAAAATGACATCAGATGGTCAGGCTCCAGACCCGAAAGTGACAGGAGCAAAACATGATCGTCGGCTATGCGCGCGTCAGCACAACGGACCAATGCCTCGATGTCCAGATGGACGAACTCACGGCCCACGGCTGCGAACGCATCTTTCAGGATCAGGCCAGCGGCACCAGCAGGGCACGCGCTGGGCTGGTGGAAATGATGCAGTTTGTCCGTGACGGCGATACCATCGTGGTCAGCAGGCTCGACCGCTTCGCTCGCTCGCTGACCGACCTGTTCCAGCTACTGGACGAACTCAGCCGCAAAGGCGTGGCGTTCCAATGCGTCCACCAAAGCATCGACACGAGCAGCAGCACGGGCAAACTGACCCTCGCGATCTTGGGTGCGGTGGCGGAATTTGAGAATGACATCCGCAGGGAGCGGCAGCGCGCTGGGATCGCGAAGGCCAAGGCGAATGGCGTCTACAGGGGGCGTAGGGCTGGGATTGATGCGGAGCGGGTCCGAGAAATGGCTGCTCAGAGCATGGCAGTAAGTGCAATTGCCAGCCAGCTTGGTTGCCACAGGCAATCGGTTTATCGTCTGCTCGGTTTGTGCGGTTCCTAATCAGCCGCGACGGCTGTGTTTGGTCAAGGGCACATATAATGGTTTGGAGCTAATGGTTTGGAGCGATGATATATGAACGATGACGCCAAATTTACACGCGGGTATATCGATGGATGGCAATCATTAAAGCCAGGTTCCAATCCTCCAGGAATACCAGCGTATGCGATACCGGCGGGTATCGAGGCTTACGATTACGGGTTTGATCTCGGCAAGGAAAAAGCAGCATCTAATAATGGTAGGAAATAATAATATCTCATAATTTTGATATATTCTTACGCCAATTTGGAGGAAAAATGAAGAGAAAATACTACGATAAAAATGGTAAGATGGTAGGCTTCAGTAGAAGTGGAAAGGATGTTGAAAAAGAAGATGCGGCAACAAGCTCAATAACTCTTTATGCATTGTTTTATGCGCCAGTTATATTGGCTTCAATTATCTTGATGGCAGCATTAACGAAGTGGGGCGTGCATGGCCTTTTCTCAATAATAATTGGAGGGATGGCTGGCATACTATCGATTTTTGTGATGCAGAAATTTACGATAATAAGGCAGATATATATTATAGCAATTTCGATATTCTTCTCTGCCTTAGCATTTAAAAAAATATCATCAAGTTATGATAATATTTGGGCATCTGGCGCAGCAATATCTACACTCCTGTTTTTTATATTGTTCTTGAATTTTTGTCACTTCGGAGGGCGAATGCATTCGAATAACGCGAACGCGAGCGATTGATATCGTCGTAAAATATTTGATCTTAATTCTGATCGACAGGAAGAACGACCGTGCCATCGACTGACCTTGACCTCAACGGCCAAGGAGTAATGGAAAATGTCGATCCTCAAGACCCTCAAGCTGACCGCTGCCACCCGCAATGTGACCCTGACGCCTGAGCTGGTGCTGCGGGGCAAGCTGATCGGCTTCCTCAACGAGCAGAAGGCGCTCGCGGAAGCCGAAATCGGCGGGACGCCGTTCAGCGCGACCAAGCGCGTGAAGCGCACCAACGAAGCGGGCGAGAAGGTCCGCGTCGATGCCCCGCGTCATGTCCGCAAGGGCTGGTTCATGGATGCGGCTGGCAAAATGTTCTTCCAGATCCGCTATGGCAGCAAGCCACTGGAACTGGCCAAGGGCATGAATGCCGTGGAAGTCGAAAACCTCGCGGCATTGCCCACGGTTATCGCGTCGATCATTCAGGCCGTCCAGGCTGGTGAACTGGACGCGCAGGCCAAGGCCGCAAGCGCCGACCGCAAGGTTCAGCGCAAGGCCAAGCAGACGGGTGCGTGACGGTTTGGGGATGATGGGCGGAGTGCGCGGCTTCGCCCCTTGTCAACAAGGCCTCGGCATGTTCAGAAAGCCCCTGTCGAGCACGGGCGTGGCAACACGTTGAAAGTTCGCGCCCCTTGCGCGGTGCCGCAAAAAACCGTCAAAGTGCCTGACGCGCATAACTTGGTGGCAATTTGATGGTTCACGTTTTCTGTAATCTCGACGATGAGGAAGACGGTCTGCCGCCGATGTGCGACATGACTTTCGAGATCGTCGAAAAGCAATACGACGAGTTGTCATCAAGCTGGCGCTTGGCCTTCCGTGCTGACGCAGCGCCGTATGATCCCGTGGGTTTTGGTGCGATTGTCCCCGTCGTAGGATGGCATGAGCAGGTTGTTGGGGAAGGAGACGAGGCCTTCCACAGTTTCTGGGGAGCAGTCTCTATTCACACGAGCGGCCCTGAAAGTGACAGATTGGTGGCGCTGTTGGCTGATTATTACGGGCTGTCGGCGAACAGAATTGGGGAAGGTTCACCAGCCAGTCTAAAGTTCACAGACAATATCGAATGCCTTGCCGTTGGCATCGCATCCAATCCAGCGGCAATCGCTGATGAAGTTGTCCGAATGAAGCTATTTTTCGACGAGGGTGTCGAGAATGGTCGCTATGCTGAGGTGTTTTTCGACGTCGATCTGGCTGATGGGTTCGCCAAGTTGAACGAGAAGGACGAGGATTACCGCGCAGATTTGGTGTACTGGCTATCGCTGCCAGGAAAAGTGAATGGTAATCCATATGCCGCTTGAAAGATTTGACTTCGAAATTGCTGATCCTCGCCCAATCGCGGCTGAAGCTCCTTACACGTTTTTTCTTCCCAGCGGTGAGCAGCTGGGCGCTATAAAACAGGCCGACCTCGTTAAGCTGATGTTTGAATATTCTCATCAGACCGAAAAATGGGCGGCAGAGCGCATGTGGGTGAAGGTCAGTGAGGCCGAAGATGATCGTCTTCGTGGCATATTGGAGAATGTGCCAGATGAGCCGACTTCCCCGCTGTCGTTGGGGGACGTTATAGAATTTCGACGTCACCACGTTCTCGCTATTGAATGGGAAAATCCCGAAAAAGCGCCCCCACCAGCAGATTACCGCGAATATTGGGACAGGTGCCTCGTCGACGACTGCGTGCTCGAAGGCGGAGTGCCCGTAGAGTTCATCTATCGTGAAGATCCTGACATGACGCAGGCAGGCGACACATATCCAGACAGCGGTTGGCGCATCAGGGGCCGGCAGGGAGCATCAACCGACGCAGAGATGGAGGCGCGGAAGTTGTCCTATGTGGCGCTGGGCGCGGTCCTCAATCAGGATGACAGTTGGCTTTCGTGGATCGATGCTCCCGTTGGAACCGCGCTGATGCGGGATTTCGACACGGGGAGTTACGTAGCACAGGATTAGGCCTCATTTCGGGCCATGATGCGCGACCTACCGCCTGCTCACTATAAGTGAGGCAAGCAGATCGCCCGTGCCAACGCGATGCCCGTGAATGTTGTGGGTCGCGTTCATTACGGGATCATACCAGCCTACAGGCCAACCCGCAGCCGTGTAGCCGTTGATCCGCCGTCCAACCTGTTGACGCCACCCCAGCAGGTTGCCCGAATTGTCCCGTAGATTTTGCCGCACGGTGAATTCCTCCATCTGGTCGCGGCGTCCGACAGGAATTCCAACGCCGTGTCGATCACGGCATACGGCGGCACCACGACACTCACTACTAGTGACGATGGGGACTGCGCCGCCTATCAGAGCGTCTGAAGGGCACGGGACGCAAGCTGGGTTATGGACAGCAAGGCAAGCGGCGAACCCTTGTCTGGGCTTCGTCTGGGACGATCAAATCATCTGACCGCCTGACATATTGCCCTCCTTGTCAAAGCACCAAACTGCCAACCCGTCCACGAACGCGGCAGTTTCCCCGTCAGGGAAACACGTTATGCGGGAAAACAGGCCTTGGAATACCTGGTGGACCTTAAGCCGTGCCGCATAGCTGATTTCGGGGTCATCGCTTTCCAAGGCAGCACGGGCATTCTTGACGACCTCAGCGACCTGCTCTGGCGATGCGGCGCCTTCTTCTACCTTCAGCTTGTCGCGCAATTCGGAAAGCGCGGCATCAAGCTCTTCGACCTCTGTTTCAAGCTGCGCCGCCTTATGCGCGAGGGCTTTGGAATGCGCCTCCACCAAATTTTCGACCACCGTGTTGAGTTGCGTTTCCTTCAACGCCTTCTGCCGCTCTTGCTCGGCGATTTCCTCGCGCAGTCGGTTGATGGCGGGCTTGGCCTTGAAGAATTCGTCGTCGGCAACGGCGCTCAGGAACGTATCGAGAATTGCGTTGACCAAAACCTCATATCGGATCGCCGTCTTGTTCGAGCAATTGTGATTGCGACGGGCATTGTTACACTTGAGATAGCTTCGAGCAGTCCGATGGATATGGATCTTGCCATTCGAACGGCGCACTGTCGTACCGACCTTTTGCCCGTTCTGGTAATACATGACGCCCTGACATTCTGAGCAGCGGGCAATTCCGCTGAACAGGTTTTTCTGGGTGTGCTGGGCCTTTCCGCCCGTGCGCTGACGTTGAATGAGCAGGCCTTGGACGCGGTTGAACTGTTCAGCGGTAACAACGGCAGGGAAATAATCAGGGATCACCGTTCCCGCCAATTCGTCTTTCAGATGCGTGCGGCTATGCGCGAAGGGGCGGAACTCGCCCAAGACGGATCGATTGGTCAGGAGGCGATGGATGTATGTCGTGTTCCAGCCACTTGCCTGCGCCTTCCTGACAGCGGTCCAGTTCGCCTCTTTTCGGCTATTGAGCTTGTTGACGATGGCGGACAGGCCGTGGCCCGCGCAATACCAATCATAGATTTCCCGCAGCACGGTGACGCGCTTGTTGGCCGCTTTGATCTCTTCGTTTTCAATCGTGAGCCAAGCGGGAATGCTGGGGGTTACAATCTGCCTGTTGCCCGCAATTGCCTGATCGACTTTGTGTTTCCAGACAGCCTTGATGCGTTTGCTCTTCTTGGTGCTTTCATCCAGTGCCAGTTCGGCTTTGATGATGACCATCATGACCTTGGCCATGTCGATACGGTCGCCAGCGGGATAAATCTGATTATCCTGCGTGGTGGCGACCGTGACGCCGTTCTGGGTGAGCTGACGCAACAGGTCGAAGGCCTGTTCGTATCCCTGACGGGTCAAACGGTCGATATTCTCGACTACGAGAACGACGCCAGTCTTGAATGCTCCAGCTAAGGTTTGCTGCTCAAAATCGTAGAGCGCGGAACCGGGTTGGCGATTTTCACCTGAGAATGCCGAACGACCTTCATCCCGCAGTTCGCGGTCTTCATGATATTCCCAGCCATTGCGGCCAATATGGGCGCGACCGTCCTCCAACTGACGTTCGAGCGAATGCCCCTTCGCTTGTTCAAGGGACGAGAAGCGCGCATAGATAAAGGCAGGTAACATCGCGGAAACCGTAGCTTACATCCGTTAACGGATAATGTGTGCTACCGTCACTAACATGGCGACGGCGGTGCAGGTTCGCCTCGATGTCTACGCCCTGCGTCTCTCACCGCCGGTCTTCGCCCGGCTGAAAGTGCTTGCCGGCAGCCGCATGACCTCGCGCGGGGAACTGGTGTTGACGGCGCGCCGCTTTCGTACGCAGGAGGCCAATCGCGCCGATGCGCGCGAACGCCTGGCCGCGCTGATCGAGGATGCGCACAAACTGCCCGAACAGCGCGCCAAGAGCCGCGTCAACCGGATCGGCAAGGAACAACGCCTGAAAGGCAAGAAGCTGCGCGGCGCCGTCAAGGCCGGGCGCGGCAAAGTGAGCTACGACTGAGGCATCTTGCCGCGCCTTATTCCGCCGCCTCGCTGGGGCTTGTTCCCGTCTCTTCGGGCGAAGGCACCGGAGCCTGGGTCGGCGGGCGCCGTTGGTCAAGCATGGCGGCGGCATCGTCCAGCGCCCGTGCTTCGCCCACCGTCACGCCGCCGGGTCCGGGATCGGAATCCGATTTCCCGCAGGCTGTCAGCGCCAGCAGCGCGAAAAGCAGACAAATGCGTTTCATATGCGCCGGCTTAGGCGCAAACCGACCAGGCGTCGACTCGCGCTTGAGCGGGCGCTCGCAAACCCGTTCGAGCATGTCCGTCATCATCTGGGCAGCCACGCCAGGGGCATCAGCGGATGCCATCCCCAGGCATTGGCGGCAAACCCATTGACGCTGCCGCGCACCAGTGACCAGCGGATCGGCGTACCGAAAGGGATGAAGACGTTAGCCGCGGTCAATTCCGCCTCTGCCTCGGCCAGCAGGGCGGCGCGCTCGCCAAGCGAATCGGCCTTGTCGGCTTCGGCGACACGGGCGTCGGCATCCTGCGAGCACAAACCCCGTCCGGCGCGGCAGGACAGGCGATTAAGGAACCAGGCGGCACGCGGATAGCGGGCCACGTCGTCCACCAGCGCCAGGTCCGCCGCCTTGGCATTGCTCGCTCGGCTAAGGCTGACGCCAACCGCGCGGAAATCGCGGGCAAGGTGGTCAAACAACACTTGCGATCCTTGCCCCTCGGGAAGCCAGACCTGCAGCGCCACGCTGTCTGCGCTTTTCATACCCGTCTGCTTGGCCCCCGCTCCGGCCTTGCCACCTCCCGAGAGCCAGGCGCGCACACGGGTCGCCGAAACGCGCCGCCGGTCGTCCATGGTCTGGCCGCCCCAGCGCTCACCAATGGTGCCAAGATCGCCTTCGAGACCCCCCGTGACAATGCGAGAGCTTGGCGACCAGCCTCCCACCCCGAATGGCGCCATCAGCGCCTCGCGGTCGATCGCCATCGCCAGCGCCTCCCGATTGGCGGGATCTGCCAGAAAGCCGCGATCGTTCATCACCTGCAAGCCGAACAGACCGATCACCGGATCAAGCTTTATGGTGCCGCGCAGGATTCCGACCGATCGCGTAAGCAGGAAGTCCTGGATACGGCCGCCGAGCACCAGATCCACGGCGCCGTCATTGAAGGCGTTCACTGCCTCTGCCCCGCTTTGCGCATGCAGTTCAATCTGACGGGTGCGCTTGTCCCAGTCTTCGATCGCCGGCATGCCGAGTCGGGACGGGTCGATCGGGGTGAGGCGGGCGGCCTCGCGCACTCTTCGCAGGGCCATAGGCCCGGCGCCCCGCTTGTCGTTATAAAGGCCAAGCTCCGGTTGCGCGAGTAATTGCAGCAGGTAGGGCATCGGCCGCTTCAGACGCAGCTCGACCACCCGGCCGGCCATGACGCGAATCTCGTCGATCCCCGAAAGGTCGAGCGCCAGCGGCGTATCGTCCAGCGCATCGAGCGCGATATCCAACGCCTTCTTCGCGGATTCCGCCGTAATCGGGTCACCGTTCGCCCAGTTGCCGTCGCGCAGCCGGAAGATATAGCTCTGGCCGTCATCCGTTACGATCCAGCGATCCGCCAGCGCGGGAACGACGCGCCCTTGCTCATCGAACGCGACGAGCCCTTCGGCAGTGGCTGCGCGAACCAGCTGGCCAGCCGTCGCCAGCTTGACGCTTCCCTTGAAAAGCTCGTCCGACGCGCCGACCACCGCCACATCGAGCGTCGCGCCGCCGGACCCGCGACAGCCGGCAAGCGGGACCGCCGCGAGCACGGCGATGACCAAGACCGCCTTGCGCATGATGCGCATAGGGCGCGGCCTGAAACGCCGGAGAAGCTGCCGATTGCCCGGTCGCGAATGACGGTTTCCCGCGCTTCCGCCGCTTAGAGCCCGCAATGCCGCGTGGCGCCGGTTCTCGAAATCAGCCATTTCCGCTCCGGCCTGGGCCAAATCCCGTGGCCACCCTAGTCAATTTGCCCGGCGTCGCAAATGCGCGCCGCGAAAATTTCGCGGCGGCGAGGAGAGCGGGCAGATCAGACCTTGCGCAGCGGGCCGCCAGCCGGGTGAAGTCGATGATTGTGCAAGTGCTGGCGCGGAGCCTCTTCGCTTACACTGAGGGGGGCACGGGCCAGTTTCGGGTCGATATCCTGGCTGAAGGCGACGCCGAAACGGTTTTCCTGCACCCAGGCCACGGAACCGGCGACCCACCCGATGTTGCGGATGTTCACTTCCACGATGGAGCCGCGCGCCACGCGCACCATCCCCTCGCCCATCATTCCACCGGAGGAGAGATTGCGAACCTTGATACGGTACTGACCGTCAAGCCCCTCCAGGCGCAAGTCTGCCATGAGGAACAGGCTGTCACGCGGAACCTGACGATTTTCACCTTCGTTCATGAACTCCGTCCCGGCGTTGCCACTTGCGACCGGTGCGCCACATCCAATGAGGATGTTCGCGCCACCGATGCTTAATCGCAAGTGGCAAATAAAGGCTTAACGGCCCGGTAATCCATCGTTCGGCGTCGGCGAAGGTTCCCGCGGCAGACACCAAGCCGGCTCAATCGTCGCGCGAAACCTTTTCCCGGCGTTCGTGCGCTTCCTGCGCCTCCACCGTCATGGTGGCGATCGGACGCGCTTCCAGCCGCCCGAGGCCGATCGGCTCGCCAGTCACCTCGCAATAGCCGTATTCGCCTTCCTCGATCCGGCGCAAGGCCGCATCGATCTTGGCGATAAGTTTGCGCTGGCGATCGCGTGTGCGCAATTCGATGCCCCAGTCCGTTTCGCTGGAAGCGCGGTCATTAAGATCAGGCTCACGCAGGGGCCCGTCCTGAAGCTGCTGCAGCGTGTCGGCGGCAGCCTCGAGAATGGAGCGCTTCCAAGCCTGCAGCAGCCTTCGGAAATAATCCTGCTGAGCCTCGCTCATATAAGGCTCGTCTTCGGTGGGAACGTAAGCGCCGCCAATGGCACGCTTCGCCTTGGCGAGAACATCAATTTCGTCAGATAGGGCCGTTGCCATCCAGAGAAACTCCGCACGTGTCTTCACAGACCGCCAACGCCCTTCAGCCCCGGATTTTTTCCGGTGACCGTAAAACGGTCCATGGGTTGCGCGGCGCTATAAGTCGGCAGTTTTCCGCGCACAAGCTTATATGCTTGGCCGTCCACAAAAATCGAAAGGCTGTCCTGGCCCGGCACGCTTTACGTGGTTGCGCAAACATTCCTAGACAGCGTTAACCAAATCTTGACCGACTCTGCTCCACCGTGTCGCTATCGGAGGACCGATTATCCGGTCTGAAGACAGGGGGTAATGGAAGATGGAAACTGCCTGGATCAAAGAGTATCGCTTCACGCCCGCTACCGCCGTTGATTTCACGGCGGAGGACATGCTGGTCGCAGAATGTCTGGCCGCCGCTGCGCAGGGTGACTGCTCCGCTTATTTCGACCTTGGGGTCGCCTATTCCACGGGCAGCCACGGTGTCGGTTGCGATCTGATCGAAGCGCACAAGTGGTTCAACCTCGCGGCCGTGGCCGGCCATGAGGAAGCCGCCGCCTGCCGCTGCGAAGTAGCTGACGAGATGACCGCACGCGAGATCGCCGAAGCACAGCGCCGCGCACGCGAATGGCTGTCCGCTTCGATGCGCAAGGCCGCCTGAGCCGCGTCAATCGTCCTTACGGAAGGGCGATCGTTCATCAAGCCAGATCTGGTCCCGCGCAATGCCCGCCCGTTCCTGTTCCAGGTAATCGGCGATGGCGGCGCGCAGCCCTTCGTGAACGATGTAATGCGCCGAAACCGTGCGCACGGGCTCGTAACCGCGCGCCAGCTTGTGGCCGCCTTGCGCGCCCGCCTCCACGCGCGACAGGCCCAGCGCGATCGCCGCCTCGATGGCCTGATAATAGCACAGCTCGAAGTGCAGGAACGGCTTGTCGACCACCGCACCCCAATATCGCCCGTAAAGCGCCTCTGCACCGATGAAATTCAGCGCCCCGGCGACCGGCTCTCCGTCCAGGAAGGCCATGACCAGCAGAATGCTCTCACCCATGGTGCGGCCCAGCAGGGTGAAAGCCTCGCGGGTCAGATAAGGACGGCCCCATTTGCGCGATCCGGTGTCCTGATAGAAGGCCCAGAACGCGTCCCAATGCCGCGTGGTGATATCGTCGCCGCGCAGGGCCCGTATTTCGACCCCTTCCTGCGCCTTGGCACGCTCCTTGCGCAAATCCTTGCGCTTTCGCGAGGACAGCACGGCCAAAAAATCGTCGAAGCTCGCATAGCCGCGGTTCTCCCAGTGGAACTGGATATCCTCGCGCAGGAGCCATCCCGCCTCCTCGAACACCGGCACTTGGCCAGGCTCGATGAACGTGGCATGCGCAGAGGACAAGCCATTGTCCCGGCACAGCGCCTCAGCGGCGCTCAGCAGCGGAAGCGCCAGCTCGGATCGGCGGGTAAGCAGGCGGGGCCCCGTCGCGGGTGTGAAAGGCACTGCAATCTGCAGCTTGGGGTAATAAGAACCACCCGCGCGGTGCCAGGCATCGGCCCAGGCATGATCGAAGACATATTCGCCCTGCGAATGCTGCTTGAGGTAAGCTGGAAGCGCGGCCGCCAGTCGGCCGTCCGCCTCCTCGATAACGATCGGCGCCGGTTGCCAGCCGCTGTGGCCGCCCACACTGCCCGATTGCTCCATAGCGGACAGGAAAGCATGCGTGACGAAGGGATTCCCGCCCGGCGTCAGCGCATCCCATTCGCTGGCCGAAAGCTCGCTCACCGAGCCGTGAATCCGGGCGATGAGCGCGCCCTCGCTCACGCCGGGCCAGCCGCTCGTTTCGCCGCCGCGGCCATGCCTTCAAAAATCTCCGCGTCGGCATAACGGGCGGCGCGTTCGCGGTATTCGGGACTGCGCACCGTCCAGGTTATCACCGGCAATCCGCGACGGCGCTGAGCGGCCGCAAACCTGCCGGGCAGGTCGCGCACGTCATAAGCGAGAAAATCCGGCCGTCCATGCCAGAGCGCCCCGTGACGGCGCAACTTGCCCGGCACAGCACGATCCTCCCCCTCCGACACGACCAGCCCGCGCACCGTATGAGGAGAATGCCGACAGAACCACCGGGAGACGCGTGGATCGAAGCTCATCACCGCATGCGGTCCGGCGTAGCCCTCCAATGCCCGGCGTACAGCGAGGCATAATGAAGCGACGCGAGTGTCGCGGTCGCACTTGACCTCGATCAGCACCGGCACAAGCCCGGCGACTTGCGCCAGCACTTGCCGCAAGCCTGGGATCGTTTCGCTGGTGCCCGCCAGCGCGATTGCGCTCAACTGTGCAGCGGAGCGGCGGGCGACCGGCCCGCTTTCGGCGGTAAGGCGTTCCAGCGTATCATCATGAAAAACGACCGGCAGCCCGTCGCTGGAGCGCTGCACATCCAGTTCAATGCCATAACCTCCGGCCACGGCCGCGGCAAAAGCCGCGCGCGAGTTTTCCGGGACGCCGGAACCGTGCAGTCCGCGATGGGCATAATCGTACTCACCGATCCACCCGACCTTGCGCGGGTCGGGCGGCGGCGAGCGCCAACTATCAAGCAGGGCGAACAGCAACGACGGCGTCCACTTCGACGGCCGCGCCCAAAGGCAGGACTGGCACTCCCACCGCACTGCGCGCGTGCTTTCCAGCCTCTCCGAACACAGCGACCATCAATTCGGAGGCGCCGTTGGCAACCTTCGGTTGATCGATGAAGGCACCGGTCGAATTAACGAAGGCGCCCAGCTTGACCACGCGCTCCACCCTGTCGAGCGAGCCGAGCGCCGCCTTGAGCTGCGCCAGGATCATCACTCCGCAAGCCTGCGCCGCCTCGATACCCGCTTCCAGCGTGACGCCCTCCCCCAGCCGGCCGGTGACGAGCTTGCCCTCGACGAAAGGCAATTGCCCGGACACGTGGGCAAGGCCGCCCGCGATGACCACCGGCACATAAGCCGCGACCGGCGCGGCGGGTTGGGGCAGGGTCAGGCCCAGCGCGGCCAGGCGGTTTTCGATCTCACTCATGAGTTTGCAGGTCCTTTTCTTCGCAAGTCAGGCTTTCGAGCAACCAGGGTAGCGCGCTTTCCCAATCGTCGATGCGCGCGTGAGCGTGACCGGCCGTGTAAGCGCAGGTGATGTGCGGCGCGACTTGCGGCTCGGCGCAAAGATGCAGGCGGCGCACTTGCGGCGCAATCTCGAAAACCGAGCCATGATGCTGCGGCAAGTCGTCAATGAACATCGCCCTGCTCGGTCGGTATTCCTCCAGGATGGCTTGCAGCGCCGGTCCCTTCGGCCCTTGATTGGTGAAGACGCGCACATCGATGCCATGGTCGGCCAATTGACGGCAGCGCGCCTCCCGCCGGAAATCGAGGAGGTTGGTCAGCACCACCACGTCCGCATGTTCGCGGATCGCCGCGATCGCCTGCACAGCACCCTCCACCGGCGTCTGGCGGTGCATCTGCCCATCAAAGAACTTGTTGAGCAGCGCCCACATCTCGGCCTGTTCCAGCGGCTCGCCGGTGTCGGCGCGGCGCATCGTCTGGTAGAACTCGCCACGCGAAAGATCGCACCTCACGCCCTCATCCTCGGCAAGCCAATCGCGGAAATGCGCGATCATGTAGAGCAGCACTTCGTCGCAGTCGGTTATGAGCAACGGCCTGGTCATCCACCCAGCCTTTCTCGGGCCGCGACCAGTTCTCCCGGCTCGACCGCCAGCGCATCGGCGGCGGCCAGCAGGTCCGGCTCATGAGCGCGAAGGAAGTCGAGCACCGCGCCCAAGGTGCCCGGTTCGCTCAACGAGGCGCGCAGGTCATCGGGCGTGAGCCCGGTCAGCGCGAGGAACCGGGCGGCACGGTCACTGTCGCTCAGCACCCAGCCCAGCGCGTTCAACGCCAGCGCCTGCGGGTCCTGAGGTGGGGATGGCGGCTCTCGAAGAATTGTCAGCCTCGCTTGTGTGGAATAGAGCGGATCGTATCTAACATCGGTGTTCGGGCGTCGAATGGCAAAGCGAATCCTCGTTGTCGAGGACAACGACCTCAACCGGAAGCTCTTTTGCGACGTGCTCAGGAGCCAGGGCTACGCCGTGGAGCCGGTGGCTGACGGGCTGGACGCGCTGGAACGCGCGCGCCAATTCGTGCCCAACCTGGTCATCATGGACATCCAGCTGCCCAACGTCTCGGGCCTGGACCTGATCGAGGCGGCCAAGAAGGATCCGGTGCTGCGCTCCATCCCGATGTTGGCCGTCACGGCCTATGCCGGAAAGGGGGACGAGGAACGCATCCGCGAGGCAGGCGCGGAAGGCTATCTCGCCAAGCCGGTTTCAATCGGCCCATTCATGCAGGCGGTCAGGGCGCTGTTGTAGGGACGTGCTTGACTTTGCCCGCGCCCGCCGCTTTTGCGCCGTATTTCCCGGCCACAGAGCCGCCCGAACCTATCGGAGTTGATTAGACCATGGATCGCGAAGAGACTTCGGCCCGGATCGCCGCGCTGATCGAGCCTTTCAACAAGAAAGGCGTCGCCGTTACAGATGCGACCCGCTTCACTGACGATCTGGAGTTCGACAGCCTGACCGTGATGGACTTCGTCGCCGCGATCGAGGACGAGTTCGACATTATCATCACGATGAACCAGCAGGCCGAGATCGAAAATTACGGCCAGCTTGTCGATGCCGTGGTGAAGCTGCAGGGCTGACGCGATCCTTCGCGCCCTCTGCCACAAGAAAATTGCGCAACGCGCGCCAAGGAACGAGCACCATGACCGACATGCTCAGCGATGACGTGACTCAAGCCCATGCCGACCTGTTCAGCAAGTTCGATCCCTTGATCGAGATGCGCCGGAACCTGCTCGCTTCAGGCGTGGAGGACCCCTTCGGCCTGGTGATGGAGCGGGTGCTCTCACCCACTGTCGCGATGTGCAACGGTCGCGAGACGATCCTGCTCGGCACATACAACTACATGGGCATGACGTTCGACCCGGACGTAATCGCCGCGGGCAAGCAGGCGCTTGACGATTTTGGATCGGGCACCACCGGCAGCCGCGTCCTGAACGGCACTTACGCCGGACACAGGGCGGTGGAGCAGGCGCTTTGCGACTTTTACGCCATGGATCACGCCATGGTCTTCTCCACCGGCTATCAGGCCAACCTGGGGATCATCTCCACCATTGCCGGCAAGGGCGATTACATCGTCCTCGACATCGACAGCCACGCCTCGATCTGGGACGGGTGCAAGATGGGCGACGCCGAAGTCGTCCCGTTCAAGCACAACGACATCGAGGCGATGGAAAAGCGCTTGCGCCGCATTCCGGCCGAGGCAGGCAAGCTGGTGGTGCTGGAAGGCGTCTATTCCATGCTCGGCGATATCGCGCCCCTGAAGGAGATGATCGCCGTCGCCAAGAAATACGGCGCGATGGTGCTGGTGGACGAGGCGCACTCGATGGGCTTCATCGGCCCCAATGGGCGCGGCGTGGCTGAAGAGCAGGGCGTGCTCGATCAGGTCGATTTCGTGATCGGCACCTTCTCCAAGTCCGTGGGCACCGTCGGCGGCTTTTGCGTTTCGAACCATCCGAAGTTCGAAATCATGCGGCTGGTCTGCCGCCCCTATGTGTTCACCGCCAGCCTGCCGCCCAGCGTGGTGGCGACCGCCGCGACATCTATCCGCAAGCTGATGCATGCCGGCGAAAAGCGCGCGCACCTTTGGCAAAATTCACGGGTGCTGCACAAGGGCCTGAAGGACGCGGGCTTCCAGCTCGGCACCGAAAGCCCGCAAAGCGCGATCATCTCCGTCATCATGCCCGATCTGGAGCGGGGCGCCGCGATGTGGGAGGCGCTGCTGCACGAAGGGCTTTACGTGAACCTCGCCCGCCCGCCGGCGACGCCCGCCAACATGACCCTGCTGCGCTGCTCGCTTTGCGCCGAACATTCGGCCGAGCAGGTCCAGCAAATCATCGGCATGTTCACCCGCGCCGGCAAGGCGGTGGGCATATTGGGCTGACGGTTCGCGTCAGCCCGAGTGCGCCTCCACCAGCTTGAGGAAAGCTTCCATCCAGCCATTGAGGAACTTGGCCGAGCCTTCCACCACCGCTCCCTCCCCCGTCAGGAGACCGTCGCTCCACTGCACGAATGCCTCGGGCTGGCCCAACGTGGGCATGTCCAGATAGGCCAGCACGTTTCGCAAATGTTGCTGAGCAAGCGCAGTCGCCGCCTTGCCCTGGGATGTGCCTATCACGCCCGCTGGCTTGCCCGCCCAGCAGCTTGTGCCATAGGGCCGCGAGCCGTGATCCAGCGCGTTCTTGAGCACGCCGGGCATCGAGCGATTATATTCCGGCGTGACGAACAGCACGCCGTCCGAGCCGGAGACCAGCGTTTTGAGCGCCTTGGCGGGCTGCGGCTGATCGGCGTCGTCATCCTGATTGTAAAGCGGCAGCGCGCCGATGTCGGCAAAGGTGAAGGCGTGACCGGACGCCACCGGCAGCCGGACCAGCGCCCCGGCGAGCTGACGGTTGAACGATCCGGCGCGAAGGCTGCCGACGACGACGGCGATCTTGAGCGGCATGGGAAGCTCCTTTGGGAATGACAGAACTGGAACCCGCCGGGGCGCTTTGCGTTCCGGCTTGCGGCAAGACCTCTCTCATGCCGGAACTTCCGGCTGATGACGCTCCGCCCGGTTCTCCAGCTGATGCAATCCGTTCTGGCATCAATGGATCGAGATGATCCCGTCCACCGCGCGCCATTCCTGCGGACCGATCAGACGGTTATGCGCGATCCGCACTGAATGGAGCGGCCCTTCGATCTCGCGCCGCCAGTAATCGAGGAAATCGCGCAGCGCCGGGAAGCGCGGCGCCACGTCATACTGCTGAAAGGCGAACATCTGCAAAAGTTTGGGGTGATCGGGAAGGAAATAGTGGATCTCGATAGTCGCCAGGCCATAGCCTTCGATCTGCCTGAGAAAATCAGATGATGCGCGGAAATCCTGCGATGCTCCATCCGGTCGGCCCATAGTCCTCCTTCGGCACCGCACGCCGGGTGCGGCGCAACATCATGGAGGATGACACAACGGTAACTACAGTCAAGTGTCTGGCCACACCGGGAAAATACTCGTGCGGTGGAAATCAGCGCATCGTCAGCGCGGTGGCCGAAGCGCACTTTTCCGCCGTCTGTTTCGTGCCGCCGCCGAGCAGGGCAATCGCCAGAAATCCGGCCACCACCAGAACGACGAAGGCGGCCGTGACTTTGCCCAGGTGCTGGTCGATCACCGCCTTGATCGGCGCGCCGAACAGGCGGAACAGCACGCCGACGATCATGAAGCTGATCGAGCGTGAGACGATTGAGCCGGCGATGAAGACGAACAGGTTCATGCCGATGAACCCCGCGGTGATGGTCAGCAGCTTGAACGGAATCGGCGTCGCACCCTTCACGATCAGGATCTCCGCCCCATACTCTCGCAAATAGCACGCAGCCTTGGGAAAGCTGTCCGCCAGCCCCAGCGCGCGCAGCATGGCCTGACCGAACGCCTCGTAAGCGAAATGCCCGATCGCATAGCCCAGCAGTCCGCCCGCGACGGAGGCCAGCGTGGCCACCACGGCGAAACGCAGCGCCCGCTTCGGTTCGGCGAGGCACATCAGACCCAGCAGCGGGTGGGGCGGCACTGGAAAGAAGCTGGCCTCCATAAAGGCGAAAGCCGCCAGCCACCACGCGGCATGACGATGCGATGCCTTCTCCATGGTCCAATCGTAGAGGCGGCGCAGCATCGATTTCTCCGGCAAAGTCGCAGGTGCGGCGTGCTTACCGGCCATGCTGCGGCGCGGCAAGCAGGAAGCAATTTTAACCTATGTGGTTTTTGCTCTTGACATCGTTACGCTCTTCGGGTACATAACAGGAACATCGCAAAAGACCGAATCGAAAGCCGTTCCTCCCGGCATGCGGAGGATTTCGAACATGCAAACGGAGACTCCCATGGCCCAGAAAACCGTGGCGCCCGCCCGCGCGCCTTCTCGCAAGTGGCGCAAAGCCTTTCTTGCCGAGTTGGCCGCGACTTCGAATGTCGCCGCTTCTGCCCGCAAGGCCGAGATCAGCACCGCCCGCGCTTACGAATTGCGGCGCGCCGATCCCGGATTCTACCGCGAATGGCAGGAAGCGCTTTGCGAAGGTTACGATCATCTGGAAATGAGCCTGCTGCAACGCCTGCGCGAAGGCGAGATCAAACCCGCCAGCGGCGCCAAGCGCGGCACGCGCGTTTTTGACAACGCCACGGCCCTGCGCCTGCTGATCGTTCATCGCGAGGCCGCATCGCGCCAGCGGGCGATTCGTGAAAACCGCAATTCCGAAGCCATCCTCGACGCCATCAACGCCAAGATCGAGAAAATGCGCGAGCGCCGGCTGGCCTTGCCCGCGCCTGTGCATGGGGTCAAAGATGGCGCTGAGTAAGCACCTCGCCATTCTCGACACGCTTGATCCCGTCGAACGCCGCCAGCAACTCGGCACGCTTAATGAGCTGGAGCGTGAAGAAGTCGAAACGCACTGGAAGCTATGGGCGCGGCCCGAGCAACTGGCGCCGGAAGGCGATTGGCGCACCTGGCTGGTGATGGCCGGTCGCGGTTTCGGTAAGACCCGCGCCGGGGCCGAATGGGTCCGCGCCGTCGCCGACGCCGAGCCGGAGGCGCGCATCGCCCTGATCGGCGCGACGCTGCCCGAAGTCCGGGCGGTTATGATCGAGGGAGAGAGCGGATTGCTGTCCGTCTGCCCAGTCCGGCGCCGGCCCGTCTTCGAACCGAGCCTGCGCCGGATCGTCTGGCCCAACGGTGCGCAGGCCCTGCTCTATTCGGCGGCCGAGCCCGAAACATTGCGCGGTCCGCAGCACAGCCACGCCTGGTGCGACGAAATCGCCAAGTGGAACAATGCCTCCGAAAGGGCCACGCGCGCCTGGGACAACTTGCTCTTCGGCCTGCGCCTGGGCGAGCGCCCGCGCGTGATGGCGACCACGACCCCGCGCGCGGTGCCGCTGCTCAAACGGTTGCTGGACGATGCCGATGATGCGCTCGTGGTCACGCGCGGAGGCACGGAGGACAATCGTGACAACCTGCCCGCCCGCTTCGTGCGCGACATACGCCGCCAGTACGGCAAATCGCTGCTGGGTCGCCAGGAACTGGACGGTGAGCTGCTGGAGGACGTTGAAGGCGCGTTGTGGACCCGCGCCCTGATCGAAGCATGCCGCGAAACCGACGCGCCGGACCTTGCGCGCGTAGTGGTCGGCGTCGATCCGCCTGCTTCAAGCGGCGGCGATGCCTGCGGCATAGTGGTTGTTGGACTAGCGGGAGACGGCACCGCACATGTGCTTGCCGATGCTTCGGTGCAGCGGGCCAGCCCCGAACGCTGGGCTCAGGCGGCCGCCCGCGCGGCCGGCGTCTGGCGCGCCGATCGCGTGGTGGCCGAAGCCAACCAGGGCGGCGCGATGGTCGCCAGCGTGCTGCACGCGGCCGAGCTTTCCCTGCCGCTCAGACTGGTTCACGCCAGCCGGGGCAAGGCGGCGCGGGCCGAGCCGGTCGCCGCGCTTTACGAGGCCGGCCGCGTGCGCCACGCCGGAACATTTCCGGCGCTGGAAGACGAGATGTGCGGGCTGATCGCTGGCGGCGCCTATCAGGGCCCCGGCCGCTCCCCCGACCGCGCCGATGCACTGGTCTGGGCGCTGACCGAACTCATGCTGGGAAAGCGCGCGGAGCCACGGGTGCGAATGATCTAGACAGCTGCCCTCCTTCAGAAAATTGAATCCCGAAAGGTCTCTCCATGCCCATCCTTCAATCCCTCCTCTCCGCCTTCAAGGGCGGGAGCCCCCGCGTACCTCTGGCGCGCGGGCCGGCGTCGCCCTGGTTCTTCGCCGATACCGGAGGTGGGCGGACGCCGTTTGAGTACAACGCCGCCGTGCGCCGGGCCTATCTGGACAATCCGGTGGCGCAGCGCGCGGTGCGGCTGGTGGCCGAAGGGATCGGCGGTGCGCCGCTGAAAACCGCCGACGAAAGGCTGCTCGCGCTCGTCACCGAAACCAGCGCCGGGCAATCCCTGCTGGAAACGCTGGCCTCTCATCTGCTGCTGCACGGCAATGCTTACGTCCAAATCCTCAAGGACGCGCGCGGCCGTCCGGTCGAACTGTTCGCCCTCAGGCCCGAGCGGGTGTCAGTAGTGGCGGGCGAAGATGGTTGGCCCGCCACTTATGCTTATGACGTCGCGGGACGGCGCTTGTCGATCCCGCCGCTGGACGAAGAGGCCGCGCCTAACCTGATACACATCCGCCACTTCCATCCGGCTGACGATCACTATGGCGCCGGATGCCTGGCCGCTGCCGACCAGGCGGTTGCCACGCACAACGCCGCTTCCGAATGGAACCGCCAGCTGCTGGAGAACGCGGCGCGGCCCTCAGGCGCGCTGATCTTCGACGCGGGCGAAGGCAATGCTCTGACCACTGACCAGTTCGAACGGCTCAAAGCCGAACTCAACAGCGCTTTCGCCGGTTCGGCCAATGCCGGCCGGCCGCTGGTGCTGGACGGGGGGCTCAAATGGCAGGCCATGGCGCTGACCCCGGCGGACATGGACTTCGCCACATTGAAAGCCGCCGCCGCGCGCGACATCGCGCTAGCCTTCGGCGTGCCGCCGATGCTGCTCGGCCTGCCCGGCGATTCAACTTACGCCAATTACCGCGAGGCCAACCGCGCGCTCTGGCGCCTGACCCTGCTGCCGCTGGCCGCCAAGATCTTTGCAGCCTTGGGCGAAGGGTTGGCGCCTTGGTTTTTCGAGGCGCGGCTGGCGATCGACCTCGATCGCGTGCCCGCCCTTGCTGAGGACCGTGAGCGGCTTTGGGCGCAAGTCAGCGCCGCCGATTTTCTCGATCCTGAGGAAAAGCGCGCGCTGCTGGGCCTGCCTGCGAAGAATGAAAGGAACATATCATGAACAATGACGACATGCTGGCCGGGCTTCTGGCTCAGGCCGCGGGGGAAGGCCGCGATCTCGTTACCCTTCGCGCCATCGTGGAGGAAGCGAGCGAAACCGGCGCGAAGCGGATGCTCCAACGCATCGGCCTGGACGACGAAAGCGCTCCGCGCGACCTTTCTGAACTGCGTGAGCTGCTGCAGGCATGGCGCGATGCCAAGGCCAGCGCGCAGGCGGCGGTGATCGGCTGGATCATGCGCGGCGTGCTGGCTTTGCTGCTGCTGGGCTTAGCGGTGCGGCTGGGCGCCATGGAGCTGCTGCGATGAGCTTGCGCTTTGCCGGTTATGCGGCGCTGTTCGACAAGCGCGACGCAGGGCGCGACACGATCCGTCCCGGCGCATTCTCCCGCACCCTGGCCGAGCGGCGCGATCCGCTGCCGCTGCTATGGCAGCACCGAGCTGACTTGCGCGTCGGCTGGGTCGAAACGGCGGCGGAGGACCCGCGCGGCCTGCGTGTGGTCGTCGCGATCGATAACCCGGACGGCGCCGCCGGCCTGGCGCTGCGGCGCAGCACCGTCTCCGGCCTGTCATTCGGCTACCGCGCCCGCGAGAGTCTTCACACCAGCGAGGGCCGAGATCTCATCGACCTGGACCTGTACGAGGTCAGCCTTGTCAATCACCCGATGCAGCACGGCGCGCGCGTGCATCTCGTCGTCCCGGCGAACGCCGGTTGACCATTCTCGCCCCACGCCATTTCCCATCCTCCACAAGAAAGGTGAATGTCCATGGAATCCTCCACCGAAACTCTCGACGCATCGTTCGATCTCGTCACGCGCCAGGAAACCACTGAGCAGGCGGTCGCGGCGCTGCAAGGCGATGTCGAAGACGTGAAATCCCGCCTCGACCGCGTCAGTCGCGCCGCCGGGCGGCCCCTGATCGGCGGGGACGGCACGCTCAGCCCGGAGATCAAGGGCTTCGTCGACGGTTATCTGCGCAAGGGCCGCGAGAACGAGCTGAAGTCGATCAACGGCTTGACCTCTGCTGAAGGGGGCTACGCCGTCCCGCGCCAGATCGACGCCGCGATCGCCGCTCACCTCAAATCGATCAGCCCGATCCGCTCGATTGCGCAAGTGGTGCAGACCGGCAGCGCGGGTTACCGCAAGCTGGTGACCACCGGCAACACCGCCTCGGGCTGGGTGAGCGAAACCGCCGCCCGGCCGGAGACCGCAACCCCGAGCTTTGCCGAGATTGTCCCGCCTTCCGGCGAACTCTACGCCAATCCGGCGGCGAGCCAGGCCATGCTGGACGACGCCATGTTCGATCTGGAAGCCTGGCTGGCGGATGAGATCGCGATGGAATTTGCGCGGGCGGAAGGCGCCGCCTTCATAAACGGCAACGGCACGAACCGGCCCAAGGGCTTCCTGACCGCGAATACGAGCCTGCAGGACGACACGGCCCGCCCGTTCGGTACGCTTCAGCATTTGGTTTCAGGCGAAGCGGCCGGGCTGGGCAGCGTGATCGAGCTGGTGCTGATCGACCTTGTCCACTCGCTGAAATCTGGGCATCGACAGGGCGCAAGCTGGGTGATGAACTCCGCGACGCTGGCCGAAGTTCGCAAGCTCAAGGCGGCGGACGGCTCATTCATCTGGCAGCCCGGCCTGGTGGAAGGCCAGCCGGACCGCCTGCTCGGCTATCCGGTGGTGGAGGCAGAGGACATGCCCGATGTCGCCGCCGGCGCCTTTCCCATCGCCTTCGGCAACTTCCGCGCCGGCTACCTGATCGCGGAGCGCAGCGCGACCACGATCCTGCGCGATCCCTTTACGAACAAGCCCTTCGTTCACTTCTACGCGACTAAGCGGATCGGCGGGCAAGTGCTCGATTCCGACGCGATCAAACTGCTGAAGATCTCGGCGTAACCCGGCCTTTCAGCACTCTTCCCTCTCCCCTCCGGGGGAGAGGGCTATGCCTCACCGCATCGGAGATATTCATGAACCGGGTCACCCTTACTCCCGCCGCGCTGCCGGGCGCGGCGTTGGCCGAACTCAAGCAATGGCTCGGCATCACCACCGGGCGCGACGACGCGCCGCTGGCCGGCCTGCTCAGCGCCGCGCTGGACATCTGCGAGGGCTTCACGGGGCAGATGCCGCTCGAAGCCGAATGCGAGGAAGTGCTTCCCGCCCTCCCCGGTTGGCACGCGCTGACGACGCGCCCGGTTCAGGCAATTGCCGCGATCGAAGGCATCGGCCCTGACGGCGTCCGCTTCCCTCTCGACGCCGACAGCTACGAGATCGAGCTTGAGGCAGACGGCACCGGCCGAGTGCGGCTGCCCAGTTTTGGAGATGACGCCCGCGTCGCGGTACGCTTCACCGCAGGGATCGCGCCGGATTGGAATGCGCTCCCCCCGTCACTGCGGCACGGGCTACTCCGCCTCGCCGCGCATCAACACCGCGAGCGCGAAAACGAGGGCGCGGCGCCGCTTCCCCCCGCCGCAGTTGTGGCGCTGTGGCGGCCGTGGCGGCGAGTTCGTCTGGCGTGAGCGGCGGGTTGATCGAGGCCGAGGCAGAAGTCGACGCGCTCACCGTGCGCCTTACCCGACGTGCCCGGACGCTGGCGGCCGCTTATTTGAAATCCCGCGTCATGGCCGCACGGACGGACGGGCGCGGCTGGCGCAGCGCCAGCCTGCTGTGGCCGCTCTTTACGAAAGGATAAACGATGGAAATCGCCCTGCGCGCCGCGCTGCTTACCTGGCTCGCCGCCGATCCGGCCCTGGCCGACGAACTCAACGCGGTGGCGGAGGAAGCACCCTCCCGCGTCAGCCCGCCGTGGCTAGCAGTCGCCGCCAGCGCCAGCACGGACTGGGGCTGCAAGACCGTCGCCGGCCGCGAGGTCCGCATTGCGCTGGAGCTGCATTGCCGGGGCGACACGCCGGACGCCGCCGCCGGGCTCGCTTCCACGATTGAGGCGCGGATCGAAAGCCTGCCGCGCATCCAGCCGGACTTTCATATCGCCACTATCCAGTTCCTGCGCGCCCGCGCCGAACAACGGGGCGAAAGCCGCCGCGCGATCCTGCTCGAATATCGCTTCCGCCTGCTGGCGCAATAGTCCGTCGCACCACGTCGAACAGATCGTTCCTCATACCACCCTCACCAAGGGAGTTTCCCACATGACCGCTCAGAAAGGCAGCGCCTTCCTTCTCAAGATCTCCGATGGCGGCGCGCCCGCCGCTTACCAGACCGTCGCCGGCCTGCGGACCACCCAGATGTCAGTCACCGGCGAAACCGTGGTCATCACCAGCAAGGACAGCGGCGGCTGGCGTGAACTGCTTTCCGGCGCCGGGGTGCGCGCAGTTTCCGTCAGCGCCGCCGGAATCTTCCTGGGCAGCGTGGCCGAGGCACAAGTGCGTGCGAACGCCTTGGCCGGCACGCTCGATGACTATGAGCTGAGCTTTGAAGGCGGCGAAAAGCTGCGCGGTCGCTTTCTTGTGCAACGGCTCGATTATGCGGGCGATTTTAATGGCGAACGCAATTACACGCTTCAACTCGAAAGCTCCGGCATGGTGGTGTCGGCGTGACGGTCATGTCCAATTCACTGCGAGGTGAGGCCATACTGCCGATCGGCGGCGTCCCGCATCTGATGCGGCCCAGCTTTACCGCGCTGGTCGCGGCGGAAGAGGAGCTTGGTCCGCTTTTCGCGCTGGTCGAGCGGGCAAGCGGCGGCGTGCTTCGTCTCTCCGAGATGGCGACGCTGTTCTGGCATTGTCTGGAAAGGCGCGAGGACCTGCCGCGCGAGGCGGTGGGTGAAGCCGTCGCTGCCCTTGGTCTGGCCGCCTGCGCAGCGCCGCTGCGCACGCTGCTTTCGCAAATTCTGAAAGGCGCGGAATGATGCGAGAGCGAGGCGAGCGACCCCGGCCAGACGCACCGCGCAGACCCGAGCGCTTCGCGTCTGCAGCGCTCGCTCTCTGCTCTCTTACGGCTCGCGCTCTTGGCTGGAGACCGCAGGAGTTCTGGGCCTCCACCCCAGCCGAACTGGCGGCCGCGCTGGGTCTGCTTGCGCCGGGCGCCGACCGGCCCGGCCTGGACCGCGAGACTCTGCAACGATTGATGGAACACGATCATGGATGATGAAATCGACACTCTGCTGGTCGAGGTCCGCGCCGGCACCGAGGGCTTCACGCGAGATATCGCCCGGATGCGCGGCGCGGTTGACGGCGATCTGGTCAGCGGCTTCACCAGGGCCGGCAACGCCTTGGAAAAAGGGCTGACAGGCGCCATCCGCAGCGGCAGCCTTGGTTTTGACGATCTGAAGCGCGTGGCGCTTTCCACCCTGGACGAAATAGCGGGGCAAGCGGTGCGAACGCTGGTCGCGGGCGCCATCGGCGGCGGGGCCGGGGGCAGCGGGGGCAGCGGCATGATCGACTTCGCCGGGCTGCTCAGCGGCGCGTTGGGCCTGCCGGGCCGCGCCACCGGCGGCAATGTCTCTCCGGGGCGGGGCTATCTGGTGGGCGAACGCGGGCCGGAACTGTTCGTGCCCACTTCGGCCGGTCGCGTCGAAACCGGCGCCCAGCGGGGCGCTCGCGACGTCAGAGTGGCAATCAATGTCACCGCCCCGCGCAGCGCCGGCACGCCGCAGTCGCTTCAGCGTTCCTCACGCCAGGTGGCAAGCGCCGTGCGCCGCGCGCTGACATACGGTTGAGAAACGTCGATTCCGGCTTCGGATAGCGGCGATCCCGCTCCTTCATCCACTGGAGACCGAACATGGCATTCTGGCTTGCAAGCAAGCGTCAGGGGCAGGCCGGCGACTGGATCATGCGTTTCGATCCACGCTTCTGGACCGTCAACTTCCCGCGCCCGATGGTGGCAACCATCATTTCCACCGGTCCGGCTTCGCTACGCGTCGATGCCTCGTTTCTGCGCAAGGGCGACCTCGGCGGCCTGATATGGGCGAGCGAAGATGCCCTCGACCACCCTCTTCTGGCTTACCGGACTGACCGCGACTACGCTCACACCTCGCTGCGTTTCCGATGGCGTTCGCATGGCGTCCTGCCGCTCGATGCCGTTTATGGCCCGACGCTGACCATTGAGGGGCGCGACGCAGAGGGCGCGGCGCGCACCTGGTACGTGCGACTCTGGAATTATGCCCAAGGCACCGGTGAGGACGCCATCGTGACCTTGCGCTTCTCTGATCTGCAAGCCGGCTTTTCCCTGCCGGGTGATCCGGTCTGGCCTCGCGCCGTTGACCGCATGTTTATCTCCTTCGCGCCGCCTGGCTATGACGGAAGCGCCGATCCGCTCACCACCGAGGTCGAAGGCTGGATCGAGATGAGCGAAATCCAGACTGACGGCGCGCGGGCGATGCTGGAGATCGGCGACGTCGTGGTGCCGCCGCAAGGGCTGGCCCTGGCAACCGGGTTTGACGATCAGGGGGTGCAGACTCCAGCGCGGCTGCTGCGCAATGCTCGCCAGTTGGGCTATCGCGGATCCCTGGTGCTTTATGCCGGCATGAGCCATTATTTCCGCCTGACGGCCGCGTCCGGAGCATACCTCGCGGGCCAGATCGCCGATCCGCTCAACATGCCCGCGCGCGCCTGGCACCGCGCGTTCTTCGCCGAATGCGCCAGAGTAGGTTTCAGCCCGATAGCCTCACTCTCCTACGAGCTCCTCGACCAGCATTGCCCGCCGGAATGGAAGCAACGCGATCATCTCGGCAAC
>NZ_DAIMZT010000010.1:11333-62650 GCF_036733805.1 Novosphingobium sp. | reverse complement strand
ATCATGTTCTTCACGTAGTCGGCGTGGCCGGGGCAGTCGACGTGCGCATAGTGGCGGTTCTGGGTCTCGTACTCGACGTGAGCGGTCGAGATCGTGATGCCGCGCGCCTTCTCTTCCGGCGCCTTGTCGATCTGGTCGTACGCCGTGAACGTCGCACCGCCGGTTTCAGCCAGCACCTTGGTGATCGCTGCGGTCAGCGAGGTCTTGCCATGGTCGACGTGACCGATGGTGCCGATGTTGCAGTGCGGCTTGTTCCGCTCGAATTTTGCCTTCGCCATCTTTCAAACCTTCTTTCGTCTTGAATTTGATTTGCGGGTAATCGTGGCGGCGCCCGCTGAATCAGGCGCCGCCCCTAGAACCATTCTTGCCCTCAGGCAAGCTTCTCCTTCACTTCGGCCGCGACGTTCGCCGGCACTTCTTCGTAGTGCGAGAACTGCATGGTGTACTGCGCGCGGCCCTGAGTGAACGAACGCAGTTGATTGACGTAGCCGAACATGTTTGCCAGCGGCACGTTGGCGTTGACGACCTGGGCGTTGCCACGGCTGTCAGTGCCCTGGATCTGCCCACGGCGGGAGTTCAGGTCGCCGATCACATCGCCCATGAACTCTTCCGGCGTCACCACTTCCACCTTCATGATCGGCTCAAGCAGCTTGATGCCGGCCTTCTGGGCCGCCTCGCGCATGGCGCCGCGACCGGCGATTTCGAAGGCCAGGGCCGACGAGTCGACGTCGTGATACGCACCGTCCGTTAGGTGAATGTCGAAGTCGATGATTGGGAAGCCGATCAGCGAACCCGTCTCGGCCGTTTCGCGCATGCCCTTCTCGACTGACGGGATATATTCGCGCGGGATGTTGCCGCCCTTGATCTCGTCATGGAAGTTGATGCCTGCGCCCCGCTCACCGGGAACGAGACGAACCTTCACGCGGCCGAACTGGCCCGAGCCGCCCGACTGCTTCTTGTGCGTGTAATCAAGCTCAACTTCGCGAGCCAGCGATTCACGGTAAGCAACCTGCGGCGCACCGACGTTGGCTTCGACCTTGAACTCGCGACGCATGCGGTCGACGATGATGTCGAGGTGAAGTTCGCCCATGCCCTTGATGATGGTCTGGCCAGACTCGTGGTCGGTCGAAACGCGGAAGCTCGGGTCCTCGGCGGCCAGGCGCGAAAGGGCGATGCCCATCTTTTCCTGATCGGCCTTGGTCTTGGGTTCCACCGAAAGTTCGATGACCGGCTCGGGAAATTCCATGCGCTCCAGGATGATCGGCGCCTTCTCGGCGCAGAGCGTATCACCGGTGGTCGTTTCCTTGAGGCCGGCCAGCGCAACGATATCGCCTGCATAGGCAGTATCGATGTCTTCACGGTTGTTGGAGTGCATCAGCAGCATGCGGCCGATCTTCTCCTTCTTGTCTTTGACCGAGTTCAGGTACGAACCCTTGACAAGCGTGCCGGAGTAGATGCGCACAAAGGTGAGCGAGCCGACGAAGGGGTCGTTCATGATCTTGAACGCCAGCGCAGCGAACGGAGCGTTGTCGTCGGACGGGCGCTCATCCTCGGCCTCGGTGTCGGGATTGATGCCCTTGATCGCCGGAACGTCCAGCGGGCTCGGCATGTAATCCACGACGGCGTCGAGCAACGGTTGCACGCCCTTGTTCTTGAACGCCGAGCCGCAAGTGATCGGCACGAAAGCGCGCTCCATCGTTCCCTTGCGGATCAGGCGCTTCAGGGTCGCGACGTCCGGCTCCTGGCCTTCCAGGTAAGCTTCCATCACCTCGTCGTCCTGTTCGACGGCAAGTTCGATCAGCTTCTCGCGGTATTCGGCGGCCTTGTCAGCCATGTCGGCGGGAATCTCGACGATGTCGAACTTGGCGCCCAGGCTTTCGTCCTGCCAGACGATGCCGCGGTTGTTCACGAGATCGACAACGCCCTTGAGATCGCTCTCAGCGCCGATCGGCAGGTACATCACCAGGGGGATGGCACCCAGGCGGTCAATGATCGACTGGACGCAGTAGTAGAAATCCGCGCCGGTGCGGTCGAGCTTGTTGATGAAACACATGCGCGGCACGCCGTACTTGTCGGCCTGACGCCAAACGGTCTCGGATTGCGGCTCAACGCCCGCCACGCCGTCGAACACGGCCACGGCGCCGTCAAGAACGCGCAGCGAACGCTCAACCTCAATGGTGAAGTCAACGTGACCGGGGGTGTCGATGATGTTGATGCGGTGCTCAGGACCCTCGCCGTCTTCCGCCTTCCAGAAAGTGGTGGTGGCGGCCGACGTGATGGTGATGCCGCGCTCCTGCTCCTGCTCCATCCAGTCCATGGTCGCAGCGCCGTCGTGCACTTCGCCGATCTTGTAGGACTTGCCGGTGTAATAGAGGATGCGCTCGGTCGTCGTCGTCTTGCCGGCGTCGATATGCGCCATGATACCGATATTGCGGTAGCGTTCGATCGGATGGCTGCGTGCCATGGTGAGAATCCTTGAGCAGGTGTTTTGGAAGCTGGGCCGACCGTCAGATAGGCCCGCGCCCCCTGAAATGAAAGTGTGACGCCCGGATGACTCCCTGTGATGGGCTCAGCATCGAGGCGCCACGAAGCCGTTACCAGCGATAGTGCGAGAAGGCACGGTTCGCATCCGCCATGCGGTGCGTATCTTCGCGCTTCTTCACGGCATTGCCGCGGTTATTGGCCGCATCGAGCAGTTCACCCGATAGGCGCGCCGACATGGTGGTTTCGGGGCGGTTGCGCGCCGCGGAAATCAGCCAACGGATCGCCAGCGCCTGCGCACGTTCGGGGCGCACCTCCACCGGAACCTGATAGGTCGCACCGCCAACGCGGCGGGAACGAACCTCGATCTGCGGCTTCACGTTGTTAAGCGCATCGTGGAACAGCTGAACCGGATCGGCCTTCGCCCGCGTTTCCATGGTTTCGAGAGCACCGTAAACGATGGACTCGGCAACCGACTTTTTACCGTCGAGCATCAGGTTGTTCATGAACTTCGACAGGACCTGATCTCCGAACTTCGGATCAGGCAGGATTTCCCGCTTCTCGGGACGACGACGACGTGACATCGCTTGTGCTTCCTTGTCTTTCCAGACCCGTTCTCAACCTTCATCCCGGCGAAGACCGGGATTCATCTGGCGGCTGAGATGGACCTCAATAATTCCAATCGACCCAGCGCTTCTCCGCCTTGGCCCTGGCTTTCGCCGGGGACGGCGCGGGAACGCGGCCGTTTCCGCTTATTTCGGACGCTTGGCGCCGTATTTCGAACGGGACTGCTTGCGATCCTTAACGCCCTGAGTGTCGAGCACGCCGCGAAGGATGTGATAGCGCACGCCGGGAAGGTCACGCACGCGACCGCCGCGGATCAGGACCACCGAGTGCTCCTGCAGATTGTGACCCTCACCGGGAATGTACGAAATGACTTCGCGGCTGTTGGTCAGGCGTACCTTGGCGACCTTGCGGAGAGCCGAGTTCGGCTTCTTCGGCGTCGTCGTGTAGACGCGGGTGCAGACACCGCGCTTCTGCGGGTTCTGCTCCATCGCAGGGACCTTGGACTTGGCCTTCTGCGGCTCGCGGCCCTTGCGGACCAGCTGGTTGATCGTGGGCATCTATACTCTTCTTTCGAAATGTGGAGTGCGATGGATGCGCACCGAAAACCCTTGTTTCCGCACAGGGATCGGCGCGCACCCGTCGCACCCCGGGTCGTCAGGCCCAGCGCGTTTCGAGAATGAGTAAGTGAAGGTTCACACGATCTGGCGCCGTCCTGCCCGTTACCCGACGACGTCGGAAAACGGATGAAAGAACGCGATGTCGCCACACGCGTGAGCCGAAAACACTCCACCCGGCCTCGATGCCACCGGATTACTTTGCCGCCAGCTGCGGAGTTCCTCTCCGACTCGCGAAAAGGACCTTTCCGATCAGGACCGTTTCGCATGAAACCCGCGAAAAGCCCCAAAATGCTGACATGACAATGTTCAGCTCTATGTCATGCCCCCTACAGGCGTGCCCGCAGGAGATGCGCGCCCTTAGGCGATTGTCGGTTTTGCGTCAAGCAAAGGTGCGAACAGGTGGTGATCGTATGATCGACGAACTTTGATCCAGATCCTTGTTTGACGGCAAGCGACCGTTCATGCCTATCCCATGAACGCACTGCTCACGCTCACTTTCAATGGCGCCGCGCGGACGGTGACCGGATCATGCCACGAGTTCGCGCTGGGGAACACGAGGGTGCTGGTCGACTGCGGGATGTTCCAGGGTTCGAGGACGCTTGAAGCATTAAATTCCGATCCTCTCGGTTTCGATCCGCGTCAAGTAGCCGCGGTGATCCTGACGCACGCACATATCGATCATTCCGGGTTGCTTCCCCGCCTGGCGGCCGAAGGTTTCAACGGGCCGATCTGGTGCACGCAACCAACGGCGGACTTGCTTGAATACATGCTGGCCGACGCCGGCCGCATTCAGGAAGCTGACACCGCAAGGCGCAATCGAAGACGCGATCGGGCAGGAGAAGAACCGTTTCAACCGCTCTATACCGAGGCTGACGCGCTGGCGGCATGGAGCATGTGCCGGCCCGTCGACTTGAAGCAATGGTTCGAGCCGGCAGCCGACTTTCGCGCAAGATTGTGGAATGCCGGTCACATCCTCGGATCAGCTTCGGTGGAAATCGAGGCCGGTGGCACGCGCGTCATGTGCTCAGGTGATATCGGGCCGGAGAACAAGGCTCTTCAGCCCGATCCCGAAGCTCCGGCCGCCTTTGACCATGTCCTTTGCGAAAGCACTTATGGCGATCGCAGTCGGGAACCGATAACGCAAGCAGGCCGGCGCAAGCTTCTGGAGGTCGAGATCCGCGGCGCATTGGAACGCGGGGGCAACTTGGTGGTCCCGACATTCGCGCTCGAACGCACACAGGAACTGCTGCTCGATATCGTTGCATTGCTGCAAGCGAAAGCAATCCCGCCTGTGCCGGTATTCATTGACTCTCCCTTGGCCAGCCAGGCGACAACGGTATTCAAGCGCCATGCCGACAAATTGGAGGATATCGGCGGGTCAGCCACCTTCGACCATCCTCAACTCCACTTCGTGGAAAGCGTTCAAGAATCGATCCGGCTGAACGCGGTGAGCGGCGCGATCATCCTTGCGGCTTCCGGGATGTGCGAAGGCGGGCGCATTCGCCATCACTTGATTCACAACCTCCACCGACGCGAATCCACTGTGCTGTTCGTGGGGTATCAGGCGGCGGGAACGCTGGGGCGGGTCATTCTGGAAGGCGCGCAGCGCGTGCGCATTTCGGGACAGGATGTGCATGTGCGCGCGGCCATTCGCCGTATCGATTCTTATTCCGCTCATGCAGACCAGGGAGAGCTCCTGGATTGGATTGCCGAACGAGCCCCTGTCCGCGGTAGCCTCTTCCTGGTTCATGGCGAGGAAGGCGCTCTTGAAGCGATGCGGCGTCTTGCCCCCCTCCGCTTGCCGGGCACCGCCGTGGCCGTGCCTGAAATCGGTGAAAGCTGGGAACTGCCAACCGGCGCCGCGGCCCGGCGGATCAAGACAGGTCGCATCGATCTGGCAAATGTCGCAGGGCGAGACTGGCAGAACGCCTACGCCGAGTTTGTCACCAGCCTGAAACGCGACCTTGCCAGGATCGGCAATGAAGAGGCGCGCCAGGAAGCGCTGACACAGATGCGCGAGGTGCTCGACAGTTACGCGGCCCATCAGCACGCCCACCGACAGCGGGCAAGGACAACGCCCCCCGGCGAACGATAACTCCGGCTCTCTCCCGATCGCTCGTGGCTATTTGGTGAACACCGCAGCGCTTCGTGGCCCCGTCGGGCGGCCCGGCGGAAACTCGAAGTTTGCGTGGAATTTCACGGTTTGCCGCGCTCTTTAACGGGGGCACATTCGAGCAGAAACGTTTGGCAGACGAAATAGTTCCGTTCTGGATGCAAAAAAATCCTGGATGGACCGTCTTAGGGATTAACCCATATCGGAAAGTTCCGTACTGTCCCGATATGGAAAACTACCGCACCGTCGCCATCATCGAGAGCAACTACCAGAAACGGGCAAAGATAACCAATGCCCTGTTCGCCGGAGGTTACCACGTAGAACCTTATGAAGAGATTGAGGAGTTCATCTCCGAAAGTCGGGCGGGTTATGTCGTTCTCATCAGCGATGAAGAGGGTAATCTTGACCGCCTGCTGACCATGATGAACCGCAAGGCGATGTGGTTTCCCATTATACCTTACGCTGAAAACGCCACGTTGCAGACCATTGTCGCGGCCATGCTAAAAGGCGCGATTGGCTATATCGATCAACTGCCCGATCTCGAAAACGTGACGGACGTTATCAATTCGAACCAGACGGAACGGCGCAAGCTGATCGAGAATGGTCGCATGCGTGCCGAAGCCCGCTCCAAACTTGTACTGCTGACGAAGCGTGAGCGGGAAGTGCTGAAATACATGTCGGAAGGCATGTCGAACAAGATCATCGGCGTAAAGCTGGGGATCAGCCCCCGGACTGTGGAAATTCACCGCGCCAACATGATTTCAAAGCTGGAGACGGACTCGACCAACGAAGCGTTGCGCCTGGCTGCTTACGCGGATATCTGAGCCTTACTTCACTGACACACCGGCACTCACCGCCGTTTCCCGGCGCCGGTTGCGGATTTGAATCACGGTGTCGTCAAGGATCGTATTGCGCGCGCGCTCGTATTCGCCCGGCCCCAAACCAGATCCGCTCGGCGCGGAAGGGCGGGATCGACCGTCGGCAGCTTTCGCGAGGCATCGATCGTAAAAGAGATACATCATCTTGCGCAGCGCCAATTCGGTGAGTTCCACATAGACCCTGCGTGAATCTTCCTTGTCGCGATACCGATGGACCAGGTTCTCGCGTTCCAGTAGCGCGATCCACCGTAACGCCGTCGTCTGCGGTACATGAGCGCCGATGCACACGCTCGTAGTCTGCATCCTGGCATTTTTCAGCTGGGCAATGAACAAGTCGAGGAGGATATCCCAGGTCGGCTCTCCGAAAAGCTGAATGCCTCCGAAGCACTTTTCCCGGTTACGCCGCATGTTGTAGGCGTCGAGTGCCGTTGCCAGCCAGTCTCCGATCTCCGGAACCGGCGGGTGGCAACCAGTCCGCTGAACAGGCTCCGGCCTCATTTCCATATGGGAAATGAGTTGATTGAGCTCATCCGCAAGTATCTTCATTCTGCGTGTGGGCATGGTGTCTCTTCCGCGCCTGTATGCTCAAGGGGTATGTCGTTCCTCTTTTTCTCCGACTCTCAACGCTCCTCCGCACGCCCACGGCTGGAATGGATGGTTGGCAGGGATGCCACGAAAGTCAACCGCGGCGATAAATCTAATGCCTTGCATTCATGGGATATTGCCGCAGGAGACATTCGGTGATGCCGTCGAGGAGCCGGACGGTTTGCCGCAGCGGTCGAAACGAAAACTGCAAACCGCGCACTGGCGGCGCGCGCCGGCACAGCAACGCCGCGTTCCGCCAGTTGGACATACCAATGAAAGGTGCTCTTGCATTCACAGCGGAATAAAGAAGCGGGCGCGGACTACGGTGCGCGCCGAGTCCGCTGCGGGTCCAAAAGCCGCCATTCCAGGCGACTTAGGACGATCCTCTCATGCGCCCACGTCCGGTCACGAACCGGGACCAAGATAGATTTCCCCAAGGACGGCGTGGAAATGAGCGTCCACCCGCTCATTGCAAGTGCAGGCACGGCGACGCAAGCCGGCAAGATCAAGCACCTCGATGCTCCCCCGCCGCGTGCGCAGCAGCTTGTCGTGCTTGAACCGCTGGAGCACACGGCTCGCGTAACTGCGGCCGATACCCATCATTGACGCGAGTTGCTCCTGCGTCATCGTTACGCTGTTGCGGCCAATCCGATCGACCGCCGCGCAGAGCCATTTGGCGGCGCGCTGTTCAATCGTGTGGACTGCGTTGCAGGCGATAGACTGGAACACCTGCGCCATCACGCAATCGGCATAGCGAGCAAAAAGGTTCGCGATCGCGGGAGACCGGCGTTTCGCCTCCTCCAGATCGCGCATCGCAATGCGAAGGAAACGGCCCTCCTGCAATACGGCGGCGCGGGCGTAAGCCGGCAACATTCCGTGGCTGACGACACCGCCCAGCGCTCCTTCCCGTCCAACGAGCACTGTCTCAACGGAGATCCCATCCTCGATTTCGACCAGATAGGCGGACATCGCCGAGCCGGTCGGGAAAAAGCAATGCTCGACGTTGTCGCCCGGCCGATAGATCACGTCTCCATTCAGCAAATGGCACTCGTGACAATGATGTTCGATCAGCGCCAGGTCGGCGGGCTGGAGGAAAGCCAGCAAATTATTGCTCTGAACAGTGGGATAAGGGGCTGTCATCTGCTTCATTTGCAGAAATCCTTGGCGGAAGGCGCGCTTTTCGGGCGGACAGGCTTGAAAACCCGCGCTCACAGCTTCGGTTCCCGGAAATAGGTGCAAAAGTGCACAGACTTAGGCGTCTGCCTTATTCTTTCACACCCATCAGCATTTCACGGAAACCAACTCGGATCGCGGCCGTTTCCCTCGCATCGCCAAAAATACACCACTGAACACCAGACGGGATCCAGAGGAAATGGCTGACGCACGCATCTTCAAGGATCTCAAGAGCGATCACGCAAGACATCGCCGGCTGTTTGAGAAATTGAGCGAAACGCAGGGAAACAGTGCGGAGCGATGTGCGCTGTTCGAGGACCTTCGAAAGGAACTCCAAGCTCACGCGGCGGCGGAGGAGGAATCGCTTTATGCGGCGATGCTCGCTTGTCCCGACCTTCGCGAGAATGCCCGCCATTCCGTAACCGAACATAAGGAGATCGACGATTTTTTGGGCGAATTGCTGAAGATCGACATGGCCTCCGGAGCGTGGCTGGCCAAGTTCAAAGAGATGCAGCACCGCTATCTCCACCACATTGACGAAGAGGAAGAGGAAATGTTCCCCGCCGCCGCTGCCACGCTTTCCGAAGCGGCCGAACGAAGGCTCGCCGAAGTGTTCGAGAAACGCAAGCCGCGGGAGTTGGCTCTTGCCGAGAAGGAAATGCCGGGAGACGAACGGGAATAGCGGCACAAAGATCATCTGTGGCGGTAGGGCGGGAACAGGAACGACGCGCGGCTCGTTGTTCCTCTCGAACAACAAACGGAGATTTGCCGTGGACACCGGCACGCCTATGGATGGGGATATCCGCGAAACGTTCTGGAATGCGTTCCAGGCCAGTCCCTTCATCATGATGACGCTTATCGGGCCCCGCGGCCATGCCGAGCCGATGACAGCCCGGCTCGATCGGGACGCGCATCACGTCATCTGGTTCTATTGCAAACGCGATAACCGCATTGCCGCGGGTGGCCGGGCGATGGGGCAGATCATGACCAGGGGGCACGACGTCTTCGCCTGCCTGGAAGGCATATTGGCGGAAGAAACCGATCCGACCCGTCGCGAAAAGCATTGGAGCAACGCGGTGGAAGCGTGGCTTCCCGGCGGCAAGTCCGATCCGTCAGTGATGATGCTGCGCTTCGACATTGCCGACGGTGAGGTGTGGACGGCTAACCTCGGCCTGAAAGGGGCGTTCAAATTGATGTCCGGCCGGCCAATCCACCCCCACGAAGCTGGTCGACACGCGCTCGGCGCCGTCTGACACCCTCACAGACAGGCGTTGGCGGGGAGGGGCGCAGGCTTGCCGCTTTGCGCCCCTCTTTCTTTTTCGATCATCGTATTTAATCGTACTTACCGGCGAATGCGGCGCGACAGAAGATAACGCCATACGCCGAGACAGTTAATCATGAGCAGGACAACGTTCTGAAGGCCGATCCCTTCCGAGTCTGTGTCAAGAAAGCCCCAAGCGATTAAAGCGGCTGAACTGGTCACGAAAATCACGAAACCCCAGCCCGTCCAGCGGCGACCCAGGTCGAGAGAGACGACCAACGCCGCCACAGTTCCTGCGGCGGCGCCGTAATATTGCAGTATCCGCAGCGCGAACTCGTTCGTCACTCGCCCCGCCGCCTGCGTAGCCGACGAGTCAGGCGTGGCATACCGGTTCGAGTTCGGCGGGGCGGCAACTGTCTGGGCAACCAGCCAATGCGTAGGATATGGCCTCCAGAATCGATTGTCGGGTGAAGGGTTTTTGAACAACTCCCACGGCGGTCGGCGCAGGGGCATCGATTTGCGTGGGATTGGCGGTAACGTAGATCACCCTCGCGCCGAATTTTACGGCAAGCTGCCGCGCTATGGCCGGCCCTGTCAAACCATCCCGCAGATTCAAATCGACCAGCGCGACATCCGGCGCATCGCCCAGCATCGCCAGAGACGCCATGTCAGGCACCGTGCCGACGACGGCGTGCCCCCCATCTTCGAGAATATCTTCCAGCTGCAATGCAACCAGGAATTCGTCCTCGACAATCAGAACCTTCCCGAAGTTGGTCATAAACGCACCGGTCAAGGCACGGCATTCCTTATCTTCGTCAGGCGGCAACGGTTTCGCCGTCCTGGCTATTGGCGATCTTTTCCAGTTCCGCGAAAAACGCGTCGATTGCTTCACCGGTCAGAACAAAATTGTGGCGGAAGTCGGGGAGCTGGCCCGACTCAATGATGTTGTGGAGCATCGCACGTGCCCGGCAGATGCGACTTTTAACTGTGCCCAACGCGATACCGCAGATCTCGGCAATTTCCTCGTAAGAGAGATTTCCGGCCGCAACCAGGACAAGCGCCTCACGATAAGTGTCTGGAATGGCTGTGAGGGCACGAATTACGTCGACTAGCTCAAGAGCACTTTCCTGGGCCGCCTCCGCACAGAGGATGCGTTCCGCAGCCAGCTCGTCATACTCGCCGTGGAATCGCGCGCGCCGCGCTTCACTGTAGAAGTGATTACGCAGGATCGTGAAAGTCCAGGCTTTGAAGTTGGTTCCGGCCGTATAGCGCTCGCGAGCGGCCCAGGCCCTGAGCATAGCCTCCTGAGCCAAATCGTCCGCCCGGTCGCGGCAACCGCAGAGCCCCCGCGCGAAAGCACGAAGGTGCGGCGCAACATCTGCCAGAGCTCGTCTGAAGTCTCCATCGCTGAGCGCTGTTACGGGCTGGGGCGCAGGATGAGCCTCTGGTGCTGCGGACATCCAAATCCTCCGTATTAACCAGTCACAATGCAAACGCGCTTCCGCAACAGAAAGTTCCCATGTTCGCTTCCGCGAAGGCCAAACGGCTTTTCAACACATTGGAAAGATGCGCAAATCCAGCGCCAGATGGCGAGGTGTCTTCGAAGGAGCGAAAAATTTGTCCCCGATGGGAACAAGTGTGCTCCGGAAACTTTGAGGCCCCTGTCCACGATGAAGTGAACAGGGGCCTCCGGGATCGGGTCACCACCGGTTTGCGGGGGGTGGGGGAGCCAGTGGTGATACGGGGCAAACGTAGAGGAGTGCACTTGGTTCCCGGGAAAGTATGAGTTCTGCAAAAAATTTTCCGATTGCGATGGGAACGTTGTGGAGTCAGACCACCCCCACGCGGGCGGCCATGCCAACGGCGTCCAGTGCAATGGACCACAATTTCCAGCCTGAGGAATTCCCATGTCCGTCTCTGACCAGATTGCCGTTCAACTTCCTTACTTGCGCCGGTATGCCAGGGCGCTGACGGGATCGCAGCAATCGGGCGACGCCTATGTGCGGGCAACATTGGAGGCCGCGCTGGCCGATCACGCGCTGCGTGACGGAATCGCGGAGGACAGATCTGCTCTCTATCGCGCCTTCACCTGCATCTGGGCCACGGGCCACGTCGACACGCCCCGACAGGCGTTGCCCATCGGCGGCGGTCCGCAGGAACAGGCCGCTCAAACGCGGCTGGCGACGGTGACTCCCGCTCACCGCCAGGCATTGCTGCTGACCACTGTCGAAGAATTTTCCCGGACTGAAACCGCGGAAATCCTGGGCATTCCGGTCGAGGAGGTCGACGCGCTCGTGACGCAGGCGATCCGCGAGATCGAGGGAGAGAGCAAAACGAAGGTGCTGATTATTGAGGACGAACCGCTGATCTCAATGCAGCTCGAAGGGCTTGTCACGGACCTGGGCCACACGGTGGTCGGCACTGCGGCAACGCACAAACAGGCGCTGGAACTATTCAACCACTCGGCCACCGGCCTCGTGCTTGCCGACATTCAATTGGCCGACGGCAGTTCGGGTATTGACGCGGTGGAGGACCTGCTGAAGTTGGGTGACGTGCCGGTCATTTTTATTACCGCCTATCCCGAGCGCTTGCTCACGGGCGAACGGCCGGAACCGACATACCTCATCACCAAGCCGTTTCAGGAAGCCACGGTGCGCGCGGCGATCAGTCAGGCGCTGTTTTTCCGGTCCAATCGTCCGCTTCAGTAAAATTCCCTCGTGCTGCCGCCTCAGCCTCAGTTGGGAAGCAGGCCCGCCGTCTCGTGATAGCGATCGACAATAGACAGCGCCAAGGCCCCCACGAGCGCAAGGGCGAAAGTGCTGCCCGAAGATGTGGACTCACGTTGCTGGCCCTGCAGTTGGACAGTCGCCAAATGGCGTCCGGGGCCAGGCGTGGAGGTCATTAGGCACGCATTGTCGGGAAGCAGCCTGAGAGCCGCGGATTCGAAAGCACCGGCATTTAGATTACGCGTGACTTCAGCTTCGCGACCGGCTTCCATGCCCGCATCCTCCATTCCCGGTGGTCGCAGCCGCATCAGGACGCCCATGGCGCGCAGGTGGGCTGCCTCGAAGTCCGGCGCGGCAACGGTGGATGACAAGGCGATATTGTCGACCTCCACCAGCCATTCGGCGATGCAACGGGTAGGTCGCATGGGATACTCTCCTATTCCATATCACCGCCCCACGTTGCATATTCTGCACTGCATCATTTGCGTTGAAGGCAAGAGAGACATACGTAGTTTCCCCCTGCCGCGACGAATTGGATCGAAAATCGCCCACTCGCCCGGCTCGCCCGTTCGAAAATCGAATAGCCGGGGGCTTAATTATGCGATGGGCCGCCTCTCGGAACGGAGGCTGAACTCCCGAACCGCCCTGACCGGCACTTTCAGCCGGCATTCCACACCGCCGGGATTGAACGTCAGGTAAACTTCAGATCGCAATTCATGAGCCACGATCTTTTCGATCAGATCGCGCCCAAAGCCACGCTTCGCCGGCTCAACCACCGGCGGCCCGCCCTCCTCACGCCAACTGATTTCCGCACTGTCCGGCGACAACAGCGTCCAATCGATGTGAATGCGCCCTTCAACGGTGCTGAGCCCACCATATTTGGCTGCGTTGGTCGCCAGTTCATGGATGGCAAGGCCAAGCGACATGGCGTCGTTCGGCGCCAGCTTGATGTCCGGCCCCGACATGTCCACACGATTTTCGTGTCCATCCATGTAAGGCGCCAGTTCGGAATGCACGATGTCGCCAATCGCGGCATTGCCCCAGTCCGTCTGGGAAAGCAGGTCATGCGTAGCCGACAAGGCCCGGATACGCGCCGTCAGGCTCTCAGTGAAATCATCAATGTCCCTCGAACGGCGACGAGTGAGCGCAGCGATCGAAAGAACATTCGCAAGCGTGTTCTTGACCCGGTGATTAAGCTCTCGGGTCAGCGAATCGCGGATCGACGCCTGACTGGTGAGCCATTCCAGCACCCTGCGGTCTTCAGCGGAGCGACGAGTAATCAAACGGCCGATCGTCATAACCATCAGTGACGCGAGCACTCCGAAGAACAATGTGATACGCGACAAGGTGGAAAGTACGCGTCCTTCCCGGTCGCTGATCTGGACCACCCAGGAATGATTGCCGACGTCGATCCGCCGCTCCATCGTGGTGCCGGTCACCCCTTCCGCACTGCGCTGGGCCAGCAATGTCGCCGGGGCCACATGATCGTCGTAAATCGCCACTTCGATGTGGTCGTTGCGATAAAGCTCGCCCGCTGATTGGAGAAAGGCGCCGGCCCGAAACGGGCTATAAACGAAACCTTTGACGCGCCGGCCGGCGCCCCGGTCAGTCACCACGGGCATGTATATCAGAAAGCCGGCAGCATCTGCGTCGCTTTCGTCCTGAATCAGATGGACTTTGCCCGAGGCTACCGGCCTGCCCAGGCGCATCGCCTTTTCCATGGCGGCGCGTCGTACCGGTTCGGAGAGCATGTTATAGCCGGAGGCTCGTCGATTTTCGGGCGTACCCGGCTGCAGATAGACCACCGGCGCCGCAAAATCGCTGTCGCCCTCGGGTCGTGGATAAGTGACGAACTCCGGTCTCCCCGCTTCATGGATCGCGGTTTCGAAGACATCGAGCTTACGCGCCGGGACCAGCGGCGCCCAGCCCATCCCCAACGAACCGTAGAGATTGCCTTCGCGCTGAAGATCATCCGCGAACTCGTCGAATTGCTGCTGCGTGACAAGGTCCTGCGTGCCGAACAAGGCCGCGCCAGCTCGCAGGAGGGCGATGTTTTCGGTGATCCGGCGCTGCAATGCCGACGCGATTTCGGTGAGATTGCGATCCAACTCGACCTGACGGGTCTGCCTGTCGGCACGCTCGATCGCCACGACCGAAACGGCCGTGGTTATGCTCGCGATAAGGAACAACAAGAAGGGCCAGCCACGCGGATATTTATGGAACCACGCCTGCTTCTTCACTCTGTCCAGCAGAGCCTGGTCAATCACCCCGCACTTTCCAGTCTCCTGAACGGGCGGGTCGCCCCCCTGCCCAACAACCCTATGGCAACACTTTACAGTCAGGGGAACCTTAAAGCGGGTCGATTGTTCCAACCGCGAATGATGTTCGTGTGCCTTGCGACTAATGAAGTCTGCGAAAGACCGGGCTGATCCCGGCTTGACCGCTCTCCGGTCCCGCAGCAAGGGTAGGCGGCGAAAGGGAGCTTGTGTTGACTCAACCCAATGGACGTGGGCACTCCGGAAAGATGCAGCAAGAGTCGCCGGACGTTCGCCGCAAACGGGACGGGGAAGAAGAACCCGGCTGGGCCGACGGGTTGAGGAAGCTCTACAATTCCGTAGTGGAAGAGCCGCTGCCTGACAGCTTCAAGGATCTCCTGAAGAAGCTGGATGACGGCGACGATGCCTGAACGCACCAAGCATTCTCCCGCCGACGAGGAATTTCGCAAAGAGCTTCTGGACGTTCTGCCGCACCTGCGCGCCTTTGCGCGCGGCCTTTCCGGACGCGCCGATTTCGCTGACGACCTGGTGCAGGAAGCAGCGATCAAGGCATGGAGCGCGCGTGACCGATACCAGGCCGGAACCAACATGCGGGCGTGGACCTTTGCGATCCTGCGCAATCACTACCTTTCCGAACTGCGTCGCAGCAAGCGCCAGACCGACCTAGATGACGGTGCGGCGGAGCGTATGCTGGTGATGGAAGCTGATCAGGAAGGCCCCATTCACCTCGACGACATGGAAGGCGCCCTGCAGCAACTGGCCCCGGAACGTCGCGAAGCAGTGCTGCTCGTTGGCGCTTCGGGTTTCAGTTATGAGGAAGCGGCGGAGATTGCCGGCTGCCCGATCGGAACTATGAAAAGCCGTGTCGCCAGAGCCAGAGCCGATCTGGCTCAGTTGCTTGACGGCGAACCAGAGCTGCTAAAGGGCAAGGTAGGGCGGGGCCGCTGACATGGATTGGCCCGCGCTGCTGGGATAATTTCCGCTTGGAACGAAGAGCAGCCCCCGCGCCCGTTCGGGACGCGGGGGCTTTTTACTTGATATCCAACCGGAAGATCAGGCCGGGTATGTCCAGGGCGTTCCTCGATCGAAATTGTCCGAAGCGAACTTCCAGTTGACGATGTTTTCAAGCACCGCCTTTACGTAGGCGGGGCGCTTGTTCTGCTGATCGATGTAGTAAGCATGCTCCCACACATCGATGGTCAGCAAGGGGTTGGCGCCTCCGGTCAGCGCGGTGGCAGCGTCGTGAGTGGAAATCACCTTGAGCTTGCCGCTTTCCACCACCAGCCAGGCCCAGCCGTTGGAAAAGTGATTGACCGCCTCGTTGCTCAGCGCTTCCAACAGCGCGTCGATCGAACCGAAATCGTTCTTGATCGCCGTGGCAAGGCTTTCGCTTGGCGCGGTTTTCTCCGGCGAGAGCGAATGCCAGTAAAAACCGTGGTTCCAGGTCTGCGCGGAGTTGTTGAACAAGGGGCCAGAGGCTGACTTGATGATCTCTTCAAGCGGCTTGCCAGCGTTCTCGGTGCCTTCGATAGCGGCATTCAGCCTGTCCACATAGGTCTTATGGTGAGCGCCATGATGAATTTCCAGCGTCTTGCGGGAGATATGCGGTTCAAGCGCATCGTGCGCATAGGGCAGCGGCATCAAGGGAATGGTCATGGCAAGTTTCCTGTTCAGGTTATCGAACGCTTGGCATGGGCTTTCTCGCGGTAACAGCCGTGAACGCCCAAAAAGACACGGTCGCCTATGTCTGTCGTCCGGGCCGACAATTCAAGCGTGCAATCGTGCATTTTGGTCGAGCGGCTTTAGCGGCGCTCTTTCTTTGCGAACATTGCGACAAGGGCCCCGCGGAACCCGGCCCTTGTCACGAGAAAAAGAGCTGCTCCGCCTGGAGCAACCGCATGCTATCGGCGCCGGTCTTCAGCTTTCTCCGCCTTGTCCTTCAGCGCGCCGGCCTTGTCTTCACCGGACTGCTTCACTTGATCCGCCTTCTCGTCAACAGCATCGGCGGCGCCGGTCATCTGCGCCGCTTCGCTTTCCATGGCATCGGCTGCGGCGTCGGATGATTGCTCAATGGCGTTTGCCTGCTGCTCAGTCGCGTTGTCGGCTGACTTCTTGCAAGCGGCCAGACCGAGCGAGGCAGTTGCAAGCAACAGCAGCGCCAGCCGCGACGTCGTCATGACATGCATCTCGGAAATTCCTTTAGCTTTTGGAAAATGCGCGTTTTTTCAGAAGGACGCGCAAACCTTCATTGAGGACGAATGAATCAACGCACCGAGCCGCGGCGGAACAGATTCACGATTGCCAGAAGCACCACTGCGCCGAGGAACGAAGCGATAAGCGACATGATGTCGAACGATCCGCTGGTGATCGGCGCTCCGCCGATCAGAGGCGTCACGATGAAGCCGGCGATCACCGCACCCACTATGCCCACCACGATATTCAGGAAAATTCCCTGTTGCGCGTCCGTGCGCATGAGGATCGAGGCGAGCCAGCCGATGACCCCGCCGACGATCAGGATAAGCAGAAGTGTCATTGCTCCATCTCCGGAATTTGCTTGCTGCACCGGATAACGGACAGCCGGCGGCATGGTTCCGAGGACGACACACAAGACGACTTTCAGTCAATCGCGCCGTTTCGACCGCGCGAAACCGGACGTGTTCCCAGCCGTTCTTTCATGGGGGGTAGGAAGGCCCGAAAGGTGTATGCGCCTTCACAACACCGAGCCTTGTCCGCGCTGTCTGCTCTGGTCATCGTGGCGTGCGGAAGCCTGGCGCTTATGCTCGGTCTGTCTTTCGCGTCGCCTTCGACGGCGCCACGTTCCGCGCTGGAGGCGATCCTGCCGACCCACAGCATGCCAGCGCCCCACTCACAAAAGCTGCATCCGAGCCCGAGCCGGAGCTCTGCCCCGCGCGGCCGCCCGGCCGCCACGGCACGTGCCGCCCACCTCGAAGCGCCAGCGAGACCACCGCCTCCCCCGGTCGCGCTGCCCCTTAAGCCCGCTACCACCATCGCCGGTAATGGCGCCACACCAGATCAAGGCGCAGCGCAGGCCAATGGTTCCGGACAGGGTGCCGGCGGCATCGGAGCGGGCGGCGGAGGGGAAGGGATAGGCGGCGGCGGAACAGGTTCGGGCGCGGGACCTGGCGATTACTCGGCCTATCCCCGCCAAACCGCCGGAGAGCTGCACTACTCGGACATTCCAGAGCAATTGCGCCGTAACCACACCGGCACGATCCGCCTGCGTTATCGCATTGGCCCGGATGGACGCGTGAGCGATTGCACTGTCCTGCAATCGAGCGGCTTGCCCGATTTTGACCGGCAGACCTGCGCCAACATCACGGCGCGGTTCCGCTTTCGGCCCGCGCTGGATATCCAAGGCCGCCCCGTACCCTTCATCATGAATGAGATTCACGGTTGGGACCATGCGCCGGTCGGTTAGGCATTTCCATTCCGGCGTCCGGACAAATCCGCGGTGGTCCCCTGCTCTATCAATCTGCTTGGGAAATCCTCCGCCGCGGGTTGACGCAGCGTATTCGCCGGGAGCATGGCGTGCGAAGGTAACGCATCGCGAGAATTGCCCTCATGCTTTCGCAAAAAACCCGTTATGCGATCCGGGCCATGCAGCACCTCGCGGACCGGTATGGCCAAGGTCCGGTCCCCCTTGCGGAAATTGCCGAGGCGCAGAATATCCCTGCAAAGTTCCTGACCGTCATTCTTTCAGAACTGAGCCGCCTTGGCATTGTCGCTTCGCAGCGCGGCAAGGACGGCGGCTATTGGCTAGGCGTTTCCCCGATCGACATCACTTACGGGGATTTGATCCGGGTAATGCGCGGATCGCTGGCGCTTGTTCCGTGTGCCAGTCGCTTCGCGCATGAGACATGCAAGAACTGCCTGGAGGAGAAGGACTGCCGCATCCGCGCGCTGATGCTTCAGGTTCGCGACGCGACCGCCGATCTGCTTGACGGTATCCGTCTATCGGACCCCATCGAGTTGGCGCCTGCGACGGAGGATATGGCGGCGCCGGGTTAAGCGGTTCGGGGCTGAGAACGCCACCGCTCATCCTCCGCCCCGAACCGGCGCGCAAGGACCGCACAAACCATAAGCTGGATCTGGTGAAAGAACATGAGCGGCAAAATCACCGCACCCACCTGAGCCGGAGGAAACAAAACACCAGCAAGCGGCACGCCAGTGGCGAGGCTCTTCTTGGAGCCGCAGAACAACAGCACGATGCGATCTTCTCGGGCAAAGCCCATGGCTTTGCCGAGAAGCGCCGTGAAAACCATCACCAATGTCAGGACAGCCAGCGAGATCGCGGCGATCAGCGCCAGTTCCGCCGGCGTCACCTTATGCCACAAGCCTTGCAGAACGGCTGCCCCGAACGCAGTGTAGACTACCAGTAGTATCGACGTCCGGTCTGTGTAGCTCAGCATTTTGCGATGTCGCGCGACGAAGCCGCCTATCCACGGCCGCAGCAGATGGCCTACCAGGAAAGGCAGCAGCAATTGGACGGCGATGGCCATAACCGGATCGGTGGAGAAGCCGCCGCTTTGCTTCCCGGTAATCAGTAGCGCGGTCAGCAAGGGCGTAACGAAGATACCCGCCAGGTTCGAGAACGACGCGCTGCATACCGCGGCCGCGACATTGCCGCCGGCGATCGCCGTGAATGCGATCGAAGATTGTACGGTGGAAGGCAGCAAAGTCAGGAACAGCATTCCCGTTGCCAGCGACGGATCCAGACCCGGAATTGCCCTCACACCAAGACCGATCAATGGAAACAACACAAAGGTGATCGCCATCGTTGTGAGGTGCAGTTTCCAAGCGCGTGCGCCCTCGATGATCGCCTGACGGGAGAGCCTGGCGCCATGCAGAAAGAAGAGCAGCGCGATCGCGCCTTCCGTAATGCCGCCCGCCACGTGCGCCCATTCGCCACGCGCCGGCAGGACTGTGGCCAGGCCCACGGTTCCGACCAACATCAGCAGGAAAGGATCGATGTTCAATCGTGCGAGCAGGCGGTTCACGGTTAGAGCCATTTGTGCTCCCGATACCACTGCGCGGTCGCGCGCAATCCTTCGCGCGTCTCTATCCGCGGCCTCCAGACCGTTTCGGGCACGGCGGCCTCCGGTGACACGACCCAATCCGGGTGGCTGAAATAGGCCGCGCGATCAAGCGTCATCTTCGCCTTGGTGCCACGAAAGAACCGATCCATTCGTGCGGCCCGCTCCAGTGCCTTGCGCGAAAGACCGAGCACCTTGGGCCGCCTACCCAAGGCCCAGCCGATCGCGCGGGCCATCTCGTAATGCTCCCACCCGCGCAACCTGCCGTCATCCGGCTCGAATATGCGGCCCGAAACATTCTCCGCCGCCTCCACCAGAGCCACGAGCAGGCGGGCCAGATCCTCGACATGGATCATCGACGCGCGCCCTTCGCGCGGCGTCGGCACCAGCCCCCAACGCGCGGCGCGGAACAGCTCGAACATCTCTTTGTCACGGGGGCCGTAAATCGCCGGTGGACGCACGATCGTCCAGTCAACAGGGGTGGCCATCAACAGCTTCTCAGCGCGTGCCTTGGACGCGCCGTAAGCGGAAAGTTCAGGCTCCCGCGCCGAAAGTGACGAAACATGGACGAACCGCGGAATACCCCCGGCCACGGCCGTTTCGATCAGGTTAAGCGTGCCTTCCACGTTGCACGCATGGAAGGCGGCCGCGTCCGTCGCGTTGACCACACCGGCGACGTGAATCACCGCTTCCACGCCCTGAGTCAGTTCAGATAGGGAGGCCGTGTCCGCCATCTCACCAAGGACCCATTGCACATGCTCCCGGTCCGGCTGTTCACGCCGCGTCAGAGCGCGCACTGCGTAACCGCCCGCCAGTGCCGCGTCGAGCACGGCGTGGCCGACGAAACCGGTGGCGCCGGTCAAGGCGATGGTCGGACGGTCCGGCCCGGTCATTTGAGCACCATCTGATCGCGATGAACCACCGAAGAGCGCGGCGCGTAGCCAAGCACCGCAGCCTGCTCTGTCGAATGCAGGCCCGTGATAGCGGCGCATTCAGCCGCATCGTACTCGGAGAGACCATGCGCCAGCACCCGGCCCTCGGCATCGATGATCGCCACCGGGTCGCCGCGCTCGAACACGCCCTCCACGGCCGTAATACCCTTGGCCAGCAGGCTGGATCCGCGCAGCAGCGCAGCTGCCGCCCCAGGATCAACGACCAGGCTGCCCTTCAGCCTCAGCCGCCCCCCAAGCCAAGCCTTGCGCGCACCGGCCTTGCGGCGTGGCAGGAATAACGTGCCGATGCCCTGCTCGGTCACGCGCGCTATCGGCCGATCATGCTGACCATTGGCGATAACGAGGGAAATACCGGCCAGTTCGGCGATTTCGGCCGCCTGCAACTTGGACACCATACCGCCCGAACCCAGGCCCGAATTGGATTCCGCGCTCGCCATGGCATGAACCTCCGGTGTGACGCCTTCCACCACCGGAATCATTCGCGCCCCCGGCTCCTTGGGATGCCGATCATAAAGCCCATCGATATCGGAAAGCAGCAATACCGCGCTCGCCTGTGCCGCCTGCGCGACGCGCGCGGCCAGGCGATCGTTATCACCGAAGCGGATCTCGTTCGTGGCGACCGAATCGTTTTCATTGATGACCGGCACCGCTCCGGCATCCAGCAACCGAGTAAGCGTGGCAGTAACGTTGAGGTAACGGCGCCGATCCTCCAGATCCTCCAGCGTCAGCAGGATCTGGGCCGCCGTCAGGCCATGGCTGCCAAGCAAATCCGCCCATAGACCCGAAAGCGCGATCTGGCCTACCGCCGCCGCCGCCTGCGCATCAGCCAGTGATCCGCGTCCGCCCTTCTCCAGCCTCAGCGTCGCAGCCCCCAGCGCAATCGCACCGGAGGAAACCACGATCACTTGCTGCGCCCGCGCCCGCACGCCGGCAATCTCCGCCACCAGTCCGGCGAGCCATTCGCGTCGCACACCGTCCCGACCCACGAGCAGCGCCGATCCGACCTTGATTACAAGGAGCGGGCACTGGGCCTTGTCGGCAAGATCGGAAACGCGCGTGATCGGCATGTGAAAGCCAGCCTCTAGGAGAATTGCCGCGCGGTGGGAAGCGGGCGTGTGGCCGGAAGGCCAACAGTCAGGCACCATTGTCGATTTGACGGCCCCCTCATTGCGCCAACCGAACGGCCAACCTAAAGAACCGTCAGTGTTACAAGGCGAAAAGCGGTGGAAGACGAGTCAGAATATCTCTTCAAACCGCATGAGCGCCCCACCCTTCCCGGCTCACCCGCTACGCCGGACCACCCGCAACGCCGCCGGGTCTTCTATCTTCTGATCGGCACGCTCATCGGCATCACCGGTGGACTGGGCAACGCGCTGGTATCGGTAAATCTGATATTCGCGCAGGGCACCCTGGGTCTTAACAGCGATGAAAGCGCTTGGCTGACTGCCGCGTATTTCATGACGAACACCACGGCTAACCTGCTCTTCGTGAAATACCGGCAACAGTTCGGATTGCAGCCCTTCGTTCGCGCGATGCTCGCCATTTACGGCCTTACTACTCTGCTGCATATTCTGGTTCACGGCTTCTGGTCGGCGATCGCTGTAAGGGCCGCCAGCGGCTTTGCCGGCAGCGGCCTGTCCACTCTCACCATTCTCTATCTCATGCAGGGCATGCCGGCGTCCAAGCGGCTCAACGGCATCATGCTGGGCATATCGATCCCGCAACTGGCTACGCCATTGGCGCGCGTTCTCTCACCGCATCTCCTGGAGAGCGGGGATTGGCACATGCTTTACTGGTTCGAACTTGGCCTGGTGTTGGCATTGTTGGCATCAGTGATCGCACTGCCGCTGCCGCCGAGCGAGCGCGTCAAGGCGTTCAAGCGTATGGACTTCGTCACCTTCTTCTTGCTGGCGCCTGGCCTCTGGTTGTTGATCGCGGTTCTTTCGGAAGGGCGCATCGAATGGTGGACGGAGCGAGCCTGGATTGGCTGGGCGCTGGCCGCCAGCCTCATCCTGATAACAAGTGCGCTTGTCATTGAACATTTTCGCGCCGATCCGCTCATCAACACACGCTGGCTTGGCACAAGAGAAATGCTGCGGCTTATTCTGGTAGCCGCCTCGGTGCGCATCCTGCTTTCCGAGCAGGCTTTTGGATCGGTGGGGCTGCTAAACGCGCTGGGTGTGCTCAACGACCAGATGGTCGGCCTTAACCTGGTTATTATTCTTGCGTCCGTGGCGGGGACCGCGACGGCAATATTGGCCTTCAGGCCCAGCAATGTGGCAAGGCCCATCTCCATCGCCATCATACTGATCGCTGTAGGGGCGTTCATGGACGCGGGTTCCACCAATCTTACGCGACCCGCCAATCTCTATCTGAGCCAGGCTCTGATCGGTTTCGCATCCATGCTGTTCCTTTGCCAGACAATGGTCATCGGGGTGTCCCGCACATTTCTTGCCGGACCGAAGAACTTCATCAGCTTCGTCGTGCTTTTCGGCCTCAGCCAAAGCATCGGCGGCCTTATGGGCTCAACGCTCCTGGGCACCTTTCAGGCGATTCGAGAACATGTCCACGCGAACGAGCTTATGCAGGATATCGTGATGACAAATCCTCTGGTCGCCGCACGGATCGGCACGGGAGCCGGCGTGGTGAGTCACGTCATCGGCGACCCGGCCCTGCGCAACGCGGAAGCGGGTGCGCTGCTTGCTCAGCAGATCGTGCGCGAAGCCAACGTTCTTGCTTACAATGATGTGTTTCTGTTGATCGGCGTGCTTTCAGTGGCTGCAACGATCTGGAGCTATATGATTCGCTGGTCAATGCGGCGGCGGGGGGAGGTTTCTCCCGTCCTGCAGCTTCAGCGCGCGCAGGCCGCCAGTGCCAATACGCAAGGAGAGCAGGAGTGACGGAACCCAGCGACGTACAGCAGGAGGGGCCGGCCGATCCGCAGATCGGTTCGCCGCCGCAAGGCTGGCATCCTCCCGCCCGCAGTCGCGCCGCATGGATCGGAATTGGCCTGTTGGCGCTCTGCGCCGTCCTTGTCATTCTTTATGCGTGGCAGTTACCGCCCTTCGCGGGCTGGGCGGAAGAAACCGATAATGCCTATGTGCGCGGCAAGGTCACGATCATCAGCCCGCAAGTGAGCGGCTATGTCACTTCCGTTCCGGTGCACGATTTCCTGTTCGTGAAGAAGGGGCAGGTCCTGGTGGTCATAGATCAGCGTATCTATGCCGCGCGCGTCGAGCAGGCCAAGGCGAACTTGGCCGCCCAACGCGCCGCGCTGGCCAATTCCGAACAGAGCCAGCGCGCTCGCGAGGCGACGCTGACCGGCCAGGAGGCCGCGATCGCCAGCGCGCAGGCGCAACTGGTGCGGGCGCAGGCCGACATGAAACGCGCCGGCGCGCTCGTCGCTGACGGCTCCATTTCCGAACGTGAGCGCGACCAGACACGCGCCACGCTGCTTGCAGCACAAGCCGCGGTCCGCCAGGCGTCAGCGCAACAGCAGGTAGGTCAACAGGACGTGCGCTCCGTCATTGTCGGCCGCGGAGGGCTGGAAGCCTCCGTCGCCGCCGCGCAGGCGCAGCTTCATCTGGCCCAGATTGATCTTGATAACACGATCATCCGCGCACCCGCCGACGGGCAGCTCTCCGAACTCGGCGTACGCAATGGCGCTTATGTGACCGCGGGCACGCAGCTCATGTTCCTGGTCCCGAACGAGTTCTGGATCATCGCCAATTTCAAGGAAGCGCAGACACACAAGATGCGCGTCGGCCAGTCGGCTTCCTTTCGGATCGATGCGCTGGGCGGCGCGAAGCTGAGGGGTCATGTGGAAAGCCTGTCCCCTGCCGCAGGATCGGAGTTCTCAGTGCTCAGACCGGACAATGCCACCGGCAATTTCGTCAAAGTGGCGCAGCGCATCGCCGTGCGCGTGAAAATCGACCCCGGCCAGGACTTGGCCACGCGATTGCGGCCGGGCATGTCGGTCGAACTCAATGTCAACACGAGCGACTGATGCGCATCACGCTGTTCCTTCTGCTCGCATTTCTGGGCGGCTGTGCCGGACCGGCTGTGGAAACCGCGAAAGTCGAGCCCGTCACGCCTCCAGACACATGGCGCACGTCGCTCTCGCCGACGGCGGCGGCCGACATCGACTGGTGGCAGGGCTTCGGGGATCCCGTGCTTGCCGCGCTCGTCAAACAAGCGCTCACCAACAACCTCGACATTGCTATTGCCGGGGCGCGTATTCGTGATGCCAAAGCACAGGAAATGGCGGCGCGCGCGGCCCTGCTGCCGACGCTTGATGCCGCTGGCGCAGGCGCTCGTTCACGTTCGGTCAGCCCTTTCGGCACGCCTTCGGTACAGACGGCAGCGCAGCCTCAGCTCCAGGCCGCTTGGGAGATCGATCTGTTCGGTCGCCTTTCCGATCAGCAGTCAGCGGCGCGCTCGGCCTGGCTCGCCAGCCAGGCGGCACGCGATGGAGTGCGTCTTTCGATCGCCTCAACGATGGCCAACGGTTATGTGACTCTCCTGGCCCTCGATGCGCGCCTGGCCGTCGCACGCCAGACGGTGGACGCACGCGCGCAGGCCCTGGCGCTTATCCGTCGCCGCGCCGATGCGGGCTATTCACCAAGACTGGAACTGGCCCAGGCGCAGGCAGAATATCAGACGGCGCTTCAAGGCATCACCCCGCTCGAACAAGCGATCTCGCGACAGGAAAACGCTCTGAAATTTCTGGCTGGTGACCTTCCCGGCCCCATAGCGCGCGGCGGAACCTTGGCAGCGCTGAAGGAACCGGCAGTGCCGGACGGCCTTCCTTCCGAACTATTGCGCAGAAGACCCGACGTCGCGCAAGCCGAGCTGCAGCTTGCGGGCGCGGATCATGCGCTTGCCGCAGCCCGCAAACGCTTTCTTCCGCAAGTGCGCCTGACCGGCGCTGGAGGAGCTGCATTCTCCACTTTGCTTGCCGACCCCATCACCCTCTGGTCGGTAGGGGGAAGCATTCTCGCACCACTGTTCGAAGGAGGCCGGCTGCGCGCCAGTGCGGAAAGCGCCGGGGCCCAACGAGACAGCGCCGCATTCGCTTATCGCCGCACGGCGCTCAATTCCTTTCGCGAAGTGGAAGACGCAATGGCCGGTATCGTCAGTGCCGACGATCAAGTCCGGGTCATATCCGCCCAACGTGACGCACTGGCAGAGACCTTGCATCTCGCGACCAACCGCTATCGAGCGGGCTATTCCCCTTATCTCGAACAGCTCGATGCGCAACGCGGTCTGCTCGCGGCCGAACTCAATCTCGTTCAGGCCCGCGCGGATTCCTTCACCGCCCGGATAGCCCTCTATCAAGCCATGGGCGGCAGCTGGCAGCGAAGCCCTTGAGTGGCAGCCCGCACATCCGCACCCACAGACCCCTTCGGGTTTTCCGCTATGTATTTGATTTCCCTGGTGGGCGGTGACGGGCTCGAACCGCCGACCCTCTCGGTGTAAACGAGATGCTCTACCAACTGAGCTAACCGCCCGGACTTGCGCGCTATGACCGCGATGGCAGCGCGGGTCAACCGGCCTGTTCAATCAAAGACGCACGAGGAGCGCGGATGATTTGCTATGTTTCGCCGTCGTTCTGCCCGCGCCCTGGTCAATTGATCGACTTGACTCCAAGTGCGACCGCAGGTTGGACGGCGATATGAACTACCGGTGGAAAAGCGCGTTGCTGACTCTGATCGTCCGCCAGCGGCGATCTTTGCGGGAAAGCGAGGCCGCTTTCATCGTGCTGGCAACGATCGCCGGCCTCGCAGCCGGCTTCTTGACCAATCTCCAGCAGTTCATCGCGCATTCGCTGCAACATCTGTTTTATGGCGTCACCATCAACCGCCTGAGCGCGCTGGCTTCGATTCATCATCCCTGGCGACTCCTGGCGCTTCCCACGGGGGGCATTGTCATGGTGATGATCGCCCGCCTCCTGCGCGGTCGCAAACGTCCGCCTATCGACGTGGTGGAGGCCAATGCGCTGCATGGCGGACGCATCCCGTTCGTGGATAATCTCGTGATCTGCGTGCAGACCATCATTTCCAACGGGGCCGGCGCATCGGTGGGATTGGAAGCCGCCTACGCGCAGATGGGCGGCGGCATCGCTTCCGTGCTGGGCCAGTGGATGAAACTGCGGCGTAATGATTTGCGCACCTTGGTCGGCGCCGGAGCCGGTGCGGCAGTGGGCGCCGCCTTTGGCGCGCCGCTGACCGGGGCCTTTTACGCTTTCGAGATCGTTATCGGAAATTACACCCCTGCCGCCATTGCACCAGTGGTTGCGGCCGCGCTTTCGGCCGCATTCGTAACGCGCGAATTGGGTGTCGAGCCCTATCTGATCGCCACCACAGCAAACCGCGAACTCGCGCTTCCGGACTATCTCGCTTACGCCGGGCTAGGGATCGTATGCGCGCTGATCGGCGTCGCGATCATGCGATTGGTCACGGCGGCGGAGCAGCATGTGCAATCGTGGCGCCGGATCACCGGCTGGCGACCGCTTGTGGGCGGTCTGCTGCTCATGCCGATCGCGTGGTTTTCACCGCAGTCGCTTTCAGCGGGGCATGGAGCTTTGCACCTTGATCTGCTGCTGCGCCCCCCAGTGGCGTTCCTGACCGCGATCCTCTTGCTGAAGATCGCCGCTTCAGTGATTTCGCTGAGCTTCGGCTTCAGGGGTGGGTTGTTCTTCGCGTCGCTGTTCCTCGGATCGATTGTGGGGCAGATCTTTGCAGGACTGATACATGCCACTCCGCTAGCGTTCACACTCGATACCGGCGATGCCGCGCTTGTCGGCATGGCGGCGCTCAGCGTCTCGATCGTGGGCGGACCGATGACACTGGCCATTCTCATGCTGGAAACGACGCACGATTTCGCGCTCATGGGCGTGGTTCTCACAGCGGCCCTGATTTCCAGCGCTTTTACTCGGGAAACGTTCGGCTATTCCTTCTCGACCTGGCGCATGCATCTGCGCGGCGCCAGCATCCGCAGTCCCCGCGACATCGGCTGGACCACCTCGCTCACCGCGGGACGAATGATGCGCCGGGACTGGGTAGCGGTGACCGAAGACATGACAGTTGCGGACTTTCGGGCGCGAGTGCCACTGGGCTCGGCCAGCAAAGCCATCATGACGGACGCAAACGGGCATTATCGAGGCGTTGTCGTCACGGCTTCGGCATACCGTCCCGACCTTGAAGGAGGCGCGCCGCTGGAAGACCTTGCGACGCTGGCCGACGTTGCGCTTAACCCGGCCACGGGGATTAATGTCATGCTGCAAATGTTCGACACTCACGCGGCTGACGAACTGGCCGTCATCGACGCGGAAGGCAAAGTCGTGGGGGTCTTGACCGAAAAGCACGCAAGACGCCGCTATTTCGAGGAAATCGAAGCGTCCCAGCGCGCGCTTTTTGGAGAGACGTGAAAAATACCGCTAGGAAGCTATCGATTGGCGATGGCGGGCATGCCGTCCTTGCAGCCGGTGCCGCCGGTATCGGCCCGACTCCGTGGATTGGCAGCGGCGGCAGCGATCAGACGATCCTGTTCGTCGGCGCTGATTCGCTCCCAACCGGCGCGACCGAGCTTTTCCATAGGCCGATAGCGCACCTTGTATTGCATCCGCGCCGACCCCTCGACCCAATAGCCGAGATAGACGTAAGGCAACCCCATCTCCCTGGCGCGGCGGATGTGATCGAGAATGATGAAATTGCCCAGCCCCGCCCGCGCGTCATGGTGCGGGTCGTAGAAGCTGTAGATCATTGATAATCCGTCGCACTGCCTGTCCGTCAGACAGGCGCCGATCAGACGGCCGGGCGTTACGCCGTCAGCCGAAGGCTCGCGATATTCGATGACATAGCTGGTGACCGGGGTGTGTTCGACCATATCGGCGAAATCGGTCTCGTCCATGCTGGTCATCCCGCCTTCTGGATGGCGAACGGAAAGATAGCGCTGAAGAAGGTCGAACTGCTCGCTGGTCGACCAGGGACGGCAGATCGTGACGACGAGGTCTGCATTGGCTTTGAGCGTGCGCTTCTGCGTCCCCGACGGCATGAACTCTTCCGCCACGACACGAACTGAAACACAAGCGTTGCAATCGAGACATGACGGACGGTAGGCCACCGTCTGACTGCGACGAAAGCCGATACGGCCCAGCGCATCGTTCAGCGAATCCGCATGCGGCCCCTTCAGCTCGGTGAACACCTTGCGCTCATTGCGGCCAGGCAAATAAGGGCAAGGTGCCGGGCTGGTCACGAAAAACCGCGGAAATCGAACCTGGGCCGTCACGGGGCTGCAACTTCCTTTTTCTATGTCGCCACGCACTGTCTGTATAAACGAATATGCATGGCAGCCCCAAATCTTCAAAGTTCTTTAACCACAAAAACTCATGAGCCCGCAGCCGAAATGCGCGCGCGAATCCTGGATCGCAACTCATTGTGCCAATTTGGCGCGGATGTTCCGCCCGCTCTTAAAACGAAGCCTCGCTCCATCGCTTGTCCACCAGCTTCGCTCTTCACCCAGCACTGGCAAGAACGCCGCAATCGCCGTGCGGTTGCCCGCACCAGGGGCGGCCATTATCGGCGCTTCCGCAGAAGCTTTTGCCGGCGCTCCTCTATTCGGTCTCGACCTGCTTCACTTCATAGCCCTCGCGTCGAAGCGCCGCGACCAGAGCATCGAGCTGTTCCTTGTCACGGGCTTCGCACTCGATCTCAGTGACAAGGCCCTTGGCGGGCAAGTGCGTGAAGATGCGCTGGTGGAACACCTCAATGATGTTCACGTTATGCTCGTGAAACACCTTTGCCACCTTGAACAGCGCGCCGGCCCGGTCCTGCAGGCCGATACGCAGTCGCGCCAACCGGCCGGCCCGCGCCAGGTCGCGCAGCAGGACATTGGCGAGCAGGCGCGTGTCGATATTTCCCCCTGAAAGAACGACGCCGACCTTCCTGCCCGCGAACAATTCTCGATTGCCCATTACCGCCGCCAGCCCGCAAGCGCCGGCGCCCTCGACCAGCGTCTTTTCGATCTGAAGTAGAAGGGCAAGGGCACTTTCAATGCTCGCCTCGCTGACCAGCAGCAAGTCATCCAACTGATCGCGCAGCACTTTCGATGTGAACAGGCCCGGCGCGAACACGGCAATGCCTTCTGCCAGGGTATCACCGCCGATCGGCAGGTTGGTGCCCTTTAGCAGATTGTACATCGAGGGATAAAGCTGCGCCTCGACGCCGATCAGCCTGATGTCCGGATTGATCGCGCGCGCCATCGCGCCCATGCCGGCAGCCAGCCCACCGCCGCCGATCGGCAGCACCAGCGTGTCCAGATCCGGCACGTCCTCCAGCATCTCCAACGCCACGGTGCCTTGCCCGGCGGCGACGTGCGGATCATCGAATGGGTGAATAAACGTCAGGCCCAGCTCGGTTTCCAGCTTGCGGGCGTGAGCATAAGCTTCATCGAAGCTCTCCCCTTCCAGCACGACTTTGCCGCCCACACTTTCCGTCTGCATGACCTTCACCAGAGGAGTCGTCTTGGGCATGACAATGGTCACCGGCACGCCTAACCGCGTGCCGTGATAGGAGAGGCCCTGCGCGTGATTGCCCGCCGAAGCGGCGATCACGCCCCGCGCCTTGCGCGCTTCGTCCAGCAGCAGCAGCGCGTTGAGCGCCCCGCGCTCTTTGTAAGCTGCGGTAAATTGCAGGTTCTCGAACTTCAGCCAGATTTCGGCGCCCGTGATGGCGCTCAAGGTCTTGCTGTGGTCCGTGGTCGTGCGCACGACCGAGCCCGAAATTCGCCCAGCCGCAGCGCGAACGTCAGCGGCGGAGAGCGGGGCATCGTGAGCCCCGGAAGCGATATCGAGCACTGGCTTGTCCATAGGAGGCCGCGCCTACCGGAAACTTCGATAAATTGAAAGCAAAGTCCGGCCGGCAAGGGGCTACCCCGTTTGCATTCCCGCAAAAGGCGCTAGAAGTCGCCCCATGAGCCAGAGCACCAGTGCGCCTCGCAAGGTTTCCTTTATCGGTCTGGGGGTGATGGGCGGCGCAATCGCGCGGCACATCGCGCATGCCGGGCATGAACTGACCATCTACAACCGCTCCCCCCAGCGCGCGGCGAAATGGGCGGAGGACAATCCCGGCCTGGCGCACCGCATCGCCGCGAACCCCGCCCATGCGGCGCAGGGCGCCGATGTCGTGATTACCTGCGTCGGCAATGATGATGATCTTTCCGACGTGGTGCTCGGCCCCAACGGCGTGTTTCGCATGCTGAAGAAGGGCGGTGTCTTCATCGATCACACCACAGTTTCAGCGCGAATCGCCCGGCAGATTTCAGTCGAGGCGCGCGACCTGCAGATTCACTGCATCGACGCGCCAATGACCGGATCGCAAATCGGTGCGGAAAAAGGTACGCTCACCCTGATGTGCGGCGGGCGCGATGATGCGATCGAGGCGGCAAGACCGGTGATGGAAAGCTATTCCCAGCGCATTGTCCATGTCGGCAAGGCCGGGTCGGGCCAGATCGCCAAGATGGCCAACCAGATATGCATTGCCGGAAACGTCGCCGCACTGGCCGAAGCGGTGCGCTTCGCGCAAGCCTCGCACTTAGATATGGACAAGGTCTATGAGGCGATCTCGGGCGGCGCGGCGCAGTCATGGCAGATGGACAACCGCTGGCAGTCGATGGACGAGGATCGCTTCGATTTCGGCTTTGCGATCGATTGGATGAGGAAAGATCTGGGCCTCAGCCTTGAGGAGGGACGCGGCCTAGGCGTCTCATTACCGGTCGCGGCGCTGATCGACCAGTTCTTCGCCGAGATCCAGGCGATGGGCGGCGGCCGGCTGGACACCAGCGCAATCATCAAACGGCTGCCGAAGAAGGGCAAGAAGTGAAGCTCAGAAGCCTTCGCGTCCGTTTCATGTCGCCTCGCACTCATTGCTCCAATTCCGCCGCAGAAGGGAAACCCGGAAGACCCGCCTTCGCGACACCTTTCATCACCGGCCGGTCCGCCTTGGTGCTTGTCGCCGGGTTCTGCTGCGCCTTCGCGGCGCCGCCCGCCATGGCGAAAAAAAAGCCGGCCCCCGAAGAAGCGCCGGTGGCGGGAACCCTGATCGACAACATCGATGGCCTGACGCCTGACGGCAGCGGCGGTATCGAGCATTTCAGCGGCTTCCTGATCGACAAGGAAGGCCGCGTAGCAGCGGTCTATCGCAGTGGCGACAAACGGCCGCAGCGGGTCGATTACCGGCTCGATGGTCACGGCCGCGTCGTAATGCCCGGCATGATCGATGCGCATGCACATGTGATGGCGACGGGCTTCGCCAAAATGACGCTCGACCTGTCAATGACGAAATCGCTGGACGAGGCGCTTTCACGCATCTCCGCCTGGGCAGCCGCGCATCCCGATGCGCCTTGGATTCTAGGTTCGGGCTGGAATGAGATGCCATGGGGTCTTGGCCGCATGCCCACCGCTGCCGAGTTGGATGCGGTGACAGGAGGAAAGCCGGCGTGGCTTACCCGGGTGGACGGCCATGTTGGCTGGGCCAACAGCGCTGCGATGGCCACCGCCGGAATCGCTCCGTCCACGCCCGATCCCATCGGCGGCGAAATCATCCGTGCTGGCAGCGGCAAAGCGCCTGCGGGTGCGTTCGTAGATGCCGCCATGAACTTGGTTGAAGCCAGGATTCCGAAACCCCGTCCTGAAGATCGCGACACCGCGCTGGGAGAAGCGCAACTCATATTCCTCTCACAAGGCGTCACCGCTGCAGCCGATATGGGCACCTCGATCGAGGACTGGCAGGCGTTTCGCCGCGCGGCCGACCTCGGCCATTTGCGCATGCGCGTGATCTCCTATGCTGGCGGCATCGACAACATGAGCCTGATCGGCGGCCCTGGCCCCAGCCCATGGCTTTATGACGACCGGCTCAAGATGAATGGCCTCAGGCTCTTCCTCGATGGCTCACTAGGCGGACGGGGGGCATGGCTCAAAGCGCCTTATGCAGACGATCCCAAGGCGCGCGGCCTTCCGCATATGAACCAGACTCAGCTCGGCAACCTCATGAGCCGGGCCGCGATCGACAATTTCCAGGTCGCCGTCGACGCCACTGGCGATGCGGCCGTCAAGACGGCGCTGGACGCGATTGATGAGCTCTCCGCCACTTACAAGGGCGATCGCCGCTGGCGCATCGACGATGCGCAGATTGTCGATCCGGCGGATATTCCCCGCTTTAGCCAACACGGTGTGATTGTCTCGATGCAGCCACAGCAGCAAGCCTCAGGTCGGCTGATGGTGGAAGCGCGGCTGGGGCCAAACAGGCTCGCGGGCGCTCATGCCTGGAAATCGATCGCCGCAACCGGAGCAAGGCTCGCCTTCGGATCCGGCACCCCGGCCGAACGGCCCGACCCGTTCGAAGGCATCGCCGTGGCCGTGACCCGGCAGGGCGCTGACGGACAGCCCGTCAACGGATGGCAACCGCAGGAGGCCCTGAATCGGGAGGCAGCGATCAGCGCCTATACGACCGGCGCGGCCTATGCGATGTTGGCAGAAGACCGCTTGGGCCGCATCGCCAAGGGTTACCGCGCCGACTTTCTCTTCGTAGATACAGACCCGATGCTTGCCCCGCCCGATCAGCTACGCAGGACCAAAGTGTTGGAAACCTGGATCGGCGGTCAACTGGTCTGGTCGGCCGCGCAGAACCGGACGCCAGCGGAGGCGAAAGCATCCGCTGGGCGGTGAGGAGCCAATCCGGGCTGCTTCCCGCCCCCTTCAAAACACATGCAAAGCCGTGTATCGGCGCGCGATGCGTCCTATCCAAACTCCCAAGACCTACCGGGTCAAGAGCTTCGGCTGCCAGATGAACGTCTATGACGGCGATCGCATGGCCGAACTGCTGGCCGAGCAAGGCATCCAGCCCGCCGCCGATGGCGAGGACGCAGATCTCGTGGTGCTCAACACTTGCCACATCCGCGAGAAGGCGGCGGAAAAGGTCTATTCCGATATAGGCCGCCTGAAGCGCGAGGACGGTTCCAGCCCACTGATCGCCGTGGCCGGTTGCGTTGCTCAGGCGGAGGGCGAGGAAATCATGGCCCGCGCGCCCACGGTGAAAATGGTTGTCGGCCCGCAGGCTTATCACCGCCTGCCTGAGATGATCCGTGCCGCTGCAGACGGACACCGCGTCACTGACACCGACATGCCGGCGGAGACCAAGTTCGATGTTCTTCCCCCTCGCCGCCGCTCAGGCCCCACGGCATTCCTGACGGTGCAGGAGGGATGTGACAAGTTCTGCACCTATTGTGTGGTGCCCTATACGCGCGGCGCCGAAGTCTCGCGCCCTTACGCCGACCTGATGGACGAGGCAAAACGCCTGATCGAAAGCGGCGCGCGCGAAATCACGCTGCTGGGGCAGAACGTCAATGCCTGGTCCGGCGAGAATGGGAAAGGTCAGGGTGTCGGGCTGGAGGGATTGATCCGCGACCTGGCGGCGATCCCCGATCTGGCGCGCATCCGCTATACGACCAGCCATCCCAACGACATGTCCCGCGGCCTGATCGCCGCGCATGGCGAAGTAGAAAAGCTTATGCCGTTTCTTCACCTGCCGGTGCAAGCTGGAAACGACCGGGTGCTGAAAGCGATGAATCGCAGTCATACGGTCGAGAGTTACTTGCACATTCTCGAACATGTGCGCGCCGTCCGGCCCGACATTGCGCTCTCGGGCGATTTCATTGTCGGCTTCCCCGGCGAGACCGATGCCGAGTTCGAGGAGACGCTGAAGCTGGTCGATACCGTGCGCTATGCTCAGTGCTTCAGCTTCAAATATTCCCCCCGCCCAGGCACTCCGGCAGCGACGATGGAAAACCAGCTCCCGCTGGATGTCATGGACGAGCGCTTGCAACGCTTGCAAGCCGCGCTTAATCGAGACCAGCTTGCCTTTAACGCGGCGTCCTTGGGCAAGACCTGCATGGTGCTGGTAGAGCGCAAGGGCAAGCATCCCGGCCAGTGGCTGGGCAAGTCGCCCTGGCTGCAGTCAGTTCATTTCGAAGGCGATGCGGCGGTGGGTGATCTGGTCGGAGTGGAGATCACCAGCGCTGGGCCGAACAGTCTGGGCGCCATCCTGCGCCAGAACTGCGCGGCCTAACGAAGCTTTTCGGATTGAACCTGCCCCTCCCGTTAAAGGAGGGGCATAAGAAGGCACGCTCTGCCGCTTAGAAGAAGAACCCATTGTAAACGCGCACCACATGTCCGCTGCGCACGTCAACCAGCACCACATCGTTGCCGTAGCGCACCCAGCGGTGGAACCGTCCCGGTTCGGGCAGGCGATATCGGGCATAGTCACGCACCCAGTAGCGATTGCCGTAATAGGCGGGCTGAAAACGATATCCCGTCACGACCGGACGATAGGCATATCCGCGCGGTCCCACATAAGCGGGGCGGCGGAATACATCGCGATGAGCATTGCGATAATCGCGCCAATCCTCGCGCATTTCCTGGCGGTCCTGGCGCAATTCATGACGGTCTTGGCGCGCTTCCCTCCAATCGCCGCGGCGCTGGTCGCGATGTATCTCGCGCTGATCCTTGCGTATCTCACGTTGATCGTGGCGTACTTCCCCTGCGCTTTGCGCCGAAGCTATCGTCGGAACCATTATCACCGGAAGGGCAACGCTGGCTGCAAGGGCAGTCATGATGAACTTGCGCATGTTGTTTCTCCTTATAGGCGCGACCGCAGCGCGGTCCGGGCGGATATCTGCTCCTGTCCATCTGAATTCCGGGCGAACCGGATTAGCAACGAACGCTCATCTCTGTCGCAAGTTGCGACAAATCGCGGTCCCTGGTCCGATGCGTCAGGTTATCCCCTGCGAAGCGAGATTTCACACCGGCACTGCTTGCACGCCGGAGCGGGCGGAGCCATTTAGGGATCGGAGCGACGACAACGTTCGTCAGAAAGGAGCGCATGGCCCGTAAAGCAGCCCGTGCCGTTGATCCGGCACAGTTCCGTCCCGAAACTCATCGTAGAGCGCGTGTCGAGATAGAGTTCGACGAGCCGACGCTGCTGGGAACCCTATTCGGGCAGTTTGACGCCAATCTGGTGCAGGTGGAAAATCGGCTGGGCGTCTACATCTCGGCGCGGGGCAACCGCATCCAGATGGAGGGGCCGGAAGAAGCAGTGGCCCGCGCGCGGGATACATTGAAAGGCATGTATCACCGGCTTGAAATGGGTCAGGACCTGGATGCCGGCGCCATCGAATCGCTGATCGCCATGTCGTCTGAGCCGACGCTGGAAGGCATCATCACCGGCGACGCGGGCGCGCCGCCGATCATGATCCGCACACGTCGCAAGACCATCGTACCACGCTCGGCAACGCAGATCGAATATATGCGGGCGCTGTCGAAGTCCGATGTGATCTTCGCGCTCGGCCCGGCGGGCACGGGCAAGACCTATCTCGCCGTGGCGCAGGCGGTGAGCCAGCTCATGACCGGCTCGGTGCAGCGCCTGATCCTTTCGCGCCCGGCGGTGGAAGCGGGGGAGAAGCTGGGCTTTCTGCCCGGGGACATGAAGGATAAGGTCGATCCTTACTTGCGCCCCCTCTACGACGCGCTTTACGACTGCATGCCGCCCGAACAGGTGGAGCGACGGCTCGGCAGCGGAGAGATCGAGATCGCACCGATCGCCTTCATGCGTGGCCGCACCCTGGCTGACGCCTTCGTCATCCTCGACGAAGCGCAGAACACCACGCGCGAACAGATGAAGATGTTCCTCACCCGCTTCGGCCAGAACAGCCGCATGGTGATTTGCGGCGACCCAAAGCAGGTCGATATTCCCGGAGGCGACAGGATGAGCGGCCTGGCTGACGCGGTGCAGAAGCTGGAAGGTGTTGAAGGCATCGCAGTTACACGCTTCACCACCGCCGATGTGGTGCGCCACCCGATCGTGGGACGTATTGTCGAGGCTTACGAGGGAACAAACGCGCTTACAGATTAGAACCGCGCCTAATCGCACCAGCACCCCCGAAAATCCACCGCCGACCCGCTGGATTAAATGCGCAATCGTTAATCCCGGTGACGCCGCGCGTATGGGCGCTTCTCTTTGTCCGACCGCGCGGGTAGCACCGCCGTAGATGAACCTCGAAATCGATATCGAAGCCCCGTGGCCCTCCACCACTGATTGGGCGCAACTCGCCGAACGTGCACTGGAAGTGCTGATGCAAGTCGCGCCCGAACTCGCGAATCCGCGCCTGATGGCCAGCGTGCTATTCACATCCGATGCGGAAGTCCATGCGCTCAACCGCGAGTGGCGGGGCAAGGACAAGCCGACCAACGTGCTCTCCTTCCCCATGCTGGAGCGTGAAGGCTTGCTTGATCTCTCGCCTGAAGGCCCGCCGGAAATGCTGGGCGACATCGCGCTGGCCTGCGAGACTTGCGCGCGCGAGGCGGAAGAAAAGAAGGTTTCCACCCAAGATCACGCAACGCACCTGATGGTCCACGGCCTGCTCCACCTGGCTGGTCACGATCACGAAATCTCCGAGGCCGAGGCCGATGCAATGGAAGCGCTTGAAACAAAGGCGCTTGCGATTCTGGGCATCAGTGACCCATATGGGGGCGCAACGTAGGCATCAGGGGATCATCAGTCACGATGGCCGAAAATGGCCGCCATACCGAGTCCGGCTCGGGAGACGGGGACAGTACCGGCACGCTTTGGCGTGTTTTTAGACGGCTTTTTCAGTCCGACGGCGATCAGTCGCTGCGCGCACAGATAGAGGACGTCATTAACGAGCATGAGGGCGAGGCCGACCCCGGCCGCGCGCCTAACGGCGACCTCTCCCCCCTCGAACGCCAGATGCTGCGCAATCTCCTGCATTTCAGCGAGCATGACGCGGATGACGTGGCGATTCCGCGAGGGGAAATTATCGCCATTCCGGCCTCGGCAAGCTGGGAGGAACTGGTCGAAACCTTCGCCGAGCATGGGCACAGCCGCATGCCGGTCCATGGCGAATCGCTAGACGAGATAAAGGGCATGATCCACATCAAGGACGTGTTCCCGTTGCTGGCACGCGGCCATGCCCCAATCGATTGGACCGATCTCTTGCGGCAGCCTCTCTATGTGCCCCAATCGCGCGGGGCGCTGGATGTTCTGGCCGACATGCGCGCGCAACGCATTCATCTAGCTGTCGTGATCGACGAATATACCGGCACTGACGGCATCATCACGATCGAGGATCTTGTCGAGGAAATCGTCGGCAATATCGAGGACGAACATGATGATGCGCCGGAGGAACTGCTCATTCCCCTCGAAGAGGGGCTATGGGAAGCCGACGCCCGTGTCGAGTTGGAGGAAGTGGCTGAGCGCGTCGATCCGCGGCTCGCTGAAGTGGAAGAAGCCGTTGAAACTTTGGGCGGCCTCGCCTTTGTCTTGGCTGAACAGGTTCCGCAAGTCGGCACAGTTCTCACACACGGCAGCGGCTGGCAGATCGAAGTTATCGACGGGAATGAACGACATGTAACCCGCCTTCGCCTGCATCCCCCTCGCGAGGGCTTGGAAAACGAGCCCGATTAGCTCACATGTAGTTGCATGATCTGCATTGCAGATTGCATCTTCAGCAACTGACGAAAAGATTGCCCCGTGCCTGTACGCCGCCTCCCCCCCCTGCGCGCACTCGAAGCCTTTGTGCGCGTTGTTCGCCTTGGTTCAGCCAAGTCCGCCGCCAATGAACTGGCGCTGTCCCCTTCCGCCTTGTCGCGCCGCGTCGCCGCGCTGGAAGATTTCACCGGCAAACGCCTGTTTACTCGCCAGCATCAGGCCATGAAGCTGACTGAGGAAGGGCAGGCTTTCTACAATGCGGTCGCGCCAAAACTGGAAGAACTGGCCGAAGCCGTGGAAGCGCAAGTCGATCGCGGACGCGTCTTGCGCCTGCACCTCGGCGTGCCTTCCCTGTTCGGAGGCCAGCGCCTCTTTCCGCGTCTGCCCGAATTGCGCAAACTGCATCCCCGCCTGCACATCGATATCGATACCGGCGTGCATTCGGAAGACCGCGTCGGCGATACGCTTGATGCTGCAATTGTCTTGTCTGAGGAACCCGACCCGGCATTTTACCGGGTGCAGCTCGACCAAAACATGGTCTACGCCATCGTCTCGCGGGAAACCGCGGCGGAGATTGGTCCGGTTCCCGACAAGAAGATGCTTTCCAAACAGACGTTCCTTATCCATCAGGACCTGCCTGACAGCCTCGACGCTTGGAAGAAGGCCATCGGTATGCCCGATCTGGTGCCCGCTGCGATCGACAAGTTCGATTCCGGCCAGTTGGTGCTGGAAGCGGCGGCCCAAGGTCTCGGCATCGCCATCATGCATGACGATCACTTCCGTCGGTCGCATGACAGCCGCCTGGCGCGGCTGTTCGATATCAATGTGGAAAGCCCCTACCGCTATTGGTTCATCTGCAAGCCAAAGGCCCTGGAGACGCGGCCGGTGCGGATCTTCCACGAATGGCTGCTGCAAGCGGGACTGTAACGGCCAAGATTATCGCACGATTGCAATAAATTAAACTTAAGCTTCCTCTACCAGACGGCATGGAAAATGCCACCCATTTCGAAAGTGCTACTCATGTTCAAATTCTGCGCAGCGCTTGCCGTTCCTCTTTCCTTGCTTGTCGCTAGTCCGGCAGCGACCGCCGGCGAACCTGCGTCTCCGTCACCGGCAAACGAGGCTCCCGATCCCGTCCACCTGAGCCTGGCGCGCCGAACGGTCGATTACGTCTTTCCCGTGGGCACTTACGCGCGGATCATGAGCGGGGCGATGGATCGGATAATGGATTCCGCGCTCGACTCGGTCACTCACATGCCGCTCAAGAGCCTGGCCGGACTTGGCGGCGCCAACGCTGCCAAGCTTGGCTCAGGCACGCTGGCCGAAATCGTCGAAATCTATGATCCTGCCTACAAGCAGCGGATGCAGATCATGACACGCACGATAATGACCGACATGATCGGCCTGATGACCCAATTGGAGCCGGAGATCCGCGACGGCCTGGCCCACGCCTACGCGTCCAAGTTCGATGAAAAGCAATTGGGCGAACTGAACGCCTTTTTCGCCACGCCGACGGGCAAGGCATACGCCGCCGACTCCTATGTCATCATGACGTCGCCCGAGGTCACGGCGAAGATGCAGGCATTTATGCCCAAGATGATGCAGCAAATGCCGGCAATCATCGAAAAAGCGAAAACGGCGACCGCCAGCCTGCCAGCCCCCCGCCGGTACTCCGATCTGACCGAGGCGGAAAAAGACAAGCTCGCCGGGCTGCTCGGGTTGAGCCGCGCCGATCTAGACAAGAAGCAAGCGGCGAAGGCGGCCCCTCGGAACTGAACAACAAAGGGCGGCACACGCGGCCGCCCTCCATCCTTCTGATGCGGCCCGATCAGCCTTCGTTGACGGTCGCCTTTACGATATGGCCCGGATTGCGCGGCGGTTCACCCTTGGGCAGCGCGTCCACCAGTTCCATGCCTTCGACCACTTGACCCCAGACCGTATATTGCTTGTCCAGGAAGGTCGCATCATCGAAGCAGATGAAGAACTGGCTGTTCGCCGAGTGCGGATAGCTCGTGCGGGCCATCGAGCAGACTCCCCGCACATGCGGCTCGGCGTTGAACTCGGCCTGAAGGTCAGGCTTATCCGAACCGCCCATGCCAGTGCCCTGGGGGCAACCGCCCTGCGCCATGAAGCCGGGAATTACACGGTGAAACTTGACGCCATCATAGAAACCCTCGCTTACCAATTCCTTGATCCGGTCGACGTGGCCGGGGGCAAGGTCGGGGCGCAGTTTGATCTTCACGTCGCCCTGGTTCTCCCCAGTATCGAGAGTGAGGGTCAGATATTCGTCGGCCATTGCATATCTCCTGTTGCCGGCACCCAACCCGGGCGCGGATAAGCTCGGCGCCTGATATAGGGCGCGCGCCCGCAATGTCACCTTTTCGGTAACGCACCTGGCACATTCGGGTGGAGCGTGCGCGAAAACGGCGCGAACCATTTCCAATCGTTCAAAGACTGGCTGTTGCAATCGCGAAATAGGTGCGTAGACCCGCCAGTTATGAGCGAAGCGGACGTCAAGGAAAACCAGCCAGAAGACGAGGCCACCGCCCTTTCCGGCGCGGCCCCGGAGTCGGAGAGCCTGGACGAGGAAAACCGCCTCAAGCCCGAGTTCGTGCGCAATGTGAAGGACGCGCTTGACGCGGAAGATTTCGACCGCGTTTACGATCTTGTCGAACCGCTCCACCCCGCCGACATCGCTGACTTGTTCGAGCTGATCGATGGCGATGAACGCCTGACCCTGGCGCGGTCGATCCGCGATCTCATGGGCGTGGAGGTGATCGCCGAACTGAACGACTGGGTGCGCGAACTGCTGGTGGGCGATCTGCCTGCAGACGTTGTCGCCGGCTTCGCGGAACAGCTCGATACCGACGACGCTGTCGCGATGCTGGAAGACCTTGACGAGGAGGATCAGCAGGCCGTCCTCGCCGAGATGGAGCCGGAAGACCGCGCGGCGATCGAATCGGCGCTGTCCTATCCAGAAGAATCCGCCGGGCGTCTGATGAGCCGGGAGTTCGTCGCGGCTCCGGAGACGATGACGGTGGGTGACCTCATCGATTTCCTACGCGAGCACCGCGAACTGCCCACCGAGTTCTGGGAAGTGTTCATCGTCGACCCGATGCATCGTCCGGTCGGCACCTGCGCCTTGTCCTGGATCCTGCGCTGCCCGCGCAACATCCCGCTCCATGACGTGATGAAACGAGACCAGACGCTGATCCCTGCGGGTATGGATCAGGAAGAAGTGGCGCTGCGTTTCCAGAAATACGCATTGATTTCAGCCGCCGTGGTTGACGATGCTGGCCGATTGATCGGCCAAATCACCGTCGATGACATCGTCCATATCATCCAGGAAGAGGCCGGCGAAGACGCGTTAGCCATGTCCGGCGCGGGCGATGGCGACATCAACGAACCGCTTCCCCGCACGATCCGTGGGCGAATGTGGTGGCTGTTCATCAACCTGCTTACCGCCCTTCTCGCCAGCTCGGTGGTCGCATTCTTCCAGGGCACTATCGAAAAGCTGGTGGTTCTCGCTGTCATCATGCCGATCATCACCGGCATGGGCGGCAATGCGGCGACGCAGACCATGGCGGTGACCGTGCGCGCCCTTGCCACCAATCAGCTTACCAGTTCCAATACCTGGCGCATGATCGCACGCGAATGGTGGATCGCCAGCGCCAACGGCATCGGCCTGGGCGTCTTGATGGCGCTGGGCTGCCTCGCCATTTATCACGACGCCATGCTGAGCTTCGTGGTGATCCTGGCGATGGTCCTTAATTCACTCAATGCGGGGCTTTCGGGCGTACTTATTCCCTTGGGCCTGGAAAAGCTGAAGATCGACCCGGCGGTGGTCTCGACCGTGTTCGTCACCACCATGACGGACACACTGGGCTTCTTCTTCTTCCTTGGCCTTGCCAGCATATTCCTCATGTAAGGGGCCGACATGCCGCTGCACATGACCAAGATCGCTTATTCCGCCACCAGTGTCGCAGAATTACGCGAATGGCTGGAGAGGCATGCAGACGAAGCGTTGATGACCACCCGCTATCTGCCCAAGCGGCATGAGGAGATGGTGGGCGGATCGCTTTATTGGATTTTCGAGCACGCTCTGGTTGGCCGTTCCCCGATCCTGCGCTTCACTCAGCGCGATGACGGGCGCTGGCACATTCATCTCGCGCCCCTGCTGATCCCGGTGCAGACTCGCCCAAAGCGCGCTCACCAGGGCTGGCGCTATCTGAAAGAAGAGGAAGCGCCAGCGGATCTTCAGGAAGGCGAGGCCGAAAGTGACGTCATGCCCCCGAAGCTGGTGAGCGAGCTGGCAAAACTCGGACTGGTCTGACCGGAATTTCCGACGGCCCAGCCGGTTTAGCCCCGTTCCACCCACCAGCGCAGCAGCAGGTGAGCGATCGCCGTGGGTGGCGGAGCACCGAAAGCGCGGCCATTTTCACCGTGCGCCACAGCCTCCAACGCATCGATCGCGTCCTCGCGGCTGAACCAGCGGGCGTCCTCCAACTCGGTGATGTCAACAGTGATGGCCGGATCATCCGCATGGGCATGGCAGCCAAGCATGAGGGATGATGGAAACGGCCAGGGCTGACTGGCGATATAGGTCACGTCGCGCACTCGCACGCCGGCTTCCTCAAACACTTCGCGAGCCACCGCTTCCTCAATCGTCTCGCCCGGCTCAACGAAACCCGCCAGCGCGGAATAGCGCCCGACCGGAAAGCGCGGCTGACGCCCCAGAAGGATTTGCCCGGCATGTTCGACGAGCATGATGGTGACCGGATCAACGCGCGGAAAATGTTCAGCCTTGCACGTCTCCGAAACGCAAGTCCGTTGCCAGCCACCTTTGGCGAGCGCCGTAGGACTGCCACATACGGCGCAAAAACGGTGACGCGCGTGCCAGCTCACCAATGAACGGGCACCGCCGTAAGTTGCAAGTTCTCCGGCCTCCAGAACGGCCATGGCGTGCCAGCTCGCCGGTCCAGCATGAGGGCTTCCTGAAGGATACGATGTCCGCACTTCGGCAAAACACCCGCGATCGCCATCGAGGCCCAGGAATACCAGTTCACTGTCGGGCGCTGCATCGGCCAGACTGCCCCATTCGAGCATGTTCTCCGCCGTCAGCGCGGGATCGAGGCCATCCAGGCGCAGCAGGCGTGCTTGCCAGGTCTTGAGCGCTGCCAATCCCTGGGGGTCGTTGCGAATGTGGTCCGCCCGATCAATGTGCGACCCCGAAAAGGCGATGACAGGAGCACTCATGTGGACGCCACTCTCAGCAACGCCAGGACATCGGTCTTAAGCGCAGTCTGGAATTCGGAATGCAGGGCAAGCGCCTCCGGCGGCATGAACTGGACGAAAAGCTGGGAACGGATGCCACGCAGCATATCCACCATGCCGACCGTTCCAGCGGCGCCGGCCCAACCGTAAATTCCCGTCTCGGGACCGATGCCGACCCGACCGCCGGCTCCGAAATCCGCCTTGGAAGAGTTCCACGCAGGTCTCTCAACGCCGGGGGGAAGGAGATTGCTGGTGCCTTGCCGCACCGCCGTTTCAGCCAGCACGCGCTTACCGTCCATCACGCCGAATTGCGCAAGCATACGCAGGAAGCGATCGTAATCACGTGGCGAGCTCACAAGCCCCGACCCACCCATCGGAAATGGCGGCGGATCGAGGAATACTGATTCCGCCCCCTTATCGATCGGGACGAACACGCCGCCCACGACGGCATAATTGGTTGTCAATTCACCGGCATCGGCGGCGGGAACCTGAAAGAAGGTGCTGGTCATCCCGCAGGGACCGAAAATGGTTTCCTTGAGATAGGCATCGAAGGGCTTTCCGGAGACCACCTCTATGACCCGTCCCATCAAGTCCAAACCAAGCGAATAGCTCCATTTGGTTCCCGGATCATAAACCAGCGGCACTTCGGCCAACCGGTCCGCAAAGATTTCCAGGCTGGGCGCCGGCGGACCGCCATAAACGTCCGGCAGCTTCATCCGGCTGACCTGCCCTCCCGCCAAACCTTTCCGGTTTAGCAAGTCCCGGATCGGGCCCTTCTGAATGATTGCATAACCCAGGCCGGCCGTATGCGTCATCAGCTCGCGGATGGTGATGGCGCTTTTCACCGGATGCAGATCGGTGACTGAACCGTCGTAGACGTTCTGCACCTGCATTTGCCGATACTTGGGTAGAATGTCGTAAAGCGGCTGATCGAGGGATAGTTTGCCCTCAGCAATGAGTTGCATCGCCGCGATGCCGGTAATCGGCTTGGTCATCGAATAGATGCGAAACAGGCTGTCGGCTGTCATCGCATCGGGACTGACGAAGCCCTCGGTGCCCTTGGCGACATATTCCGGTTCTTTGCCCGGCAGCCCCAGCGAAGCGACCATGCCGGGAAACTTTCCCGGCCCAACCCACTTGTCCACCAGCATGCGGACATTCGGCAGGAGTTCCGGATCCGCTGCAGCCAGCGCAAGGCGCGGCATCAGCGCGGCGCCAAGGCCCGCGAACGCGCCAAGCCTCATCACCATGCGCCGGTCGAGAGCCCGTTCGAGTGCCGCACGCGATTCCATCATCGGCTAGTCTCCGGCTTTGGCCAGCGCGAGACGCGCCGCCTTTGCAAAAAGCGTAGGCAATCCAGCCTCGTCCAGCCGATCGAGCGGCCACCATTCGCCATCGCCGGGGTTCAAACTAGCCCAGTCCTGCCCGAGGTAAACTGCCAAATTCAACTCGAGCGAGAAATGCGTAAAAATGTGATTCACACGGCCGCCGACCGTCCATGGTCCGGCAAGCGGCCTGCTTCCCGATCCGTCCGCCCTCGCTGACCAGCCGTCATCGGGAAGAGCACGCATGCCGCCCAACATACTCGTTCCGAGGCGACGAACGAGCCAGACGTGATCTTCGCGCTCGATCCAGAACGCACGGCCGCGCCGGGCCGGCCTGGCTTTCTTCGGCGGCTTAACCGGAAAGCACTCTGGCTCGCCTTCGGATCGGGCCCGACAAAAGGCGGAAATTGGGCAAACAAGGCAGCGCGGCGATCGGCTGGTGCATACTGTCGCCCCCAGATCCATCATCGCCTGCGCAAAGTCTCCGCAGCGCGCTTTCGGCGTGACGGCATCTGCCCTGGCGCGAATCACGGCTCGCCCGCCGGGTAGCGGCTCGTCCAGCGCGAACAGACGAGCGATCACCCGCTCGACATTGGCGTCGACCACTACCGCGCGTTGCCCGAACGCAATCGCGGAGATCGCCGCTGCCGTGTAAGGGCCAAGACCGGGCAGCGTTCGCAAGTCGTTCTCGGCTTCGGGAAACCGTCCCCCACGCAATGCCACTTCGCGGGCGCAGGCCAGCAAATTCCGAGCGCGAGCGTAATAGCCAAGCCCCGCCCATGCAGCCATGACATCCTCATCGGCGGCGGCGGCCAAAGCTTCGATAGTTGGCCACCGGCGCGTGAACTCCGCGAAATAATCCTTCACGGCCGCCACGGTGGTCTGCTGCAACATCACTTCGGAAAGCCAGACCCGATAGGGATCAGGAGGCTGCTCCCCCGGCCGCGCACGCCACGGCAAAGCGCGGGCATGGACATCGTACCAAGCGAGAAGATCGTGCGCGATAGCATCGGAACTGGCGTCCATGCTTTCGCTATGGCATTGGATCTGCGGCAATGGAACGGGACGATCGCAAACAATCCACCTCTGGGCCGAAGCGCTATGAACGAGCGCGAGGCGGGCCTGCGCGCGCGATCTCCGAATTGATGCCCGAAGTGGGTCGGACAGCCTTTCGACGGTTTGGCTTCGTCCAGTCGAGCGTGGTCAGCCGGTGGCCGGAAATTGTCGGCCCTCGCCATGCGCGCGTATGCACGCCCGAATCGATTCGCTTTCCGCCTGGCGAGAAGAGTGAAGGCATCCTGCAACTTGTGGTCGTGCCGGCTCATGCGCCGATCATCCAACACGTCATTCCCGAAATCGTTGAACGGGTGAACCGCTTCTTCGGCTACAATGCTGTCGCCAAAGTGAAAATCCGTCAGGGCGAAGTTAAAGCGCCACCGGCTTCAAAACCACCGACCGCGGCGCCCTCACTTAAGCCGGTTCCGCTCGAGCTGGGGGAGTCGCTGCGTGATATCGGTGATCCAGAGCTTCGCGCGGTACTAGAGTCGCTTGCCCGCAGCATCGGCGCGAGAAACAATCAGAAAGAGCAGTGAACATGCGCCTGACCACAAGAACAACCCTGCGCATTCTAGCCCTTGTCGCAGCAGTCACCGCCAGCGGAGCGGTAATCGGCAAACCGAACCACCTTGTGGCGGCGCCCAAGGCCAACTGGAACGGCCAAGTGGCAGTCACCGCCGATGGCAGCTATCGCATGGGCAACCCTGACGCACCCGTGAAGCTTACTGAATATGTCAGCTACACTTGCCCGCATTGCGCGCATTACCAGAGGGAATCGGACCCGGTACTGCGCACGACGGTGATCCCGAAAGGGCAAGTCTCAGTCACGGTGACCAACCTGTTGCGTAATCCGATCGATCTTGCCGTCGCGCTATTGGCCAATTGCGGCGATCCCAAGCGGTTCTTCGTACGGCATAACGCCTTCTTCGCAACTCAGGACACCTGGCTTGCCAAGGCCGAAAAGATCAATCAGGCGCAACAGCAGCGCTGGTATCAGGGGCCTATCATCGATCGCATGCGCGCCATCGCCAATGACTTTGACTTTTATGAAAAAACAGCCGGCTGGGGTCTCGACCGGGCGCAAACGGATGCCTGCCTTGGCAGCACCGCCGTATTGGACAAGCTGAAGGAACAGCAGGCGGAAGTTGCCAAACTGGGGCTCGACAGCACGCCCAGCTTCACGCTCAATGGCGAAGTGCTGCAAGTGCATGATTGGGCCTCGGTGTCCAAGGCCATTGGGGCCAAGCTGGCGGAACAGCACACGGGAGCTATCTGACCCGCTCGCCAATACAATGGTTAGCTGTGGAGAGAATCTCCCGCGCGCAGCTCGCCCGCTTTGTTCCCTTTCGCCCCTGAGCTAGCCTTTCCCATTCGCAAAGGATTCGCCACAATGAACCGCACCTTTATCCGTCAGATCGCGATCGGCATGCTGGCGCTGCCTTTGGCGCTTGGCCTTGCTGCATGCGGCAAGAAGGCTGAGGGCGACGCGCCGAAATCCAGCGAACCGATCGCGAAGATCGCGGCCCCAACCGGCAAGACATGGGCCGACATGGTGGAGAAGACGCCGGAGGGCGGCTATCGCATGGGCAACCCCAAGGCCCCGATCAAGCTGGTCGAATACGGAGCGCTCAGCTGCTCGCACTGCGCAGAGTTCGCAAAGGAGAGCTTCGCGAAGCTGCGCGACGACTACATCGCCGGTGGACGTGTGAGTTATGAGCTGCGCTATTTCATGCTCAATCCGTATGACATTCCGGCGTCTCTTCTGGCCACATGCGGATCGACGGAGGCGGTGATCCCGCTCAGCGAACAGTTCTGGGCCTGGCAACCCAACATGTTCAAGAATGTCCAAGCAGCAGGCGACGCCCGCCTCAAGGCGCTGGGCGATCTACCCAAGGAAAAGCAGATTCCGGCGATCGCCGAACTTTCCGGCATGACGGAGTTCTTCTCCTCGCGCGGGATTGCCCGCGACCAGGCCAATATTTGCCTTGCCGATGCGAACAAGGCGAAGGCGCTAGCCGATCAGACCGAGAAAGCGACGACCGAATTCAACGTCACCGGAACGCCGACTTTCGTGATTAACGGATCATCGATCGGCTCCATGGGCTGGTCCGAATTGGAAGCCAAACTGCAGGCGGCGGGCGCGCGCTAATGCTGCGGCGAGGCAACTTCAAGGACGCCTAAATGCGCATAAGGCGGCTCAAGCTCAGTGGTTTCAAGAGCTTTGTGGAGCCCGCCGAACTGCGCATCGAACCGGGGCTGACCGGCGTTGTCGGCCCCAATGGCTGCGGAAAATCAAACCTCCTCGAAGCGATCCGCTGGGTCATGGGCGAAAGCTCGGCAAAGTCCATGCGCGGCGGCGGCATGGAAGACGTGATTTTCGCGGGCACGGCCCACCGCCCACCACGCGCTTTCGCCGAAGTGGTGCTGCACGCAGAAACATCCCGGCGCGAGGATGGCACACGCGAGGAAATCGAAGTCGTCCGCCGGATTGAACGGGGAGCCGGCAGCGCTTACCGCATTAACGGGCGCGATGTGCGCGCCAAGGACGTCGCGCTGATTTTCGCCGATGCGGCAACGGGCGCGCACAGCCCGGCTTTGGTCAGCCAGGGCCGCATCGCCGCAGTGATCGCGGCGAAGCCGGCTGAGCGCCGGGCAATGCTGGAAGAAGCGGCGGGCATCGCAGGATTGCATGTGCGCCGCAAGGATGCAGAGCAGAAGTTGAAGGCGACGGAAGCGAACCTGGCCCGGCTTGAGGATATTATGGCCGGGCTCGACAAGCAGGTCGCCACGTTGCGTCGGCAAGCGAAGGCCGCCGAGCGTTACAAAGCGCTGACAGATGATATCCGCGTTGCTGAAGCACGCCTAGTTTTTGCCCGGTGGCGCGATGCGGCGATGGCGGCCGACGCGGCCAAGAAAGAGGCCCAGACCGCCCACTTGCGCGTGGCGGAAACGCAGGAGGCGGCGAGGCTCGCACAGGAAACCCAGGCCACCGCCGCCGCAATGATGGCTCAAGCCCGCGACGAATTGGCCGACCGACGCGATGACGCTACCGCGCACGGCCACCGCATGGCCACATTGACGGGTCAGCTCGAAGCGGCGGAACAGCGTCTTAAGGATCTCGATCGCCAGCGTCTGCGGTTGGAGGAAGATCGCGCCGATGCCGACCGCCTGACGCGTGACGCGGCGGAAGCTCTGGCCAGGCTCGAACGGGACCTGGCGGAAGGCGCGCGGCAACTGGCGACTGATGAAGAGCAGCGCCCGCGCCTTGTCCAGGCTCTGGAGCGGGAGGACCGCACCACTCGTTCCGCAGAGCTTGATCTTGCGCAGGCAACCGCAACACAGGCCGGGGTCGAAGCCGAATGGCGCGTTGCCGACGCCGAATTGGCGCAGACACAGGCTGTTCTAGATCGACTGACTGCCGAGGCCAGACGCCTGCAGTCCCAACTGGCGGCGCTGCCCGACCCCGGCAGCTTCGATGCGGCGATAACGCAGACGCGCAATTCGGCGCGGGCAGCGTCCGAAGCACTGGCGAGCGCACGCGCCGATCTGGACGCCCAGCAGGCGCGCAAGACCGAACTACTGAGCGATCGCGACGCCGCTGCCTCTACTCTTTCCGGTGCGCGCGCCGATCTCACCGGCGTGGATCGTGAACACGCCGCCCTACTCAGGGACCGTGAGGCTCGCGCCAAAGGAGCAAAGGCCGCGCACGGACTTCCGGTCGCGATCGATGCCCTCCGCGTCACCCCAGGCTATGAGCGCGCGCTGGCTGCCGTGCTGGGCCGGGACGCCCGAACGCCGCTTGGCTTCATCGCCGAGGTGGATGGGCGCTTCTGGACCGGGTCGGAACCGCCCTCTCCGGTCGCAGCGAATCTCGCGGCCTACGTCACCCAATGCCCGTCTGAACTGGCGGCCCGTCTGGCGCTGGTCCACTTCGCCGAGGAAGACGATGGACGAAGGCTGAAGCCGGGCGAATGGCTTGTCACTCGCACCGGCTTGCTGCGCCGTTGGGATGGCTTCGTCGCGCGCGGGGAAGGTGCAGCCGAAGCTTCGCGGCTCGAAGCCGAGAGCCGTTTCGCCGAACTCGACGCGCAGCTTCCTTCGCTGCGCGACGCGGTTGCGACCGCCGAAGCGCGGCAAGCGCTTGTGCAGGATCAATTGGCCTCCCTCTCCGCTTCAGTCATCGCCGCTGAACGGACCATCGCGGGCGCGGCCAACGCCGAGCGCAACGCGTTGCGTGCAGTCGACCAGGCCGAAGATGCCAAGGCGCATGACCAAGCCCGTCGCGCGGAATTGGAGCGCGGTCTGAGCGAACTCTCCGACCGGCGCCATAGCGCGGAAGCGGATTTCGCAGCTGCTGAAAGCAGGCGAAGCTCTTTGCCCGATCCGGGCGCCGGCCGGATCGCTCTGGAAACCGCGAGGGCCAAAAACGAGACGGCCAAGACGGCATTGCAAGCCGCCACCGCCGCGCTCGCCGCTCACGACCAGGCCCTTGCCGTTGCACGGGAACGAACCGCCTCGCAGCGCGGCGATATCAAGAGCTGGCAAGCGCGCGCGGGTGACGCTGCGAACCGTCTTGCCCAGATGGCTGGACGTCTGGACGAAATCGAAACCGAACGAGCCGTTGTCGCCGCCAAGCCGGCCGCTTTGATGGAGCAGATCGAACAAGGCGAGACGCTCCGCCGCCGCCTTGGTGAAGAACTCGCCCGCGCGGAAGCGACGGTAAGCACTGCAACGGAGGCCGCTCGGCAAGCAGATGCGGCACTGGCGGCCACGCAGGAAACACTGGCTGGCGCCCGCGAGGCGCGCGCGGGGGCGGTCGCTCGCGCCGAGAATGAAGACCAGCGACGTATCGAAATGACGCGGGTTTCGGGCGAGCGCTTTCAGTGTCCTCCGCCAATCCTGCCCGAGCGCTTTTCCTTCGCCTCCAGCGAGGTTCGCGGCGCGCAGGAGGAATCGGCTGCGATGGACCGCCTGGTTGCGGATCGGGAACGGATCGGGCCAGTCAACCTTGTCGCGGCCGACGAACTTGCCGAAGCTGAAGTACAACTGGGCACCAGCGTGACTGAGAAAGCCGAACTGGCCGAGGCGGTGCACCGCCTGCGCGGTTCGATCGGCAATCTCAATCGGGAGGGCCGCGAGCGGCTACGCGCCGCGTTCGAGGCGGTCGATGGCCATTTTCGCCGCCTCTTCACACGTCTGTTCCAGGGCGGCCAGGCACATCTTGCGTTGGTCGATTCCGACGATCCTCTAGAAGCTGGCCTGGAAATCTATGCCCAGCCGCCCGGAAAGCGCCTGCAGTCGCTGACACTGCTTTCAGGGGGTGAGCAGGCGCTTACGGCCGTGGCCTTGATCTTCGCCCTGTTCCTGACCAATCCCGCGCCGATTTGTGTCCTCGATGAAGTGGATGCACCGCTGGA
>NZ_DAIMZT010000010.1:0-11233 GCF_036733805.1 Novosphingobium sp. | reverse complement strand
GGCATTTCGCCAAGCTCAGGCAACCGCAGCCTATGCATTCGTCGAGTTTCCGACGCGTAAGTTCGAGCAAGGCGATCTTCTCGTCAATCGAATCTCGCATCGAACGGCTGATCCGCTCCCAGTCGCCGAGTGTCGGCGTGCGGCCCTGCGGCAATGCCGAAAGCTCACGTTCGATTTCCGCGAGTGCCAGGCCCAATTTCTGAGCGATCAGGATAAAGCTGACCCGGCGGATGTCCGAGCGCAGGAAGCGCCGCTGATTGCCACGCGTCCGCAGCGACGTCAGCAACCCCTTCTCCTCGTAAAAGCGGATTGCCGAAACCGCCGCGCCAGTGCGGCGAGCGAGGTCACCGATGGAAATGAAGCGATCTTCGATCATTGAATTTCCGAAAAATAGACCTTGATCTCAAGTTAACTTGAGATTGCACCTTCGCCAAGAAGCCGATTCACGGCGACGTCAAGGAGATGCAGATATGGCCAAGGGCCGCCTCGAACATGCCAATATCACTGTGAGCGACATCGAACGCACGTCCAGGTTGCTGCAGGACTTGCTGGGATGGGAAGAGCGCTGGCGGGGTCCCGCGCTAAACGGCGGAGAAACCATTCACGTGGGGGAGGAGTTTAGTTACATCGCCGTCTACCGTCTACACCGATCACCAAACGCACGAACGCTTTCCCAAGGGGACGCCGCTCAATCACGTGGGATTGCTTGTCGACGATCTCGACGCGGCGGAACGCGTGGTCAGCGCAGCGGGGCTTCAGCCGTTCAATCATGCCGACTACCCTCCCGGCCGGCGCTTCTATTTCTTCGACTGGGACGGAATTGAGTTCGAGATCGTAAGCTACGAGTGAGCCTGCCGGATCTTCGGCCTGTGCCCGGATTGTCAGATCACGCCCGCGTTCCCTACGACCCAGCACGCAAGCGCCATGATTAGGCCCGCGTCCCGGTTCGAGCGGAACCGGGCAAGCGCGTTGCCGCCGTCGTCGAGATCGAGCGTCAAGACCTGGAAACCAAGGTGCGCTGCTACCGGAGCGAGCGCCACGAGCGCCACCCAATCCGGCCGCATTATCCAGAATGCCAGCGCCCACAACGTCACCGCCGCTACGTAGAATGCGCAGACTCCCAAACGCACGTGCTTGCCCAGGCGGAGCGCGGAAGAGCGGATGCCGACCAAAGCGTCATCCTCCCGGTCCTGCAACGCATAAATGGTGTCATAGCCAATGCACCAAGCGATCGACCCAGCGTAGAGCGCCAGCATCGCGTCCAATCGATCAACGCGAATTTCAATCCAGCCCACTGGCGCAGCCCAAGTAAAGATGAGCCCCAACCATGCCTGCGGCCACCAGGTAATTCGTTTCATGAAGGGATAGGCGGCCACCATCCCCAGGCTGCCCAAAGCCACAAGCTGCGCCTGCCAACGCAGTTGCAGCAGAACGACTAGGCCGACCATGCACAGCGAAAGCAACCATATCCATGCTGCCTGCACGCTGACCCGCCCGCTCGCCACCGGGCGGGCCGCGGTGCGCGCTACCTTGCGGTCGAGATCGGCGTCGACGATGTCATTATAAACACAGCCGCCCCCCCGCATCGTGATCGATCCCAGCAACAGCCAGAGTATCAGTCCCCAACGATCCTGTCCGCCCGCAAGCAATACGCCCCAGGCGCCCGGCCAGAACAGGAGCCACCAACCGATCGGCCGATCGAAACGGGCGAGCATGGCATAAGGGCGAGCCCAAGCCGGCAGAAGCGAAATGAGGCTTCGATGCTCGGTATCAGGGACCGAATGATCCGAAAAAGATGGGGACTCCGTCACGCATGGAGCCCTAATCGATCGCGCGCCGCATGTCATGAACGATCCGAGACTTGCGGGATCGCGCGCCAGGCCGCATGGCCCAAATGACAAGCAGGCCATAAAGGCCAAGCCCGACTGGAACTCAAAAATGGCAGCAACACCGGCCTGGCCCCCGCGTTCCGCCCCTCGGCTGTTCGTTCCCGGCCCGCTCGCCGCAAATTCACTTGTCTCCCTGGAAGCAGGGCAGGCTCATTACCTCCTGAAAGTGATGCGACTCGGGCCCGGCGACGCGGTGGTTCTGTGCGATGACATCACGGGCGAATGGGCTGCAGTCGTCGTTTCCGCAGGAAAGCGGGACGTGGCGGTTGAACCTCGCGAGCGTCTTCGGGTGCGCGAGGAGGTTCCCGATTTCTGGCTTTGCGCGGCGCTGCTCAAGAAGCCCAACTTCGACTTGGTGCTCGAAAAGGGAACGGAACTCGGCGTGCGGCGCATCCAGCCCTTGGTGACGCGGCGCTGCGTCGCGGACAGACTTAACCCAGAGCGCGCGCAAATCATTATTATTGAGGCGGCCGAACAATGTGCCCGCACCGCCCTGCCCGAATTGGCGTCGCTGACAAAGCTTGACGCCTTGCTGCGCGAATGGCCTGAGAACCGGACATTGTTCTTCGCCGACGAACAAGGCGGGGAACCGGCCGCCGCCGCGTTTTCGGCATGCCATGGGCCGGCCGCGCTGCTGATCGGTCCGGAAGGTGGCTTTGATAACGAGGAGCGCGCGGCCGTCCGCGCCTGCCCGCAAGCGAAGCCGATTTCCCTCGGCCCTCGTATTCTGAGGGGTGAAACAGCCGCGATCGCCGCCACCGCTGCCTGGATGGCCCTCTCCGGCGATTGGCGCCTCATCTGAAATTGATTGTTACACACAAATAACACTGGCGTCCGTCCCCTTGGGCCACTACCTCCCCGCGCATGAGCACCCGTGAGATTTCGGATCACGAAGATCCGGTGATCGAAAATCTGGAACAACTCGCCGCGCCGATGGCTGCCGGTGAGAAACCGCGCGAGGCGTGGCGGATCGGCACCGAACACGAAAAGTTCGTGTACGATACGGCGGATCGGCACGCCCCTTCCTACCACGAAGCCGGCGGCATTCGCGATCTGCTGATGGCCCTGACCGAGTTCGATTGGGAACCGATTGTCGAGGGCGGCAACGTAATCGCCATGAAGGGCGCGGATGGCACCGTCAGCCTGGAACCCGCAGGCCAGCTCGAATTGTCCGGCGCCCCGCTCGAAAACTTGCATCAGACGTGCGCCGAAACCGGCCGGCACCTTGCGCAAGTGAAGATCATCGGCGATCGCATCGGCAAGAGCTATCTGGGCCTTGGCATGTGGCCGGACAAGACCCGCGAAGCGCTGCCGATCATGCCGAAGGGCCGCTATGCGATCATGCTGCGGCATATGCCTCGGGTCGGGTCGATGGGCCTGGACATGATGCTGCGCACATGTACGGTCCAGGTCAATCTGGATTATTCCAGCGAAGCGGACATGGCGCAGAAGTTTCGCGTCAGCCTGGCTCTCCAGCCTTTGGCGACCGCTCTGTTCGCCAACTCGCCGTTCACTGAAGGCAAGCCCAACGGTTATCTTTCCTACCGCAGCCACATCTGGTCGGATACGGATCCGGCTCGCACCGGCATGCTGCCTTTCGTCTTCGAGGACGGTTTCGGCTACGAACGCTATGTCCGGTATATGCTGGACGTGCCGATGTACTTCGTCTTCCGCGACGGGAAATATATCGACGCGGCCGGGCAGTCGTTCCGCGATTTCCTCAAGGGCGAATTACCGGCCCTGCCGGGGGAACGGCCCCGCTTGAGCGACTGGCAGGATCATCTTTCCACCGCCTTTCCCGAAGTACGATTGAAGTCGTTTCTGGAAATGCGCGGTGCCGATGGCGGCCCGTGGAGCCGCATATGCGCCCTGCCAGCGTTCTGGGTGGGCCTGCTCTACGATCAGGGGGCGCTGGATGCGGCGTGGGACTTGGTGAAGCACTGGGACATGGAGGGGCGCGAAACGCTGCGCGCGTCAGTGCCCAAGCTGGGACTGGATGCGCCCCTTCCGGGCGGCGGCATATTGCGCGATATCGCGAGCGAAGTGCTGGACATCTCGCGTTCGGGATTGGCCGCGCGCGGACAGTTGAATGCGGGCGGCGATAACGAGACGGGCTATCTGGAACCGCTTGCGGAGATCGTCGCCAGCGGGAAAGTGCCCGCCGAGCGCCTGCTGGATCTTTACCACGGCGAATGGGGCGGCGATATTTCCCGTGTTTATGAGGTAAAGACCTTCTGAGTTACTCCGCCGCTTGCAATTGCGGATTGCAGAGCTGAAGCCGCGTCGCGATGCGCGAGAACGTGCGCGTAATCAACGCGTTCTCGGCCATCCATGCATGGTATTCGCGGTATTTCTGGTCCTCGGCAAGGAGATGAGCCTCCTCCGTCTTTGCACGCCAATAATAAATGGCGCTCACGATGCCGAGCAGGACCGTATTGCGCACCGCATCCGTCAATGACCCATTGGTCACCAGGAAAGGCAAAGTGGAAGTCCACCAGAACAGGTTCTTGGAGAGATAGGCCGGGTGGCGCGTGAAGCGGTACGGTCCGTTGGTGAGCACGCCGCGATAGGTAAGGTTGGAGAAACGCATGCCGAAAGCGAATGTCGCCCAGGCATAGATCGCGGTCAGAAACACCATCAACGCGGCCCAGCACCAGAGCAAGAGCGTATGCCCTTGCATCCAGTAAGCCCACCCGCCGGTATGCACCTCATACCCCAATACATCGGCTCGCCCCATCGTGCCCCAGACGAAAGGCGGATAGCAAAGCAGCGCGGCCACCCAGCCGCCAAGCAGAGGATTGCCGCTGCGGATATGCGCATCGAGCGGCCGCAGCGTCAGCAGGTAGCCTACGGTGCCGATCTGCACGTCGATCAGGAACAGCGCTTCGATCAGGATGGAACCCAGCGCGACCGGATTGTTCGCAATCTGGCTGAAGTCGGTTTGCACCACATGCGCGAAGCCGGGAGGAAGAATGGAAATCATGAACGCGCCAAAAAACGCCTTAATGCCCCAGGCGCGCCAGTGCTTCTTCACTTCGCCGGCATCCCACGCCTCACGCCCGATCAGCATGGCGCCAAAATGCCAGGCGTGGTCGTGCGGGTCTTTTAGATAGCGGTCGAGCCAGAGCACGTAGGGGATCGATAACAAGAACACCGGCAAGGCGGCCGCGCCGATGATCTCCATCGCAAAGCGATACTGGCCGTCCCAATACCAGCGCGCGATACAGTAATAAAAGCCGATCGCCGCCCAGGTCGCCCAGAGTCCGGCGATCTTGGTAATGGAGTTGTCGACGGTCTTCGCCAACGGGCGTGGATTGCTCCACTCGATCCCGGTCGAAGCGCGTCGATGCACTTTGTCGACCAGAACTGACCAGCACCCCATGGCCGCGCCAGTGACGAACAGCGTAGCGACGGCAGCGTAAGGCCCGCTGAGGGGAGCACGTGGTCCCGGCAGAGAGAGGGCATCCGCCAAGCCGGCCCAATTGCGGCAAACCATCAGCCATATGACGAGCGCCGCAAGCCCGGACAGGCCGACGCCCGCCGAGACATCGCTGGCCGGAGGTCTGCTGGCGGTGGTCCGGGCATTGCTCATGCCCGGTGAACTAGCCGCAAATGGTTAAAGGCTATGAAATAGCAAGCAGCCCCGCTCCGCGTTCCTTTACCGTAACGCGGTAATCCTGCCGGAATTGTCTAGAACGTAAAGCATCTGGTTGGCCACGACCGGGGCCAGCGAAACGCCCGCCTTCAATTCAGTGAAGGCCGCATAGGCTCCAGTCGAAGGATCGACAGTGCCCAATTCCCCCCGCGAGTTTGCCACCCACAGCTTGTTGCCTGCCAGCACCGGCCCCACCCAGAAGATCGGCTCCTTGCGCTTCTTTTCGTTCTTGTAACGAGCCATCTGAGTCAACCAGCGGACGCGGCCCGTCGAGCGCGCGATTGCCAGGACTTCGGCGTGGTCATCAAGCGTGAATACCCAGTCGCCCACCACGGCCGGCGTGGAAATGCCCGCAAGGTTCAATTCCCAGATGCGTTGCCCGCTCACCAGTTCGTATGCCGCCATGCGCCCCCCCTGACCGAGCGCATAAACGTTTCCGCGATCGATGATCGGATCGGCATCCACGTCAGTCAAGCTGCCGACCTCGGTGGAGATTGAGGTGCGCGCCAGCGCATCGGACCATAGCTGGCGGCCGTTCTCATAACGGTAGGCGACTAATTCGCCTGAAGAATAACCGGCGATCACAGTGCCTTGCCCGGCGGCCGGAGCAGCGACGCCGAATACCCCGGCTTGCGTAAGCGAACCGGATTCGTTCCAGACTAGGTTGCCGTCCGCCGCGTTGAGCGCGAAGATCTGGTTGTCCTGCGTCATCACGTAGACTGAATTGAAGGCGATCGTCGGTGCACCCCGCAGCGGGCCCGCGGGCTTCTTGGTCCAGTTCTGGTTGCCTGTCGCTGCGTCCAGCGCAGCCACTTCGCCAAGACCGGTCGTGACATAGACGTGGCCACTGTCATAGCTGACGCCGCCGCCGAAGATGGCTTTGGACCCGTCACCCTTTACGGCGAAGCTTTTTGTCCACAAGCGCGCGCCCGACTTCGCGTCGAAGGCGTGGACCGTTCCGTCGGTATCCATGACGTATAGGCGGCCATCACCGATTACGGGCGCGGCGGCAAGGCGCTGACGATTTGAAGAACCGGCGATCTGCGCTGTCCATGCGCGCGCGGGATTATCGGCCAGCGCAAGATGCCCATAAGACTTGTTGGCCGTTCCACCGGCCTGTGCCCAATCGGGATTGACCTCTGCCGGTGGTAGAATGACCGACACGGTGGCCAGCGTAGGATCGACCTTGGCGCCGCTTTCGATGCGCGAGAGAATCGGCACGCGTTCACCCACCGTGGGTGTCTTCGCGTGATGTCCCTTGCCACCCAGCGTCTTGCAGCCCGACAGGCCAGCCACCAGCGCAAGAGCGGCCAGTGGAACGAGCTTGCGCGCACGCACGGTCGGCCGCCGCGTTTTCGATATGGTTGCCTTCATGCGCACACCCTCACCAAACATTGTCATTGCCCACCAGCCTCGGTCGCTCCACCCAGCTTGGGCTTGTCGATCGCTTCACCCTTGTCGTCGACCACATCGCTGACGGCATCGACGCCAAGCACCGCGGCCAACTGACGCGCGCGGCTGCGCAGACCGTCATTGATGCCTTCATCCTTCGCAATAGCAGCGAACAGCGGGCCGGCCTGGTCGGCCCTACCCAGCTTGAGATAAGCCATGCCGACCATCTCGCCGGCCACGCCGAACCAGGGATTGCCTGGCGCGGAAAGAGGTTTCAGGCGGTCAATCACCTCTTGCGGCTTCATGGCGTCGAAATCCGCCGTAACCGCGCGCACAAGCGCCAGATCGCGCAAGGGCTGAGGCGCCTTCTCATCACTCGCAACCTGCCGGTAGAGCTTAAGCGCATCCGCCTTGCGATCCTGCTCAAGCCCGATCGCGGCGAGCAGCAGCCGGGCGGAAGTGGCGTTGGCGTTCGAACCTTTAGCGGCGAGCGGGGTCAGCTTTGACTTGGCGTCATTCAGATTATTGCCCTGCAAGCTGTCAAGCGCTTGCACGAAAGCCTCGGAATTTTCCTCAAGCCGTTTAGTTTGCAGGTGATCCCAATAAAGCCAACCTCCCAACGCGACCAGACCGGCGGCGACCACGGCCAGCACGGGCTTGCCGTAGTTCTTCATGAAGCCCTCCACCTGATCCTGGCGCAGGGCGTCATCCACTTCGCGCAAGAACACGTCCTGCTGCGCGGCAAGCTGCGCCGCGTGCTTGTCTCGGGAAGGCGGGTTCTTGTCAGGAGGCAGAGCCAATTCGGGCACTTTCCACGGTCATAGGAATGGTTGCGGCGCTGTTTAGCGCATGAGCGGGGGTTTTCAACGGGGATGATCGCTGCACGTCCCGGCGTTAAGCACGGCTGAATGGCATCGGGTCAGGGGAAGCTACCAATCCCCAAGGCATGAGCGTAAGCTTCGCGATAAGCGCCGATCATTGTATTTTCATCGTAATTCGCCCGTGCAAGGGCGCGATTGGCCGCCCCCACGCCGCGCCGCATCGCCTCATCCGCCGCTAGCGCCGCGAGCGATCCCGCCAACGCCGCCTCATCGCCTGCGGGTGTAATAAGTGGCCGGTTATCCACCGATACCATCTCCGCCACATCGCCGACCTGGGGCGAAACGACCGGAAGCCCCGCCGCCATCGCCTCCACCACAGAGATCGGAAACTGTTCGCTGTCAGAAGAGAGCGCGAAGATATCGAACAGGCCGACGACCCGAGAAGGATCGGGGACAAAGCCCGGCAGGTGGACCCGGTGCGCGATGCCGCACGCGGCTGCCTGCGTCTCTATTGCGGTTCGTTCCGGGCCCTCCCCCACTATCACCAGCCGCCAGTCCTGGGGCAGCGATGCAAAGACCCGCACCAATCGCGGCAGGTTCTTGACCGCGCGTAACCCCGCCAGCGTGCCCACCCATTTCTCGCCTTGACCTTTGACCAGTCCCGGCACCGCATCCGGGGTGGGAGCGCGACCATGGGCACCGACATCGATGCCGTTGGTCACCAGCCGCACCACCGGCCGTGGCTGACGCCACGTCTTCAGCGCGATCGCCTCAAGGCGCCGCGAGGGGACCACCACGGCCGACGCCTTTCCCAGAGCGATGCGCCGGAACAGGTTTCGCACAGGCTTGAGCCCATGCGCCTCATCCTCGTTGAAACCGTCCTCGTGATGGACGAGCGGCCCAAGGCGAAGCCATCCTCCGTACAGGCGATGCGCCAACACCGCGTCCATCGCCCCCCAGTTATATGTCAGGATCAGATCGAAACCGCGCATGGCGCGCGCCAGGCGAAGCAGCCGCATGGGATCGGGCCTGCCCTGTAGACTCGGGAAATCTTCGGGATAGGCGACCGTCAATTCCGGGCCTATCGCCACCGAAGCACTCAGCGCGCCCGGCTGAGCCGAAACGATCGCATGCTCCACTGCCGGACCGAAGGCATTCATCAGCCGTGCCGCGCGCAGTTCCTTGCCGCCGGCCGAAAAGCTCGAATGAAGGTGCAGGATGCGCAAAGGGATGTCGCTCAGTTCGCGCGCGCCAAAAGTTGTTCGATCGCCGCCACTGACGTCGGCTCATCGAGAGTTGGAGCATGGCCCACATTCTCAAGCGTCACTGCCTGGGCACCTGGCACGCGGCGAACCATCTTTGCCAGCGTCGCTTCTGAAAGCAGATCGGACAGCGCGCCGCGGAGGATCAGCACTGGCCGCCCCGCCAAAGCCTCCCACGCGGGCCAGAGATCAGGTTGATCGTCAACATCGAACTCCAGAAACGGCTCGGCGATTTTCATATCATAGTCGAAAACGATACGGCCATTGCTGGTAAGCGTCATGATTCGCTTGGCCATGCTGATCCAGAAATCGAGCGATTGCCCCGGATAGGCCACGGCCTGCATTTCCTCGATGCCGCGCGCTGCGTGGACCCATGTGGGATAACTGCGCCCTTGCCCGACATACTCCTTGATCCTGGCGAGGCCGGCGGATTCCAGATTGGGGCCCGCGTCATTGATAACCGCGCCGGCTATTCGTTCGGGAATCACCGTGGCGAGGCCCATCGTCATCAAGCCGCCAAGCGAAGTGCCGATGGCCACGAAACGGTCTATCCCCTCCTGTTCGAGCAGGGCGAGAATGTCCTCGCAATATTGAGGTGTAGCGTAAGTGGCTCCGTCCCTGGCGTACTCACTGTCTCCCCGCCCGCGTAAATCGGGGCATAACACGCGCCGCCGGCTCGCAAGGCGGGGGGCCAGGGCTTCGAAATCGCGCGCATTGCGGGTCAATCCGTGCATGCACAGGATGGGTGGCAGAGCACCCTGCTCCAATTGCGCAGGTCCGGGATAATCGCGAAAATGCAACTTGAGTCCATCGCGGCTCGACCAGAACCGATCCTCGAAATTCGTCATGCCGAAGCGGCCACCTCCTGAGAACCCGGCTTGATCGACGGGCAAGCGGTCCCCACTATCGCCTGATGCGAAGCGAACCGCAAGCAAGTGCCTATCGGCCCGATCCACGCATCGAAGCGATTGCCGACTGGATCGGCGATCCCGTGCCCGCCGCCACGTTCCCTAAGCACGAGCTGCGCTTCCGCAACGACCGCTGGGCTCCCACGGTCGGCCTGGCCGATTTGCCCGATGATAAATGGATCGCGCATTTCGGCCGGTTCGAGCCATTGCCCAAAAATCTGCCGCAGCCATTGGCGCTTCGCTATCACGGGCATCAGTTCCGCGTCTACAACCCGGATATCGGTGACGGGCGCGGCTTTCTTTTCGCGCAGATGCGCGATGCGGATGGTCGCCTGCTCGATCTCGGCACCAAGGGATCGGGTCGCACGCCCTACAGCCGCGACGGCGATGGGCGACTGACGCTGAAAGGCGCAGTGCGGGAAATCCTGGCGACTGAGATGCTGGAAGCGCTAGGCGTGAACACCAGCAAGACCTTTTCCGTCATTGAAACCGGCGAAGCGCTTTGGCGTGGCGACGAACCCTCCCCCACGCGCTCGGCCGTGCTGGTGCGTCTGAGCCACGGGCACATCCGGATCGGCACCTTTCAACGCCTGCTTGCGCGTGACGAGAAAGAACATATGGAAACGCTCGTCAGCTATTGTCTGGAGACCTATCCCGGCAACGAGCCGCCTGTCGACGCCCCAAGACGCGAAGAGCCGGCGGTGATCTTGCTGCACCAGGTCGTGGAACGCCTGGCGGACCTTGCAGCGAGCTGGATGGTCGCCGGCTTCGTCCACGGCGTGCTCAATACCGACAACATGAATATCTCCGGCGAAAGCTTCGACTATGGCCCCTGGCGCTGGCTGCCGCAGTGGGACCCGCGCTTCACCGCCGCTTATTTCGATCATGCCGGGCTTTACGCCTTTGGCCGTCAGCCCGAGGCGCTGCTTTGGAACTGCGGGCAGCTTGCCGTCGCGCTGCGCCTGTTGGCTGACACCGAACCTCTGATTGCCGCGCTCGACCGCTTCGGACCGCTTTACCAGCAGGCGATGGCTCGCCGGTTCACGTGGCGGCTGGGTATCGAGCCACAAGGTCTGGAAGCGGATACCGCGCTGATTCAAGCCGCCGAACACAGCATGGTAAAAAGGGGCGAGGCGCCGGACCAATTCTTCTTCGCTCATCGAACCGGTCGTGACCCCGCGCAGGACGATTTCGGGCGATTGCTCAGGAGTTACCGGCCCCTTGCGGAGACCGACTCGCCCTTTTGGGAGCAAGCAACGCCCCCTGGCATGCTTATCGACGAAGTGGAGCGGATATGGTCCGCGAT
>NZ_DAIMZT010000009.1:0-63095 GCF_036733805.1 Novosphingobium sp. | reverse complement strand
TTACGTTCTCTGACAACGCCCAATATGAAAGTCAGACAAATTGGCGGAGAGGGTGGGATTCGAACCCACGGTACGGTTGCCCGTACACCGCATTTCGAGTGCGGCGCATTCGACCACTCTGCCACCTCTCCGCAAGAGATCGCGATGCGACGGAGAACCGCCGGTCGAGGGAAGCGCGCCGGTAGCTCACTTGGTGTCGCTTGCCAAGCCCTCCATTACGTAAAATGCGGGGATCACCCGGATGGTTCGCTTGTCTCAAGTATAGGCAATTCCTATATCGTGCGCATGAACAGGGCATCTTTCTTTTCACCTCAAGCCGGTCGGATCATCGATGCACCCCGGCAGACGCAGGCGCGTTTTGCCATTGGCGATATTGTGCGTCACAAGAATCACGATTTTCGCGGCGTGGTTTTCGATATCGACCCGGTTTTCGCCAATAGCGAGGAATGGTATCAGTCGATCCCTGTGGAGGTGAGGCCAGGGCGTGAACAGCCTTATTATCATCTTCTCGCCGAGAATGCGGAGTCCAGTTACGTCGCTTACGTGAGCCAGCAGAATTTGACGGCTGACGCCGAAGGCGGCCCGGTGGATCACCCGTCCCTCTCGCAGATCTTCGAGGACTATCGCAACGGGCGCTACCATTTACGCCGCGGTTTGGCTCACTAGGCGGCGTGGACAAATTCCCTGCAGCCACGGTTGCCCTGTAATAGGCCCTGGCAAGGCGCGGGGCCGCAGACAGAGTGGGCCTCTTTCAAGGCCGCGCAACGCCGCCGGGGCCTATTACAGGGCAACCCCGCAGGGGCTGGGCCAAAAGCCGCCACTTCCGCGTCAGTTCGACTTGACGTATCGACATACGCCTTCGTCTTACCTCCTTGAATTGACGGCTTTTGACTCCAGCCGTGGCTGCGGGGAATTTGTCCACGCCGCCTAGAGCGCCTGCGCCGGTGGGGGGCAGGCTGCCTGCCTGCCCCGCTGATGCGCGCGGGTGCCTGAGATCAGAAAACCGGGGGATCAGGAAGCGTGTGAGGTTGAGCCGCCGACGACGCGGGCAACGTTCGTGGACGTCTCATTCAACATCGCCGTGATCTGTTCGGCTGGCATTGGTCTTGCCAGCAGATAGCCTTGAACTTCGTGACATCCGACGCTGCGCAGGAAGGCATGCTGTTCGTGGTTCTCGACCCCTTCCGCCGTCAGGTGAAGCCCATTGGCGCTTGCCAGGGCGACAATGGCTTCCACCAGAGCGGCGCCTGGCACAGTGCTTACAGCCTGTACGAAGGACCGGTCGATCTTGATGCGATCAACCGCGATATCGCGGATGTGGCTGAGTGAAGAATAGCCAGTGCCGAAATCGTCAAGCGCGCAAGCTACACCCAAGGCGCGCAATTCACGCAGCGACGTCGCGACTTCGCTGGATGCCTCCATCAGCGCCGTTTCGGTGATCTCGACTTCCAGTCGCCTCGGTTCCAGGCCGGTTTCCGCCAGGATGGCGCGGACTGTCTCGACGAACTTGCGGTCGCGAACCTGCACGGGCGAGACATTGACTGCCACCCGCAGATCGGGCCAGGCGCGCGCATCCAGCGCGGCGCGACGCATCACCCACGGCCCTAGCACCTCGATCAAGCCCGATTCCTCCGCGGCGCGGATGAATGCGTCGGGGGTTACCAGGCCGTTTTCGGGATGCTCCCACCGCAACAGCGCTTCCACCCCGGTCATCTTGCAGGTTCGGGTTGAGAACACCGGCTGATAATGGACCCGAAGCTGGGCGTCGCAGTCCGCCAATGCCTTGCGCAATTCCCGATCGGTTGTCTCGCGGGCGCGCACCGCTTCATCCATGCTCGGGTCGAACAGGACATAACGGCTGCGCCCTCCCGCCTTCGCGCGATAGAGCGCGATATCCGCCTTGCGAGTCAGCTCCGTCCGATCGAGCCCGTGTTCCGGCGCGATCGCGACGCCGATGCTTGCGCCGATATAGGCATGAGAGCCCGAGACGTTGAAAGGCCGTTGCAGTTGCGAAACTATTCGCGAACATATGTGGTCGATAGCGTCGTGATCTTCCGGCTCGTTAATCAGGATCGCGAACTCGTCGCCGCCCAGCCGCGCGACGATATCATAGCCGCGCACTTCAGCCACGAGGCGCCTGGCGACCTGCCGGATCAGCGCGTCTCCGGCAGGGTGACCCAGCGTATCGTTGACCTGCTTGAATCGATCCAGGTCGATGTACAACAGCGCCAGCAGCGACTTGCGGCGACGCGATCGGTGAAGGGCCTCTTCGAAGCGCAGCTCGAACATGGCGCGGTTGCCAAGGCCGGTGAGGCCATCATGCATGGCCTGGTGCTGGGCTTGAGCCCGGCTTTCCTCCAGATCCGCCGTTCGCCGGGCAAGCCGGCTGGCCAGCATGTAAATCACGATGGTCGAAAGCAGCAGGACCAGGACCAGGACCGGCCCGACCACGGTGGTGACTTGACTGCCCGGTGCGAACGGTTCCCATACCAGGTAGCCGATCGTGTGTCCGCCGCGCGTGCTCAGGGCCACTGACGCTTCGTTGGGCTGGCTGCTCGGCGCAATTTGATAACGCGCCTTCGCCAGGCCGTACTGGCTGCCGATCCGTGCGAAAAAGTTATCGTCGAGAAAGACGATGCTGATATGCACAGCCTCATGTCCGGGCTGTTGTTTGATGGTCCCACTGTCGGAGACGATGGGCTTTGCGCTGATGATGGCGGGCCGCCCGCGCAATACGGCGAAGTCGGCGCTTCCTGGCGACAGCATTCCCGGATTGGACCGCGAGCCGGTTGCGGCTTCGGTTCGACGCAGCGTCGTCGCCAAAGGGTCTGCGATGTCCTCGACGGCGATATAGGTTTCCGGGATAGTGCGCTTGCCGTCGCGCATGGCGTATATCGGCTGATCCGATGGAGAAAGAATATAGACCTCGTCGAAGGCCGCATATTGGTAGAACCATGTTCCCAGATTGATGTCGACCCAGTTCACCTCCAGCGGACGCTTGCGCATCTGGAGCACGGCCGCGTCCCAGACGGTGGACGATTCCTGAGCATGCGCGACGCGTTCAACACTCTGCTCGAGCACTAGCGCAACGATCGCTCGATCCCGTTCGCGGGCAATGCGATCGACTTCGCGGTCGGACCAGAGCAGAACGACGACGATGAGCGCCGCGATGCCCAGAGCGGCAAACACGATGGCCGGCGTGAAATTCGCCACCAGGGGTATGCGGCCCACGTTTTTGTTTCTGCGCGACACGGCGAAGCTCCTAGACATGGGAGCGATTATTTTTGGTTAATACGACGCCCGTTCAAATTCGGAGGCAACGGTTTGCAGTCCGTGCCGGGTCAGTGGTCGACGCCAAGCCATGCAGGCCCCTGCCGGTCCCTCCCATTGTTGAGCGCAAGCGGTTATCCGGGCGCGTAAGTGATCCTATCCCCCACACTCACGCCCAGCAGTTTCGCCGCCGCCGTGCCGAGCGTCACGCCATCGCCGTTCTTGTTTACGTAGCCAAGGCAGGCGCGAAACCGGGCCAGGTCGCCGACCGCAATGATTTGGATGGGGGCCCCACCGGGCGCGTCGGAGACCGCAGTGACGACCGCATCCTTTGCCTCGCGAATGGTGCGGATGCGGTCCGTATCGACGATCATCGTGGGGCCACCGTCGAAGATGTCGATGTAATTCTGGAAGACGAAGCCTTCGTTTTCCAGCATCCGCATCGCAGGCCGGCCGGAATAATGTGCCTGCCCCATGACCTGCCGCGCCGCCTCGGAAAGTAAGGCGGTGTAAATCGGGTGCTTGGGCATAAGGTCGGCGATGAACTGATTGCCGTGCTTCGCATTAAATTCATCGGCGTCGCGAAAGCTCATATCGAAGAAGCGACCGGCCAAGCCATCCCAAAATGGCGAGTTACCGGCATCATCGATGGCGCCGCGCAGTTCGGCCAGCGTGCGGTCGGCGAACCTTCGCCGATGGGCGCGCATGAAGAGATAGCGGCTGCGGGAAAGCAGCTTGCCCACGCCCGCCGAACGGTCCGCCGCGTCCAGGAAAAGTCCGCCTACTTCGCTTGATCCGTCAAGGTCAGTGCAAAGTGTCAGCATTTCGGCCCGGAACGTACGGTCAAGCTCCTTGGAATGCTGTGTGATGCGCCCGATGCGGTAGGAATAGAAGGGCAGTTCGGTGCCGACCTGCGCCAGGATCTGACAGGTGCCGTGAACCTTTCCGGTGGCAGTGTCCTCCAGGATGAAGACGAACAGGTCGTCGCTGACGACCTCCTCGTCGCGGGCGAAAGCCCCGGCGGCACGCTCCAGCTTGGCTTTAAGGGTGGGCTTGTCCGGGGGGAGGTTGGTAAAGCCGCCGCCTGTACCCTTGGCCATGCGGTAAAGCGCCTCAAGGTCTTTTTCGTGAGCGGCTCTGAGGAGAAAGGTCATATTGCAACACCCTGACGCTCTAACCTGCGCATCACCAGCGCGGTGAGGCGGGCACGGGCGTCAAGAGAGCTGACGAGCAGAAACTCGTCTGGTGAGTGAATCGCACCGCCCAGCGCCCCCATCGTGTCCAGCACGGGTAAATTGCAGGCGGCGATGTTGTTCCCATCGCAGACGCCGCCGCTGTCCTTCCATGTCATTGCCTGGCCGAGATCGGCGGCAGCGCTCGAGACCAGCGCATAGAGCGCTATGGTTGCCGGCCCCACCGGTTTAGGAGGGCGCGATATGCCGCCGGTCAGATGGACGGAGACGTCATGCGCGGCGGCGACTGCGGCGATCGCGTCGTCAATCATGACGCGCGCTGTTTGGGTCAACTGGAGCGTGCGAGGTCGTACGTTGAAGTGGAGGATCGCCAAGTCGGGGACCACATTGTTGGGGGCGCCCCCTTCGATCCGGGCTGGGTTGACCGTCAATCCTTCCCGCCTTCTGGAGGCGAGCCGCAGGGCCAGATCGCTCGCGGCCACGATCGCATTGCGGCCGTCATCCGGATTGCGCCCGGCGTGAGCGGACTTGCCGCGTATGACGGCCGCATAATTACCCGATCCGGGGCGGGCGCGAACCATGGAGCCATCGGGAAGGGCGGGTTCGTATGTCAGCGCCGCCATCTTACCGCGCGCCAGTTCGGCGATCAGCCCCGCGGAAGAGAGAGAGCCGGTCTCTTCATCGCTGTTGATGAGCACGTCGTAGCCGAGTTTCGGATCGCCTCGTTCATAAGCGGCAAGTCCGGCGAGCATAAGCGCAAGGCCGCCTTTCATATCGGCAGTGCCGGGACCGCGGAGAAGGTGGTCATCCAGCCAGTCGCACGTCTGGAAAGGGTGATCCTTGGCATAGACCGTGTCCATGTGACCGGTCAGGATTACCCGCCGTTCCGCTTCGGGCCGCACGGAAATGATGAGATGGCGGCCATGGGATACGGCGCTCAGGCGTCCGTCGGAATCCACCTTCTCGACCGGCGCGGGTTCGATCAGCCGAATATCACCGGGCAGGGCGGAGAACGCCTGTGCCAGCCGATCGGCCATGACGGCGAGCCCTTCCAGATTGGCGGTGCCGCTGTTGATGACGGCCCAGTCGAGCGTGTGAGCAAGTATCGGGGCGCGGTCTATCGGTTCCAGGAGTGCCTGTTCTTCGATGGAAAGGCCGCTCACGGGCGCAACACTCCTGCCAGAGCGTCTCTGTTGCCCGCGGCGCTCTCAGCCTCGAAGCTGGCGACCGGGTACGCGCAATAATCAGCGGCGTAATAAGCGCTGGGGCGGTGATTGCCGCTTTCGCCGATGCCACCGAAAGGCATCGAACCCGCCGCTCCTGTCGTCGGCCGGTTGCGATTTACAACACCAGCGCGGCTCTCGAGGAGGAACCGTTGCCACAATATGTCGTCTCCAGTGATGAGGCCGGCGGAGAGGCCGAAGCGGGTCTGGTTGGCGGTGGCGATTGCGGCGTCGAAGTCGAAAACGCGCGAGACCTGAAGGATGGGCGCGAATATCTCCTCGTCAGGAACGGCGAGGCCGGTCACGTCTGCAATTCCCGGAGTAACGAAGGCTGCGCTGCGGCCTTCAAGACTCGCGAAGGGGTGGATCGTTCTTGCGCCCCGGTCCGTCAGCCTCTTGAACCGAGCCTTCGCCGAAGCGGAGGCAGCGTCAGAAATCAGCGGACCGATGTAGGGTTCCGGTCTTTCGTTCCAGGCACCGATCGCCAGGTGCGTGGCGAGATAGTCCACTGCCTGGATAAGTTTTTCGCCAAAGGCATTGTCCGGCACGATCAGGCGCCGCGCGCATGAGCAGCGCTGGCCAGTCGTGACGAAGGCCGATTGGATGACGATCGAGGCGGCCTCCTCCACCTCGCCGTCCCAGGCGACCAGCGGATTGTTGCCGCCCAGTTCCAGCGCAAGGATCACGGCGGGCCGGTCAGCGAAAGTCCGGCGAAAGTGCGCGCCCGCGGCTGCCGATCCGGTGAACAGAAGACCGTCGATGTCCTGCGCCAGAAGGGTCTCGCCAGTTTCCCTCGCCCCGTGGACAAGCTGAAACACACCTTCGGGCAATCCTGCCTCTGCCCACGCATCAGCCATTGCAACGCCGGTCGCCGGCGTCATTTCGCTCGGTTTGAATATTACCGTGTTGCCGGCGAGAAGGGCGGGGACGATATGTCCGTTAGGCAGGTGGCCGGGGAAGTTGAACGGGCCCAGTACGGCCATGACTCCGTGCGGCCGGTGTCGCAGCACGGCCTCTCCGAAGGGAGTGACGGATCGCCTCTCGCCAGCCCGTTCAGCTTGGGCCGCGATCGAGATGTCTACCTTGCCGATCATCGAAGCCACTTCGGCGTGACTTTCCCATAGCGGCTTGCCGGTTTCGCGGGAAATGGTCTCCGCTATCGTGGTTTTGCGCGCTTCCAGCACGGTTTTGAAACGCCGTCCTGCGTCCACGCGAGCTTCTGCCGACAGCGCCGCCCAGTGGGGAAAAGCCTGGCGCGCGCGCTGGAGCGTCGCGGAAATGCTTTCCGGGCCGGTTATCTCGCCTTCCCATACGAGTTCGCCGGTGGCGGGATCCAAAGATTGCAGCACGTTCATTCCGCGCTCCTCACCGCGATCATGCTCCTGGCCTTGCCACTGTTGATCGTGAGGGTCTCGGGTAGGGACCCCTTGTTAATTTATTGCGTGGTCATGCAATATAAGGAGCGAAAGATCGGAAGTCCACGCGGTTCTCCTCCATCGCATGGCCCACGAGCCCCCAAATCCAGCAACTATCCGGTTTTTTTTCTCCAGACCGGGAAACCGACTCGGGCATCGGGATTTGTGACAATGCAACAGATCGATTTTCCACGGAGTTCGCATGAACCGTTTTTCGCGTCACGTCGATTTCGCGACGACTTCGGCTTCCGCGGAAATACATTCCATTTTCGAAGCCGCATCCTTGCCTCCCCCTCGAGCGATGCGGATAGCGCTGGTCGGCAATTTTACCCCGCGCCGATGCGGCATAGCGACTTTCACGTCGGACATCGCCGCGACACTGCGTCAGTTTCATCCCGAGATTAGTGTCGATGTCTATGCGTTGGACGATCCGGCGCAGCCGCTGGTCTATCAGGGCATTGCGGGAACGATAGCTGCCGACGATCCGGAGGATTATGCGCGCGCCGCCCGCCGGATCAACGAATCGGGTGTCGATGCCGTGTGGATTCAACATGAGTTCGGCATTTTCGGGGGCGAGGACGGTGAGATGGTGTGCGGTTTCGCCAGTCGCCTGGCCGCGCCGCTGGTGTTGACATTGCATACCGTGCTGAGTGAGCCGACCAATCGCCAGCACGCGATCCTGCGATATCTGATAGCGCGCGCTTCGCGTATTATGGTGATGTCGAAATATGCGCGCGACCTGCTGTCGGAACGTTTTGATGCTGACCCTCGGATCCTTCAGGTCATCGACCATGGGGCGCCGGACCGGCCCTTCGGTCGCCACGACCAGTTCAAAGCTCAGCTCGGACTGAGCGGGGGCATGGTGCTCACCACGTTCGGGCTGCTGGGGCCGGGCAAAGGGCTGGAAAAGGCGATTGGGGCGCTTCCGGCGATCGTGACGCGCCATCCGCAAGTGATCTATCGCATTGTAGGCGCAACGCACCCAAATCTGCTCGCGCGGGAGGGGGAAACTTATCGAGACAGGCTGGCCGCATTGGCTCAGGAATTGGGTGTCGCCGATCATCTCGCATGGGACAACCGCTTCCTGGACACTCATGAACTCTTGGATCAGCTTGAAGCGTGCGACATCTATATTACCCCCTATCCGGGGCTGCATCAGTCGACCTCCGGTACACTCAGCTATGCCGTCGCGTTGGGCAAGGCCGTGGTTTCCACCCCTTATGCTCATGCGCGCGAGCTATTGGCGGGCGGCGTCGGGTTGCTGATCGAACCTGGCTCTCAGGACGCCATTGCGGAGGCTGTCAATCGTCTGCTCGATGCGCCTGATGAACTCGCGGCGATGCGGCGTCGGGCCTATGCACGGGGACGCGAGACCATCTGGCCCCGCTTTGCCGATGCCTCGGCGCGGCTGATCGCAGCGGCCTTGCCGCCCGAGCCCTGCTGTCCTCCCATGACGGCGATTCCGGGTCTTTCGGCGGTTCTGGCAATGAGTGACGCTACGGGTATACTTCAACATTCGATTGGCGTGGTTCCCGATCGGCACCATGGTTATTGCCTGGATGACAACGCACGCGCACTGATGCTGATGAACGTGGCGCGGGGCGTACCCGCCGCCGAGCGGATGCAGCGCAGCCTCGCTTATGCCGCCTTCGTGCAGTCAGCATGGAATCCGGAACGCGGCCGCTTTCGCAATTTCATGCGCTTTGACCGATCCTGGTGCGAGGGTGAAGGATCGGAAGATGCAAACGGTCGCGCGGTCTGGGCCCTGGGCCAGACCTGGGAACGGGCAGCCGACCGAGGCTTGGCTGATTGGGCGCTGCAGCTTTATGAACAGGTGCAGCCTTCCATCGCCGAAATGGGCTCGCCGCGCGCGATCGCTTTTGTCATGCTTGGGGCTAGCGCGGTCCTGCGCCGCACCCCCAATCACAATTTGTCGATCGAACTGGTGAAACGCGGAGCCGATATTCTCGTGCGGCTGCTGTGCGAGGGGCGTAGGCCGGACTGGGCCTGGTTCGAGGCGGTGCTGGGATACGATAATCCTCGGCTCTCACAGGCCCTTGTCGAAGCCGGCATGGCGCTGGGGCGGGAAGACTGGACTGATGCCGGGCTTGAAACCTTGCGCTGGATCTGCGCGCAACAGGTCTCCAGCCGTTCCCAGTTCCGCCCGATCGGCTCTGAAAGTTTTCATAAGTCGCACGTCTACCTGCCATTCGATCAGCAACCGCTGGAGGCTCAGGCGGCCATCGAGGCCGCGAAATCCGCCTGGTACGCAACAGGGGACATGTTCTGGATCGATCATGCAGAAATTGCCTGGCGGTGGTTTTTCGGTGGCAACGACCGTGGCGCCGTCCTGGCCGATATGGCGACCGGTCGATGCCACGATGGCTTGACCCCGCGCGGCATCAATACAAATTGCGGAGCGGAATCGATCCTGGCATTCCAGCTTTCGCATTACGCCATGATGGAACTTGCCCAGGCGGCGCCGATCTCGCCGGAAGGAGGGGTGCTTGAACAGGCCCGAGAAAGTCTGGTCTGATCCGCTGCACATCTTCGACACGCGCCTTCATGCCGATCCGGCGCGCGTGGTGCTGCGTCCGTTTCACCTCGGCTGGCAGGCCAGGAACGCGCCTGGCGACCGTGCATTGCGGCTGGTGGAGGATGTTTCGGCGTTGACCGAAGAGCGCGCCGCCCTTGAGTATGAAAGAGTGCTGCGGGATTTCAATGAGCGACATTGGCAGACCGAGAGGATCTTTGCCAATCGCTTTGCCGAAGTAGCCGGAAATCTTGCGCTTGATTCGTCTGACTTTTCAGAGACCAAGCAGCGCCTGATTGGTTCTTACTTCTGCCATGAATATACCTTCGCGGCGGCGGCACTCATGAATCCGTCAATCGTACCGGCCCCGGATCAGTCAGGCATGTGTAACGGGGCCGTCCGCTTCATCATGTCCCTGCGGGCCGTGGGTGAGGGGCACATCAGTTCGATCGCCTTTCGTGAGGGTATCGCTGAGGCAGACGGCACTTTCAGCCTGTGGCCTCAGGCGGCCTTTGCAACCGCACCCGACATCGATGAAGAGGAACCTTGCGATGCCGACGGCGTCATCGCGGTCCATAGACACCCGGAATCGAGCTTGTCCAACACCGTGATCTTTCCGATTACGGAGCCGCAGCGCGGTGGGCTTGAGGACTTGCGGCTCGTGCGTTTCGATCACGGCGGCGGCGATTATGAATGGATCGGCACTTACACTGCATATTCGGGCAGTTCCATCCGGTCCGAATTGCTGCGCACGCGCGATTTTCACGATTTCGATCTGGAGCCGATCCACGGTCGGGCCGGCCGTAACAAGGGAATGGCGCTGTTCCCCGAAAAGATCGACGGCTGCTTTGTCATGGTTGGCCGGCAGGACGGCAAAAACCTGTTCCTGCTTCGATCGGACCGGGTCGACCAGTGGGATAGCGAAGGCGTTCTCCTGATGGAGCCGAAGTTCCCCTGGGAGTTCATTCAGATCGGCAATTGCGGAAGCCCGATTCCAACCGACGAAGGTTGGCTTCTGTTCACCCACGGAGTAGGCGCCATGCGCAAGTATGCCCTTGGCTGCGCGCTGCTGGACAAGGCCGATCCGAGCAAGGTCCTGGCGCGCTCCATCGAACCTGTCCTGACCGCCGAAAATGCGGACAGGTCTGGTTACGTGCCGAACGTGATCTATACTTGCGGCGTGCTAAAGGTGGGCGAACGGCTGCTGATACCTTACGGGATATCCGACAGCACCGTGGGCTTCGCTACTTGCGAGATCGCGGCGCTGCTGCGTTTGCTTGATTAAGGTTCCGGCTTAATCCTATCCGTGCGCGCCGAACTCGTTCGCGAGTGCGGTCGTGATCCGGAGGGACAGTGCATAGGATCGCTCGATCGGATCGATGTAGTCCCGGTGGATGTGAGCATAACCGGTTGCGCTGGAATCCGGATAATCGCTTGGCTCGTTGACCGCGAAGTCGCTGATCGAAGGAAAGTGGACCGGGAAAGCGCGGCGCAGCTGCACGAGGGCGTCTTCGACGCGCAGGGTAAAGAACATCTCCAGCACATCCTCGCGGCTAATGTCGTTGGCGCGGCTGAACGGCGGCACCGTTACCGCGCGCAGGAACATGTGCTTGAAAAGCGCGATGCGCAGCGATTGCAACACGCCCAGACTCCGGCGGGTATGTTCGTGATCCGGCTCCGGTGTTTCATCGGGAACGAGATCAAACAGCTTGTGCAGCTTCATCGCATCCACCCTGAGGCGCGAGGCGAGGCGGCGGAACACGCCGACGCGATCATCCTTGGTGAGGTATTCAGCCAGCGTCAGGCAGGCTTCGGAGATATGCTGCTCGTCACCGCGATAAGGGCGGCTGGCCCAGTAGGCGGAATTGAACAGTTCGCCGTAAGCCGCGACCGTCTTGATCGAGGCGAGCGAGTTGGCGGCTCGCACCAGCCGGATCAGCTGCCGCCCGCGCGCGCTTTCGCGCAGCATCTCGGCAATCTCTTCCCGATTGCCGTCCGAAGCGGTGCCGACGCCTGCGATCACATTCACCGGATAGCCGAGCTGTTGCAGGATGGCGTTATGCGGAATTGCGCGGATCTGCCTCAGGCTCATGCCGCGATCGGCGGCCAGGTCCGACTGGCGGCGCGACTTGCGACTGCCGGTGTCATTAAGCAGGCCCAGCCCGAATGCAGTGATGGCGCGACTGTAGGTCTGGCTTTCCAGATGGGCGTGCTGGACGCGCCGTATCGCGCGGTAGAAATCAAGGCTGAGGTCCGTGCGGCGATAGAAGATATCGGTAGGGGCGTCCGCATCCGCGCCCCAGAGGGGCTTTTCGGCCATGCGCCTTAGCATCGCCAATGCCAGCTCATCCGAACCGAACCAGAGATAGCCGTCACCGCCCTGGAACGAGACTTCAGGCTCCAGCTTGATCCCGGCGCGCAGGAAACGGCGGCGCGCCCAGGGAGGCATCTGCCAGTCGAAGCGGTCGTCGATGCTGGATGGATGGCATCCGCGCCCCATGGATTCGCCGCCGGTGTTGAAGATCAATGCAGCCACATCGGTCAGACCGTTGGCGACCATCGCCTCTGCCAGTCTGCCCTGCAGGCGCTCGATCGCGAGGGCGGCGGGGATCTGGCCGACGAAGCGGCCCGCATCGGAAAAGCCTGTCTGGATCGAGACGCGGCCTCGCCTTCGGGCGTAATCGCGATAAGCGGGTTCGGCGAGGACAGCGTCCAGGAAGCGGCCGCCGTGTTCCAGCGCGCTTTCCGTTTCAAACAGCGGTGAGACATCGACCTTATCATCGATCCCGAACATCTTGGCAAAATAGAGCGCGGCGAGCACGGTCGTTGGCTGTTCGCATTCGGCCACCAGCATGCGGATCGGGGCGTCGGCGTCGATATGGGCGAGAATTTGCGCCATTGCTAAAAACTGGCGCACGGCGGTGCCGTTCTCTATAGCCAGAGCCGCGAAATTGGACCTCAGCGGCTTCACTTCGGCCAGCAGTTCGCGCATGCGCACCAGCGCTGCCTGACTGGCGAGGCTGAGCTTGCCGTCCGGATCGATGCGGCGGCGGATCGCATTCTGGAGCTGCGAGGCGTTCACGCGGAAATGAATCCAGCCCATGCCCAACCCGTCCGCGCGCATGGCCGCCGCGGTGAGCAGAAGCTGACGCGCGCCCTCGTTATCGGCGTGGCAGGCATCATGCTCCAATTCGGCGATGATCGCGGAAAGGCTGACCAGTTTGTCCGGGGAGTCGGCAGTGAGGGCGTTGGCGGCTTCGGACAGCGCTTCGGGCGCTGAAAGATCCTTGCAAAAGTTGTTCGCCATGTCGCGGGTGTGAGCGGCCGCCCGCTCAAGCCTGCTGGCGATTTCAGGGGCGGCAGCCGTCAGGCTTGCCGCATAATCGGCCAAGCGCATGGCCTTTTCTTCCAGGCGATAGCGGATGGACGTGGACCACCCGATATCGGTGCGGCCGTCCATGTCGTAGCCGACCCAAGTGGCGAAGCGCACGGGCATAGGTTGAAGGCTTTTCCAGCGTTTCGGCCAGCGGGCCGCGGCAATGTCCAGCAGGCGCGCGTTGATTCGATCGCGAGCCTTCTGTCCACGCGCCATCGCCTCCATGGCCCTTGCATGCTCATAATCGAGCGTAATCGTGTCGCGGTCCGCCGGCGCGGAGCAGACGGAATTGCTGAGGTCGCCACTGGAAGCGGAGAGGGCCACTGCCTCGCTCTGTGCGGAAGTAAGCAGGAAAGTGGGGTGGGCGGTGAATACCACATGCGCGGCGGGACGCTGCCAGCGCGCGGCGAAGGCGGAGAAATCGTCCTCTTCGGCGGCGGCGTCAATCCGCGTATCATTTTCGACCAGTGGAATGGTCTCGAGTATTCGGTGAAGCCGGGCCGCGCGGGCGCGAAGGCCCTCGCACTCCATTTCAGCAACAAGGGCCTCTATATCATGTAGGCTCATCTCGCCATTTTCGAGCCTGCGCGAAAGTTCGTGGCCAAGTTGAAAGACCGGATTGTAAAGCGGTGTCTGCGCCGTCAGCTTATGCAGTTCCTGTAACCGCGCCTCGAGGTCGTTGACCGTGGAAAGCGCCGGCTCGCTCATCGTGCAAGCGCCGATGCCGTGCGTGCCGCCGCTTCGATCCTCGCCCGATCCGGCGGGCCTGCAGGCACCATCCAGCTTCCCCCGACACACAACACCGCCTCAAGCGCCAACCACTCGGGCGCATTGTCGATAGTCACTCCGCCGGTCGGGCAGAACTTTGCAGCTGCCAACGGGGCCGCGATTGCTTTCAACGCGGCCGGACCTCCGGCGTACATGGCTGGAAAGAACTTGAGCCGGTCGAATCCAAGTTCAAGCGCAAGCATCACATCGCTGGCATTGGCAGTGCCGGGCAGGAAGGGCACGCCAGACAGGATGGCCGCTTCTCCCAATTTCGGAGTGAGGCCGGGTGACACGATGAACTCGGCCCCCGCGTCGATTGCGCGCGTGAGATCGTCAGGCGACAGCACCGTGCCGGCACCCACCACCACGCCGGGCACCTGCTTCATCATCTTGATCGCTTCGATCGCGCATTCGGTGCGTAGAGTCACTTCAAGCGCGAGAAGACCGCCCGCCACCAGTGCCTCGGCGACGGGCAAGGCGTGCTGGACGTCTTCTATCACCAAGACCGGGATCACCGGCGCGAGGCGCATGACCTTTTCGACGGCGGCGGAAGATGCGGTCGTCACTGCAAGTGCTCCCTGGCAAAGGCGGCGGCCGCGCCGAACAGGCCCGGCTGGGGGTGAATGATGAGCTTTACGGGCATGGCAGCCATAAGGCCCGCGAAGCGCCCCTTAGCGCAGAACCGCTGCGCGAAACCGGATCTCAGGATCGTCTCGCGAATGCGGTAGCCGAGGCCGCCCGCGATAACGACCGCGCAGGCGCCGTGAGCCAATGCATAATCGCCGGCGGCGGAGCCAAGCGAGAGGCAAAAGCGGTCGACCGCGGCAGTGGCCAGGTCATCTTCGCCTGCGATTGCGGCAGTCCAGATATCAACGTCGCTGAGCAAATGGACCGCCCGGTCCTCCATCGTCGTCAATGTTTCGTAAATGTCGACGATGGCGGGTCCGGAAACCACACGTTCGACGGACACTCTCAGATAGCGCTTTCTCAGGCGCGCAAGGATCGCGTCCTCGACCTGGTCGAGCGGCGCGAAATCGATGTGGCCACCTTCCGTGGCCTGCACATGGTAACCACCGGTCCCGTCCCGCCGGAGATAAGCGACGCCGAGGCCGGTGCCGGGGCCGATCACGCTGACGGTGCCGGGTGAGGGGAGAGTGGCTGCGGGTGGACCTGCAAGATGGAGAAATTGATCGGCGCCGGCGCTAGCAACGGCATGCGCAACTGCGGCAAAGTCATTGATGACTGTCTGCCGCTCGACGCCCAGCTCGTCGCCGATCCGCGCGGGATGGATGATCCAGGGATTGTTAGTGAAGCGAATGACATCGCCGCCCACCGGCCCTGCGATCGACAGGGCGACGGCGGGCGGAAGAGAGCCGCCGTTCGCGTCCTTGAATGCCTGCCAGGCGGTTTGGAAACTGGCATGGTCCTTGGTATGGAGCGTGACCGGCTTGCTTAACGCGATAGCGCCGTCGGGCATAACCGTTGCCAGCGCAAAGCGCGCATGCGTGCCGCCGATGTCAATGGTGACGAGTTGGACTGGTGCGTCCGTCACAGCCCCGCTGCCTCCAGCATGGCCGAGCCGCCCCGTTCCGCGCTGCCGGCGTGCATCCGCAACAAAGTGAAGAGCTCGCGGCCCATACCCTTTTCAGCAGCCGATGGAGTGGTTGGCGCGCGCGCCGAAAGATCGGCGGCCGTCGATAGCGAGCCTTCGTCGGCCGAGAGGCGCACCACGTCGCCGTCGCGCAACAGGGCCAACGGTCCGCCGCCGAGCGCTTCGGGTGAGACATGAATAGCCGCCGGCACCTTGCCGCTTGCGCCTGACATACGCCCGTCTGTCACCAGCGCGACTTTATGGCCCCGGTCTTGCAGCACGCCGAGGGGCGGCGTGAGCTTGTGCAATTCGGGCATGCCATTGGCGCATGGTCCTTGGAAACGGACTACAACCACGACGTCACGGTCCAGTTCGCCTGCCTTGAACGCCTGAGCCACTGCTTCCTGCTTGTCGAATACCCGACAAGGCGCCTCGATAGTCCAGCGCTCCTTGTCGACTGCGCTGGTCTTGAAGATCGCGCGGCCAAGATTGCCGGATACTAAGCGCATTCCACCGTCCGACTGGAACGGATCGACCACGGTTCGCAGAATGGTTTCATCGCCGCTGACCGTCGCCGCCGGCTTCCACGCCAGCGTGCTCTCCGTCAACAGGGGTTCGCGAGCGTAAGCGCTCATCCCGTCTTCGGCCACGGTGAGGATATCCGCATGCGCCAGCCCTGCCTGCAGCAGTTCGCGCACTACCCAAGCCATGCCTCCGGCTTCGTGGAAGTGATTCACGTCGCCCGAGCCATTGGGATAGACCCGCGCAATCAACGGCACCACGCCGGAAAGCTCATCAAAATCCTGCCAATCGATCACGATGCCGGCCGCGCGCGCCATGGCCGGCAAGTGAATGGCATGATTGGTGGACCCTCCTGTCGCCAACAGGCCGACTATCGCATTGACGATCGCCTTTTCGTCCACGATCCGCGCCATGGGCCGATAGTCGTTGCCTTTGCGGGTCATGCCCGCCAGCCGGTGAACGGCGGCGCGCGTCAGCGCCTGACGCAGCGGCGTGCCGGGCTGGACGAAAGCGGCGCCCGGCACATGTAGGCCCATCATCTCCATCATCATCTGATTGGAATTGGCGGTGCCGTAGAAGGTGCAGGTGCCCGGCGAATGATAGCTGGCGCTTTCGCTGGCGAGCAGATCGTCCCGGCCAACCTTGCCCTCTGCATAAAGTTGGCGGACCTTCTGCTTCTCCTTGTTGGAAATGCCCGTCGGCATGGGTCCCGCAGGAATGAAGACGGCAGGCAGATGGCCGAAACGCAACGCGCCGATCACCAGGCCGGGCACGATCTTGTCGCAAATTCCCAGCATCGCCATGCCGTCGAACATGGCATGGCTGAGCGCGACCGCAGTGGAGAGGGCGATCGTGTCGCGGCTGAACAGCGATAGCTCCATGCCGGGAAAACCCTGCGTCACACCGTCGCACATTGCCGGCACGCCGCCGGCGACTTGCGCCGTGGCGCCGATCTCCCGCGCGAAGAGCTTCATCTGATCCGGATAGCGCCCATAAGGCTGATGCGCGCTGAGCATGTCGTTGTAAGCAGTGACTATGCCCAAATTGATCGTGCTTCCGGCGGCGATGGCCGTTTTATCATCGCCTGCTGCGGCAAAACCATGCGCAAGGTTGGAGCAGGAGAGGAAGCCACGGTCGGAGTGCCGATCAGCTTCGTGCGCGGCGAGGTCCAGGTATTGCGCGCGGCTCGTCTTCGAACGTTCGATGATGCGGTCGGTAACGCGCGCGACAACCGGGCTGAGGTTGCTCATGGACTACTCCTGAATTTCCAGTCCGGCTGCCGTCGCCCCACCTAGGACGCCTGCGACCGGTATCGGCGTATCTCGAGGTGAGCTGGCCTCACTCGTGCCAGGTCACGCCGTCGCGTTCGGCAAGAGCGATGGCTGCGGACGGGCCCCAGCTTCCTGCAGTATAAGTCTTCGGCTCCAGCCGCTGTTCCGCCCATCCGATACGGATGGAATCAATCCAGTCCCATTGCGCCTCCACCTCGTCGCGGCGAACGAAGAGCGTCTGATCGCCTTCGATGAGATCAAGCAGCAGGCGCTCGTAAGCGATGCGCCGTTGCGGCCCCGCGAAGGCGTCCGGCGTGGTGATGGCCAAGGGGATCGAACGCAGGCCGAAACCCTCGCGATCAAGGCCGGGAACTTTCGCCATCAGGGAGAGCGTGATGTTTTCGCTGGGCTGGATGCCGATGACCAGCCGGTTGGGCACGGTCCTGGCTCCGCGGCCGGTGAAGATCGAATGCGGCACATCACGAAATTGCACGACGATCTCGGTCGTCCGGCGGGGCAGGCGCTTGCCGGTTCGCAGGTAGAATGGCACGCCTTGCCAGCGCCAGTTGTCGATATGCGCCTTGATGGCGACGAACGTCTCGGTATTCGACGGCTTACCCAGCTCCTCATCATAGCCTGGAACGGCCTGGCCGCCGATTGCGCCTGCTCGGTATTGGCCAATGACGGTTTCGCTTGTCTGCACCTTTCGTAAGGAGCGCAGCACCTTTACCTTCTCGTCACGCACATTCGTTGCGTCGTAGGAAACCGGCGGTTCCATGGCTACCAGGGCGAGCAATTGCAGCATGTGATTCTGCACCATGTCGCGCAGTGCCCCGGCATCGTCGTAGAACGCGACGCGGCCTTCCAGGCCCACCGTTTCCGCGACGGTGATCTGCACGTGATCGATGTGCGCGGCATTCCACAGGGGTTCGAACATCAAGTTGGCAAAGCGCAGCGCCAGCAGGTTCTGGACCGTCTCCTTTCCCAGATAATGGTCGATGCGATAGATCCTATCCTCTGGAAATGCGGCTGCCACAGCGTCATTGATGATCCTGCTGGAGGCGAGGTCGACGCCGAGGGGCTTTTCCAGCCCGATCCGCACCTGTGCGCCCGCAAGCCCGCTTTTTTCCAGGCCGCGAATAGTAGGCTCGAACAAGCTGGGGGCGGTCGAGAGAAAGATGGAAAGCCCGTCCTGCGGGGCGCCGACTTTACGCGCCAGCGACTGGAACCCTTCGGCTTGACTGGCATCAAGTGGTTGATAGCTCAGCCGGTTCAGAAAGGTTGCCATGCCGCCGCGGCGGTTTGCCGGCAGAAACTGCTCGAGCGATTCGCGCACCAGATTGCGGAAGCCCTGATCGTCCAGGTCTGATCGCGCAGTGCCGACGATCTCTATGCCCGGATTAAGCAGGCCCTCCGCATCGAGAGCGCAAAGCGAGGGAAGAAGCATTCTGCGGGAAAGGTCGCCAGTCGCGCCGAAGACAAGGAGGCGATCGGAAATGAATTTCGTCACGTAAACCTTTCCACCGACGACCGCGCTTCTCATCGCGGCCTATTTAGGGGGCATAGGCAGGCCGGCCTGCGCACTTGCAGCATAGCGAGAGTGTATGGGGAACACCAGCGCACAGCGCACCGGAATGGCGCTTTGCATGGCATTTACAGGCGGCTTGTGAATTTGGCGGTGTTTGCGGTTGCCAGTGGCGCGCCGCCGAAGAATATTGGGCCGGTCGAACCGGAGGAATTTGCGCATGCGCGTGGATGGCGCTCATCTTCTTGAACAATTGCAGACCCCTGCGCTCATGGTGTCGCGGGGGCAGGTGCGCTTTGCAAATAGTGCCGCTCAGGAATTGCTGGGCACGCATATCGTCGGACAGGACGTGCGCATCGCCATCCGTGATCCCAAGGCCGTAGCCGCCATCCTCAGCGAAGGGGGCGGGGCAGCCCAAGTGTCCGGGCTTTCCACCGGAGGATCGGTGTGGGAAGTCGATTGTCGTGTGATCGGGCCGACTGAACGGGTTGTCAGCCTTTACGACTTGTCCGAGAGGGTCAGCGTTGCCAAAGCCCACGCCGATTTCGTGGCCAATGCCAGTCATGAATTGCGAACTCCGCTGGCCAACGTACTGGGATATGTCGAGACGCTGATGAATCCCAAAGCGGGCGGCGACGAGGCGGTCCGCAACCGTTTTCTGGAAACCATCCGGCACGAGGCGCAGCGAATGCAGGCGCTGATTTCGGATCTCATGTCGCTTTCCAGGATCGAGGCGGTGAAGCATGAAGTTCCTTCGGACCGCATTGACCTGGTCGCCCTTGCGCAAGAAGTGGCCGGCGAGTTTCGCGGCGGTGCCCGCGTGTCAGTGACTGCCGACTGTGCCGATGCTGTCATCGCCGGAGATCGTGGACAGCTTTCCCAGGTTTTGCGTAATCTTATCGACAACGCGCTGAAATACGGCAAACCGGGCGGGCTGGTCGAGGTGGGCGTGGAAGCGACGCCGACCGGGTGGGCCCTGGTGACCGTGCGTGACGAAGGAGATGGGATAGCGCCGGAGCACCTGCCGCGCATTACCGAACGCTTTTATCGTGCCGATACCAGCCGCAGCCGTGCCGCCGGGGGAACCGGGCTAGGGCTGTCGATCGTCAAGCACATCGTTGAGCGTCATCGCGGCCGCTTCGACATCGAAAGCCGGCTGGGATCAGGAACGACCGTATCGCTCATGCTTCCACTCAAGGATTCTTAAAGCGCCCGGCCTGCGCGGATGCGGGCTTTGTCTTCCCCGATCGGCCATCTCGTTGGGACTGGCAATCCCTAGGCATAGAACCCATTTAGCGAAAGCCGGCTTCCGCTCGGCTTCTTTGTGCCTGGTCAAGGTTTTGTTCGGGCCAGGATGGCAGACCGGAAAGACAAGAGGTCCTTGTGTTGTATATATGCAACACTATATGATCGAGGTCAGGAGGCAAAGACACCATGAATCTCGAAAAGTTCACTGATCGTGCCAAGGGTTTTCTGCAAGCGGCGCAAACGGTCGCGATCCGCATGAATCACCAGCGGATCAGCCCCGAACATGTGCTCAAGGCGCTGCTTGACGATTCCGAAGGAATGGCGGCAGGGCTTATTAAGCGCGCAGGCGGCAACCCGGCCATCGCCACCCAGGAACTGGACAAGGCGCTGGCCAAAGTGCCGGCGGTTTCGGGCGGCGGCGCGCAAGCTTCACCGGGACTCGACAATGATACGGTGCGTGTACTCGATGCGGCTGAGCAGGCGGCGGCCAAGGCCGGCGACAGCTTCGTCACGGTAGAGCGCCTGCTGCTGGCGCTGACCCTGGCCGCCACGACGCCGGCTGGGCAGGCGCTCAAGGCCGCCAATCTGACGCCTCAGGCATTGGAAGCCGCGATCACAGAACTGCGTGGTGGCCGCAAAGCTGACAGCGCCGGGGCCGAAAACGCCTATGACGCGATGAAGAAGTATGCCCGCGACCTTACCGAGGCTGCTCGCGACGGCAAGCTCGATCCGGTGATCGGGCGCGACGAGGAGATCCGTCGCACCGTTCAGATTCTGGCCCGGCGCACAAAGAACAATCCCGTCCTGATCGGCGACCCCGGCGTCGGCAAGACCGCCATTGTCGAAGGTCTGGCCCTGCGCATTGCGAACGGCGACGTGCCGGATTCGCTGAAAGATCGCCGCTTGATGGCGCTTGACATGGGTGCGCTGATCGCCGGCGCGAAATATCGCGGCGAGTTCGAGGAACGGCTGAAAGCCGTGCTTGACGAAGTGAAGGGCGCCGAGGGTGAGATCATCCTGTTCATCGATGAGATGCACACGCTGATCGGGGCGGGGGCCTCCGAAGGATCGATGGACGCAGGCAACCTGTTGAAACCGGCGCTGGCGCGCGGCGAATTGCATTGCATCGGCGCCACCACGCTGGATGAGTATCAGAAGTACGTTGAGAAGGACGCCGCTTTGCAGCGTCGTTTCCAGCCCGTGTTCGTCGGCGAGCCGACTGTGGAGGATACTATCTCAATCCTCCGCGGGCTGAAGGAGAAGTACGAGTTACATCACGGTGTGCGCATCACGGACGGCGCGATCGTGGCGGCGGCGACGCTTTCCAACCGCTATATCACTAACCGCTTCCTGCCTGACAAGGCGATCGACCTGATGGACGAGGCCGCCAGCCGCATCCGCATGGAGGTGGAATCCAAGCCGGAAGAGATCGAGAAGCTGGATCGCCGCATTGTTCAGCTGAAGATCGAGGAAATGGCGCTCGGCAAAGAGACTGACGAGGCTTCCAAGGACCGCCTGGCGCATTTGCGCGAAGAACTGGGCAATCTTGAACAGCAATCCAGCGAATTGACCACTCGCTGGCAGAATGAACGCGACAAGATTGCCGCCGAGGGCCGGCTGAAGGAACAGCTGGATCAGGCGCGCAGCGAACTGGAGCAGGCGCAACGTTCGGGCGACTATGCCAAGGCGGGCGAACTGTCCTACAGTGCGATCCCTGCGCTTGAGAAGCAGCTTGCCGAGGCGCAAACGCATTCAGGCAATGCGCTGCTGCGCGAGGAAGTGACCGAGGACGACATCGCCGGCGTGGTCAGTCGCTGGACCGGCGTGCCTGTCGACAAGATGCTTGAAGGCGAGCGCGAGAAGCTGCTGCGCATGGAAGAGATGCTGGGGCAGCGCGTGATCGGCCAGAAGGACGCGGTGGAAGCGGTTTCCAAGGCCGTGCGCCGCGCGAGGGCCGGTTTGCAGGACCCCAACCGGCCGCTGGGCAGCTTTCTGTTCCTTGGTCCTACCGGCGTGGGCAAGACTGAGCTGACTAAGGCGCTGGCCGGCTTTCTGTTCGACGATGATACGGCGATGGTGCGCATCGACATGAGCGAGTTCATGGAAAAGCACGCTGTCGCTCGCCTGATCGGCGCGCCTCCCGGCTATGTGGGTTATGAGGAGGGCGGCGTGCTGACCGAGGCGGTGCGGCGCCGGCCTTATCAGGTCGTGCTGTTTGACGAGGTTGAGAAGGCGCACAGCGACGTGTTCAATGTGCTCCTCCAGGTTTTGGACGACGGCCGCCTGACTGACGGCCAAGGCAGACTGGTGGACTTTACGAACACGCTCATCATCCTGACCAGCAACCTGGGCAGCCAGTACCTTGCCGGCCTGGCGGACGGACAGGATGTCGACAGTGTAGAACCGCAAGTGATGGAAGTCGTCAGGGCCCATTTCCGCCCCGAGTTCCTCAATCGCCTGGACGAGATCGTGCTGTTCCACCGCCTCGGCCAGGAGCACATGGGCCCCATCGTCGATATTCAGATCGGCCGTGTGCAAAAGCTGCTTAAGGACCGCAAGATCACGCTGGACCTGACAGACGCCGCGAAGCGCTGGCTCGGCCGTGTGGGCTATGACCCGGTCTACGGCGCGCGGCCCCTGAAGCGAGCAGTGCAACGGTACTTGCAGGACCCCTTGGCGGAAAAGCTGTTGGCGGGTGAAGTACCGGACGGCTCGGCCTTGCGGATTGATGAAGGCGACGGGGCATTGGCGATCGGGTTGGGGTGAAAGAAAGGCGGGATCCAGCGATCCCGCCTTCCATTGCATAAGCTTTATCTAACGAACTTACATGTGCACTCGAAAGCCTGCGTAGAAGAAGCGGCCGACATTGTCATAGAGTGCATCGTCTCCGTCCGTGCGGTTGCCTACACCCAGCAGACCGTACGGCGGAAGCTTGTCTGTCAGGTTGTCCACGCCCACGTAGAACTGGAACGTCTTGTCTATGTCGACCGTCAGCTTCACATCGTGATACCACGTGGTTGGGTACTTCTTGATTAATGTGTATTCTGGTTCCTGCGGAGCTTCCCCGTTAAGTGAGTAATAGTCTGCGTAATCATCAATATACATATGTCCTATGAAGTGTAACTGATAGTGTAGCGTGAAGCGGCCGTGTTTGTAATCCAGATTTCCAACGGCTTCCCACTTCGGGTCACCGAGATTGCCGAGTTGCCGGGTAACACGGTTCGGATTGGAAACATCGTAATAATTATCTCGTTGAAGAACGAGCGCGCCATTGCCCTGAATATTCAGAACGTCACCATTGCCGAAGTGGTGTGCATAAGACGCGTTGACATCGATGCCCCGTGTTTTTTGTTTTGCAAAGTTTACCGGACCGGCGAGAACAGCAGGATCTTCGAACAAATGCGTTGTGGGGTCGCGATTTATCAGCCCGCAATAGGCATTATTCAAAGATGTCGCGTCATAGCAATTGTCGACAATTTGCTGGGCATCGATCGTCTGAATGACATGATTGATGGTGATGTTATAGTAATCAACCGACAGAGAAAAACCCGGCAGCCACCGCGGCGTCGCGATAAAGCCCAGAGTATAGGAGTTTGAGGTTTCCGGTGTCAGGTTGGGATTGCCGCCTTGCAGAAATGACAGATTGGTGTCGCGCGATGGTTGATTGATGAAACCTTCAGGAATGCCGGCGGCGGTACAGTTCGCGTCGCGAGTAGCGGCGCCGGTGTTGCGGTTCTGCACATCGCAGGGATCGCTAATGAATCCGAAGTTCTGGGACGGCGTTGCGTAAAGGTCGTTTTGTGTGGGAGTACGAATTGACCGTGCGAAGCCGAAGCGGAACTTAATATCGCGCGTGGGGGCGTAAATTGCGCCCAGGTTATACGACCAAATACCTCCGGAAGTGTTATAGTCGGAATAGCGCGCGGCGGCATTGACCGATAGTTCCTGCGCGAAGCGGGCGTCCTTCACGACTGGCAGATTTATTTCGCCGTAGACTTCCTTTGATGTGAGCGCCGGCGGGAAGAAGTCTGGCAGTGCGTTGAGGAACGTCGCGCCGGCCTTGGTCAGCGCATCCCAGGTCGAAGAGGCAGTTTCGCGGCGATATTCGCCGCCGACGTTGAATGCCAGCGAGCCGCCGCCCCAGGTAGTGAACCAGCGCGACAGGTCTCCGGTGAGGTTTGCGGTAATATCAAGTTCCGAAGCGCGCTGACGATTGAACGCGGTGGTGTTGATATACTTCAGGGCCGGGGGCGTCAGCGTCGAATTGCCTGAACCGAACAGGCTGATGGGGACACAGTTCGGATCGTTGTTCGTCGGATCGGAATCGGCATTAATGCCGCAAACGATCTGGCCTGCACCATTTCTTACTGCGTTGATCGCATTGAGGAACCCCGCGGTTTTGCTCAGGTCCTGACTGTAGAGCAACAGATTGTTCAATGAAGTGGTGCTGCCGTGAAATTCGCCATAATTAAGCGCGACCTCATAATGCCATGTATCCATGAAGTTGCCACGCACGCCCGCGACGATGCGGTAGGTATCACGTTTTTCCAGTTCAGCCCGTGGGCCGAAATCGACATTGAAACGGCTCATGGTGAAGGTGTCGGTTGCGGGACTGTTACAGCGACCGATCGATTGTAGCGTTTGCAACGCCTGCGTGCCGAGGAACGGGTTGTTGCACCGGAGGTCGAAACCGCCGCCAAAGAAAGCAGGAATCGAGCCTTGGAAGAAGCTAGGTTGGCCTTCCTGGTTTGCGCGGATACGCACGTATTTGGCTTCCACGAATGGCGTGAAAGCGTCCGATATGTCGAAATGACCGATGAGGTTGACCGAAAAGCGTGAGAGCATTGGATCGAGCTGGCCGGTGTTGCGCAACGTGGAACCCAGGCCACCAACGGTATTCGAACTGCCTCCATCGGTGATGTCACGGAAATCGAGCGTGGGATTGCTCATAATGAGAGTTCCATCAGGCTGGAACATGTAGCGCTGGGCAAAGCCGCTGGTGCGGCAGCGAGCGCTATTGGTAAGGTCAGCTGCACCGCACACCGCGGTCAATTCGCCCCCATCCGATAGGCTTCCGTTGCGTACTCCAGTATAGAAGCCGAAATCGGAAATGCCGTCGGATAGGTTCGCGGGGTTGCCCAAATCCTGTTGGCGGTTGAACTGCGAGCGGCCGCTGAACGCGCCAGTCTGACCATCGCGCTGGACATTGTACAGCGCATTCTGATGCGCGTATTCTAGAGAGACCGCAATATTGCCACGACCGTCGCTGAAATTCTTGCCATAGGTAAGCGTGCCAAAATAGCTGCCACGATCGCCCCGGCTGGAAATGCCACCCTGACCCCCGATTTTGAGTCCATCGAAATTCTGCTTCAACACAAAATTCACGACGCCGGCCATCGCGTCCGTGCCGTAAACGGCTGAACTGCCGCCGGTGATTACATCCACTCGCTCAAGTAAGTCGCTGGGAATCGTATTGGTATCAACCAGATAATCGCCCGGAGATGAAGTTACATGACGGCGCCCATCGACTAACACCAGCGTGCGCGACACGCCCAAACCGCGTAGGTCGAGAAAGTTGACGCCTGAAGTACCAATGAATTGCGTTGAGTTGGCCTGACTGAAGGTACTGCGCAATGCTGGCAGATTGTTGAGCGCATCGCCCAGACTGAGGTTGCCAGTGGCCAGCAAAGTTGGCGCTGTGACGGAAGTCACGGGAACTGGCGATGACAAGTTGGGTACTCGGATGCGCGTGCCCGTGACGATGATTTCGCTGGCCTTTGTCTCGGCGCTTTCGGACGAAGGGGCGGGAGCTTCTGCTACGTTCCCTTCGCTTTGGGCGTGCACTGTGGGTGCATAAATGCCCGCGAGCGAAAGGCAGGTTGCGCTGCACAGCGCGGCCTTTTTAATAGAAGTTTTCACGATATGTGTCCCCTGTTGCTGCTGAGCGCCCTGCAGACATGTGACAAACTTCAAAAGCGCCCGGCTGACGAGACAACGCATTCTGGATGCGTCGTTGCTCTACCGTTGAAGTTTGTTGCCTCGCCCGAATCGTGTTTCAAGTCATTTTGGTATGATGTGAGGAATGCGTTCTTTTATGTTGCGATTCTGCTACAGATGTGACCAAATGGTTGAAATATCGTTAGCTAAATCATCGTATGTGCGGGGAAAGGGCGGAAAATTCTTTAATCACTGCACCGCGTGCGGGCGTTGATCTTGGTGCGCCTTTCACACAGCGATATGTTCCGAAGGAGAGGCGGCTGGCCTTCGCCGGCCGCCTCAATGGCTATGCTTCGGAGTCCTCAATATTTGGCGGTAATGCCGACGAAGAATGTACGGCCGAGGACATCGTACACCACAGGGAAGGTATTTGCCGCGTTGTATGCGGTGCCTCCCGCAGCTGAACCGACGATTGGGGGTTGCTTGTCAAAGGCGTTCTGGACGCCGAAACGCAATGTGTAGGAATCCTGCACCGTGAAGTTAGCCGTGAAATCGAAGTAGCTCACGGCAGGTATCTTCGACTTCAGGATGTCCGTACCGGCATCCTCCTTTACTGAGCCGATTAGGCGCCAACGGCCAGCCAGGTTGAAGTCCTCGTTTCCAATGGTAAGCGTTGCAGTGTGCTTCCACTTGGGCATGGGTGCAATATTGCAGGCAAAGCCGAAGCGGCCGGCACATTCCGTCTCCGGAAGGAAGGAAGCGCCCTGCTTCTTGTAGCTTATGACATAAGTTCCCGCCACGTTCAGGCCGACGGTATAGGTGCCCACCGGACGCTTATAGTCGAACTGAAGATCAATGCCTCGAGTTTTGCGTGAAGCGGAGTTGAACTGAAACTGATCTACGCCGTAATTTATGCCGCCGGAAAGTGATCCGCTGAGCGCGTTGCGATGAATCGCTTGGCAATACGGGCTGCTGGCATCCTGAGTCACCGAATAACAGGCGTCCACCACGTTCTGCGGCGAACCGCCAAGCGTATCGATCGCATTCTTGATTCTAATGTCGTAGTAGTCGACCGAGAACGTAAGCCCCCGAACACTGGGCGGGTTGAGCACAATGCCCAAAGTGATCGTGTCAGCTTTTTCCGCTTTCAGATCCAGATTGCCACCGGAAAAGGTATTGATCTGGCCCGACACAGGACCGGGAACTCGACCAATCTGGCTTGCGGGGGCACCGGTGGCTATGCAGAGATTGGTTAGAGTGGCGTTGCCGACAGGATTCGTCCCGGCGCACGGATCAGTATCAAGATTATCAATTGATGATACGTGAGGCGCTGCAAGTTCGTAAAGGTTCGGGGCACGAACCGCGCGCTGATACATTCCGCGAAGACGTATTCCGTTTGTCGGCGTCCAGTTCGCGCCACCTTTCCAAGTGAACACGCCGCCTGCCGTGGAATAATCGGAGTAACGCGCACCTGTTTCGAGCGTCAGTTCCTGCACCCCAGGTTTGTCGGAGACAATGGGTATCAGAAGCTCCCCGTAGACTTCTTTAACGTTATAACTGAATGGCGCAAAGGGAATGCCTTGTCCGTAACCGATCAAATCGCCCGAAGCGAAAGCTTGGTCGATATCCGCACGTGCCTTTTCCTTGCGATACTCTACGCCCAGAGCGACGCCGATGTCGTTGCTCGACCAGGGAGAGATCGATCCTATGGTGCCGGAGACTGAGGCGCCGGCCACCCATTGTTCAGTAACATCCTTCTCCGCGCCGCTTGCACTAATGAACGCCAGAGTCTGGGGGCTGACCGGGTCCGTAGTGAATAAGTTCAGCGGCACGCAGCCATTACTCGGGTCACGGCAAGCGATGGAGCCTCCCGATTGCACTGCATCGAGAGCCTGTGTCACGCGAGCGAAAGACACGTCGTTCAGATAGGCGATATTGCGGGTAGTCTTGGAATATTGGCCGAAGACGTCGTAATGCCACTTTTCAGCGAGATCGCCCCGCACGCCAAGGACGGCCTGCCAGGACTTATTGTCGTAGGTCGTCGTTCGGCCTCCGCTCTCGACGAAACGGCGACGAATATTCAAAGCGGTCGATCCGTCGGGATTGATCGTCCCGATGCCATTGAAGAACAGGTCGCGTTGTTGAGCAGTTAGAAATGGATTGTCGGGAAAGATGTTGAAAGAATAACCGAAGGTTCCCGTGGGTGCGCTCTGACTATTAACTTTACTGCGAATGTAGCTGCCGCGACCGTAAATCTCCACTCCATCTGCGACTTCGTATTTGGCGAGGACGGTTCCTAGCCAGCGTTTTTGCGGAGTAATGAGGTAATTTGGCGGCGCGTAGTTATATGGCTCATAGAATGGAACTATGTCATTGTTGGCGCCAACCTGATAATAACTACCGCCGGTGCTGGCGAAAGTGTTGTCGAAAACGGTCGGAACAGCGGTGGAGGAGCCGCCTGGGGAAACGAGGTCGTCGGAACTGAGCGCGAACTTCGAGAAATCGCGATCCGATTGAAAGATCAACTTGCGCTTCAGATAACCGATTGAGGCGACAATGTTGCCACGGTCGCCCAGCTTCATGCCTCCGGTCACATTGACGTCATAGACCGGCGCATCACCCCTGCTCGACAACTGAGTGGAACCATCGAAGCGAAGGCCGGTAAATTCGTCATCGAGAATAAAGTTCACCACGCCCGACACGGCGTCCGAACCGTAAACGGCTGAAGCGCCACCAGTCAGCACATCGACGCGTTTGATGAGCGCTGTCGGGATGGAGTTCACATCGACCACGCCGTTGTAGTCGTAAGAAACCATACGTTTGCCGTTGACAAGAACGAGCGTCCGCTGGTCACCGAGACCGCGCAAGTTAAGCGTCGCAGCGCCGGGACTATCGTTGTTAACGGCAGGGCCTTTTTCCGGTAGGAACTGCGGGTTCTGGGCCAAGAGGCTTTCTACGCTGGGGGAGTTGAACTCCTTGAACGTATCGCCGCTGACGACGGAAACCGGGCTTGAAGCTGTCAGATTGGGGCTGATAATGCGAGAACCAGTGACGATGATCGTGTCGCTCGTCTCGCTTTGACTGCCCTGGTCGGGAGAGGTGGCTTGCTGCGCATAAGCTCCCGTCCCGCCGATCATGAAGGCGGCAATACTCGTTGCGCCGCGAAACGCGGCTTTTTGGATCGATGTTTTCACGTCTTTGTGTCCCTTGTTTTCGTTTGCCCATCGGGAGCGTGACCAAACCCGACGGGCAAACGGAGGCAAGCAGCGGCTCACTGTTAGACATATTGCCGCACTGAGAGGGTTGTTGCGCTACCTGAACCGTGATTCAACATAATTTGCGGTAAAGTACGAATTGGTTCATACATTGTGGCTGTCATGCAACAGTTGGTGCTGTTCCGTATCCATAATCGCCTTTATCTAAAGGAATTCGATTATCTTGCGTCAGGTAACGCATGCTGTTGCATATGAGCATTATGTTGCTTGAAAGTTGCGTCAAAGAAGGGCTTTAAGGAAACGCCATTGCGTTTGCTGTGCGATGGAGCTGTCGCTCATTGACCTGCAAGTCCGTTCCTTTTAACCGGTTGATTAAGTCTGCACGCAGAACCCCGGATCGATGCCGGAGGTCGCCTCATTTCTGGAAAGGAAGCAAAATTGAAGCTCGATAGCAGCGTCGCAGCAGTCATTACCGGCGGCGCTTCGGGCCTGGGCGCGGCTACGGCGCGGGCGCTGGCGGGGCGGGGAGTGAAAGTCGCCATTTTCGATCTCAATGCCGAGGCAGGAGAGGCTTTGGCGAAAGAGACTGGCGGTGTTTTTTGCGAAGTGAACGTCACGGACGATGCCAGTGTCGAGGCCGGCTTTGCCAAGGGGCGCGCCGCACATGGACAGGAGCGTATCCTGGTAAACTGCGCCGGCATCGCGCCTGCGGCCAAGACGGTGGGACGGAGCCGCGAGACGGGCGAGCCCAAGGGACATGATCTGGCGTTGTTCGAAAAGGCGATCGCCATCAATTTGGTGGGCACTTTCCGTTGCATCGCCCAATCGGCTGCGGGCATGGTGACACTCGATCCGGTGGATGCCGCCGGCGCGCGCGGCGTTATCGTCAACACCGCATCGGTCGCGGCGCAGGATGGACAGATCGGGCAAGCGGCCTATGCAGCATCGAAGGGCGGCGTGCTGGCTATGACGCTGCCGATTGCGCGCGATCTGATGAATGACGGCATCCGCGTGAACACCATCATGCCCGGCATATTTGAAACGCCGATGATGGCGGGCATGCCGCAAGGGGTGCAGGACGCGCTGGCCGCCATGGTCCCGTTTCCCAAGCGCTTGGGAAAACCCGAAGAATATGCGCAGCTTGCCCTTTTCATGATCGAACATGATTATATGAACGGCGAAGCGGTACGCCTTGATGGCGCTATCCGCATGGGCCCGAAATAAGGATCTGCATGGGAAGCCGGAGTCAAGCAGCGATGGAAGCGGCGGGGGACATCGCCGCCCCGCCCGGCGCGCGCGATCTGCTGCTGCAGACGGCAAGCGCGATCATGCGTGAGGGCGATGTGGTCGACATCTCCCTTTCCGAACTGAGCCTGCGTTCCGGCCTCAATTCCGCGCTGGTGAAGTATTATTTCGGCAACAAGGCGGGTCTGCTCAAGGCTCTGCTGGATCGGGACTGGCAAGCGATCGTCACCAGCGTCGATGCCCTGCTGGCCAAGGACGGGTGGTCGCCCGAAGCGAAACTGCATCGCCACCTGTGGAAGGTCGTCGATACGTTCTACGACGTGCCTTACCTCAATCGCCTGACCATGCGCATGGTTCGGGAAAGCGACGATGCAGAAGCGCGCCGGATCGCCGATTGCTATCTCTCGCCGATTTACCGCGCTTATGAGCAGCTGATCGGCGATGGCGTGAGGGCCGGCGTGTTTCGTGAAATCGATCCGCAACTTTTCTATTTCACAGTGACAGGCGCGGTGGATCGGTTCTTCTCGGCGCGGCTGGTGCTCAAACACTGTTTCGATCAGGATTCGTTGACCGAGACGCTGCGCGATCGCTATCGCGAACACACGATAGACATCATCATGGCAGGTATTCTTGCGCGCTGAAAAAAGCAGGTTCTGGCACATCGGGGTTATCGGGGGTTCAGGGCTGGCCGCCGGCATCGATCTGGAAGATGCGCAGGAGATTCCGGTCTCCAGTCCGTTTGGCGAACCTTCGGGTCCAGTGACCACCGGTCATATCGGCGATGTACGGTTTACCTTCATCGCGCGGCATGGCGCGGGGCACGGCATTCCGCCGTCCGCCGTCAATTACCGTGCCAATATCGATGTCCTCAAACGCTGCGGGGTGACTGACGTGGTTGCCCTTAGCGCGGTGGGCTCGCTCCGCGAAAACATGGCGCCGGGCCAGTTCGTGGCGGTGGACCAGTTCATCGACCGAACAACGGCGCGGACGAACAGCTTCTTCGGGGCGGGGCTGGTCGCTCACGTAAGCCTTGCCGACCCGGTCTGCGCGCGGCTTTGCGAACTTCTGGCCGCCGCGGCCCGGCTTGCCGGTGGGAAGGTGCATCAAGGCGGCTGTTATGTGTCCATCGAAGGGCCGCAGTTCTCGACCCGCGCCGAAAGCCGCGTCTATCAGTCGTGGGGCGCCGATGTGATTGGCATGACCGCGATGCCCGAAGCGCGCCTGGCCCGCGAAGCGGAGTTGCCATATGCTCTGCTGGGCATGGTCACTGACTACGACTGCTGGCGTGAGGAAGAAGGTGGGGTGGAAGTCAGCCATGTGCTGGAAGTGATGCACGCAAACGCTCGTATCGCACGCGACGCCTTGCGCGCCCTGGCGGCGGGGCTGCCCCCCGTTCGAGAGCCAAGCCCGATCGACACCGCGCTGGAACATGCCTTTATCACCGCGCCGGATGCGCGCGACCCGGAATTGGTCGCAAAGCTCGACGCGGTGGCTTGCAGGATTTTCGGCGAGCGAGATTGATGGCCGGGAGGGCGATATCTCAGTAAGCTGGCCCGAAGAAAACTTATTGCCGTCGTTTCAGGGCCTCGTTTCGTAAGGCGATCGTATCCTGCTGGGAAACCCTCCACGGCCGGCGCTGCCCGAGTGCGGCATTCACGCTCCGACAATGTCCATCAATGCCCTTTCGCTGGACCGCCAGCGGAGAAGGCGTCGGATATCGAGCAGGCCGCCGGGCCGAGAATGACGATGAACAATACGGGCAGGATGAACAAGATCAGCGGAACCGTCATGATGGCGGGCAGCCGCGCCGCCTTTTCCTCAGCCCGCATCATGCGTTCGTTGCGAAATTCCGCCGATAGCACGCGCAGCGCCGAAGCCAGCGGTGTGCCGTAGCGTTCCGTCTGGATCATCGTTGTGACCACACCGCGAACGGCGTCGAGATTCACGCGCCAGGCGAGATTTTCGAATGCCTGCCGCCGTTCGGTCAAGAATGACAGTTCGATCGATGTGAGAGAGAATTCCTCGCCCAATTCCGGATAAGCGCGGCCCAGTTCGCGAGAGACGCGTTCGAAGGCGGCATCGATCGTCAAGCCAGCTTCGGCGCAGATCACCAGCAGGTCAATCGCGTCAGGAAGGCCCTTGCGGATCGCATCGGTGCGCTTGCTGGCCAGGTTTTGAATGAACAAGTCCGGTCCTTTGTAACCGGCGATAAGCATGGCGGCGAAGCCCATGAACTTCTTGAAACTGCTCCACTGCGGGAAGTAGTTGATCCAGTAGATCACGATCGCGGCAAGACCGCCGAGCACGATTGGCGCAACCAGCCGGGCAAAGATGACTGCAACCGCCCATTCCTTGTTGCGGATGCCGGCCTGCGCCAGTTTCTGCTGGATGATCTTGAGCTGGCTGTCCTGCAGCATCTTGAATGCGCCAAGGAACTCTCCAATGCGGTCCGTCGTGTCATTGCGACGCACTACGCTCTGACGCTTGCGCGCGGTGGTGACAATGCCGGCCTTGAGTGCTTCGCGCCGCTGGTTGAGCGCTTTGACGCGCTTGGCCATCGGGTCCGTCACCGTCACGGCGGCATAAATGGCGATCACAACGGCTGCTGCGGCGATAAACGCCAGCACGGTGCCGACAAAGATGACGTCGAAACCGAGGAGGGTCGGACCCGTGGGTTGATTAATCATTGTCCCTTGTCCTCGATCAAATCTCGAAACTAACCATCTTGGCCATGATGAAGGCGCCGATACCCATCCATATAAGCCCCCCCAGGCCGGCGACGATCAGCCGTTGGTCAATGAAGAACGTGCCGATGTAGTTGGGATTGATCCACCAGATCATGCCGAAGACGATGAAGGGCAGGGCGCCCACGATATAGGCCGATGCTTTTGACTCCGAGCTCATCGCCCGGATCTTGAGCTTCATTTGCGCGCGTTTGCGCAGCACGTCGGCTAGGTTTGCCAGCGTTTCGGCAAGATTGCCGCCGGTTTCGCGCTGGATCGCCAGAGTGATGCAAAAGAAGTTGAACTCCGGCATGGCCAGACGGTCGGCAGTTTCCTGGAGGGCGTCCTCCATCGTTTTGCCAACCTTGATGCGGTCGGTGATGAGCTTAAATTCTTCGCCGACCGGCCCTGGCACTTCCTGAGCCACCACGCCAAGCGTTTCAGTAACTGGAAGGCCGGAGCGCAAACCGCGCACGAGCAGTTCGATGGCATCGGGAAACTTCACCGTGAATGAATTTGCGCGTCGTTTGATGAAGTGGTTCACGGCCATGTGTGGGATGCCGGCACCCGCGGCCAGGCCGATCGCCAGTGCAAGGATAAGCGCACCGGACTTGAGATAGATAATCGCGGCGATGAAGCCGGCGAGGCCAAGCGAGGAATAGAGATACTGCGTGACTGACCAGCCTTTGCCGGTGCGATGCAGGCGCAGGGCCAAGGCATCAATCCGCGAACCGGAACCGGCGATCCGGTGCACCCGCGGCTTGCGCGCGGCGACCGCCTTGCGCATTTGTGCCTCTAGTCGGTCGCTCGTGCTTTCCGAATGGCGGAGGCGGACAGCGCGAAGACGGCGATTCGATTCCTTGCTTGCCGACGGGCCGGCAAACGCAGCAACGACTAGCGCCCCGACGCTCGCCAGGCCACCTGCCAACAACATCAACTGCAGAATGTTCATCTATGTCCTACGCCCATATGTCCCACGTGCCGGATGCGCGTGAAGGATGTCAGCCCCTGTGTTCCTAACCGGCCGGTTCCGCTTTCTTGGCCTTGGGCATGATCGACTTGAGATCGAGCTTGCCCAGCAATGACTTCTTGGACGCCGCGCTTTCATCGGCTCCCTCGCGATCGACAAGCATGCGCGACAGTTCGCGCATGGCTGCTCCGGCCTTGGTCGATCGGTTAGCCTCAGCGAAAGTCTGGCCCAGCTTTGCCGCCGCCGATGCGGCTTTGATGTCATAGGGAATCGAGAGCTGGATACCGGTCTCGATCGATGCCTCGAAGTCCGCCTTGCTGATTTCAGCCACACCCTGTTGCACTTTGTTCGCAACCACGATCACTTTGGCCTGCGAAGCATTGGCCTTCAGCCAGGAAAGCAGGCGGATTGAATCGCGCGCCGAAGCCAAGGTCATTTCGACCACCAACACGACCACGTTCACATCGGCGATCAACTGAGGGAAATTGATGAGCATGTTGCGAGGAAGGTCGATCACCGTCATCTCGAATGCTTGACGAAATTCCTCCTCAAGATGCACGAAAGCTGCGCCATCGGTCATCAAAGGCGAATTGATCGGCGCTTCCGCTGAAAGAATCGCAAGATTGTCATTCGCGCGGATCATTGCGCGTTCGATGAACAGGCCGTCGATCCGGCTGGGGTTCTCGATTGCGTCAGTGAGGCCGCGGCCCGGTTCCAGGTCGAGGCTCAGGGCTCCGGTGCCGAAATGAATGTCAAGATCAAGGAGCGCCGTGGGCAGCTTGCTGTCCGTGCTGAACAGCCAGGCAAGAGACGTCGCCAGCGTCGAGGCGCCAACGCCTCCCCTGGTGCCGATGACCGCCGTCGAAACATGCTGCCTGGCATTCGCCGCATCATGCTGTTTCGGCGCCGCGAGCGCGGTCTGTGCTTGCGCGAACGCATCGCGGAGTTGTCCCGGCGCGAGGGGCTTGAGCAGATAATCGTGAATGCCGCTGGCGATAAGGTCGCGGTAAAGGCGAACGTCATTGACTTGCCCTACCGCGATCACGATCGTGCCGGGCTCACAGACTTCCGCCAGCGCGTTGATGTCGTTGAGCGGATCGCCGCTTTCCGAGAGGTCGATCATCAAGACATTGGGTGACGCCGTGATCGAGAGCGACTGGACGGCGTTGCGCAGCCCACCCTTGCAGCACTTCTCGGGCTGCCAACCCATCTCGACGACGACCGGGCGCAATGCCTCCAGCGATGCTTCATCGCAAAGATACGCCGCAAACTGATCGCGGCCATTGGGAGCACCGGATTTCCAGGCTGCGTTCATGGCTTAGTTACCCTTAGTGCCGGTTTTGGAGACCGCGTTTCCGTTGCCGGTCGGTTCCGCCTTGCGATAGGCGTCGATCGCCTTGTTGGAGCTCATCGCGACAGTGGAGCCGGCCGTATCCGCCCCGCGCAGCAGATCTTCGGGATTGGCCACCATCGCGGCGAGATTGCTGTTCGTGGCGCAGCCGTAATTGCTGGAAAGGCCGTTGTTGGGATTGAAATCGCTCTTGGCCGACCAGTCTGGGCAACCGGGGACGGACGCCTTGCTGCGAACGATCACCACGCGCGCGGTGCCCGGCGTAACATATCCGGCAGTTTGCGGCGCATCGCTATCCAGCATGAGGCCATAGCGTGAGGCGACGGCCTCGACCGCGTCGCGCGTTTCGGCATTGCCGCTCGGGTCATCAACATAGACCTTGTCGCCGTATTTCAGGCCCATGGCGTTGAACCAACCGGCAAGGCGGCTTTGTTCGCCGTAAGCCAGGCCGGATCCGCTCGTGGTGATGTCCAGCGTGTAATTGACCTTTTCGACCACCGGCTGATGAATGCTGTTCATCGAGCGGTTGGTCGGAATGCCGCCGCACCCCGCGAGCGCCAGGCCCAGCGAGAGAGCGAGGGCGGTGCTGCCGGTCAGGATGGCGCGTGCCGGTCGGAACGAAGGCATGGTGTTCACCTTTCTCACTTCAGACTGAAGCCGGGCTTGGCACTGTCGTCGGACGCGGTGTGCTTGGACGGCTTGGACTTGGCGGGGTTGGCCGGAGCCTCCGCAGCGCCGATGCCGGGGCCGGAGGCTCCGGACGGCGCCTGGCTCGGGTCAGGTCGTTTCGCGCCGCTGACCCCGTCGTTGTCCATGTTGCCGAGAAGGCGCTGCAACTCGTTGGGAGAGTTGAAGCCGTCCGTCGGCAGGGCGATCTGCGAGGCGTTGACCGGATTGACGAGATAGGGGGTGACCACGATCACCAGCTCGGTCTCGCCGCGCTTATAGTTGGTGGAGCGGAACAGCGAGCCAAGGATCGGCAGATCACCGGCGCCCGGCAGTTTCTGGATCGTGTTCGAGCTGTTGTTGCTCAACAGGCCCGCGATCATGAAGCTCTGGCCGGAGCCGAGCTCGATGGTGGTTTCGGTACGACGCACGGTAAGGGCCGGGACCAAAAAGCCATTGAGCGTGACCGCGCCGTCATTGGAGAGTTCCGATACTTCCGGGCGCACGCGCAGCGAAATGCGGCCATTGGCAAGAACCGTGGGCGTGTAGCTCAGGCTCACACCGTACTTCTTGTATTCAATGGTGGTCGTGCCCAATCCCTCGCTGATGGGAATGGGAAACTCACCTCCCGCCAGGAACTCCGCCGTTTCTCCTGAAAGGGCGGTCAGGTTGGGTTGAGCGAGGGTGGAAACCAGGCCAACGGTTTCGCCGGCGTCCAGCGCACCCAGGATATTCAGGCCGAACAGCTTGCCCATGCCCGCGATCGTGTTGGAACCGTTAAGCGGAAGCACGTTCGTTCCCGGTTTCAGCACGATCTGTCCGGTGATGGGGTCCACCACATATCCCTGCACGTTAGAGCCCATGCCCAGCGGCAGATTGGGATTGGTGGTGAAGGTGTTGTAAAAGGTACGGCCTTGACCGAGGCCGAACTTGAAGCCGCCCGTTCCGTCAATCGTGGTCAGGTTGGAACTCAGCGACTTGACAAGCGAGCGGCTGACTTCGGCAATTCGCACCTGCAGGTTGACCTGCAAAGGCGTCGCCAGATGCAAACGGCTGATGACGTTTGCCTTGTCGCCCACATAAGCTTGCACAAGCCGTTCGGCTTCGGCGGAATCTTCCGGCGTCTTGATCGTGCCCGTCAGCAGAAAGGTGTTGGAACCCATGGTTGAAACGCCGATCTTGGCTTCTGGCATGGCCAGGCGAAGCATCGCATCGACGCTGTCGAGATTCGAACCGACGCGGATAGTTCCCGACCAAACGACCTTGCCGGCGGCATCGCTGGCGTAGACAGTGGTGGTGCCGCCAGCCTTGCCGAAGACGTAGAACTGGTTCCGGGACTTGACCTGAACGTCGGCAACCGCTTCGTTGGCAACGAAGACGTCGGTCATCGCACCTGGCACGTTGACCAACTGACCATTGCCGATCGACAGTTCAATGTTCTGCACGGGGCGCATCACCGACTGAGCCGTCGCTGGAGCCGCGACCGTTATGGCCAGCGGCGAGAGCGCGCAGGCTGCGGTCAGCATGGTTTTGAGAAGACGCGGTTTCATGGTTTTGCCCTCAAAGGGGTTCGCGAGCGCGGCGAAGGCGCGTTTCATGCCGGCTGTGGCCATTACTTGCTCCCCACCACTTCTTCGGTTGTTTCCTTGCCACGGGTCACGCGGACCACGGGACCGCTGTGGACTGGCCCTGCGACGCCTGTGCCTGTCGGCGGCCCCATCGCGGCGCTCGGCGCACTCTGTCCGGCGATCGCCGGCCGGCTGGAACTCTGGAAACGAGAAACATCGCCGCCAGTCACGTAAGTGGTGTTGCCTTCCATCGGCTTGGTCATGGCCTGGCGCATCAATTGTTCTTCCTGCGCCTTGGACGCGCCTTCTGGAACCTTGACGTCGCCGCTGGCGAGGATGCGTTCGAACTCGCTCTGATTGTCGGCGATAGAGCGCAGGGAAAGGCTTATCTCGCCGACTTCCTGCGCAACGGCCACCTTCTCGGCGATGCGCGGTGTAACTTCGAGCGTAACCGTGCGGAAATCGCGTACCACCGTCTTCCCGTCGACCACCTCGTTGTCAGTGGCTTTGTCAGTGGCAAGCACGCGCAGGTTGCGGAGAATCGTCTCCGCCGTGCGTAACGGCGGGCCATTGCCTGTCACTTGCTGAGTCAGGACCAGGTCGACGTGATCGCCGGGGAAGACGAAGCCGCCAACGCCGGTCTTTGCTGACACGGGAATGGTGACGGCGCGCATTCCCGGACCGAGCGCGGCGGCAAGGAAGCCACGATCACCGGGCGCGACGAGCGCCCCTTGGGTCAGCGGTTGTCCAGCGGTGATGGGATAACGCACCACGGTGCCCAGAAGCTTGGCCGTGTCTGCCTGACCGTCAATGAAATAGGCGTCCTTGACCAGTTCTTGTGGCCAGTCCTGGAACGAGACCGCATCGGCGGTGATGATCGTGCCGACCGGCAACGCACGCTGCGCCACGAGAACTTTCGGGCCCTTCGGCTGGGCAGCAGGCACTGCGCCGGCTTGAGGTGCGGAAGCACCCGTGAATATGGACCGCGCGGCAAATGCAGTGCCTGCCGCAACCAGCAGCGCCACGATCAGCAGCACGAGCTTCTTTCTATCCATGGCTTTTAAAGCCCCCTGAAAAACCCCCGACGGAGTGCCTACTATGAGGTAAATTGGTTAAAATCGGGTTCACCCCGGCAGGGCCCCCAGACGGGCCGCGAGAAGGGTCTGCTCTCCCAGCACCCAGAGCCCGGCCGCGGCGATGGCAATGCCATAAGGTATCGGCAGGCGCGATTTCTGGCGGCGCATGATATGGGCCACGCCGAGCGTGAACATCGCGATGACAAGAACGACAATGACGCCGATCATCCAGCCTCGCGGCAGAACCGCTGCCACGGCTTCCGCCGCCCTGCCGACGAATGGCCGATGTGTCACCAGGGAGAGAAGGACGCTGCCGGCGCCTCCCACCCACGCCAGCGCTACGCTCATCGCTAATGCATCGCGCAGGGTTTCGCCGGGCACGCGTTTCATGTTGAAGGTCGCCATCGCAACCGAGGCCCCGCCTCCGATCACCGCGGTCAGCACGATGACTTGCGCAAAACTGACAGGAGGAAACCAAAGGGCTAGCGCCGTAAGCAGTTTGACATCGCCGCCGCCCATCTGGCGAACCGCGAAAAGCACACAAGTAATCGCGAAGGTGGCGGCCGCAAGCGTCACTTGAAAGCCGATGTCCGACCAGCCAAAGCCCATGGCCAGCCACCACAAGGGAGCGGCCAGCGCGATGGCTGCGTTAAGCCCGTTGTCGATCTCGCGGCGTCGTAGATCAGTGAAGGCAGCGACAAGCAGAGCGGTTGCCAACGCCGCTGCCAATGCGTACGAAAATAGATCGCCCGACATCCTGTCGCCCCCTTCATTGGAAGCGGTTTACCGGGTATCGCTTACTAAAAAGTAACCAGTGCGCTGAGAACGGAATTAGCCAAAGTGACACCTTCCGCTTTCAGCCGGTTGTCATCGGCCTTTCGCCGAAGCATTCCCGCGGACGCCAAGGAACGGGCCTGGACGACGGGGGACGGGCACTCGCTGCGGAGGCTGGATTGGCCAGCCCCTGCCGGTGCGCGGCGCGGATCGCTCCTGTTCATGCCAGGGCGCGCGGACGCTTATGAGAAGTGGCTGGAAGCGTTTGGGCAATGGCATGCCGAGGGGTGGAGCGTCGCGGCCGCGGACTGGCGAGGGCAGGGCTTCAGCGGTCGCCTCGGACGCGACGCCGTGACCGGCCATGTCGACGATTTCGCGACTTGGGTAGCGGATTACGCGGCCTTATGGACAGACTGGTCTGCAGGCGCGGCGCGCCCGCATGTCGCGGTGGCCCATTCCATGGGCGGGCATGTCGTGCTCCGCGCGGTGGCTGAGGGCAAGGTGCGTCCCACTGCCCTGGTGCTCTCCGCGCCGATGCTGGGTCTACATCCGGCTTGGTTGCCGAGCAGGTGGCTTCACCTTGCCGCGAAAACGATCGCCGCGTTCGGCGATGCTCGTCGCCCGGCCTGGAAAGGTAGCGAGAAGCCCGCGTTGATCCCGCAAGCCCGCAGCCGGCTGCTGACGCATGACCTCTCGCGCTACGACGACGAGGATTGGTGGCGTCGTCAACGTCCGGCGATCACGATGGGTGCTGCAAGTTGGGGCTGGATCGAACGCGCGCTAGCCTCTATCCGCCTGCTGGAGACGCCAGGCTTTCTGGAGGCGGTTGATGTGCCCGTCCTCGTATTGGCCACGAGCGTTGACAGGCTGGTGAGCTGGCCAGCTATCCGTCGCGCGGTGGCGCGTCTGCCGAAAGCCGAAATTGTCGTCTTCGGTCAGGAATGCCGCCACGAGATACTGCGTGAAGTGGATCCGGTGCGGGACCGGGCCATGAATGCAATCAGGGAGTTTCTTGACCGGGTCGCACCGGCTAGGGACTGATGCCGATGGATGCCTTTTTCGATATCGTGGTGATCGGCGCGGGAATTGCCGGTGCTTCACTTGCCGCCGCGATCGGCGCGCGGGCACGGGTATTGGTGATCGAGGCTGAGGAGCGCCCCGGATATCATACCACGGGCCGCTCCGCCGCCTTTTGGACGGAAAGTTATGGCGGACCGGGGGTGCAACCGCTGACGACCGCCTCAGGCCCCGTGCTGCGCCAGCTTGGCGTTTTGACGCGACGTGAGGCCCTGACGCTCGGGAGGGAGGGGCAGGAAGCGCAAGTTGCAGCTTTCGCTGAACGATACCTCGCAGCGGGGGTGCAGGTCGAAGTGCTGGATCGCATGGGGGTCGAGGGACGCCTGCCACAATTACGAACCGGTTGGGCCTGCGGCGCGTTGGAGCCGAGTTGCTGCGATATCGACGTTGCTCGGCTGCATCATCACTATCTGGCGCAGGCCCGCAACGCCGGCACGCAGCTATGGTGCCGGGCTGCGCTGACTCGCGCGGAAAGGGTAGGCCCTTTATGGCATCTGGTGCTGTCGGATGAGCGCAAGGTTGCCACGGCGATTCTTGTAAATGCGGCCGGAGCATGGGCTGACGCTGTCGCGCGGGTGACGGGGGCTCGCCCGCTTGGCATCACGCCATATCGCCGCACGATCGCGCAGCTTGCCGTTGAACCCGCCGCGCCTGAAGACTTGCCTCTGGTCCTGGACATTTCCGAAAGCTTCTATTTCAAGCCGGAAAGCGGTCGCCTTTGGCTCAGTCCGCATGATGAAACGCGGAGCATTCCCTGCGATGCCGCGCCTGAGGAAATCGATGTGGCATTGGCGATCGACCGTTTCGGGCAAGTGGTCGATTGGCAGATCCAGCGCGTGGAGCATCGTTGGGCCGGCCTTCGCTCTTTCGCGCCGGATCGTATGCCGGTTTACGGATTTGCGCCGGATCAGCCCGCGTTCTTCTGGTTCGCCGGACAGGGAGGCTTCGGCATCCAGACTGCGCCCGCCGCAGCAGAGCTTGGTGCGCGCCTTATCCTGGGCGAGCAAGGCGGGGAAATCGATCCCGCGCCCTATTCGCCGATGCGTTTCACCTGATTGGCCGTTCGCTGCAGCCGTTTCGGCCTGTCAAGCCGCTGTACGCGCGGCTTCGCTCGCCAGCCGGTCGACCCGTTCATTTTCGACATGGCCATTATGGCCACGCACCCATTTCCACTGCACCTGATGCCGGGCGGCCGCCTCGATCAACTCGTGCCATAAGTCCGCATTGCGAACGGGCTGGCGGCTTGCGTTGACCCAGCCCTTTTTCTTCCAGCCGTGAACCCATTTGGTGATGCCGTCGATGACGTACCGGCTGTCCGTATGAAGCGTTACGTCGCACGGTTCGGTCAGAGCATTGAGCGCCTTGATGACGGCGGTCATTTCCATGCGATTGTTGGTCGTCTCGGGTTCGCTTCCGGACATCTCCTTTTCGTGAGCGCCCATGCGCAACAGCACGCCCCAGCCGCCGGGACCGGGATTGCCCTTGCAGGCGCCGTCAGTGAATATTTCGATCTTCTTCATGCGGGGAAGATAGCCGCGTTGACGGGATCGGCATAGAACTCCAGCCGGCGCGCGAAGGCCATGGGATCCTTGAGGGTCACCAGCGCGCCATCAGGCGTATTCAGCCAGTCATAAGCGCGGGTTGCAAGGAAGCGCATCGCTGCGCCGCGGGCCAGGAGGGGTAGAGCGTTGCGCTCCTGCGGTGAGAGCGGGCGCACGCTTTCATAACCCTCGAGGAGGGCGGCTGACAGCGCAGGAAGAAATCGCGTGCCGTCAGCGCTGAAGCACCACGCTGCGTGAGTTACCGCCACATCGTAAGCGGTGATGTCAGTGCAGGCGAAGTAAAAGTCGATCAGCCCGGTGACCTTCTCGCCCAGCATCAGCACGTTGTCTGGAAAGAGATCCGCGTGAATGACGCCTCGCGGCAGGTCCGCCGGCCAGCGGGTCATCAACACGGCCAGTTCACGGCTGACGATCCGGGCCAGTTCCGAATGGATCGATTCCAGTCCATCGGGTCCGCAGTCGCCGAGCAATTGCTGCCACGCGGCCGGGCCCATGGAGTTTGCCCTTTCACTGCCGAAATCGGTAGCCGCAAGATGAATTTGCGCCAGCGCCGCGCCGACTGCCCGCGTCTGGCCAGGCGTGGGATCGGACACCGAGACGCCTGGAAGAAACTCGATCAAGGCCAGGGCCTTGCCCTCATGCATGCGATGGCTGGCACCATCGCGGTCATGCATCGTGCGGGGGACCGGGCAACCACGCGCAGCCAGATGATCGAGAAGGTCGAGAAAGAACGGCAGGTCTGCCGTGTCGGTTCGGCCCTCATAGACAGTGAGGATAAAGCGTCGCGGCGCGCTATCCGTCTCCTGCGTTTCGATCAGCCAATTGCTGTTGGAAACCCCTTCGGCAATACCCTTGGCGGAAACCAGCGTGCCGACATTGAAGGCGGCGATGATCGCGGACATCTCTTCGGCGCCCAATCGGGTATAGACCGCCATTATTCTTCCCTCACTGCATCAGCTGGCGGGGCAGCTTGAAAGTGATGCGCTCTTTCGCGGTCACGACCTCGTCCGTCACCAGGTCTCGCAATTCCTTCAAGCGAGCGACCACCTCGTCGACCAGTTGCTCGGGCGCCGAAGCGCCGGCCGTGAGGCCGACGGTTTCCACTCCATCAAGCCAGGCCGGATCGATATCTTCGGCTCGCTGAATAAGTTGAGCCCGCGCTCCCGCGCGTTGCGCCACTTCGACAAGACGCAGCGAATTTGAACTGTTGGGCGCGCCGATCACGAAGACAAGTTGACACATCGGCGCGATCTGCTTGACCGCAGCCTGGCGGTTGGAGGTCGCGTAACAGATATCCTCGGCCTTGGGGGCGGCCACCTGCGGATAACGCGCCTCGATCGCCTTGATGATCGCGGCCGTATCATCAACCGAAAGCGTCGTCTGCGAAAGATAGGCCAGTTTGGCGTCGTAAGGAAAGGGCAGAGCGGCAACGTCCTCCACCGTTTCTATCAGTGTCATCGTGCCTTCCGGGACCTGCCCGAACGTGCCGATCACTTCCGGATGTCCGGCATGGCCGATGAACAGGATGTGTCGGTCCGCCTCGATCTGGCGTTCGGCCTGGCGGTGCACCTTGCTCACCAATGGGCACGTGGCGTCCAGCCAATCGAGACCGCGTGCGGTAGCTTCGACCGGAACCGATTTCGGCACACCGTGCGCACTGAAGATCACGGGAACGCCATCGGGAACGTCGCTCAATTCCTCAACGAAAACGGCGCCTTTTGCCTTCAGGCTATCCACCACGAACTTGTTGTGCACGATCTCGTGCCGGACATAGACCGGAGGGCCATAAATCTCGAGCGCTCGCTCGACGATTTCTATGGCGCGATCGACGCCGGCACAAAATCCGCGTGGTGCGGCGATCAGGAGGCGCAGCGGAAGCCCTGATGCAGACGATGTCGTGGACGGAAAGGGCGCGTTCATGAACGGCCCTCTAGCGCTTTGTCGCTCGCATCGCTAGGGCAAGCGCACGCCATTCGAGGATGTCACGATGAATGCACGCCGTCTGACTGCCACTGTTCTCTGTTCTGCCGCCGTGATGACGGCACTCGGCGGATGTAAGACCAAGGGGGACATCGTGGTCGATGAAGGAGTGGGCATCACCGCCGTCCGCAGCAAATGCCCCGCCGTCGGCATTCCGGATTACACCGGCGATGTGACGTTGTTCCGCGTCCCCGGCGACAAGACCGCTGCTAACATCGATGTCGTCGCGGCGATGACGGACGTGCGCACCCAATGCAATGAGGATAGCGGTGACAAGGTGACGGCCCAGGTTGCGTTCCAGGTGCTCGGCCGTCGGAATGACACCAGCGGCGCGCGGCAGGTCACCTTGCCCTATTTCGTCACCGTACTGCAGGGGGGCACGGCGGTCGTCAGCAAGCGGGTCGGCACCGTTACACTGAACTTCGCCGATGGAAAGGACCGTGCGCAGGTGGCCGGGACCGGCACAGCTTTCATTGACCGGGCGGCAGCGACTTTGCCCGACAACATACGTGAGCGGATCACTCGCAAACGCAAGGCAGGTGAAGCGGATGCCGCTGTCGATCCTCTTTCCGACCCGCAGGTAAAGACGGCTGTGGCACGCGCTTCGTTTGAGCTGCTGGTCGGCTTCCAATTGGATGAAAGTCAGCTCGCTTATAACGCCACGCGTTAAGACCGCTATGTGCCGGAATGCGTCATCGCCTTGGCGATGGCTTCTCGTCCGGCGCGTGCCATGATCTTGCGATCGGCCCGCCCGCTCTCGGTCAGCGGGGGCAGTAAATTGACGACAAGATAGATGGGGCGCCAGCGTGCGAGGATACGCAGGGCATTATCCAGACCCGGCTCGTTTCCGACCCAGGCGATTTCGTGCGTCGCAGATCCATAATCCAACCAGACCGGCTGGACCGGTATGTGATCGGTCTCAGCATCAAGCGCGGAAAGAAGCGACGATTTGAAGGGGAGCAATGCGTTGCCGCCGGAGGTGGTGCCTTCGGGAAAGATCGTGAGTGCCCCCGTTTCACGCAGCGCAGCGCGAATCTGTTCGACTTGTGAGGCCACGCTAAGACGGTCGTGACGGGCGACGAACACTGTGTCGTTAAGACGGCATAGCCAACGTAGGGGGCCGATCGCGGCAAGGCCGTCGTGAGCGACGAAGGCACTGCCGGTCGCCGCCGCCATTGCGGGAATATCCAGCCAACTGACATGGTTAGCCAGGAAAAAAATGCGTGACGCGGCCCGCGTTCCGGCGATGCGCAGGCGGACGCCGGCGATTGTCGTCACGACACGGAGAAACAATCGGGGGGCGGGATTATGCTTGGTGAACGGCGCGAGCAGATAATAGAGCGGTGCGCAAATCAGCAAGGCGGCCAGAATGAGGGCCAGGCGCAAAGTCGCCAGGCACCAGCCCCAAAGCGCGACGTCTCTTTCCCGGGAACCCGCGGGCGAGGACGTCGCCTCACTCATTTTCTTTTGCTGGATGCGTCGCCATCTTCGCGTTCCAGCCTGACGCCGAACAATTCCATCCGATGGTCGACGAGACGGAAGCCAAGTCTCTCGGCGATCTGGCGTTGCAGCGCTTCCAACTCGGGATCGACAAATTCGATGACCGCGCCACTCTCAACATCGATCATATGGTCGTGATGCGCTTCCGGCGCGGCTTCATATCTCGAACGTCCATCGCCGAAATCGTGACGATCCAGAATGCCAGCTTCCTCAAACAGGCGAACGGTGCGGTATACCGTGGCAATCGAGATGCCCGGATCAATCACGGCGGCACGCTCATGAAGCTTTTCGACGTCAGGATGATCGGTGCTGTCCGAAAGCACTTTCGCGATCACTCGACGCTGCTCGGTAATGCGAAGGCCGCGTTCGGCGCAGAGGGCCTCGATGTCTATGGGCTGATGCACGTGGTGACCTGCTAAATGAATAAGGCGCACCGGATACTAGGCCGGTGCGCCTGCAATCTCAACCGTTTGTCCGGCCTGCTTCGATCAGGCGGCAGCGGACTTGGGCTTACGCCCGCGACGCGTATTCGGCTTGCGGCCCAAGCCGATTTTCTTCGCGAGTTCGCGACGCTTTTCAGCATAGTTGGGCGCAACCATCGGATAATCGGCCGGCAGGTTCCAGCGGGCACGATATTCTTCCGGCGTCATATTGTAATGAGTCATGAGATGACGCTTAAGCATCTTGAGCTTCTTGCCGTCTTCAAGGCAGACAATGTAATCGGGTTTTACCGATGCGCGAACTGATACTGCCGGTTCGGGTTTTTCTTCCACGACGATGGTAGGGCCACCAAGTCCGGCGAGCGCGCCATATACATTGGTTATCAAGGACGGCAGGTCCTCCACCGATACGCTGTTGTTGCTTACATGCGCGGCAACGATATCGGAAGCGAGCGTTATCAACGTCTCGTTCATGTCGTTCTGAATATTTTCCATTTTCTTACCCTCGTGTGCGACCATTCTATCGGCGGGACGCTTGTTCAAGCCCGTCACTCATCCATTGAACGCTTTCGATCGTCAGTGCAAGTTCAATTGAAAGAGATTAGACAAATTTCTATTTCTCTTGGTAATGCCGCATGTATCCACCCCTTTGGATTCACGCGATGTCGCATGTAAATGTGATCGCATCGATTCGTTGCCCGCTTGCCGTCCGATAATAATCGCGACGTTCACCAATGGGGAAGAATCCGAAACTTCGATATAGCGACTCAGCGGGATTACCTCTTCTCATTTCCAATAAAAGACGCTTAGCGCCGCGAGTAGCCGCTGCAAGGCGAAGTTGATCCAATAACGATCGGCCCAGTCCGTTCCTGCGAAATTCGGGAGAGACTCCCAGAAGCAATAGTTCCTCTTCCTGAAATCCCGTGCGCGACAATGAAAAGCCGGCGGCAGATGCGCCGTCGACCGCTTGTTGGCCTTTTTCTCCGATGAGGTAATAGTGGCAGTTGCCGATGTGCAATGCGTCTTCGACTTGTCGCCTGTTCCACGCCTCGCCGAATGCCGGATCGAAGGCTACGGTCATGACTGTCATGATCCGGTCGACATCATCGATCATGCCGGAGGCGCCGATGAAGTGCCTACTGGTAGACGCGCATCGGGCGCGCGACCATAGAGCGGCCGGGTTTCCGCAAGCAGGGCTGACGGGGGAAGCAGGCGGACGGCGCAGGCATCCGGCCACAAGGCAACCGCTTGTCCGCTCCCGCGTGCCGCCACGAGCGCTTCGGCCTGATCGCCGACCACGATTTCCTCTGTGGTCGCGGCGACCGCCGCTTCCGGACGTAGCGAGGCTAGCGGACGACTTTGAGAGCCCTGGGCATCGAAGCCCTGAATGAACCATTCGCCGTGCCCGCCGGTCATCGCCACGCCGACCGGCCGTGCTCCGTGCATCTCATGCGCCATCGCCGCCATCAACGTCAGGCTGGAATACCCGGTAAGCTCGCTTCCCCAGGCCAGCGCGAGCGCGCGCGCGGCTGCAAGGCCGACCCTCACCCCCGTGAAACTGCCTGGCCCTAGGGAAACGACAATGCGTTGGGCCCATCCCCGTTCGGGAAGCGATGCGATCATCGGGATGAGCGCCTCGGCATGGCCTCTCCCCAGCATGCGTAGTTCGCCGCCGATCAGGGAATCATTTTCGAACAGGGCTACGGAGCAGGCTTTCGTCGCGCAGTCGATAGCGAGTGTGCGTCCTGAGGCGAATTGCAGAGGTCGTCCGGTCATGAGGCCAGGCGTCAAGCGGCCCGAACTTCTGTTACTTCCGGGACGTAATGCTTAAGCAGACTCTCGATTCCCTGTTTGAGAGTGGCGGTCGAGGAGGGGCATCCCGAACAGGCGCCCTGCGTCGTCAGATAGACGACGCCTTCGCGAAACCCGCGATAGATAATGTCTCCACCGTCATTGGCGACAGCCGGGCGCACGCGTGTTTCAATAAGTTCGCGGATCTGCGCGACGATATCGGCGTCGGCGGGATCGTCACCGAAATCGTCGTCCTCCGCCGGCACCGCGATGGTGCTGGCGTCGCCGCCCGCGAACAACGGCGCTTCGGATATGAAGTGATCCAGGAGGATCGATACGACTTGCGGCTTCAAGCCGGGCCATTCGACGCCCGGCGCTGCCGTCACCGAAATGAAGTCGTGGCCGAAGAACACGCCGGTGACGTCGCCCAGATCGAAAAGAGCTTCCGCCAGTGGGGAGGCGGCGGCCCCCTCGTACGAGGTGAACTCGCGCGTTCCCGCCGGCATCACCCGCCGGCCGGGCAGGAATTTGAGCGTCGCGGGATTGGGCGTTGTTTCGGTTTCTATGAACATGACATTGGCGATTTAGGTCAAGTGGACGAGCGGTCAAGTACCCGCGCTATTCACTGGCCCTTAAGGAGCGGTCGCCCTATAGCTTTGGTGATGACGACCTTTCCGCGTGCCGCCTGCTTGCTCGCCAGCCTGCTCCTGACCGCCGAGGCTTCGGCACAGCCTGCCCCGGCGCAAGTTTCCATCGTTCCCAATACCTTGCAGGCCGATACGCAAGACCCATGGCTATATCGCAATAGCGATATTCCTCATGACAAGCTCTGGCATTTCGGTGAACTGCCTAACGGTTTGCGTTATGCTGTGCGGAAGAACGGGGTTCCGCCGGGGCAAGTTTCTATCCGGATACGGGTTGACGCTGGTTCGCTTTATGAAACCGATTCGGAGCGCGGTTACGCGCATCTGCTTGAGCACATGCTATTCCGCCAGTCCAAGTACCTGGCCGAGGGAACGGCGATCGCGGCGTTCCAACGCCTGGGGGCCACCTTCGGCAGCGATACTAATGCGCAGACCACTCCCACCGAGACTGTTTTCAAGCTGGACTTGCCCAACGCAACGGCGGGTTCGCTGGATGAGACTTTCAAGCTCATGTCGGGAATGGTCACCGCGCCCACGCTTTCGGCTGCAAATCTCAAGCAGGACCTGCCGATCGTTATGGCAGAGATGCGCGAACGCGGCGGGGCGGCCAAGCGCGTGCAGGACGCGATGCAGCAGATCTTTTACGCGGGCCAGCCGCTGGCGGAGCGGGAGCCGATCGGCACGGTCGCCTCTCTGACCGCGGCCACTCCCCAGTCGGTGCGGGCTTTTTACACTCGATGGTACAGGCCGGACAATGTCGCCGTGATCGTTGCGGGGGACGTCGATCCCGCCATGCTTGAAACCTACATCCGCAAGTGGTTTGGTGGCTGGTCGGTCCAAGGAGCGAAAACGCCGCAGCCCAGCTTCGGGGATCCCGTCGCGCCGAAGGATGTCGATGCGAAGAACCCGGTGAGCGAAACGCGCGTACTTGTGGAACCGGACCTGCCGCCTTCATTGATGTACGCCGTCCTGCGCCCCTGGCGGCAGGTCGATGACAACATCGTTTACAATCAAGGGTTGATGACGGACTCGATCGCTCAGGCGATTGTTAATCGAAGGCTTGAGTCAAAGGCGCGCGCGGGAGGTAGTTTCCTTTCGGCATCCGTGAACCAGGACAAGGTTTCGCGTTCGGCCGATGCGACTTTCGTTTCCGTCACCCCGCTGGGCGACGATTGGCAGGCGGCCCTGCATGATGTGCGCGCCGTCATTGCCGATGCCATGAACCGCGCTCCCACGCAGGCGGAGATCGACCGCGAGGTGGCCGAGCTCGACGTGGCCTTCCAGGTGCCGGTTGAGCAACAGCAGATCTTACCGGGCGCCAAGATCGCCGATGATCTGGTCAACGCTCTGGACATCCGTGAGACCGTGGCCGCTCCTGACGACGTGCTTGACATTTTCCGCCGATCCAAACCGCTTTTCACGCCCGATAAAGTGCTCGAGCATACGCGGCAGTTGTTCTCGGGCACGGTTACGAGAGGGTTGTTCACCGTCCAGAAATCCGGAGTGGCCAGTGACGATGCTCTGCGCCTGGCCTTGCTGCAGCCCGTGCAGCCTGACGCCAGTATCAGGATGGCCGCCAACCAAGCGCCTGTATCATTCGATAAGCTGCCTTCTATCGGCGCATCGGCCAAACCGGTGAGCGACATGCCGACCGGCCTTCTCGATATCGAGCAGCTGACTTTCGCCAACGGTGTGAAAGTGCTGCTCTGGCCGGTGACTGAAGAGCCGGGCAGGGTCATGGTGAAGGTCCGTTTCGGCGGCGGCTACCGTTCGATCGATCCGAAGGATGCGCCTTACATTGCCTTGGGGCAGTATGCGCTGGTTGGATCCGGTCTGGCGACCCTGGGTCAGGAAGACCTGGACCGTATCTCCACCGGGCGGAAGATGGGTTTCGATTTCGACGTGCAGGACGCGACCTTTCAGCTTTCTGCCGAAACGCGGCCGCAGGACCTGGCGGACCAACTTTATCTCTTCGCCGCAAAACTGGACCTGCCCCGGTGGGACACGAACCCCTTCCTGCGCGCGAAAGCGGCGGCAAAGATCCAGTACGACACTTACGCAACCTCTCCGCAAGGCGTGCTCAATCGCGACCTGCAGTTCTACCAACGCGGTGAAGATCGGCGCTTCGCCACGCCGACGCCCAAGGAGATAGAAGGAACCACGCCGGAAGGGTTCAAGCGCGTGTGGGGCAGGGCCCTGGCGCAAGGTCCGGTCGAAGTGCAAATCTTCGGGGATTTCGATAAGGCCGCCGCCATCGCGTCGCTGGAAAAGACTTTCGGCGCGCTGAAGCAGAGAGCGCCCGCGCCTTCAAGCGCCCGGACGGCCGAGGTCACCGCGCCGCATCCCTCGGACATGCCGATCGTTCTGCACCATCACGGTGATCCCGATCAGGCGGCGGCGGTGATTTCGTGGCCGACCGGCGGCGGTTCGATGGGCATCCGTGAATCGCGGCAGCTCGAAATTCTGACGCAGTTGTTCACCAATCGCCTCATGGACGCCGTGCGTGAGAAGCTGGGCGTCTCTTATGCGCCTTATGTGGTCTCCAACTGGCCAGTCGACATGCAGGCCGGGGGGTCGATAACCGCGATGGCGCAGCTCGATCCCAAGTCAGTGCCAGTATTCTTCCAGACTGCCGACGAAATCGCGCAGGACCTCATCTCCAACCCGCCGACCGCAGACGAGCTTGAGCGTGTGACGGAGCCGCTGCGCCAGCAAGTGACGCGGGCAGCATCCAGCACCGCGTTCTTCATGAGTCAGCTTGAGGGAGCTACCGCCGACCCTTCCCGGATCGGCACTGTGCGCACCGTCCTTACCGACTATACTGAGACCACCCCGCTGAAGATGCAGCAGTTGGCGGCCCGCTATCTGGGCAGGGACCGGTCCTGGCGTCTTGAAGTGATGCCCGAGGAGGGGCGGTCCAGCATGGCGGCGCGCTGACCGAAGCTTGATGCATGCGCCGGACGTCTGCGATCACTGTGATCGGGCAAAGCGGCTTTGCAAAGATGGCTTATGAGCGCTAAACGGCGGCCCTGTTTCCAGCCGGCCCTCGGCGTCGGGACATAGGAGTATGGAAAGTGGCTAGCGATTGGACCCCGGACGGCTGGAAAGCGCGTGAAGCGCGCCACCATCCGGTTTATGGCGATGCGGAGAAGTTGAGCGAGGTTGAGGCCACGCTTGCCAAGTTTCCGCCGCTGGTCTTTGCCGGCGAAGCGCGCGCCCTCAAAGCCGATCTCGCCGAAGTGGCGGCGGGGCGTGGTTTTTTGCTCCAGGGCGGCGATTGCGCCGAGAGCTTCGCCGAGTTCAGCGCTGACAACATCCGGGACACTTTTCGCGTGCTGTTGCAGATGGCGGTGGTGCTCACGTTCGCCAGCAAGCAGCCGGTTGTGAAACTGGGCCGGATGGCGGGCCAATTCGCCAAGCCACGCTCGGCGCAGACGGAGACTATCGGCGGACTGGAGTTGCCCAGCTACTTCGGAGATATCATCAACGGCATCGAGTTCTCGCCGGAGAGCCGCCGGAATGATCCGGAGCGGATGCTTAAAGCTTACGCGCAGTCCTCCGCGACATTGAACTTGCTGCGGGCCTTTGCGCATGGCGGTTACGCGAACCTGCGTCAGGTCCACCAGTGGACGATGGACCATATCAACCGCAGCCCATGGGGCGAGAAGTTCTCGCAGATGGCTGATCGCATCGGCGAGGCGCTCGACTTCATGGCCGCTTGCGGCATTGATCCGACGACCGTGCCGCAGCTTCAGGGCACCGATTTCTACACGAGCCATGAGGCGCTGTTGCTCCCCTACGAGCAGGCGCTGACCCGCCGTGATTCATTGACCGGCGATTGGTACGACTGCTCCGCGCATATGTTGTGGATCGGCGATCGTACTCGCTTCGAAGGCTCCGCGCATGTGGAGTACCTGCGGGGCGTGGGCAATCCGATCGGGATGAAGTGCGGCCCCAGCCTTGATCCGGACGCGCTGTTGCGCATGCTGGACACGCTCAACCCCGCGCGCGAGCCTGGCCGCATGACCCTGATCGCCCGTTTCGGCCATGACAAGGTCGAGGCCGGCCTGCCGAAGCTGGTGCGCGCGGTGCAGCGCGAAGGCCATCCTGTGGTATGGTCGTGCGATCCGATGCACGGGAACATCGTCAAGACTGACTCGGGCTTCAAGACCCGGCCGTTTGACCGCATCCTGGCCGAAGTTCGCGGCTTCTTCGCCGTCCATCGCGCCGAGGGCACGCATGCCGGAGGCATCCACATCGAGATGACCGGGCGTGACGTGACTGAGTGCACCGGCGGCGCCATCGCCATCACTGACGAGGCGCTGGCCGACCGCTATCACACGCACTGCGATCCTCGCCTCAACGGCGCGCAGTCGATCGAATTGGCCTTCGAGATCGCAGATCTGCTCAATCTGGAAGCGAACGAGCGGCACAAGCAGGCCGCCTGAACTTGGCTTGAACGCAAAGGAGCGCGGAGGCTTTCGGGCCTTTCCGCGCTTCTTTACGTTTAGGGGCGATAGATGAAGACGGCCTCTCATTCGGCGTGGGGAAATGCGGCTATTGCGAAGCCCCCCGGCAAGCTGCTTCGGCCGATTTGTCGGGGTGACCGGACGTTTCCACTCTTTAACGATATCTCAGCAGAGCAGTCATATGCAATTCAACTGAGGTTGGCCCATGAGTGTAGAGGGACCATTGAGCTATTTTCATGATCCTGGTTGCCGCGAATATCAGTTCCGATGGCAAGCCGAATTTTCGAAGCGGCGTAGAGCACTCGGCCCTTATGCTGCACATGGGGCACAGAGATACGTATCCGAATTAAGAGCTATGCAACGGTTATTGAATGCCGGAGGCAAACCATCATTACACGATTTTCCATCGTTTGGGCACGTTCGTCGCGATGATTTCATCGAAAATCGTAAATTTCAACACTTACGTCGTGCAATCAATAGAGGCGAAAAGCAGCGCTCCCTCGCACGTCGCGGCTTTTTCGGTTCTTTGAAAGAATATCGTACTCGCCATTGCAGCTAGGGTGATTCATGCCAGCCAGGGCGTTTATCGGGATCACAGTGAATAGGTTGTGACGGCAGCAATGTCGGCGCATCCGGAAAGTCCGCTTTCATGTAGTTTTCTCGGGAAAGCGGACGTCTCGGCCCGTTCTCCCGAAGGGAGGAGCAGGCACGGTAAGGCCCCCGCTGGCGAATGCGGGCTGACGCCGGGAGGGAGAACACGGCAGGCAGTTGCGGCCGGCGATGTTTATACCTGAACCATACAGGCTTGGCTGGCGAACCTTCGATTGCGAATGGCTGATGAGGGGAACGCGAAAACTTACCAACTCGGCCCTGGCGAGGAAGGTGTGCAGCGGATGCGGGCTCGCGTCCTTGCCGCTGACCCCCGAGGCGCTACCCCCTGGGCGAAGACCTTGCTCGCGGTTGCAGGCGGCCCTTACCTGGCGGGACGCCGACCGCTTGTGCGGGTGACATGCGAGCCATGGCCTTTGGCTCCCGCGCACCTGCCGACCCGGTGGTTACCGGATGGCGGGCTATATAACCTAAACGGTTAAAATGTCAAGGTCGAAATCGCCGCTTCGGTTCACATCGTTAAAGGGGAGGGCGCCGGCTTCACGACTTTGGTGGACCTCTTCGCGCGCGACGTGAACCGTTTAAAATCACGCGGAAAAATCAGGGCACCATCTTGCCGCCGCGCTTGACCGCGCCATCTCCGCGCGGCACCCAATGGCGATGAACTCTCGCACGATCGCAGCGAGTCTTTTCCTCGCGCTCTCCGCTACGGCTACCGTTCCCCTTTCCGCGGCGCTCACCGATCCCATGACCAACGATCAGGTCAGAAGCTATGACTGGGTTCGGCCCCAGGCGGATTTCGTTCGCAGAGAGGCCATGATCCCGATGCGTGACGGGACCAAACTGTTCACTGTGATCGTCTTCCGCAAAGGCGCCAGAGACGCGCCCATTCTGCTGAGCCGCACTCCCTACGATGCCTATGAGGCAACCAGCCGGAGCCGCAGTCAGAAGATCGAGGAAATCCTGCCGATGATGGACAAGGAGTTCGTCGATGACGGTTATATCCGGGTCTACCAGGATGTGCGGGGGCTGCATCGCTCGGAAGGCGACTATGTGATGAACCGCCCACTGCGCGGCGCGCTCAATCATACTAAAGTCGATCACGCTACTGACGCTTACGATACGATTGATTGGCTGGTGAAGCATGTGCCGGAAAGCAACGGCAAAGTGGGCATCATCGGCTCGTCATATCTCGGCTTCACGTCACTGATGGCGCTGGTGGATCCACATCCAGCGCTCAAGGCCTCGGTGCCCCAGAGCCCGATGGTCGATGGCTGGATGGGCGATGACTGGTTTCATAACGGCGCCTATCGCACATTCGGCTTCGATTATGACTTGAGCCAGACAGTGAAGGAAGGCGCTGGCGTCGTGCCGAAAGGCACCGGCGACGAATATGCATCCTATTTGCGTGCAGGCTCAGCCAGGGAATATGCAGAGGCTTTCGGCCTGCTGGACCTGCCGGCGATCCGTAAGGTTCTCGAGCATCCGTCTTATGATTTCTGGTGGCAGGAACAGGCAGTGGATAAGCAGCTTGCCAAGCGTAAGCTGACCGTGCCGACAATGCTGGTGGTCGGCCAGTGGGACCAGGAAGACAGCTATGGTGCTCCGGCTGTCTACCGGGCTCTGGAGCCACAGGACACCAATAACAATATGGTTAGCCTGGTAATCGGTCCCTGGCGTCATTCGGGCGTCAACTATCAGGGACGCGAGCTTGGGCCGCTCAAGTTCGAAGGCGACACCGCGCTGCAGTTTCGCACGCGCTGGATGAAGCCGTTCCTCGATTGCCATCTCAAGAGCAATCCCCCGGCCTGCCAAACGCCGCCGGTCCTCACGTACGCTACGGGTGAGAACCGTTGGGAAGAATCGCAGAAGTGGCCTGAGGGGGAACTTACGCCGCTTTATCTTGCGTCGAATGCCGCACTTATGTTCGGGAAGCCGGCGGCTGGGAGCGACAGCTACGTTTCCGATCCCGCCAAGCCGGTGCCGATGCTTCCGCGCCCGATCCAGATGTCGGGCGATGAATGGAAGCAATGGCTTGTCCACGATCAGCGGTTTGTCGACGGACGACCTGACGTCCTGACCTACACGACCACGGTGCTGGACAAGGCCGTCCATATCAAGGGTGCGCCCAAGGTCGATCTCCATGCATCAACCACGGGGCAGGACAGCGATTACGTGGTCAAACTGATCGATGTCTATCCTGAAGAGAATGTCGCTGATCCGGCGACGGCCGGCTATGAATTGGCGCTTGGCATCGAGATTTTTCGGGGGCGCTATGTTCACGGCTTTGCTACCCCGGCGCCGTTGGAGCCGGGTAAGACGTACGCCTTCCAGTGGTTTCTGCCTAACGTCGATCACGTTTTCCTGCCGGGGCACAGGATCATGGTGCAAGTTCAGTCAAGCCTGTTTCCCCTATATGACCGCAACCCGCAAAGCTGGGTTCCCTCGATCATGGAGGCCAAGGCGCATGATTACGTCAAGGCCACTGAAACGGTTCACTACGGCGGCGAGGATGCTAGCGCCATTTGGCTGCCGATAGCGGCACAATAAGAGGCAATTACGGAGCCTTCGCTGTCCGCCAAGCGCGCTTCACATCGCCATGGCGGCGCTGAAGAGAATTGTGGGCGGCTGTTGCGGCGAGAACTGGCGGGTGAGGCGATAGCGTAGAGCATTGCCGAACGCGAAGACGTTTCCCTTGTCGTTAAGCAGATTCTGGACAGAAAGCCCCAGTTCCCAGCGGTTCCGCTTCATGCGCATTTCCAGGGCGCTTTCGACCAAGTCACCCATGCCCCGATCGATGGCGGGATCAAAGCTCATGCGGGCAGGCCCGATATAGCGCAGGCTCAACCGGGCCCAAGCATCGAACGCGCCCAATTTGAAATCGCGGCGAAGGGCGGTCCGCAGCGTATATTCGGGCACCACGGGCAAGCGCGTGTCCTTAAGTTTGAAGCCGAGGGCATTGCGGGTCAGGCGTGCGCTGGTGGCGTTGGCGCCGCCCTCCAATCGCCATCCTCCTGCGATCGGGACCTCCGCATGGCCTTCGATGCCGAGGATCACGGCGTCACCTGCGTTCGTGGTCTCAACCAGGCCGTTGTCCAACAGCACATCGGACTGGACGTTGTCCCACCGCGAGTACCACGCCGAAAGTTCCACGTGGCCGCCACCGGCAAGGCTTTCCCGCCAGCCGGCCTCGATCGACGCGAGTTCGTCGCTCCTGAGATTGTCGATCGCCCCACTGGGGGTGATATCAGTTCCGCCCTGACGAAATGCCGAGCCGTAGCGCAGGTAGATGAGCCGGCGCGAATTGGGCTGCCAGGCCAGCGCAAGGCTGGGAGTAACGCCGGCCTTGTCCTGTTTTCGCGTCACTAAACCCTCTGGAAGCAGCCTCGTCTCGCGGACCGAGGACAGAAACAGCCGCGCCCCGCCGTCGATCGACAAGGCATGAGCGAGGGGAACCGTAAGGTTGAAATAGGCTGCACTGTCGTGACTGTCGCGCCGGTCATCATTCACGGGCAATTCCGCGCCGGTCTGGCTCTGAAGCGCGACGGCGATGGATTGTCTTGCGTCCAGGTGAGTGAGGCCCATCAACCAGCTTGCCCCAGCCAGCCGCCCACGCAAGCGCAGTTCACTGTCGGACGTGCGGTATCGTCGGTCGTCCGTCAAAACCTGTGGGTCGGCCAGGCCGAAACTTTCGGCGCCGACCGTCGCATCGAGGGTATCGTTCACGGTGTGCCAGGTTATCGCGCTCGCCAGCATGACATCCACGCCGCCAAGCTCGCCCGTGAGGCGGCCCGCAATGTGGGTTAGATCGTTGTCGTGCGGTTCGGGAAGTTGTTGGTCGCGGGTATAGCTGCGCGGCGCGTAAACATAGCGACTGTCGCGCGATTCAAGCCACTGGCCAAAGCCAGTGATATCCAGCCGCCAGCCTTCGATCGGCACCAGCGCCGCCTGCGCGCGGATGCCGGATACGTGCGTACCGTTCGAATCGTTCCGGTTCCCCGTGTCTATCCAGCCTGGCTCCTCGGTCGTATAACCCACAAGGCGCAGAGCTGCTGTTCCGGTTGCCAATGGAAGATTGGCGACAGCAGAAAGCGAATAGCCGGTGCCGCCATGCGCAACCTTGCTGCCGCTGGTCGTAACCGAAAAGCTCGAATTGGCCAGGTCGGCGGGGTGAGACACCATGCGATAGATGCCGCCCAACGCACCGGTTCCGTAAAGCGAGCCTTGAGGGCCTTTGAGTACCTCCACCCGCTCCATGTCGACCAGGCGGATATCGGGATCGGGGGCGGCGTAAGTCAGGCGCGCCTCGTCCAGCACCACCGCTACGGTAGATTGACTTTCGCCGCTGAAGGCGCTGTCCGCGACGCCGCGCAGAAACAAGCGGTTGCGGCCGGGCCCAAGCGAGGTGATGGCCAGCCCTTCAACTCTCGACGCGACCGAGGCGCTGGCGTTTTGGGAGGCACGATTCAGCCGCTCCGTCAGCCGGACAACGGAAACGGCCGCAGGCAGAGAGAGCAGATCAAGCGGTTGTTTGGTCGCTGTAACGATAATCGGGTCAGGCGGCGCCTGGGGCGGGGGCGTGGGCTCCGCCGGTGAGGGCGCCACCGAAGGACGCGGGATCAACTCGATGCGCCATGCCGTTTCACTTACCTCATGGGCGACATAGCCGCTGCCGGTGAGCAATCTGGCAAGCGCTTCCCCGATAGTCATCTCACCGTGCAGGTGCGGTGCGCGCAGCGGGGGGAGGGGGCCGTCAGTTCCAATCGAGACATGCGCTTCGCGAGCCAGTTCGGCTATGGCCTCGGGAAGACTCTCGGCGGTGACGTGGACGGTCCGGCGCGCGGCGTCACGCGCCTGAACCTCAGCGCTGTTCGAGGCGCCAAGCGCCAGAACGGCCGCCGAGACGCAGACCCATGAGCTGGACCAGATCCCGTAGCGCCGCATCGCCATTGTCGACAATCAGGGTCCCTGAAAAACGCCGGTCGCGCAGGGCTGCCGGCACCTCTACCGAAACGCCCGCATAGCGGCGCAGATCGGCGACGACTAGAGCCAGTCGCGCGTTTTCATAGGATAGCCGTCCTTGTTGCCATGATCCGACATTGGCGGCTTGCACCGGGGTGACGGTGGCGGTCCCGGCGCTGGCATCGTAAGCAAGGCCCTTGCCTGCAGGCAGGCGCACGGGCGCGTCCATGGTATCGGCGCTTACCTCCACCTTGCCTTCCACTACGGCCACCCGCACTGCATTATCCTGCGCCTGGATATCAAAGCGGGTGCCGATGTCGCTGATAGTCAGACCGGAAGCCGAGATTGCCAACTGGCGAGAGGGATCATGGCGGATATCAAACAAGGCCCCGCCCGAAAGGGCGATATGATCCTGGTCACGTCCTTCGATGGTCAATCGGCTCCGTGGAGCAAGTACGATGAAGGAACCGTCTGCAAGAGCAATGTGGCGTGATGCCGCCGCCGTTTCGTAAACCTGGGACGCCGGACTCAAGAACTGCGGCGCAACGAGGATCGCGGCAAGGCTTGCGGCAATCGCAAAGCCAGCCCAGCGCGCCCGGCGGACAAAGACTGGGCGCGTGACCTCGGTGTCCTGCGCGTCAAGAACGACGGTGTCGTCTTGCACCAGTTCAGATCGATGCTCATCGAGCATCTGCGCCGTGAGAGCGATTTCGTCATAGGCATCGCGATGGCGGGGGTCGGCCTGGAGCCATTGCGTAAAGCCCTGCCAATCCATCGAATCGTCGCCGCTGGCAAGATGCCAGTGCGTGGCTTCGGACAGGATGGCGTCGTTGTCGCGGTTCATCGTCCCTGTTCCATCTGCGGAGAGTCCCCGCTTTCAGCCCCACGCTGAGTAGACGTCGCCGTACCAAAATATCCGCAGTCGGCGAGCGCGGCCCGCAGGCGCTTCATCGCCAAGGCCAGATGCTTTTCCACGCCGCTGCGGCTTATGCCCATGAGCTTGGCGATCTCACCTTGTCCCAGCCCCTCGAACCGATAGAGCCTTAGTGCGCGGCCCGCGCCTTCCGGTAATTCGCCAATGGCCCGGCGCAGGATCTCCGCCTCTTGCTGACGGGCGATCAGTTCATCGGCTGTTTCCGAAGGATCCATTCGATCCTCCGGCAACTGGATCGTGCCGCCACACTCAATCTCGATCCAGGCGTGTTCGCGACGCATCGATCGTTGACGGCCACGTGCATTGTCGAGGGCGAGGTTATTGGCCATGCGAAACAGGTAAGCACGCGGATTAGCGATTGGCCCGGCTGGTTGCGCGCTGACTTTAATCCACATATCCTGCAAAAGGTCCTGCGCCTCGTCCGCCGATCCGCAACGCGCCGCCAGGAACTGCAAGAGCGATCCACGTTGTTCTTCCAGCACCAGCGCCAGGCCCGAAGCGGGCTGCGCCTGCGGCGATGGCTGCATATCCATTTCCGCCTTGTTCACTTTCATTGCCACACCGCACGGGCATCCTTTGCCATGTGTGGCGGCCACTTCATGCACGTCGATATCTTCCGACGCAAACCCTGTATCGACGAAGGCTTGGGATGAAATGCCTTGCAAGTTGGGATCGTGCAGCCCTGCGACATTTGCGGTTCTCGTTTTGACGCCTTATCCGTTACCGCCCCAGGGCAAGGATAGAGACCGTGAACGGATTTGAAGATTGGATCGGCCGCAGCCAGAGCGTGGCGGATGTGCTGACATTGGCGCGCGCGAATGCGCTGGATGTGACCTTGGGGGATAAGGGTGGCCTGAAAGTGGGTGATGCGCTGCCGCCCTTGTATCACTGGCTCTATTTCTGGGACGTGAAGCCTCCGGCCGGGCTGGGAGCCGATGGCCATCCCGCCAAAGGGGATTTTCTTCCGCCGGTGGGTTTCCCACACCGCATGTGGGCGGGAGGACGAGTGATTTTCCATATGCCCCTGTTGTTGGGTGCGACCGTCACCAGAACCTCCACGATAAGCGCGATCAGTGAGAAAACGGGACGCAGCGGTGGGCTTGTCTTCGTAACCGTGCGACACGAACTGGATGGGGGTGAGGGGATTGCGATCACCGAAGAACATGACCTCGTCTATCGCGAGCGGGCCTTGGCGGCATCGCCCGCCCCGATCCCCACGTCTGCTCCGCAGGCACCGTGGATGGAGACAATAGATCCCGATCCGGTCCTGTTGTTTCGCTATTCCGCTTTGACCTTTAACGGGCATCGTATCCATTACGACCGTTCTTATGCGGTGGAGGAGGAGGGGTATCCGGCGCTGGTTGTCCATGGTCCATTGCAGGCGACACTGATGGCTCGCCTTGCTGCTCGTCGTCTAGACGCGCCGATTACCCGCTTCGATTATCGGGGGCACCAGCCCGCCTTTGATGGCACGCCGCTGCATATCTGCGGCCGGCCGACTGCCGAGGGGGCCGAGGTGTGGACACAGCAGGGGCAAGGCCCCAACATGGTCGCGACCGTTTATTATACAGGCCCCATTTGAAAGAGCCGTGTTTCCGTCAGGAAAACGCTTGGATCACCTGACGGCTTCCAGGGCGGCGAGCGCGCGCGGCCATTGTGCCAGGGCCTCCACCTCACCCGCCGTCGCGCGATAGTCATCGACCAACTCGTCGACCAGTTCGTCCGTGATGAACGAAGGGTCATGGGGGAAATGGGCCATGGTCTGCCGCACCACCTCACGATCAGGCGTATAGAACCATCCGGCGCGCAGACCCGGCGTCATCAGGAATTTGTCGCAAGGCGTACCCATCAGCACCAGCCGTTCGAAACGTTCCGGGAAGTGGGCGGCGCCGCAAGCGCCAAAGAGCCACCGAAGCTGTTCCCGACCACGCTGGCACGCTCGATTCCAAGCGCATCGAGAATCGCGACGAGAATGTTTGACCCATAACTTGATGTCATAGGCCAGATCGGGGTTGCGTTCTGTATAGCCAAACCCCGGCCATGTCGGGCGCCATGACGCGAAAATACTCGGCAAGGACGGGGATAACGCGCTTCCAATTGGTCCATGCCGACACGCCGGGACCGGACCCGTGCAGGAGCAGGACGGCCTGTCCCTGGCCGGCTTCATGGTAATTCGTATCCAGTTCGAGGGCGCGAATTGTCTTTCCGCGCCCTGCTTCGGCGTTTCCGCTCATGGAATCGTTTCCTCAACCAATATTAGTTCTGGATGGCGGTGATGCGATTTTTATCAATACTGTTGCGTATGGTGAAGCTTCGGATGGTAACGGTCGTGGCGGGATTGACAGTTGGGCATGAAATCCTTTGAAGATGCCTTATGACCGTTGTTCGAAAAAGGCGCCCAGCCGATACGCCAAGACTTGACGCCGCCGCGTGGACCGAAACCGCGCTCGAATTTCTTGCGACCGGCGGCATTGACGGTGTGCGTATCGAGTTGCTGGCCAAACGCCTGGAAGTGACGAAAGGAAGTTTCTACTGGCACTTCAAGGACCGCGATGCGTTGCACGACAGTATGCTCTGCCTGTGGCGTCGGCGCGCGACGCTGAGCCTTATCGAGCGTCTGGACAAAGGGGAACAATCTCCCGAAGCTCGCTTCCGGCGCCTGCTACGGCTTCCCATTGTCGGCACGCGGTCGGCGATGGCCGCGGACGTGGAGTTGGCCATCCGGCTTTGGGGGCGCCGTGATCCGCGCGTGCGGGCTGCCCTTGAGGAAGTGGACAACCTGCGCCTTCACTATATCGGCGGCCTGCTTCGGGAATGCGGAATAATCGAGGCGGAGGCTCGGCCCCGGGCGATCCTCGCCTATTCATACATGCGCGTCGCTGCCACGCTCATTCCTGGCGACGGCCAGCATCTGATGGAGCAATGCGAAGATATCATGCTCGGCATATCCCGTACGCCAGAGGATGGATCACCACGCAAGGGGCGGGGGGGCTCACGAAATCCCATCAAAGGTGTTATTTCGTCTTGAGGGTGTCCTGGGCGAACAGTCGTTCGACGATGAGTGCTCGGCGAGACAAGACCTTCCTCTGGTTTATATACCCTTTGTCCGTAATTTCGTCATGGTTGGCGCTAGGCGGCTCCGTCGCTGCGGGCGCGTTTTCCAGCCACGACAGATCCTGCAGCGATTGTACCGAAACCGTAGTCGCCATTTAGCCCAGCGCCGCCTGCACCGCGTCCGGATTATCAGCGACAATAAGGCACGGGTTGATCTGGTCGACAACTCGCTGGAATTTCGTCCACGGATGCGCGCCGGCAGCGATGTAGCTGGGTGAAACGATCGGGGCGGGGATGCCCACATTGGTTGCAGCAAGCATGAGAAGGGCGTGATGGATCCCGTTGTCGGCGACGATCATCAGCGGCCGAGCGTCAACGCGATCGAAAGCCAGCAGCCGCGCGGCAAGGTGGCCCTAAGCACGAAATCATGCAACCTGCGTTGGGACTCGATCGTTTCGCAGCGCGATGGAACATGCAAGCGCCGCAGCCGTCGTCACCGGAGGCGAGTCCGGCATAGGCATGGCTTGTGCCCTGGCGCTGGGCAGGGCCGGTTACCCGGTCGCGTTGACTTATTTGGCGGACGAGGCTGCGGCTGCCCTTGTGGTCTCGCAAA
>NZ_DAIMZT010000008.1:0-64237 GCF_036733805.1 Novosphingobium sp. | reverse complement strand
CATGGCGCCGGGCTATGCCGGTTCGGCGAGTCCGGCGCAAGCGGCTGCCGCGATCCTCAATCAACTTTGCAGGTGTTGATCCCCAGCAGGTTGTAGAGCGGATGACGTCGATTGCGCCGATGTGGTGGATCTAACGTCGCACCATGCGGTTGAAGTGCTAGGCTCAGGACCCATTGATTTGAGGTTGGCAATCTGATTCAGGCTCCGCAAGGAGACTGAGCATGAGCGACCTGTACTGGCTGACGGATGAGCAGATGGCGCGGCTTGCACCGTATTTTCCCAAGAGCCACGGCAGGCCACGGGTTGATGATCGGCGGGTGCTGAGCGGGATCATTTTCGTCAATCGCAACGGGTCGCGCTGGTGCGATGCGCCGAAGGACTATGGCCCGCATAAGACGCTCTACAATCGATGGAAGCGATGGGGCGAGATGGGCGTCTTCCTGCGCATGATGGAAGGGCTGGCCGCCCAGGATGCCGATCCGAAGACGGTCATGATCGACGCAACCTACTTGAAGGCGCACCGCACGGCATCGAGTCTGCGGGTAAAAAAGGGGATCTCGGGCGGTTGATCGGCTGCACCAAGGGGGGCATGAACACCAAGCTTCACGCCGTCACCGATGCAAACGGTCGTCCGCTCAGCTTCTTCATGACCGCAGGCCAGATCAGCGATTATACCGGCGCTGCCGCGCTACTCGACGATCTTCCCAAGGCGCAATGGCTGCTGGGCGACCGTGGCTATGACGCCGACTGGTTCAGGGATGCCCTTCAACAAAAGGGAATCAAGCCTTGCATTCCTGGGCGGAAATCCCGTCTCGATCCCATCAAATACGACAAGCGTCGCTACAAGCGCCGCAACCGCATCGAGATCATGTTCGGCCGCCTCAAGGACTGGCGCCGCGTTGCCACACGCTACGATCGATGCCCCACGGTGTTCTTCTCCGCCATCGCGCTCGCCGCCACCGTCATCTTCTGGCTCTAATCAACGAGTCCTGAGCCTAAGAATACGTCTCCTTCAATCGCCATCCCAAGCCCCCGATGCCCCCTCTTGCTGTGGTATGAATTAGCCATACCATCTGCTAAGGTGATCCAATCAGGAGTCACCGCCATGCCCGCAGTTGAAAAACGCACCATCAGTCTGCCCAGCGATCAGGCCGCTTTCATAGACGCCAAAGTTAGCGCAGGCGATTATGCCTCCGTCAGCGAGGTTGTCCGCGCCGGGCTTCGCGCACTGAAGGAGCGGGACGAGGCAGTTGAACACTGGCTGCGCGAGGAAGTCGCCGCCCGCTATGATGCGATGAAGACCAACCCCACGAGTGCCATCCCCGCTGAAACCGCCTTCGCCGCCATTCGTGCCCGCCACGCCGCAAGGGGCAAGGCTCGCCAGTGATCCGCCGTAAGGTTGTTCTGTCCCCCGACGCCCTGACAGACCTGTCCAGCCTCTATGACTGGATAGCCGATCAAGCCTCGCCAGAAGTGGCGCTGGCTTATGTCGAGCGGCTGGAAAGCTATGTGATGGGCTTTGAGGTGGCATCGGAACGCGGCACCGGCCATGGCCATATCCGCCAAGGCTTGCGAACCACTGGCTTTGAGCGCCGCCTTACCGTCGCCTTCGAGGTCACAGCCGATCAGGTGACGATTCTTGGGTTCTTCTCGGGCGGTCGCGATTGGGTCGCGATTCTAGGGGATAGAGGGTAACGGGGCAGGACAAGCCCGCCTGCTCAAATGACGCAAACCGCCTGGTATCGCTTCGCAATTTAGGGGTATTCGAGTGGGGATGGAGTGGGGAGTGAATTTCCCCTAAAATTCATCTCCATTCTAACTTATTGAAAAATCAACAGAAAGAATGGTGGGCGCGACAGGGATTGAACCTGTGACCCCACCCGTGTGAAGGGTGTGCTCTACCGCTGAGCTACGCGCCCGCTACCAATGCGGAAGCGCGCCCCTAGACAACTCGGGACGAATTGACAAGCCGCGATCTGACTCTAAAGCGCGCCCACATGACCGAAGAGACCCTTTCCGGCCCGGACGTGCCGCCCGATCACCTTGCGATCAACCCCAGAAGCCCCTTCTTCGATGCGGAGAAGCTGCGGCGCGGCGTGGGCATCCGTTTCAAGGGAACGGTGCGCAAGAATGTCGAGGAATATTGCATTTCCGAAGGCTGGGTGCGTGTGCAAGCGGGCAAGACCCTGGATCGCCACGGCAATCCCTTGACGATCAAGCTGACCGGCCCGGTAGAGGCATGGTATGAGGATCTGGGCGAAGATCCGCCAGTCGCGAAGAAGGGCTAAGAACCTGTTTGGGAATGCCCATTCGGGGCATTTCTGATTCGGCACCGGCCCTCTCCCCCACCCGGCCTCCCATAGAATACTGCCGATGGGAGGCCGGGTGGGGGAGAGGGCCGGTGCCGTGAAATGCGCTTTCGGCGCATTCCCAAACGAACTCTAAAAGCCGCTCAACACCATTTGCAGCACGGGGTCGAGCAGCAGATGGGATAGGCCATGGCCGGCCAGGGCGCTGGCGAAACCGTGCCGCCAGTAAAGCCAGCCCCAGATGCAGCCGACCAGCCAGAACCGAACCATCCCGTAAGGCGGAAGGATAAACGCCAGTGCGCCGATGTTGGCGAGTTGGGCGGCGGCGATCGCGGCGATCATCCAGCCATGTCCCGCCTTGCGGCCGAATAGCGCCGGAAGCGCCGCCAGCGCTGTGAGCAGCGCCAGGCGATAGATCAGTTCCTCTCGCAGGGCGCCGATGCATGCCAGCAGGGTGCGGGGCCAAAGCGGCGCGGTGTAATGATCGAGATATTCGCGGGGCAGCGCATTCCGAAAGGCAAAGTCCGCTAGGATCATCAAGGCGCAGGCTGCAATCGCCGCCGTGGCCGTCGCGCGTACTGCTTGGGCCGGGTCGCGCGGCGTCAGATGCAGGCCCGCCGGCAACTGCCAGTCGCGGGCTTCCATCATCAATTCAGTATGTACCGGCGATGATCGCGCCGATCGGATCGTTGCGGCGAAGCTTACGTTTTGTTGCCGGCTCTGCGGGCGCCGCGATCTGCGCGAGCCTTTGACTGCCCACATCCTGCATCCTGCCGGGCCGGGCATTGTAGATGAATCCGGCGACCGGCCAGTGCGTAGTACCCAGGTTCCGGCTGGGACCGTACCAGATGCGCACTTCGCTCCAGTCATTATCGGGCGATACGTCAAGCGCGGTTACATTGCGCTCTATCTGGCCGCGATAGGACCAGTTGGCGTGGCTCAGGAGGATCGTGCGCGAATCGATGATGCCACTGACGGCGGCGACGTGGCCAAGGCGCGAGTTGTTGTGCGGCTCGATCGCCATGACGGCTCCGATCCTGGGGCTGTGGCCGCGGGCGTAATGACCTTTGGCCTGGTCCCACCAGGTATAAGCGTCACCATATATGCGGATACCCGAAAGCTGGCGCGCATAAGGCACGCATTCCAGCCCGCCCGGCGGCATCGGCGGACGGACGCCATCGATGCCGCCGTCACCGCCGGCTATGATCTGGTCAATAGCCGAGTTGGCGGCCGCCGGAGTTACCAGAGCCGCGCAGGCGGCCAGAATGAGCGCTTTTTTCGGTCCGATCATGCCTTGGCGAATAGGGCGGTAAGGTTATCGCCATCCTGCAAGGAAAGGTTAACAAGGCGGCAAGGATATTCCGATCCTTTGCCGGATGCTTGCCAAACCGATGGGAAATCCCCAAGCGGGTTGCGCCATGCTTCCTCAAGTCATCATCATCGGCCGGCCCAATGTCGGCAAATCCACGCTGTTCAACCGGCTTGTCGGCAAGAAGCTGGCATTGGTCGACGATCAGCCCGGCGTCACGCGAGACCGTCGCTTCGGCGATGCCGAGCTGCTCGGATTGAAATTCCAGATCGTCGACACCGCTGGCTGGGAGGACGACGAGGTGGAAACGCTGCCCGGCCGCATGCGCAAGCAGACCGAAGCCGCGCTGGAAACTGCCGATGTCGCCCTGTTCGTGATGGATGCTCGGGCAGGACTGACGCCGCTGGATGAGGAGATCGGCAACTGGCTGCGCGCCTCTCCGGTGCCGGTGATCCTGGTAGCCAACAAGGCCGAAGGACGCGCGGGCGAGGGGGGATTGTTGGAAGCTTATTCGCTGGGTATGGGTGACCCGGTGGCGATCTCGGCCGAACATGGTGAAGGCATGGGCGATCTGTTCGAAGCGCTGCTGCCGCATCTGGACCCGTTGCAACCCGAAGAGGAAGAAGAGGGTGAGCACGATGGGGAGTTCGATCCGACGTCGGTTCTGAAGCTGGCCATCGTCGGTCGCCCGAATGCCGGCAAGTCGACGCTCATAAACAAGCTGCTGGGCGAGGACCGGCTGCTGACCGGGCCGGAAGCGGGAATCACTCGCGATTCGATCGCGATCGACTGGGACTGGACCGACCCTAGCACCGGAGAGGCGCGTCCGGTCCGGCTTATCGACACCGCCGGCATGCGCAAGAAGGCGCAGGTTACCGAGAAACTGGAAAAGCTCTCAGTGGCGGACGCGCGCCGCGCGATCGATTTCGCCGAGGTCGTGGTGCTGCTGCTCGACGCCACGCGCGGGCTGGAACATCAGGACTTGAAGATCGCCTCTATGGTGCTGGAGGAAGGCCGCGCCCTGATGATCGCCATCAACAAGTGGGACGTGGCCGAGGACGCGAGCAAGCTGTTCAACGGCATCCGCACCGCGCTGGATGACGGATTGGCGCAAGTGCGGGGGGTGCCGCTGCTGGCGGTATCTGCGCGTACCGGCAAGGGGCTGGACGAACTGCTCGCCGCCGCCTTTGCGATCCGCGAGGCATGGAGCAAGCGCGTGCCGACTTCTGCGCTCAACCGCTGGTTCGATGACGCGCTTGGCGCCAATCCGCCGCCGGCGCCGGGCGGCAAGCGTATCAAGCTGCGCTATATCACGCAGGCGAAGACCCGTCCGCCGGGCTTCGTGCTGTTCGGCACGCGCCTGGACCTGCTGCCCGAAAGTTACAAGCGCTATCTGGTCAACGGCATGCGTCGCGAATTGGGCTTCGACGCGGTGCCGATCCGGCTGACGTTGCGTTCGCCCAAAAACCCGTTCAAGCGGGATTGAACGGTCTCCCCGATCGGTCCTGCGTGAGGTTCAGTTCTGCGATGTGGCGATGAAAACCGCAAGTTGCGCATCGAAAGCGCGCTTGAAAGCCGGGCGAGCTTCGCCGCGCGCCACATAGGCGGAAAGGTTGGCGTATTCATTGAGCAGGCCAGAGGCGCTCAATTTACGCAGTACGTCCACCATTAACAGATCGCCGGCGGTGAAATCGTCGTCGAGCCAATCGTCATCACCCAGACGAGCGGACAGTTGATGAAGCCTTGCCCGAATGCGTTCCTCGACAAGGGGCAGGCGCTGCTCATGCCATGGCTTGTCGCTCTCCAGGAGCACGGCCATTTGACGATCGACGATCGGCGGCTCCATCGTATTGAGCGCCGCGAACATCCAGCCGATCGCGCGGGCCCGCGCATTCGGTTCGGCCGGCAGCAGCCCCGCGTGGCGCTCCGCGATGTGAAGCACGATAGCCCCCGATTCGAACAACGCGAGTTCGCCTTCTTCATAAGTGGGGATTTGCCCGAAGGGATGAAGCGCCCGATGTGCCGGTTCCTTCATTTCGCTGAACGAAAGAAGCCGCACGTCATAGGATTGGCCGACTTCCTCCAGAGCCCAACGCGCGCGCATGTCGCGTGCCAGTCCTCTGCCGCGATCGGGCGATTGTGCAATGGCGGTGATCGTGGGTGTCATCGGAGGGCTCCAGGTTTGAAGATTATCCGCAAATTCCGTTCGCCCACAAGTGAGGCAAGGTGCGGGGCACTTCCGTTAGTCCTTATAACCGCCGCGCCGCCGCTTCATCAGTCGCCTCTTCCATCACCGCCCATTTCCGGTCTCGCTGTTCGGTCCAGACGGCGATGAACAGGGCGGCGATTACCGGGCCGACGATGAAGCCGTTGAGGCCGAACAGTTCCAGCCCTGAAAGCGTCGCGATCAGGACCACAAAATCGGGCATACGCGTGTCGCGGCCGACAAGGATGGGGCGCAGCACGTTGTCGACTATGCCGATGATGAACAATCCGCAGAAGATAACGACCGCGCCTTTGACCGTATTTCCGGTGACGAAGAGATAGATCGCGACCGGCACCCACACGATGCCGGTGCCGACCGCAGGCAGGAGGGAGAAAAAGCCCATCAACACGCCCCAGATCAGCGCGCCTTCTATGCTAAGGGCGGAAAACAGGATGCCGCCGAGCACGCCCTGCGCGACTGCGACCACCACCGTGCCGCGCATCGTCGCGCGCACCACCAGCAGAAAATGCTCGATAAGGGAATCGCGTGTTTCGGGACGAAGCGGCAGCGTGGCCCGCACCAAATCGCCATAGCGCTGCCCATCGCGCAGAAGAAAGTAGCTGAGGTAAAGCATGACGCCCAGCGCCGCCACGAAGCTGAGCGCGCCCTGGCCGACGGAAAGCAACCGCCCGGCAATATTCTGTAATCCGCTGCTGATGCTTGATCCGAACTGCGCGCGCACCCGCTCGAAGTCCGTCAGGCCATATTGCGCGACAAAGCGCCGCACCCCGCGAGGAAGAGCGGCTTCCAGTTCATGAATCATCCTGGGGATGTCGATCTGGCCGCTGATGATCTGCCCGTAGAGGCTCGTCGCCTCATTGACGAGCGCGATGCCGAGCAGAATTGTCGGCACTACGAAGACCGCCACGAGCCCGAGCAGGACCAGTGAGGTGGCCAGGTTGACGCGACCCCCCAGCCTGCGGGATAGCCGCGCAGTCAGTGGCTGGAACATGATCGCCGCGACAACGCCCCACAGCACGGCTCCGAAATAGGGGGCCAGCAGGTAAGCAAAGGCGAGGGTGATGAGAATGACGAGGGCGACAAAGCCGCCGTCCTCGACATTGAATGTGCGCTTACGCGGAGAGGCCATGCGCGTTCCTTAGCATGAATTGGGTTCTTGCAATGCTCCCTTCCTCCCCATTCTCAGCGCGTCGCGGCGAGTTCCATGGCTAGCAAGGAAACAAGTTTGGCAGCGGGCATGGGACGGGACAGGGGTGCCCCTTGACCTGCCCATTGCGCGCCGAAGCCGCCTTCGCCTTTCGCCCTGGCTGCGGCATTAAGCGCCTTTCCGACGTGATAAGCGCGCGGATAAGGGGCGACGGACGGCAGCGAGGGATCGGCTGCGAAAGCGGTGAAGCGATTGGCAAGGCACCGCGCCGGACGGCCGGAAATGGCGTCGATCATGACGGTATGCCGGGCTGCTTCGCTGGCCAGGGCCGTGCGATAGGCAGCGTCCGCATTGGTTTCCGGACAAGCCACGAAGGCCGTGCCGAGCTGCGCTCCCACGGCCCCAAGGTCGAGCACGGCGCGAATGCCCCTGCCGTCCATGATGCCGCCTGCCGCGAAGACCGGCAGCCCTGACCGCGCGGCCAGCAGCTGCGTCAGGGCTAGAGTGCCAAGCTTGTCGTCCGGTTTCCCGGTGTCGAATACGCCGCGGTGCCCGCCCGCTTCCCAGCCCTGGGCCACCAAGGCATCGATCCCGGCCTTGCGCGCCGCCTCAGCCTCCACCAGCGATGTCGCCGTTGAAAGCAGCAGGCACCCGGCCGCCTTCAACGCGGCGATTGCGTCAACCTCAGGCAGGCCGAAGTGGAAGCTGACGACGGGCGGCGCAAACTCTACCAAAAGGGCAAGCATCGCGGGGTTGCCGATCAGGGTGGGATAAATCGTTTCGAGGGCGGCCGGCGGGCTAGCTCCGAACTCGGCGAAGATCGGCGCCAGAGCCTTCAGCCAGGCAGCTTCGCGTGGCGGATCGGGTTGGCTCGGTGCGTGAACGAAGAGGTTGACGTTGAACGGCCGATCCGTGGCTGACCGGAGTTGCGCGATGTCCCGCGCAGCGTCTTCGGGCGAAAGCGTGCCCACGGCGATCGAACCAAGCCCGCCGGCGTTGCTGACCGCGGCGGCGAGAGCGGGGGTGGAAGTGCCCGCCATCGGCGCTTGGATCAGGGGAACGGAAAGCCCGAGGCGCGCGATCGGATCCATCGGTTGCCGCCCCTCAATCTTCCGCAGGCTTGCTCTGCAGCTGACAGTAATTCTGAATGCCCATACGCTCGATCATGTCGAATTGCTTTTCAAGGAAGTCGATGTGCTCTTCCTCGCTCTCCAGGATACGCTCGAAAATCTCGCGGCTGATGTAGTCCCGCACCGCCTCGCAATGTGCGATGGCCTCCTTCAGCAGGGGAACCGCGTCATGCTCTAGCGCGAGGTCGGCCTTGAGGATTTCCTCGACGTTTTCGCCGACGCGCAGTTTGCCCAGCGCCTGAAAATTGGGAAGCCCATCAAGAAACAGGATGCGGTCCGCGAGCGTATCCGCATGCTTCATTTCGTCGATCGATTCGTGGCGTTCGTACTCGGCCAGTTTCTTGATGCCCCAGTTGTCCAGCATGCGGTAATGCAGCCAGTACTGGTTGATCGCGGTCAGCTCATTGAGCAGCGCCTTGTTGAGAAAATCGATGACCTGCTGGTCGCCTTGCATCGTACGCCACTCCTGTTTCTCGGGCGGCGGACTATGCGTCGGGCGCGCGATCAATACAAGTCAGGCGGCAGCGCGAAGGTTCCCGGTTTCGGTCTCTTCGACGATGATTTCTTCCGCTTCGTCAAGGCATTGACGGCACTGTGGCGCGCGGCCCAACGCGGCATAGACCGTTTCGGCGTCGCCGGGGCAGCGGCGCGCGGCGGAGCGCAGGTCCGTTTCGCGGATAGCATTGCAGATGCAGACGTACATGGGCGAATCCTCTTGCCGCTCAATATAACTATTTGCGAACTGATCGCAATAGCTTTTGCGAATGATTATCAGAGGTGGTTCGCCAATACTTTGCGCTCGATCAAGGAGCGCCACAGCCACTCCAAGGGGCCGCGCCGGAAATGGCGCAGCCACGGCTCGCTCCAGCCCAGCATCAAGGCCCAGCCGCCGATCACAAAAAACCATTGCCGGGCAGGGCCGACCGTGCCGAAAAGGCCGAGACCCCAGCCATAGAAGATGAAGGTCATCACAAGGCTGGTGAGAATGTAATTGCTGAATGCCGTGCGTCCCGCGGCGATCAGGCGACGTCCCAGCCAGGTCGAGGCCAGGCGAGGCGTTGCAAGCGTAAGCAGCATGACACAGCCGCAGCCACACAATTGGTGGGGCATGGCCAGGCCCCAGACCAGCGCCGCGTGCATGGCGATCGGCGGAAAATGACGCGGCCAGGCCCAGGCGAGAAACATTGCCGTCAACGCGAAGCCGGTAATTGCGCAAGTTAAGCCCAGCGCGGCAACGTGTTTGCGCGGGAACGCGCCCGTGAACAGACCGCGACGGTAAATCACCATGCCCACCAGCATCAGCGGCAGAGTTTCAGAGAAATTGCCAGAGACCATCTGGACCTGCCAGAATGGACGCTCTCCCAGTTTGACCAGGAGCAGTTGCACGAAGCCCAGGTGGCTTTCGCGTATTTCCTGTGCCGCCCAGCTCTGCACAGGCTCCATCCAGGCGGCCAGCACATGGGCTTGCGCTGCCGTTGCCATGCCGTGACGCATGGCCGTTTCCGCGCCGATCGCGGCGGCGGAATCGAACAGGCCCCATAAGTGCCAGGCGTAATAAAGGGCCAGTGCGATGCCCAGCAGCGTCCGATCGCTTAATGGGCGCAACATCAGCGCCGCCAGTCCGCACGCGGCGTAAAGGAACAGGATGTCGCCCCACCACAACAGCAGATAATGCAGCGCCCCCAGCGCCATCAGCCAGAAGAGGCGTCTTACCTGCAGCACATCGCCGTTGCGCCCCGCGGCCTCGGCGCGTTCCCAGAACAGCACCAGCCCTGCTCCGAACAAGAGCGAGAATAGCGCCCGCATCTTGCCTTCGAAGAGGAAGAAGGAAAGCGCGAAGGCAGCTTCGTCGGCCGGGCTCACCGGGTGAGGAAGGTTGGGCGATGTGGTGGAGGCCATCGGACCGGCGAAAGCGGCAATATTGATCGCCAGGATGCCGAGGATGGCTACGCCCCGGATCAGGTCGAGTGCAGCCAGTCGTTCCTGCGCTGCGGCGACTTCTTCCGCCTCCAACGCCTCATCGGGCGAAAGGGCGTGAGCGAACGACAGGCGCCGTCAGTCCCGCACCGGCATGCAAGTGAAGCCCCCGGCGGAAAGCCTCGCGCATGCAGCTTCAGCGGCCTCTTTCGTCGTGAAGCCGGCGGCCTTCAGCTTGGTGAGCTTACCCGCCGGAGTGAGCACTTTGCCATGTCCCGCCAGCTCGGGCCGCCCTTTCACCTTCGACCATAGAGCCTCGGCGTTGCCGGCCACACCGAAAGCGCCCAATTGCACGCTCCACGCACCTGACGTTGCCACGATGGTGGGTGACTTTGCAGGAACGGGGGCCGGCTTTGCCGGCGCCATGTTGGTCGGCGCTGTCTTGGCAGAGGCGATCGGTGCGGGTCGTGATGCTGCAGGCGTGGGCCGCGCATAATCGGCGCCTGCGTTGGCGGGGCCGCGATCCCCGGCTGGACGTGGTGCTTCGGCAACGGCGTACTCATCGGAGACGATCTTCGCGGAGTTGCTTGTGATGCCCGGCTGTGCCGATCCCAGTTCGGCAGCAGCGCTTTCGCGTGTGCGGGCAGCCTGGGCTTCGGCCGCGATCTGGCTTGAAAGCGCCACGCTTTTCTGGCGGTCGGCCAGCGGAATATGCTGATCCATCTGCGCCAGAGCATGAGCAGCCTGCGGCAATCCCGCCTGACCGGCCAGGCTGACCAGCGCATAGCCGCGCACCCAGTCCTTGGCGACCAGATCGCCATTGAAATAGGCAACGCCGAGAATGTATTGCGCGCGTGGATCTCCGCGTGACGCGGCGGCCTGCACATAAGGCATGGCTTTCTGCCGTTCCCCTTCCTGGAACAGCAGCAGGCCGTAATTGTCCGCCGCCTGGATATGCCCTTGCGCCGCCGCTTTGCGGAACAGTTCTTCGGCCTTCGCGAGGTCGGTCCGCACGCCGCGACCGAGGCGATAGGCTTGCGCGAGATTGAACTGTGCGTCCGGGTCGCCGCGTTCCGCAAGCGGCGTCCATTCCTTCACCGCCGCATTATAATCGCCGACAGACCAGGCATCGACTCCCGTTTTCACGTCGGCGTAAGCCTGGCAGGTCGGAAACAGGCAAGCGGCGGCAATGAGCCCACCCAGGCCGAACACCGGCAGAAATTTTTTCATCTGGATGCCTCCCCCGATTCTGCCTGCCTTTGACGATATGGTAAGCGAAAACTGCTGGTCCGCGCCAGCGGGAACTCATCCGGGTAAAGCGGCCGAACGCCTTTTCTCATTACCGATAATGGTAAAGGTCTGCTTAGCACGGCCCCGGAATAGGTGCCTGGGCCTTGTTTAAGCCGCCCACTCGCCAGCCGGCGCTGATTAACTCAAAATTAGGAACGATCTGCGAGTTTTCGCATGGAAAGCTTCATAGCGCCTGTTGTTTTTGTTGGGGGACCTTGGTTTGCGGGTATTAGCATTGGCATCGCAGAAGGGCGGTTCGGGCAAGACGACCTTGTCGGGACATCTTGCCGTTCAGGCCCAACGCGCCGGCGCCGGTCCGGTCGTGCTTATCGATATCGATCCGCAAGGCTCGCTGGCCGACTGGTGGAACGAGCGCGAGGCGGAGCTGCCGGCGTTTGCGCAAACTACCGTCGCGCGGCTGGCCAGCGATCTGCAGGTGCTGCGCCAACAGGGGTTCAAGCTTGCGGTGATCGATACGCCGCCGGCCATCACGATGGCAATCCAGAGCGTGATTTCGGTGTCTGAACTGATCGTCGTTCCGACCCGTCCCAGCCCTCACGACTTGCGCGCCGTGGGCGCCACGGTCGATTTGTGCGAGCGTTCAGGCAAGCCGCTGCTGTTCGTCGTCAATGCGGCAACGCCTAAGGCCCGCATCACCGCCGAAGCCGCCGTCGCGCTTTCGCAGCATGGCACCGTGGCGCCGGTCACGCTGCATCAGCGCACTGATTTCGCTGCATCGATGATTGATGGGCGCACCGTCATGGAAGTCGATCCCAACGGCCGCTCGTCGCAGGAAGTAGCGGCCTTGTGGAATTACGTCTCTGATCGTCTGGAGCGCAATTTTCGGCGCACCGTATTCTCTGTGCCGACGGCGAGCCAGCCGGTCTTGCAGAGCGCGGCGCGCCCGATCGGCGGCTTCGGCCGCCGCGTCGCCGGTTCTTGAAGGTGGAGCGTCGAATGGGAGAGCAACACGCCTTCGCCTCGCTCACGCCGAGGCTGCTGGCCCGCAAGGGAGGCGCCAAGCCCGCCATGCGCCGGCCGGATGCCTTGAAACTGGCAAGCAGCAATCCCGCTGGTCATGCCGACGACCTGGGCTGGAACGACTGGGGACAGGCGCCTGACAAGGCGCAGCCCGCCGCGCAGATGCCCGACAGTGTGTCCGAGGGCGACATGCCCGAGGTGCTTCGGCAGATCGAGGATCTCGCCTGGCGGATAAATCGCGCGGTCGTGCCGGCCGAACCGGCGGCGGTTGATGGTCGACGGGCGGCCTTCACGCTCCGGCTCGATGCCGAGCGGCATTTCCGCCTGAAAATGGCGGGCGTCGTCCTGAATCGCAGCGCGCAGATCCTCGTGACTGAAGCGCTCGACAAGTATCTGTCCGAAATTCCGGAAGTGGCGCACCTCCAGAGCGCCGCCGGCAAGCCGCGCTGACCGGTCGAAAAGAGATCAAGGGGACAAGTCCGATGAAACGCTTCAACGTCAGAACCGGAGCCGGCCTTGCCGCTTGTTCCGCAATGGCGCTGGCCTTGCTCACGGGATGTGCGGGTCAGGCGGGGCTTGCCAGTGCCGGCAGGCCGGCGGCTTACGGTGAGCAACCTGCGGTCATGGCCGACAGGGTCATCGCCAAGGCGGAAGATCGCGTTGCCAGATCGCCGCGCAATGCCGCGGCTCGCGTGGAGCTTGCGCAGGCTTATCTGGCCGTAGGACGGTTCAGTGCCGCCGCCACCACGTTCGAGGATGCGGTTTCACTGGGCGAATCCAGCCCGCGTCTTGGGCTGAATCAAGCACTGGCTTACATCGGGTCCGGCCGCAATGATGAGGCGCTGAAAGTCCTCGATCGCTGGCGCAATCAAATTGCAGCCAGCGATCTGGGCCTTGCCCTGGCCCTTGCGGGGCAGTCCGATCAGGGCGTGGCAGTCCTGTCCGACGCGCTGCGTGGAGGAGACAACACCGCCAAGATTCGTCAGAACCTGGCCTATGCCTATGCGCTTGACGGGCGCTGGACCGAGGCGCGGGTGATCGCCTCGCAGGATGTGCCCGCCGACCAACTCGATGCGCGCATGAGCGAGTGGGCCAGCCGAGGCCAGTCGGAGCAATACCGGACGCGCATCGCCGGCCTTCTCGGCGTTCCGGTCGGGCCGGATGCCGGGCAGCCTGCGGAGCTGGCGTTGAACGGCGTCGAACATGCGGCTCGCATGGCCGTTATGGATGCCCCCGCGCCGGCGCCCTTACCGGCGGCGGAGCTTCCTCCGGTCAGCGTCGATCAGAAGACCGTGGAAGAAATCCCGCCTCAGGCGGACGCGCTTCCGCCTTCCCTCGCGATGAGCGCTCAGCCAGTCTCGCAGTTGCCAGCGCCGTCATTACCGACCAAGGCGAAAGTCCTTTCGCAGCCGAAGACCCGGTCCTCGCACGTCGCTCACCACACGCCGGTTGCGAGCGCCGCGCCGCGCACGCATCTGGTGCAGCTCGGCTCGTTTCGCACGATGGAGGGCGCCAAGCGTGCCTGGGGCATATTCGTCGCGCGCAATCCGGCTTTGAAGAGCCACACCTTGCGCATCACTGAAGCTGAAGTGCGCGGCGAGCGCTACTTCCGCGTCGCTGCCGAAGGCTTTGACGGCGGCTCCGCCCGGACCTTGTGCGCGGATCTGCGCCAGCACGGCGGCGCCTGCCTTGCTTATGCGGATACCCGCCCGTTGCCCGGCGCTATTCCCGACAAGATTCCCTCCGCGCCGATGTTGGCGCATCGCTGAATTGCACAGTCCCATGTGAACTGGCCTCCGTCCTTAGGGACGGGGGCCTTTTTTTAGCGCACTTTCTTCATGCGCACTGCGACACCGCCTTTGAACAAGGCCAGGACGCGCCCCTGCACCGGCTGCTTGTCGAACGGGGTGTTCCCCGCGCTGGCGGCCATCTTGTCTGAATTGACGATCCACGGCCGCTCCGGATCGATCACTGCGATGTCCGCTTCGGCCCCTACGGCAAGGCGTCCCGCATCCACGCCGAGGAGGCGCGCCGGGTTGGCGGAAAGGAGGTCGAACGCGCGCCCGATGTCGATCACACCGTCACGAACCAGATTGAGCGTCAGGGGCAGCAGCGTCTCGGCGCCGGCCATGCCGGGGGCGGAATCGGCGAAAGGCAGGCGCTTGTCTTCCGGTCCGCGCGGGTCGTGACCGGAGGCGATGACATCGATCGTTCCGTCGGCCACGGCGGCGGTCACCGCTTTACGGTCGTCCTCCGACCGCAGCGGCGGGGAGAGGTGCGCAAAGGTGCGGAAGTTCGCCATCGCAAGATCGGAAAGCATAAAATAAGCAGGTGAAACACCAGCGGTCACTTTCAGCCCGCGATCCTTGGCGTGGCGCACCAGGCCAAGTCCCGCCGCGGTAGTGACGTTGCGGAAGTGGATTGCCGCGCCGGCGAGTTCGGCCAGCGCGAGATCGCGGGCAATCGCCAGCGCTTCCGCCTGGGCAGGAGCGCTGGGCAAGCCGAGGCGGGTCGCTATCTCACCTGCGGTGGCGACGGCCTTGCCCGCCAACCCGGCATCCTCGGCATGCGCGATCACCACCATTCCCAGCATGGCGGTGTATTGCAGCAGTCTCAACATAGTGCCCGAATCGCCGATCCATTGGCGGCCAGTGGCGACGGCGCGCGCGCCGGCGTCGCGCATCATGGCGATTTCCGCCAATGCTTCGCCTTCCAGCTCTCGGGTCGCGGCGGCCAGCGGGTGCACCCAGAAGTCCGGTTTGCCGGACTGCGCGGCAAAACGCACGCGGGCGGGCACGTCAAGCGGCGGGTTCTGGTCCGGCATCAGCGCCGCGCGCGTGATCCCACCGAAGTGGAATGCGGGCTTGTCGATCTGAAACACGCCGATGTCGACAAGGCCAGGCGCAATGAGCCGGCCGGCGGCGTCGTGCACTTCATCACCGGGCAGCGCCGTTACATCAGGGCCGAGCGCGGTGATGAAGCCGTGCTCGCAGCGAATCGCCCCGGCCGCCACACGGCCATCGGGAAGGACCAGTTGTCCGTTGATGATGGTGAGCGGCGCGTGATTGCTCATGACCAGCCCTCCAGCCCGCGCGCTCTTCGCGTCAATACGTCCAGGCAGGCCATGCGCATGGCGACGCCCATTTCCACTTGCGTGGTGATTTGGGAGCGGCCGACAAGGTCGGCGACATTGCTGTCGATCTCTATGCCGCGATTCATCGGGCCGGGGTGCATCACCAGCGCGTCGCGCCTCGCCTTTTCCAACCGTTCCAGCGAAAGACCGTAGAGATGGCGGTATTCGCGGGGGGAGGGGATGAACTGGCCTTCCATTCGTTCCATCTGCAAGCGCAGCATCATCACTACGTCCGCACCTTTGAGCGCGGCGTCGAAATCGTGGAACACCGTCACGTTCATTCGCTCGATATCGGCGGGCATCAGTGCCGGCGGCGCGCAGACACGTACATCGGCCCCCAGCGAGGTGAGGCACAGGATGTTGGAGCGCGCCACGCGGCTGTGCAGGATGTCGCCGCAGATGGTAACGCGAAGGCCGTTGAAGGCACGCTTGGCGTGGCGGATGGTCAGTGCGTCCAGCAGGGCCTGCGTCGGATGCTCGTGCTGCCCGTCCCCGGCGTTAAGCACCGGGCAGTCTACCTTGTCGGCGATAAGCTGCACCGCGCCCGAACTGGCGTGGCGGATGACGATGGCATCGGCGCGCATGGCGTTGAGCGTCATCGCGGTGTCGATCAGCGTTTCGCCCTTCTTTACGCTGGAGGTCGCCACCGCCATGTTGACCACGTCCGCGCCCAGCCGCTTGCCGGCGATCTCAAAGCTGAGCAGCGTGCGGGTGGAGTTTTCGAAGAAGGCGTTGATGATGGTGAGGCCGGAGAGAACCTCCCGATGTTTCTGTGCGTGGCGGTTCAGTTCCACCCATTGCTCCGCCTCGTCCAGGAGGAACCAGATCTCATGCGGGGCGAGCCCCGCAATCCCGACGAGGTTGCGGTGCGGGAAGGCAGCGACGCCTTCCGGATAAGTATATTCTGGCGATGTCATTGAAGATGATGCCTTAGGCGCGGCTGTCCCGCTGCTCAAGCCCATTCGCCGGACTTTCCCCGCTTCCCTTCCTTACCCGCGTGAGTGCGGGTAAGGACATGGCGTGAAAGGCAGGTGAATCCATGAAATTCGCGAGCAAGGTCTGGAGATTGCTGGTCGGCCTTAAGGATGCGCTGGCGTTGCTGTTCCTGGCGCTGTTCTTCGCGCTTGTCTTTGCCGCACTTTCGGCGCGCCCGATCGCGGGCCGCGTGGAGAAGGGCGCGCTTCTGCTCGAGCTGAATGGCGCGGTCGTTGAAGAAAAAAGCAGGGTCGATCCCTTCGACCTGCTGCTTTCGGGCCAGGCGCCTACACGCGAATTTCAGGCCCGCGACATTGAGCGCGCGCTGGACCTGGCCGCGAAGGACAGCCGGGTGAAGGTGGTGGTGCTCGATCTCTCGCGCTTCATGGGCGGACGTTTTGTTCACCTGCGAGAGATCGGCGCCGCAATGGACGGGGTGCGCAAGGCCGGGAAACCGGTGTTGACCTTCGCCAATGCCTATCTTGACGATGGCATACAGCTTGCAGCCCATTCAAGTGAGGCATGGCTGGACCCGATGGGCGAAGCTTTCGTCGCCGGGCCGGGCGGCAACATGAACTATTACAAGGGGTTGATAGACCGCTTCAAAGTCAACGCGCACGTCTATCGGGTGGGCACGTACAAGAGCTTCGTGGAGCCTTACGTACGTTCGGACATGTCGCCAGAAGCGCGCCAGGCTTATCAGGACGTCTATGGCGCCTTGTGGGAGGCGTGGAAGGCCGATGTGAAAAAAGCCCGGCCTCGGGCCCGGATCGACGAACTCGCGTCTGATCCGGTGGGGCTGATGAAGGCGGCGGGCGGTGATTTCGCACAAGGCGCCAAGGCCGCCGGCGTCGTGGACCGGCTTGGCGACAAGACCGAGTTCGAAAAGCGCGTAACAGATCTGGTTGGCGCATCCGATGCCAATGACGATGTGCCTTACGCGCACACGCGACTTGCTGCGTGGCTTACCGCCAATCCCGAACGCCAGCCGGGCAAAGCCATCGCGGTCGTCACGATCGCGGGCGACATAGTCGATGGCGATGCCGGCCCTGGTGAGGCAGGGGGCGAACGCATCGCGAAGGCGCTCGATGACAATATAGGCGGAGGGTTCAAGGCTCTGGTCGTGCGGATCGATTCGCCGGGCGGCTCGGCAACCGCGGCGGAGCGCATCCGGCGCGCGATCCAGCGGTGGGGCGATGCCAAGATCCCCGTCGTGGTGTCGATGGGCAATCTCGCCGCGAGTGGGGGGTACTGGGTCTCTACGCCTGGCCAGCGGGTCTTTGCCGATCCAGCTACGGTGACGGGCTCGATCGGTGTCTTTGCCGTGCTTCCCAGCTTCGAAAGGACCCTGGCCGATTACGGCGTTACCAGCGACGGGGTCCATACCACGGCGCTATCAGGGCAGCCGGATATTTTCGGTGGTTTCACGCCGGAGCTGAATAATCTGCTGCAGTCCTCTGTCGAGAATACTTACGGCAAGTTCGTGAGCCTCGTGGCCAAGGCGCGGGCGCGCACGCCCGAGCAGATCGACGCAGTGGCGCAAGGCCGCGTCTGGCCCGGTGCCGAGGCGCGCGCGCGCGGCCTGGTGGATGAGATGGGCGATCTGCATGCCGCGCTCGCTTATGCGGCCAGACTGGGTGGCCTGGGCAATGACAGGTGGCATGCCGAGTTCCTGGGCGAGAAGCTGGACACTTTCAGCAGTTTGCTTGAAGGACTGCAGACCGACCCGAAGGACAACGCTGCGGCTTATGACTTGGCTGGCCTTGTCGGCGCTCGCCAGCGGGCGCAGGCGGGCAGGGCGCTCATGCAACTCGAAGGCTTGCTGGGCACGCGCGGCGTGCAAGCCTATTGCCTGGAATGTCCGCCGCGGCCCGGCCTGGCCGCAAACCCGAAAGACCTGTCGCTGGTGCAGTCGCTCATGCGGTGGACGGTGCGGAAATAGTGGCCGCTTGGAGGTGCTCTAATCCGGTGGGGGCAGTTCCACCGGGGCGCCGTCCGGCTGATCCCTATCCGGCCCCTGCGGCACTGTTTCCGGAGGCGCGCCGGGGGCAGTAGGTTCGCCGGGCGGGACGGGGACTTCGGCCGGCGTATTGCCGGGATTGTCGCCGGGCTGGGTGGCCATGGGATACCTCTTCGGAACAACGGTTTCACCTTACGTGGGCGCCTTGCCTGCGTCTCGCAAGGGGGCGCTGTTCGTCGCCGGCTTTCGCGGCGCTTGCCCTTTCTCCCGCGACCTTATAAGGGGCCGTCCCTTGAGTTTCAGGCTTCATCCATGCGGGCGTGGCGGAACTGGTAGACGCGCTGGATTTAGGTTCCAGTATCGAAAGATGTGGGGGTTCGAGTCCCTTCGCCCGCACCAGTCCGCCGCCTGAGGGAGGGTGAGCCAAGAAAATCGGCCGAAAAGGCCCCGTGAATTGCACAGGAAGGCATCGAAATGCAGATCGTCGAAACCACCAACGAGGGCCTGAAGCGCGCCTATACGGTGACCATCCCCGCCGTAACCATCACCGCGAAGATCGAGAGCGAGGTCAAAAAGATCGCTCCGCAAGTGCGCATGCCCGGCTTTCGCCCCGGCAAGGTGCCCGCCAACCTCGTGAAGAAAATGCACGGCGCGGCGATTCACCAGGAAGCGCTCAACACCACGATCCGCGAAGCGATGGACAAGCTGGTGGCCGACAATGCCCTTCGTCCCGCGATGAACCCGGACGTATCGCTGGGCGAAGGCTATGAGGAAGGCAAGGATGCTGAGCTGACCGTCAGCCTGGAAGTGCTGCCGGTGATCGAGGCTCCCTCGCTTGAGGGGCTGAAGCTGGAGAAGCTGATCGTTCCCGTGGCTGAAGAGGCCGTGACGGAGGCGGTTGAGCGCATTGTCAGCCAGCAGCAGCGCTTCGAGACCAAGGATGGCGCGGCCGAGGATGGCGACCAGATCATCTGCGATTTCACCGGCAAGCTTGACGGCGTCGAGTTTGAAGGCGGCAAGGCGGAGAAGCAGCCGATAGTGATCGGTTCCGGCCGGCTGATCCCCGGTTTCGAGGAGCAGCTCATCGGCATTAAGGCCGGTGAAGAGCGCGTCATCACGGTGACGTTCCCGGAAGATTACCCGGCCGCGAACCTCAAGGGCAAGGAAGCCACTTTCGACATCGTCGCGCATGAAGTGAAGGCCCCGGCCGAAAGCAAGCTCGACGATGATTTCGCCAAGGAACTGGGGCTGGAAAGCCTGGATCAGCTGCGCGGCCTGCTGAAAGGCCAGCTTGAGCAGGAGACCGCCGGTCTCACCCGCACGGCGATGAAGCGCTCGCTGCTGGACCAGCTTGCCGCCGGGCATGACTTCGCCGTGCCGCCGACGATGGTTGAGGCCGAATTTAGCCAGATCTGGCAGCAGCTCACGCATGAGGCGGGTCAGGAAGAGGATTCTGACGCGGCGCTGAAGGAAATCGAGGCTGAGAAGGACGACTATCGCAAGATCGCAGAGCGCCGCGTGCGTCTGGGCCTGCTTCTGTCCGAAATTGGCCAGAAAAACGGCGTTGAGGTGACCGCGCAGGAGATGTCGATGCTGGTCAGCCAGGCGGCCTCGCAGTACCGCGCGGAGGACCGCCAGCGCTTCATGGAATATGTCCGGCAGGACCCGATGATGGCCGCGCAATTGCGCGCCCCGCTCTATGAGGACAAGGTCGTCGACTTCCTGATCGAGAAGGCCGAAGTCACCGAACGCGAAGTGACGCGTGAGGAGTTGCAGGCCGCGATCGAGGCGGAAGTGGACGGAGAGACTGCCGCCAAGCCCGCCGCGAAGAAGGCCCCGGCCAAGAAGGCCGCCGCGAAGAAGGCGGAAGCGGCCCCGGCAGAGGAACCGGCCGCCGAGGAAAAGCCGAAGAAAGCGGCCGCCAAGAAAGCTCCGGCCAAAAAGGACGAGGCGGAGGCCGCCACTGAAGAAGCACCGGCCAAGAAGCCGGTCGCGAAGAAGGCTCCGGCCAAGAAGGCTGCCAAGGCCGAGGACTGATCTTCACCGGATTGCGTCGAGAGCAGAGGCCCGGAGGCGAATACTTCCGGGCGTCTGCTGTTTGCTGGCCGGCAGTTGTCGCTTTACAGCGGCCTGTCGCTGGCGACCCAGCCGTTGCCGATGTGGTAAAGCGCGATCGAACGTATCGCGAAGCCGCCTTGTTGGATATGCCGTAGGGCGCTGGCCGCATCGAGATGTCGCCCCGCCTGGTGCTCCGCCCAGAACAGGTTGGGACAGATACCGGACAGATAGCGCGAGGTGGTCGGCGCAATACGAAAGCCGAGCTGCGCCGCCACGACCTGATAGGCCCAGGGCGCCACTCGGCGGTTGTCGGCAGGCGCCATCGCCATGACATCGGCATTCCAGAACGGGTCGATATGCACCGTCGCATCGGGGCAGCGGGCGACGGTTCGCGCGATCAGTCTGCCCGTGCCCAGCCAGCTGTTGCGATGCGCCGCAGCGCCGGCATTGCCGACAAGCGCGATACCGCTGGCGGCTAGGCCGAGCGCAAGCAACAACGTTTCCACACGGCGCGGCAGGGCCGATAGCAAGCGCGCGCAAGTAAGCGCCATTGTCCAGGTGAGGGCGCCCATGCCTGCGACCAGGTATATTTCCGTCACGAACGGGCGCGCCAGGTGAATGGCACCCACTACGCCCAAAGCCAGGGCAATGCCCGTTCCGGTCAGGAGGGACAAGGCCAGCGAAGAGGGGATTCTGCGCGTCAGAATCCAGTCGCGCAGCAGCAATACGGCGCCCGCCGCGCTGCCGATCAGGATCAATGGATTGGCTTCCATCGTGCGTAGCGCGGCATATTGCATGGAAAGGCGCGCAGCGGCCAGACCGCCCGGAATCCAGAATACCTGCGTATTGTGACTCCAATAGGGTAGCTGGATCGCCGCTATGCATGCAAAGACCAGGCCCGCCGCCAGTGGCGCCGGGAACAGCGCGCGCAGCCGCATTTTGTCCCTGCTCAGCATTGCCGCGGCGAAAAACGGTGCGATCAGCGCCCCGGAAATCAGGGTGGTCACGATATGGGTGTTGAATGCGACAAGGACGGTCAGCGCATAAACAATCCTTTTCGCGCGCCCGCCCCGTAAGGGGGAAAGCCAGATACCGGCCAGTGCGAGCGAAAGCAGTGCTCCGACGCAAAGCGAGATGAAGTAGGATCGCAGTTCAGTGCCTGAGAGCATGGTCCAGCGATTCGCGGCAAGCAACAACACCAGAAGCGCGGCCGGCGCGCGAAGCCGGGGCTCGTCCCGTATTATCGCCCAGCCACCGGAGATGGCCAGCGCGGCAAATGCGAGATTGACCAGGCGATGCGTCTCGATCGGGCCCAGCCAGGCCGTGGCGCGCATGAGCATATAGAAAAAGGGCGGATGATTGTCAGGCAGCCAGCTGGTTCTCAGCGCCTCTAACCAAGGTCGATCCGGGCGCGAGACGTATTGGGTGTAGAACTCGTCGTACCAAGGGCCGCGCGCCAGTGCCGCCTGCGCAAGGGCGGCCGCCAAGGCAACCAGCGCCGCGATGGCTGCTGCTGCGCGTTGCGTGCCGCGGACGGGTTCGTCGGGGGCGGACATTTCGTCGGGGGCGAACATGGCGGCGGCGTTAGCTTGTGCAGGCAAAGATTCAGTGAAGCACCATCGGCGCAAACCGCGAACACTCGGCTCGTCGGCCATTTTCCACCTGACACAGATCGATTGTTGCAAAAGAGGCAACGATAGAAGTGTTAATACCCTTGAACATCGAAGATGGGCACGCGACATAGGCGGCTCAAATCAGAAGAGGACTCCCATGCTCGACCTGTTCGGCGCTTCGGGCGCAAGTGTTTTTGGAAATCAGGGAAAGTTCACCACCGATCCCGTGACCGGCGCTCTGGTGCCGATGGTCGTCGAGCAGACCAGCCGGGGTGAGCGCAGTTTCGACATTTATTCGCGCCTCTTGCGGGAACGCATCATCTTCGTGACCGGCCCGGTTGAGGACTACATGGCCTCGCTCATCGTTGCCCAGTTGCTGTTCCTCGAATCGGAGAATCCGTCGAAGGATATTTCGATGTACATCAACTCGCCGGGCGGCGTCGTCACCGCGGGCATGGCGATCCACGACACCATGCAGTACATCAAGCCGCGCGTTTCCACCGTATGCATCGGCCAGGCCGCCTCGATGGGCAGCTTCCTGCTCGCTGCCGGTGAGCCCGGCATGCGCATCGCGCTGCCGAACGCGCGGATCATGGTCCACCAGCCCTCGGGCGGGGCGCAGGGCATGGCTTCGGACATCGAGATCCAGGCGCGCGAAATCCTGCGCATGCGCAAGCGTCTCAATGACATGTACGTGAAATACACCGGCAAGTCGCTGGACGAGATCGAGAAGGCGATGGACCGCGATACTTTCCTTGAAGCCGAGGAAGCGCTGGCCTTCGGCCTGGTCGACAAGGTCTTTGAAACGCGTCCCGATGCCGACAAGCAGGCCGAGGGCTGACTTTTTACGCCCCGATCTCTATCTTCAGTCCATGGCAAGCATTTCGGCCTAGGATTGCAAAACCGTCCCCCGCCAGAGTAGACTGAGCGAGTCGCCTCAGCGGGGGGCCAAAGACGGAAAATGACGAAATTGAGCGGATCTGACGCGAAAAGCACCCTTTACTGCAGCTTCTGCGGCAAGTCGCAGCACGAAGTGCGCAAGCTGATCGCGGGCCCCACGGTCTTCATCTGCGACGAGTGTGTCGAGCTTTGCAACGACATCATTCGGGAAGAAACGAAGGCCGGGATCGCGGGCAAGAAAGACGGTGGCGTACCGTCTCCCCGTGACATTTGCGAGACGCTGAACGACTATGTGATCGGGCAGGACCGCGCCAAGCGCGTGTTGTCCGTGGCGGTGCACAACCATTACAAGCGTCTGAAGCACAGCGGCAAGCAAGGCGATGTCGAGCTTTCGAAATCGAACATCCTGCTGGTCGGCCCGACCGGGTCGGGCAAGACTCTGCTCGCGCAGACTCTGGCCAAGACGTTCGATGTGCCTTTCACCATGGCTGATGCCACGACGCTGACCGAGGCGGGCTATGTAGGTGAGGATGTGGAAAACATCATCCTCAAGCTGCTTCAGGCGTCCGACTACAATGTCGAGAAGGCGCAGCACGGCATCGTCTATATCGACGAGATCGACAAGATCAGCCGCAAGGCGGAAAACCCGTCGATCACGCGCGACGTTTCGGGCGAGGGCGTGCAGCAGGCGCTGCTCAAGCTGATGGAAGGCACTACAGCCTCCGTTCCCCCGCAGGGCGGCCGCAAGCATCCGCAGCAGGAATTTCTGCAGGTGGATACAACCAACATCCTGTTCATTTGCGGTGGCGCTTTCGCGGGCCTTGAAAAGATTATCGCGGATCGTTTGCAGAAGCGCTCGATCGGCTTTGGCGCGCACGTTGCCGATCCGGACAAGCGCCGTGTGGGCGAACTCCTGCAAAAGGCGGAGCCGGAGGACCTGCTCAAGTTCGGTCTAATCCCCGAGTTCGTCGGCCGCCTGCCGGTGATCGCCACGTTGGAAGACCTCGATATAGAGGCGCTGGTGAAGATCCTGCGCGAACCCAGGAACGCGTTGGTCAAGCAATATGCTAAGCTGTTCGAACTGGAAGATGTTGAGCTGACTTTCACGGACGAAGCGCTGGAGGCGATTGCGCAGAAGGCGATCGATCGCAAGACCGGCGCGCGCGGCCTGCGCTCGATCGTGGAAGGGCTGTTGCTTGACACGATGTTCGACCTGCCGACTGAGAGCAATATCGCGGAAGTCGTGGTGGACAAGGACGTGGTGGACGGCCGCAAGGAACCCGTCCGCGTACTGAAGGGCGACAAGGCCGAAGCTGCTGCTTGAGATCAAACTGGCGTAATTTTGAAAGGCCGCTCGCCGCGAGGTGGGCGGCCTTTTCTATTCATTTCGCGCGCTGTTGTCGCGTCTACCGATGGAACAACTTGGGTGTCGGTTAAATAGTCTTGGATAATTGATAAAGCGACCAATCACCGGTACGAGAGTTACTTCAGCGGGTAGGGGGGATGATGGCGTCGTTGAATGAACCCATGGGGGCGGATTCGCAGGGCATGGTAGATTGCCCTTTCTGCGCGGAACCAATCAAGGCTTCTGCCAAGAAGTGCCGACATTGTAGTGAGACGGTCGATGTCACCATGCGTAAGGCCGAGGAAGCTATTCGCGCAAGCGAACGGCAAGGAAATGTATATATGAATGCCGCGGTTTCCCATGGCGGATATGCCAGGCCACCCAAGAGCCGTGTTGTGGCAATAATTCTTGCACTGTTATTAGGCGGCCTTGGAGCCCATAAGTTCTACCTAGGGCGAGTGGGCAGCGGTATCCTCTACTTACTTTTCTGCTGGACTTTTATCCCGGCCGTCATCTCTTTCATTGAGGCCATCGTTTATGCAGTGTCGAGCGAAGAAGCCTTTCATTACAAATATGGATGATCGTTAGGGATCACACCTCCCCGGCCTTGCGCCGCTCCATCAGCGCTCCCATGCGAGCCACGCGTTCAGGTGGAAGAACATCGGCGAAATTATAGGTCGTCTCGAATGCAGGAATACCTTCGGGCAGCGCCACCCAAGGCATCTTTTCCGAAACGAAGATCACCGCGTCCGGCCGCACCCATGAGGGATCGTCAAGCGTCCCGACCCGCAGACCCGCGCCGAGCCTGCCCAGCCGGGGATAATAGCTGAGCACCGCCGTCCCGCATTGGCCGCAGCGGCAGATTGCGTGCGGGCCGCCGCTTCCGGCCTTCACCTCGTGTTCGGAGAGCGTGCCTGACACGATCTCGATCCGATCACTTTCATAGAATGCGTTGACCACTGAGGTCGAGCCGGTCTGGTGCTGACACTGCGTGCAATGGCAATTGTTGACGAAGATTGGTTCGCCCCGGACGCGGTAGCGTAACGCGCCGCAGCCGCAGCCGCCCTCGTGAAGTGTATCCGTCATGCTCTATCTCCTGGATTCGCTGGCGTCAGATTACGGCTTCGCTTTCGAGCGGGCAGAAACAGTTTCCGTCGATCTCGATCTGGATGGTCGGGTGACCGATGCCGAAATCGTGATCGAGTTCATGCGCGAGTTCGTGGAGAAAGGCATCCCCCGGCTGTCCGCCCGGCATCACGAGATGAGCGGTCAGCGCTGTCTCGGTCGTGCTCATCGGCCAGATATGGAGATCATGCACTCTGGTCACGCCGGGTAGCCGCTCCAGAAAGGCGCGCACTTTCGCACCGTCGACACTGTGGGGAACCCCCAGCATGCCCAGATGCAGCGAATCGCGCATCAAGCCCCAGCTCGACCATGCGATAGCGCCAGTGATGACCAGCGACATGATTGGATCGATCGGCGCGAAACCGGTCCACACGATCACTAGACCGGCGGCCACGACTCCCACCGAGACGACCGCGTCCGCCATAAGGTGGACGAAGGCGGCGCGCAGGTTCAGGTCTGACTTCGACCCCTTGGCGAAGAGCAGCGCGGACAAAGCATTGACGGCGATGCCGACGCCGGCGACTACGATCATGGTGGTGCCCGCGACCGGCGCGGGTTCGGTGAAACGGCGTATCGTTTCCACCAGGATCGCGCCGACCGCCACCCACAGAAGAGCGGCATTGGCGATCGCGGCCAGGATCGAAGAACTCTTCAGGCCATAGGTAAAGCGCGCTGAGGGCGGCCGTGCCGAAAGCACGCTCGCGCCCCAGGCGAGCAGCAGCGAGAGCACATCGGACAGGTTATGCCCGGCGTCGGCCAACAGCGCCATCGAGCCGCTGACGAAACCAGCCGCCACTTCAGTCACGACGAAGATCAGGTTCAGCGTGACGGCGACAGCGAAAGCCCTGCCCGCCTGGCGTGGAGAAGGTGCGGGATGGTGATGATGACCGTGGGTGTGACGATGGTCATGACGATGATGGTGTGCTCCGCTCATACGCGGTGCAATCGCACGGATACCGTGGCTTCATCAAGCGATGACGTAACATCACATGTTAAGGAGATTGGGCAAAGAAACCGGCTGGGGCAGCCGAACCGTGATATTTTTGCCGCGGCGCACAATTGCACGCTATTCCAGCAACTAACAGAAATATAAGGAAAAACTTTTAATTTAGTTAAGCGTGACATGGATTTGTCATAAAATTTCGTCGCTGCGCACATAAACTAACGCCCCGCGTCAGAACCTTGTCACATTGCGCTGCTTTTAGCAGCCGCAGCAATTCGGCGGCGAGATCGCCGCCCGTTGTGTTCACTGGTTAGACGACCTTTAGGGGGCTTTCATGAAACTGCATTCCGTTCTCAAGGCGGCGGTCAGCACACTGGCTGTCGGCACCGCCGTTGTCACGGTCGCCGGCGGGCTGGCGCCGGCTCCAGTCCATGCGCAAGAGACGACCACGACCATTCGCGGAACGGTGACGAGCGATGGGGCGCCGGTGGCCGGCGCAAGCGTGCAAGTCCTGCATGTCCCGTCCAATACGAGCCAGTCGGTGACGACCAGCGGCGACGGCAGCTTCACGGTCAACGGTTTGCGCGCGGGCGGGCCTTACACGGTCAAGATCAGCGACGAAGGTTACGAGGCGACCAGCGTTACCGATGTCTACACCTCTCTGGGCACTCCCTACACCCTGCCGGTCTCCATCAACAGCACCGGCCAGGCGATCGTCGTCAGCGCGGATAAGGTCAAGGGCGCGGGCCTCACAACCAGCGCGGCGATCACCGTGCTCGATGCCAATGCGATCAGCACGGTTGCATCGGTCAGCCGTGACATTCGCGATCTCGCTCGTCGTTCCCCGCTCGTCGACGTGGACCTGGGGAATAACCGAGCTCTGACTTTCGCGGGTAAGAATCCCCGCTTCAACTTGTACACAATCGACGGCGTGCAGGTGAACGACAGCTACGGTCTCAATGCCGACGGCGCGCCGACCAAGCGTGGTCCCGTGCCGCTTGAGGCGATCGAACAGTTTTCTGCTCTGATTGCGCCCTATGACATTTCTTACGGCCTGTTCCAGGGCGGCGTGGTCAACTCGGTGCTCAAGTCGGGCACTAACAAGTTCCACGGCAACCTGTTCTACACATACACTGACGATGGGCTGACGGGGACGAAGCTCCACATCAACGGGGCCGACCGGAACGTCAAACTGAACTTCAAGAACCGCGACTGGGGTGGCGAGATCGACGGTCCGATCATCAAGGACCGCTTGTTCTTCATGGTCGCCGGCGAACGGGTGACGCAAGGCACGCCGTTCGTGGACGGTCCGGCGGACGGCGGTTATGCCAGCGTGATACCTAACCTGACCTCAGCGATGGTCAATAACATTACCGGCATCTCCAAGAACGTCTACAAGTACGATCCGGGTCCGATCGTCTCCAATGAACCGCAGAAAAGCGAGTTCTTCACTGCCAAGCTCGATGCGGTGATCTCCGACACGCAGCACCTGTCGCTGACCTGGATCAACGCGTACGACGTCACTCCGACAAGCACCGATACCAGCAATAGCACTAGCAGCCCGCAACTTGGCCTGCGTTCGCACTACTACTCCACTGCCGAACGTCTGCATGCCGGCATCGCGCGTTGGAACAGCCAGTGGACTGACAATTTCTCCACCGAAGTTCGCGCGATCTACAAGAACTACAAGCAGCCGGCCGACCCGCTGATGGGCCGCGATATCGGCATGATGACGATCTGTACCGATCCTAACGCCACTACAACTGCCCTCGGCGCCGCCAACAAATCGGCCAACACCGTCTGCACTTCGGGCTCGCCGCGCCTCAATCTCGGCCCCGACCAGTTCCGTCATGCGAACGTGGTCGAAAACGAGATCAAGGGCGGCTACATTGCTGCCAACCTGACCGCCGGCAACCACGATTTGAAGATGACCGCCGAAGGCTATCAGCACTGGGTCTACAATCTGTTCGTACCTCAATCGCTGGGCGTATGGTCCTTCGACACGGTAGACGGCTTCCAGAAGCAGCATGCGACTTCGTTCACATACAACAACGCGACGACCGGCGATCCGAACGACGCGGCGGTCAATTTCCACTACATGAGCTATGCCTTCGGTCTGCAGGACCGCTGGCAAGTGACGTCGAACTTCAACGTCCTGCTGGCCGTGCGCTATGACTTGTGGGGCGGAAGCGACCGGCCGGTGCTGAACAGCGGCTTCCTGGCGCGCCAAGGCTTCGCGAACAACGCAACCTTCGACGGTCTTGGCGTCGTTCAGCCGCGTATGTCGTTCGACTGGAGCGCGACCGACCGGATCCACGTTACCGGCGGCTTCGGCAAATTCGCGGCCGGCAATCCCGACATCTATCTCGGCAACAGCTTCGGCAACACCGGGGTTCTTTCCCGCTCGCTGTCCGTTCTGGAAACCGCGCCCGGCGCTTACACCCTGAACGGTATTGCCGCGACGACTCCGGCACAGATCGCCGTCGCTCAGGCTGCACTGAACAATGTCAACGGTCAGGTGCCGGACTCGGTTAAACAGTTTGTCCAGGGTCAGCCCGCCAGCGCGGCCACGATCAATGCGCTCGACCCGCACTTCAAGATTCCGTCCGAATGGCGCGGAACTCTGTCGGCGGATTACAAGGCAAACCTTGGCCCGCTGGGTGACGGCTGGCAGCTGGGTGCGGACTTTTTCTATACCAAGACCATCGATGGCATCGGCTTCTATGATGCGCGGTCGGTCGTGACCGGCCTGACTACGCCTGATGGCCGTCCTCGCTACACCTCGATCGATGGCACAACGCTGTCGGACATCGTCATGACCAACTTCAACAAGGGGCGGTCGTATGTTTGGGTCGCCCGTTTCGATAAGGCGTGGGATTGGGGCCTGTCAGTTGGCGCCAGCTACACATGGGAGGATGTGAAAGACAACGCCGCCGCCACGTCGTCGCAGGCGACCTCGCTCTACAAATTCACCGTCTTCGCCGATCCCAATCGTTCTGCCTACGGCATCTCGAACGACCAGGTGAAATGGCAAGTGAAGTGGCATGTCGATTACGAGCATGCGTTCTTCGGGGACTACAAGACGAAGTTCTCGCTCTTTGGCACGAGGCAGGCTGGACGGCCCTTCAGCTACACGATGCAGGAGGCGGGGTCAGGAGCGCGCAGCGCCAGCTTCGGCACGGTGCTCAACACCTCGAACTACCTTCTCTACGTGCCTACCGGCATCAATGACCCGAAGGTCAGTTATGACAATGCGACCACGCAGGCGCAGCTTGACAGCTACATCAACAATTCAGCCCTGAAGGACTATCGCGGCCAGATCGCGCCGCGCAACATCGATCGGTCAAGAACGAAGACGCGCCTCGATCTTCACATTGAGCAGGAAATTCCGACCTTCCTCGGGCATTCGCGTATCTCGCTCTTTGCGGACGCCGAAAATTTCCTGAACCTGATTAACAAGAAGTGGGGCATCCAGGCGCAAGTGCCGTTCTCTTACTCGGTGCCGCTCGTGAAGGTGCAGTGCCTCAGCGCTCCGGCCAACACCGGGGCACCGGGTACGCCTTCCACGCCGACCACGGCTTGCGCGCAGTACCGCTATTCGGCGAACTCTTCGACGGGAATCGCCACCCCGAACCAGACTTTGACTGATCCGATCACGAACTCGTTGTACCTGATCCGCATCGGTGCGCGCGTGAAGTTCTGATTAAGCAAAACGCGAAATGAAACGGAGGGAGGAACCGCCGGTTCCTCCTTCTTCTTTTCAAGCCCTATTTATAGACGCAGGCGTCGAAGCCCTCGCGTTTCACGGTGCCGATGCGGGCGGCGATGGTGTTGCCGTAGCGGCGCGTGAAGCCTGCCGGGTTCTTGACGCTGCGGGTCTTGGGGCTGGGCAGGACCGCCGCGATCCGGGCCGCTTCCAGTGGGGTCAGCCTCGCCGCTGATTTGCCGAAATAGCGCTGGGCACCCGCCTCGACGCCGTAAGTGCCGATCCCGGTCTCGGCGACATTCAGATAGACCTCCATGATCCGCCGCTTGTCCCACAGGTTTTCGATCAGGAACGTGAACCAGACCTCAAAGCCCTTGCGCAAGTAACGGGTCCAGCCTTCGCCTTGCCACAGGAACACGTTCTTGGCGGTCTGCTGGCTGATAGTCGATCCGCCTCGCAGGCGCTGGCCATCAGCATTGCGCACCATCGCCTTTTCGATCGCCTGAGTGTCAAAGCCATTGTGGCTGCAGAACTTGCCGTCCTCCGCGGCGACGGCGGCGGCGACCATGTTGCGATCGATCCGGCTAAGCGACTCCCAATCCTTGGTAATGCCGTTGCCGTCCACCAGCATCGTTACCGTGACGGGTGGCGGAACGAAACGATAAAGCAGGGTGAGGCCAACGCTGATCGCGACGAACCAGACGATAAACTTAGCAATGAAGCGGAGCATGCGGTCAGAAACGCCTGGATGGAGACACTGCCGGGCTTCTAGCCGAGCGGGCCCGTCTCTTGCAACTTCGGGCCGCGACGCCTTTGTTTATCCGCTGCAAGCCCGATCGCGTCATTTCAAGGTCAGGAGAAACTCAATAACCTGGCGGCGTTTATCGCGATCTGGGATGCCGGGGAACGGCATCTTAGTGCCAGGTGCGGTTTTTTTCGGAGAAGTCAGCCACTTGTCGAGCGTCTCAGCGTTCCAGGTAATGCCGGACTGCTTCAGCGCCTCGCTATAGGAATAGCCGGGCAGGCTTGCCGCCGGCCGCCCACTCACGCCGTGAAGGCTGGGCCCGAACTTCATCTTGCCGGGTTCGGTGGAATGGTATGCCATGCAAGAAGTGAAAGGCAGCGGATGCGGTGTGGCGGCGTTGGCCGTAGCAGGGTTTTCGCCATGGGCCGCGCCGGTGCTCAGCATCGCCAGGCATCCGGCCAGTTTTGCCGCCACTTTGGGAAACACCCGTTTCATCCGGTTCTCCATCGTCGGGAAGAGGGCGGCGACACCTCGGGGATATCGCCGCCCGATGCCTTCGAACACTTCGATCAGAAGCGATCGTTGTTCATCACCTTGGTCCAGGCGGCGATGAAGTCCTTGACGAACTTCTCCCGGGCATCGCCGGAAGCATAGACTTCGGAGACGGCGCGCAGTTCGGAATTTGATCCGAAGACCAGGTCCACTGGCGTCGCCGTCCACTTGAGCTTGCCGCTCGCACGATCATAGCCTTCGTAAAGCCCATCGGTCTTGGCGGACTTCTGCCATTTCGTGCCCATATCAAGCAGGTTTACGAAAAAGCTGTTGTCCAGCGTGCCGGGCCGGTCAGTGAACACGCCGTTTGCCGATTGCGCCTCATTGGCATTGAGAACCCGCAGGCCCCCGATGAGCACGGTCATTTCCGGCACGGTCAGGTTCAGCGTGTTGGCCTTGTCGACCAGCATTTCAGGCGGAGAAAGGCGGCTCTTCGCGCTGTAGTAATTGCGGAAGCCATCGGCGGTCGGCTCCAGGAACGCGAACGATTCCGGATCAGTCTGCTCCTGGCTTGCGTCCACGCGGCCCGCCTTGAAAGGAAGCGCGATGTCATAGCCGGCCTGCTTGGCTGCCTGCTCGACAGCGGCGGTGCCGCCCAGCACTATCAGGTCGGCCAGGCTGACCTGCTTTCCACCCTTGTTCGCCTTGTTGAACGCAGTCTGGATCGTCGTCAGCTTTGCCAGCACCTTGGTGAGTTCGGCCGGGTCATTGACGGCCCAGTTCTTTTCCGGCGTCAGGCGGATGCGCCCACCGTTCGCGCCGCCGCGCATGTCAGTGCCGCGGAACGTGGAAGCCGCGGCCCAGGCAGTACGGACCAGTTCAGGACCGGTAATACCGGCGGCAAGGATCTTCGCCTTCAGCTGCGCTTCGTCTCCGGCGTCAATCGTCGTGTAATTCGCCGTGGGAAGCGGGTCTTGCCAGCTGAACTTCTGGCTGGGCGCCTCGTTACCGAGGTAGCGCGCGCCCGGTCCCATATCACGATGAGTCAGCTTGAACCATGCGCGAGCGAAAGCGGCAGCGTATTGGTCCGGATGGTCTTTGAAACGCAGGCCGATTTCGCGGAACTTCGGGTCGTCCTTGAGTGCGATGTCGGTCGTGAACATGATCGGCGCATGCCGCTTTTCGGGATCGTGCGCGTCAGGCGCCAGGTTCGCGGCGGCGGGATCGGTGGGGATCCACTGAGTGGCGCCGGCCGGGCTTTTGGTTTTCACCCAGTCGAAGCCATAGAGGTTGTCAAGGTATTGCGTGGTCCAGGCGACCGGATCGACGGACCAGGCACCTTCCAACCCGCTGGAAGTCGTGTCTTCGGCGTTGCCTTTGCCGCACTTGTTTTCCCAGCCCAGGCCCTGCTGCTCTACGCCAGCCGAGGCAGGCGCGACGCCGACGCATTCCTCCGGCTTATGAGCGCCATGGGCCTTGCCAAAGGTGTGACCGCCCGCGATCAGCGCGAAGGTCTCTTCGTCGTCCATGCCCATGTGGCCGAACGCCTGGCGGATATCGGCAGCCGCCCCGATCGGATCGTGATTGCCGCCGGGTCCTTCCGGATTGACGTAGATGAGGCCCATCTGCGTCGCCGCCAAGGGCTTCTGGAGCTTGCCATCGCCGTCGAAGCGGTGTGCTTCGAGCCACTTGGTCTCCGGGCCCCAGAAAACGAGATCGGGCTGCCAGGCATCCACGCGCCCACCGGCGAAGCCCAGGGTCTTGAAGCCCATCTGTTCCAGCGCGACATTACCCGTGAGCACCATCAGGTCACCCCAGGAGAGCTTGCGGCCGTATTTCTGCTTTATCGGCCAGACCAGACGGCGCGCCTTGTCCAGGTTGACGTTGTCGGGCCAGCTGTTGAGTGGCTCGAAACGCTGTTCGCCGCCATCGGCGCCGCCCCGGCCATCGCTCGCGCGATAAGTGCCGGCGCCATGCCAGGCCATGCGGATGAAAAAAGGCCCGTAATTGCCGAAGTCGGCCGGCCACCAGGACTGTGAGGTCGTCAGCAGTTTGGCGATGTCCGCCTTCACCGCATTAAGATCGAGTGTCTTGAACTCCTCAGCGTAATTGTAGTCCGGCCCATAAGGGTTGGATTGCGCTTCATGCTGGCGCAGCGGCGCGAGGTCCAGCGCATTGGGCCACCAGTCCTTGTTGGTCATTGGCTTGGCGGCGCTAACTGCGGACTGCGCCTGCGCGACCGTTGGGAGGATCATCGGCGATGCGGTCGCTGCCAATAAGGCCAGCACCGAGACGGATAGTTTTTGCATGGTTTTCAAACACTCCATTGGAAACGCCAGGATGGAGCGGCAGATAACCAGACCGGTTTTTTCGCTGAAGTTGATCGATCTGTAGACAGTGATCGGAATTTTCAATGGCGATGAACCTGTGCTGAAACACAGGTCGTTTATACTCGTCGCCTCCATATCAAGGTATTGGCCATGCACGCGAAAATCCTCCCAGCCGCGTGAACGGCAAGGAGGATCTTGGGAGTTATCGCGCCGAAAGCAGGATCAGCCTGCCATCGCCAGCCTCTTTTCGCCGGCGATGCGGTTCATGGCCTTCTGCAGCTTCTCGAAGGCGCGCACCTCGATCTGGCGCACGCGTTCGCGGCTGACGTTGTAGACCTGGCTCAATTCCTCAAGCGTCTTGGGATCGTCCGTCAGGCGGCGTTCGGTTAGGATGTCGCGCTCACGCTCGTTAAGCGCGTCCATCGCCTCGACCAGCATGTCGTGGCGCACCAGCGCCTCCTCGGCATCGGCCACGGTTTCGTCCTGCAGCGGACGTTCGTCCGCCAGGATATCCATCCACTGGCCTTCGCCTTCCTCACGCAGGGAGACGTTGAGCGAGGCGTCGCCCCCCATCATCATCCGCCGGTTCATGTTGACGACCTCGGTCTCTGACACCCCGAGGGTTGTGGCGATCTGCGTCACGTCATTGGGGTGCAGATCGGTATCCTCGTAAGCGTCGAGGTTCCTTTTCATGCGGCGCAAGTTGAAGAACAGCTTTTTCTGGGCTGCCGTGGTGCCCATCTTCACCAAGCTCCACGAGCGCAGGATGAACTCTTGAATCGAAGCCTTGATCCACCACATCGCGTAAGTCGCGAGGCGAAAGCCGCGATCGGGATCGAATTTCTTCACACCCTGCATCAAGCCGATGTTGCCTTCGGAGATAAGTTCCGAAACAGGTAGGCCATAGCCGCGATACCCCATCGCGATCTTCGCGACGAGACGCAGGTGGCTGGTCACCAGTTGCGCGGCGGCTGCCGGATCCTCATGTTCCTGGAAGCGCTTGGCGAGCATATATTCCTGCTCTGCCGAGAGCACCGGGAACTTGCGAATTTCCGACAAGTAGCGGTTGAGGCTTTGCTCACCGCCCAATGCGGGCACCGCGGGTAGGTTGCGTTCCTTGTTGCTCACTTCTTCCGTCCTTTCTAGGTCGGCCGACGGTCAAAGACCCTTTCTAGGCGTCTTAGCTTGCGGCCACCTGTTCATGATAGCACATAAATCCGATTTCATTGACGCAGTTCATCGATCAGCGTTCGCATATCGTCGGGCAAGGGACTGACGAAATGGACCATTCCTCCCTTAACGGGATGAATGAAGCCGAGTTCCACGGCATGAAGCGCCTGACGGGAAAATCCGAGCCGCTGCAGGATCGGGCGAATCGTTGAAGGAGTGCGTCCATAGACAGGGTCCCCCAATAGCGCGTGGCCGATTGACGACATGTGAACACGCACCTGGTGGGTTCGCCCGGTTTTCAGCCGACATTCGACGACCGCCGCACCGCGCAGCCGCTCCAGGGTCCTATAATGCGTCACCGCGTGCTTGCCCCTGCCATCTTCCACCAGCGCCATCTTCTTGCGATTGACGGCCGAACGGGCGATCGCCCCGGTCACCGTCCCGGCGAGGGGAACGGGAAGGCCCGCGACCACGGCGTTGTAGGCGCGGGTTATCGAATGATCAGCGAACTGGGTCGCCAAGCCTTCATGCGCGCGGTCGGTCTTGGCAACGACGAGGAGGCCGGACGTGTCCTTGTCGATGCGGTGGACGATGCCGGGGCGCGCCACGCCGCCGATGCCTGAAAGCTGCCCCTGGCAATGGTGAAGCAGCGCATTGACCAGCGTGCCGTCAAGGTTTCCGGCGGCAGGATGAACGACGAGGCCCGCCGGTTTGTCGACAACGATCAGATATTCATCCTCGAACACCACCTTGAGCGGAATATCCTGCGCGACCGCTTCTGCCGGCGCCGGTGCCGGCACGGCAATGACGAAGGCGGTGCCGGGCACAACCTTGAGGGAGGCTTGCGATGCTGGCTTGCCTTCCAGCGTAACCCTGCCTTCGCTCATCAGGGCCTTGACCCGTTCGCGCGAAAGGCCGCTCGCATCGGCCAGCGCCTTGTCCAGCCGTCCGCCCTCGGGACCGACAAGCCCTTCGATGATGTTTTCGTTTCCCCCCATTGCGACTATGGAGATGGGCATGGTTGTCGAGGTGACAAGTGGCGTTCTGGCCGTGCTGCGCGCGGAAGCGGATCGCGCCAAACCGAATGAATGCTGTGGGCTGCTGCTTGGGCAAGGCGGCCGCATCGACACCGCTCTGCCCGCCGCCAACATCGCTGACCAGCCGTACCGGCGTTTCGAGATCGATCCAGCCACGCTGTTGGCGGCGCATCGCGCGGCCCGGCAGGGCGGTCAACAGGTTTTGGGATATTATCACTCCCACCCTGGGGGCCATCCCGTGCCGTCGGCCGCCGATTGTGAACATTCCACCGGCGATTTGCGCATCTGGGCGATCATCGGCGAGGGGCAGGTTGCTTTCTGGCGCGATACCGGGAAAGGTTTTTCCGCATTAACCTGTTGCACGGTGGAAGAAGGCCGTGCCGTCCAAAGCTGATCCCGGATTTTTGACCGGCAAAGAGAATGGAAAGCGTCCGTAAATGACAACGAGCTCGCTCGAACTCGCCAGCCTTTTGTGTTCGCGCCTGTGCCACGATATGCTCAGCCCCGTGGGCGCGCTTTCGAACGGTCTTGAACTCTTGGCGGACGAGAAAGATCCGGAGATGCGCCAGCGCTGTTTCGAGCTGCTTGACCAAAGCGCGCGCATTTCCGCAGACAAGCTCAAGTTCTTCCGCCTCGCTTTCGGCGCGGCGGGCGGGTTCGGAGAACTTGTTCCGGTAAGCGAGGCGCGCGTCCTGGTTGACGGGTTGGTGGCCAACAACGCCCGCATCACGGTGAATTGGTCTCTGGGCGGCGATTCGCTTCCCAAGGCTGCAGTCAAGACGCTGCTCAACTTCGCGTTGGTTGGCATGGAGGCGCTGCCGCGCGGCGGTGTACTGGACATTGCGGCGGAATTTCGTGACGGCTCCAGCGAATTGGTCGTGCGCGCCGCGGGTCAGCGGATCGCTTTCGATCGCGACATCGGGCGCGCGCTCGATGGTTCGCTGCCCACGGGCGAACTGTCCAGCAGAACGGCGCCGGCCGCCATGATTCACCAGCTCGCACAGGAGCAGGGGGGAAGACTGCAATACGCGCTTTCGGACGACGCGCTGGTGTTGGGCGCCGTGCTTCCGGGAGCCTGACGGAAAGGCCGGCAGCATGGTTGGACAAGGGCAAGCGCGATGAACCGTTGGCTGGTCAACCGCGTTGTCCAGTCCCCCAACTGGAATGAACGCAAGCTGCCGATCTCTATGGTTGTGCTGCACTACACCGGCATGAAGACCGCTGACGAGGCGCTCTCCCGCATGTGCGATCCCGCAGTCGAAGTTTCAGCGCATTACATGATTGATGAGGATGGCCTGGTGACCTCTCTGGTGTCCGAGGACAAGCGCGCCTGGCATGCGGGGCGGTCGTATTGGCGCGGCGTAACCGATGTGAACTCAGCCAGCATCGGTATCGAACTGGTCAATCCGGGGCACGAATGGGGCTATCGTCCCTTTCCTGAGCCTCAGATGGATGCGCTGTTGCCGTTATTGGCCGACATCCTGGACCGCCATGACATTCCGCGCGCCAATGTCGTCGGCCATTCCGATATCGCGCCGGCGCGCAAGCAGGATCCGGGCGAATATTTTGACTGGAGCCGGCTGGGTGAACTGGGGCTCGCGCTGGAGATTCCCGCTGCCAGGATGAACCTGTTCTATGATAATCCCAGCGCCTTCTATTTGGCGTTGGAGCGCTTCGGTTACGATATCTCTGATGGGCGCGCTGCAGTGCGTGCATTCCAGCGGCGCTGGCGACCGATGATCGTCGACGGAGAGATTGACGGCGAGATCGGCGGCATTCTCTTCGAACTCCTGTTGGAGCGTGACACCGGACGTGCTAGGTGACCGGCGCGCCGGAGGGCCGGGCAGCCGCGTCATTCGCAAGAATGCCGAGGAAAGTCCGGGCTCCACGAAACAAGGGTGGCGGGTAACGCCCGCCGGGCGAGGGGGGTTTTCAGGCCCCGCGAAGCTCAGGGAAAGTGCCACAGAGAGTATACCGCCGATGGTCCGCGCCTCTTTGGAGAGGTTGAGGACACAGGCAAGGGTGAAAGGGTGCGGCAAGAGCGCACCGCGCTTCCGGTAACGGCAAGCGGCATGGCAAACCCCACCTGGAGCAAGACCGAATAGGGGCTGCTTGTCCTGCGGGACGGGTCGGTTTCGGACCCAGGCAGCCCGGGTTGGTCGCTGGAGCGACACGGCAACGTGTCGCCAAGAGGAATGGCTGCCGCCGTGGCGTAAGGTCCCCCGAACAAGGCAACTTGGGGGAGACCACGCCAGGCACAGAACCCGGCTTACAGGCTCTCCGGCGTATTATTAGGTTACGGATCAGATGAAAAAGGCGGGCCGCTCAAGTCCCAAATGAGAAGGGCTGCACCGATGGCTCGGTACAGCCCTTCGCATGGTCAGCGGCCGGAAGTGCCGCCAGCGAAAGCCTTTATCGCTTCAATCGAAACTCAGCGATAATGCCTCGCGACGGAAATTGCCGACCTCTCTGCTGAACCATGAGACATCGGATCACCTCCTTTCGCGCTGTTGAGCCAAGAACGCCGCTTTACGCGACTGGGACTTTGGGTGACCCCGGGCGCGTTTCCCGGGTCCCGCCGCCTTGCTATAAATGTGGCTCATTCCGCAGCGCACAACAAGTCTTGCAATCAATTTTTTTGCGGTCATTATCAGGACTTCCGGCCGGTTTTCCCCAGCCATGTGGCAAGTTGCCGAGGCTCTCGTGGAACGGGTGATTGCCGGCTTCAGCGACAGTCTTCGACCACCCGTGAAATCTCCGTCCAGCTAGGCATGTAGAGCGGGATTGTACCTGCCGCTTGCACCGCGAAACGGCCGCGGCTGAAAGCTATGGCGTCGAGCAGCGGGTCGCGCGCCGGCAGAGCGATCTCCAGGCCGCCTGCGACCGCGTTTGCGGCAAGCGAACGGGTCCCTTCGGTCGTCGTGATCGAAACCGTGATGGAGGCGGCGGTGCCCGGTGCCGAGCGGAACAGCACGACGGCGTTCCGCGCCCGGTCACAGCGCATGACGAATTGCCCGCCGGAGAAACTTGCGGTCGAGCCTGTCGTGGCCGGGCTCCAGCGCCAGTCGCCGGGTGTTATCGGGGCATCACGCCAGTCGGAAGTCATCGGTGAAGGCGTGGGGGCGGGACGCTGAACCGACGGTGGCGGCGCAACGGGGCTTGGCGCGGGCGGTTTCGGTATACAACCGCCCGCCAGCAGGGTCACGCAAAGGGCGGTAAATGCCAGGGGACGGAACAGGGAAGTGCATTTGCACGGATTTGCCTTCATCCGCCCGGTATGGAATGAGGCGTGTTTCACCTCAAGTGTACAAATCCCCATGACCGACCCATCCTCATCTCGTTCCGTCGAAAAGAGCAGCGCTTCGGCCAAGGTGCGCGTCGATCAACTGTTGGTCGACCGTGGCCTTGCGGAAAGCCGCACTCGCGCTCAGGCGCTGGTGTTGGCCGGGCTGGTGTTCTCAGGCGAGACGAAGATCGCCAAGCCGGGCCAAAGTTTGAAGGCCGATGCGCCGGTGGAAGTGCGCGGGCGCGATCATCCCTGGGTTTCGCGCGGAGGGATCAAGCTGGCTCATGCGATAGAGCATTTTGGCCTCGATCCGAACGGTGCGGTGGCGATGGACATCGGCAGTTCCACCGGCGGCTTTACTGACGTGCTGCTGAGCAAAGGTGCGGCGCGCGTTTTTGCAGTCGATTCAGGCACCAACCAACTCGCCTGGAAATTGCGGCAGGATGCGCGGGTAACAGTGCTCGAACAGACCAGCGCGCGCGTGCTCACACCTGATCTGATCGATGCGGCATGCGATTGGGTGGTGTGCGACGCCAGCTTCATCGGCCTTGCTAAAGTGCTGGAAGTGCCGCTGCGCCTGGCCGCGCCCTCATGCCGACTGGTTGCGCTCATCAAGCCGCAGTTCGAGGTGAGCCGTGCGGAAGTCGGGAAGGGCGGCGTCGTGCGCGATCCAGCGCTTCATGTCCGCGTGTGCGCGGAAGTACGGGATTGGCTGGAAGGCGAAGGCTGGGAAATCCAGGGCATCGTCGAAAGTCCGATCAAGGGGCCGGAAGGCAATGTGGAATTTCTCGTTTCGGCACGTCGCTGCAGTTAGCTGACGATTGCGCGCTGCGCCTTACCGTTCCAAAACGCGCTGACTTCGTGGTTATGCTCTGATTCGGGAGTAATTGCTCGGAAATGAACTTGCTAGCATCTTCCGGCCAGTTGCGTGCGAGCTTCATGCGTTGGGCCCTCGTTTGCGTTCCTGCTACTGTCCTTCTTGGTTTCCTTTCGGCAAAGACCGTGCAGAGCGGCCCGGACAATACGTGGTTCGCGGCTTTGGCGAAACCAGCCGTTTATCCGCCGCCCATCACTTTCGAAATCGTCTGGACGACGCTTTATATTCTCATGGGGCTGGCGCTCGCACAGGTGCTTTCCGCGCGCGGTGCGCGGGGCCGGGCGCTGGCGATCGTCGTTTTCACCATCCAGTTCGTCCTTAATATCGCCTGGTCGCCGGTGTTCTTCGGCGCGCATTTGCTTGCCGGATCGTTTGTCCTTATCGTCCTGCTTGACTTCGCGGTGTTGCTGACCCTTGGCTTGTTCTGGAAAGTGCGCCCAGGCGCAGGCGCACTACTGGCGCCCTATCTGGCTTGGATCCTGTTCGCGACCTATCTCAACTTTGCCGTGCTTCAGGCCAATCCCTCCATGGACGGCGCATCGGGCAGCGGCGCGGTGGTGCGTTATGCGATCTGATCGCCTCTTGCGCAGTTCGCGCGACCGTACCATCTAGGCGTCATGCAAAGCGAAAACCCCTTCATTGCCGACTTCGTCAAGATGATGAACAGCGCCGCCGGCACCTTGGCCGGCATGGGGCGCGAAGCTCGTGACAATGCGCGCGAGCGGTTCAAGGAGTTCATGGGCGATATGGATTTCGTCAGTCGTGAAGAGTTCGATGCGGTTAAGGAAATGGCCGCCACAGCTCGCGCGGAAGCCGATGCGCTCAAGGCCCGGCTTGACGCGATAGAGAGCAAACTGAACGCCTCGGGCTGATCGTACCGCTCTTGCCGTAACGGCCAAGGCGTTCCACACGAGCTTGGATGTATTTCCGCGCATCCGCTCTTGTCTGCGCAACGCACCCCCATGGTGAAACCGCGGTCATCGTACGTCTGCTGACGATGGAGCATGGCCTTGTCGCGGCATATGTTGCGGGCGGCCGGGGGCGACAGATGCGACCGGTGCTGATTCCCGGCAATGTCGTTGAGGCCGAAGTTCGCTCCAAATCCGAAAACCAATTGCCGTTCGCGCGCGTCGAGCTGGTGCGAAGCAGGGGGCCTTGGCTCACCGAACCTCTGCCCGCCGCAGCGATAGCATGGGTAACGGCGCTGACCGCCACAGCGCTTCCCGAACGACATCCCTATCCGCCACTCTATGAGGCGCTTTCGGCGCTGATGGACGCCGTCTGCGTGGCGCCTTCCGCGCGTGGCTGGGTTTTGCCGTTGTTGTCTTACGAAGTGCTGGTCTTGCGCGAACTGGGCTATGGCACCCCGGTGGAGAGGCCGGAGCAGTTGGACTGGCCGGCATTTCACGATGTCTTCGATCGTATCGGGCGGGAATTGGCGCGGTATCCGCTTGCTGATCGCCGTAGAGACGTTATGGCGGCCCGCGCCCTGCTGCGTGAGCGGCTGGAGCGTATCGAAGGCTGGGAATGATGACGAAGAACACCATGCGCATCGCAGTTTTTGCAGGGGATGGGATCGGGCCTGAAGTCACGGAGCAGGCGGTCCGGGTGCTCGAAAAGCTGAATCTGTCAGGGTTGGAACTGGTCGAAGGCGATGTGGGCGGCGTGGCTTATCGCAAACATGGCCATCCGCTTCCAGAAGCCACCTTGGAAGCGGCGCGCTCCGCGGACGCGATTCTGTTCGGCGCGGTGGGTGATTTCTCGTGCGATCATCTTGAACGCCACCTGCGCCCCGAACAGGCCATCCTGGGCCTGCGCAAGGAACTCGGTCTGTTCGCTAACTTGCGACCAGCGCGCGTGTTCCCCGGCCTTGAAAGCCTGACCACCCTGCGGCCCGAGATCGCCAGCCGGATCGACCTGCTGATCGTGCGTGAGCTTAACGGCGATGTCTATTTCGGCGAGAAGGGCATCCGCACTCTGCCGGATGGCCGTCGCCAGGGCTGGGACATGATGTCTTATGCCGAGGATGAAGTGCGGCGCATCGCGCACTCCGGCTTCAGAGCGGCGATGGGACGCGCGCGGAAGCTCTGCTCGGTGGACAAGGCCAATGTGCTGGAAACCTCGCAGCTTTGGCGCGACGTGATGATCGAGGTTTCGAAGGAATATCCCGAGGTCGAACTCAGCCATATGTACGTCGACAATGCGGCGATGCAGCTTGTGAAAAATCCGGGCCAGTTCGATGTTATCGTCACCGGCAATCTCTTCGGCGATATCCTGAGCGATCAGGCGAGCATGTGCGTCGGGTCGATCGGCTTGCTTGCCTCCGCCAGCCTTGCAGAAAGCACGTTCGGCCTTTACGAGCCTATCCATGGCTCGGCGCCGGACATCGCCGGCAAGGGACTCGCGAATCCAATGGCGACGATTCTTTCGGCGGCGATGCTGTTGCGGCACTCGCTGGGGCTGGAAGAGCAGGCGGTGCGCATTGAGAACGCCGTCGCGGACGCTCTGGCGGCAGGCGTGAAGGGCGGCGATCTCGGCGGTTCGGCGGGAACGCGGGAAATCGGTGACGCGGTTGTCGAACGGCTGTAATAAACCTTTCTTGAGCATTACCAGCTACACGCGGGGCGCATGAATATCACTAGTTCCGATTTGACTGAGACCGCACATACCGCTTTCGACGTAGCGGTTCAGCCGCTCGAGCTGGCAATCGTGCTGCCGACGTACAACGAGCGCAAGAACATCGCGACGATGATCGAGCGGCTGGACAAGGCGCTGAGCGGCATCGCTTGGGAAGCGGTCTTCGTTGACGATAACAGTCCAGACGGCACCGCGGACGAGGCCCGCCGCCTGTCGCTGACTGATCCGCGCGTGCGCTGTCTCCAGCGCATCGGCCGTCGCGGCCTTGCGAGCGCCGCGATTGAGGGCATGTGCTCCACGGCGGCGCCGGTGGTGGCGGTGATGGATGCCGATCATCAGCATGATCCAGCGCTGCTGCCCGGCATGTTGCAGGCGGTTACGTCCGGCGAATATGACCTTGCCTATGCCTCGCGCTTTGCCGAGGGGGCCAGCATCGAGGCGTGGGGGCGGCCGGATCGCGTCAAGGCTTCGGGCCTAGCCAACAAGATTGCCAACAAGGTCACCGGCGTCGAACTCTCCGATCCGATGAGCGGATTCTTCATGCTGCGCACCGAAACTCTGCGTGCCGACGCTCACCGCCTTTCCGGCGTGGGCTTCAAGATCCTTCTCGATATCCTGGCAACGGTCGACCGGCCGCTTCGGGTCAAAGAATTTCCCCTCCACTTCGCCGCTCGTGCCGAGGGCGAAAGCAAGCTGGACCAGACCGTCGTGTTCGAATTTCTCGTGGGTCTTTACGATAAATGGCTGGGTCGCATCATTCCGACCCGCTTTGCGCTGTTCGGCACCGTTGGTGCGATGGGTGTGCTGGTGCAGCTCGCAGCGCTTTGGGTGCTCTTGCATCTGATTTTCGCGGAACGTTTCGTTTACGGCAATTGGTCGGAAAGCGCGACGTTCAACATTGCCAATACGCTGGCAGCCATCATCGCCATGACGTTCAACTTCGTTCTTAACAACGAGCTGACCTACTCCGACAAACGCCTGCGCGGCTTCGGACCGCTGATGCGCGGCTGGGCGCAGTTCGGCGTGACTTGTTCGCTCGGTTTGTTGACGAACGTCGGCTCCGCCGCCGTACTCAAGACCATCGGTATTCACGACGTGGTGGCGGTGGTGACCGGCATCATCCTGGGTTCGGTCTGGAACTTCGCGCTTTCGTCCAAGTTCGTCTGGGGCAAATACTGATTTGGCTGGCCGGCTACCGCCAGCTCGGTAGCCACATCCAGAGGGTATAGGCGCCCTTTGACGGCAGCGGTGCGGCCGAAATGATCGGATAGAACAGCGCGAACATCAGCACGGAAACGAGCATGGCGCCAGTTGCCAGCCGCCGCCAACGGTCCCGTCTTTGCCAAAGCTCGTCAAGCGCGAGCGCCAGCAGCGCCATCAGGAAAGCACCCGGCAGAAGATAATGGTAATAGAATTGCACGGGCTTGCCGTTGAACGCCCATACGGCAAGACAAGCGGTATAAAGAATCGCGAAAGCCAGCGCATCGAAACGGCGCCGGAAAAGCGACGCCCATATACCCCATAACAAAGCGAAAAGGCCGGCAATCATGCTGAAGGGATTGCCCAGCATGACGATGCCGCGCTGAGCGCCGTCGACGTTCTTGAACAAATACCAGATGCCCCGCCAGTCAACGACCCACTGATACCAGAAGGTGCGGTAGGGGTGCGGCTTTCTCACGCTGTCTTGAAGCATTATCATGAACTTGTGCTGGGCGATGAAACCCAGGGGCGCCACGGGCAGGCGAGCGTAGAACATCGCGGGTAGATACGTGGCCCAATAGACGGCGAGCGGGAACAACCCCAGCCACAGCGCAGCTTCCGGAAGCGATATGCCCGGTATCGGGCCTGCGCGCTTGTGATTGCCGATAGTCAGGCCACTATCGCGAAAGCGGAGGATGAGAAACGCAAGACCCGGCATAATGACTGCCGGCGCGCTGCTCCATTTCGCCGCCAGCGACAGGCCGAGCGCCATGCCTGAGACAATCAGGCGCAGGCGGGCGCGGCCGGTGGACTTGGCGTTCATCGCGGCGGCGAATTGCCACAGGCCCACCATGCACAGGCCCGCCTCGATCATGTCCAGCATCGCGATCCGGCTCTGGACGAACCACATGAAATTGGTCGCCAGCAGCACAGCGGCAGCGATCGTCGCAGCGCGGCGGCGAGACAAATGCCATACCAGTCGGGAGAACGCGAAGAGACCGAGCGTACCGACCAGCGCCGGGCCGATCCGCCAGGCGAGCGGTCGGTCTCCGAGGAAATGGATCGATGCGGCGATCACTTCCTTGGCGAACATGGGGTGTTCGCGATTGGCCGGGATCAGGTCCAGCAGCTTGAGCGCAGCGGGAACGTAATGGACCTCATCAAAGTAATAGCGGGTGGGGGTGCCGATCCGCCACAGGATAAGGAGCAGGAACAGAGAAGTGACGCCCAGGCACCAGCCAAGAGGATCACGGGCATTTCGAGCGACCATGGGCATTGGGCCGGCCGATAGCAGGAATGCGCCGTTCGGCAAGAGCCTGCCGCTTGCCTTGATAACTTGGCGCTCTTAGAGGCAGAACTATGAAACGCACCACCGGACAAGATCGCAGCAAAACCCGCAACTGGCGCCCGGCCACCCGCGCGATTCGCGGAGGGACCTGGCGATCCGAAATGGGCGAGACGAGTGAGGCGCTGTTCCTCACCTCGGGCTATTGTTACGACGATGCCGCCACTGTCGCCGCCCGTTTCGCTGGCGAGCAGGAGGGAATGACTTATTCCCGCCTTCAGAATCCCACCGTGGCGATGCTGGAAGAGCGGATTGCCTTACTGGAAGGGACTGAGGCATGCCGTGTCCAGGCGTCGGGCATGGCGGCGATGACGGCTGCTCTGCTTTGCCAGCTTTCGGCTGGGGATCACATGGTCTCCGCGCGCGCGGCCTTTGGATCGTGCCGCTGGCTGGGCGATCACCTGCTGCCACGCTTTGGCATCGACGTGACCGTGGTTGACGCCACCGACACGGCGGCCTGGGAAGCCGCGGTTCGTCCGAACACGAGAGTTTTCTTCTTTGAAACGCCGGCCAATCCAACGATGGAGATCGCGGACATGACGGCCATCGCGGGTATCGCCAAGGCGCATGGCATCGTTACCGTCGCGGACAACGCGTTCTGCACCCCCGCGCTTCAGCGTCCGATGGAGTTCGGCGTCGATGTCGTCGCTTATTCGGCGACCAAGCTGATGGACGGGCAGGGGCGCGTGCTGGCGGGCGCGGTTTGCGGAAGCGAGCAGTTCATCAACGAGAAGCTGCTGCCCTTCCAGCGCAACACGGGGCCGAATCTGTCTCCGTTCAACGCGTGGGTCGTATTGAAGGGTCTTGAAACGCTGGATCTGCGCACCCGAAAGCAAAGCGAAAACGCGCTGCGGCTGGGCCAATTCATGGAAGAACGGGTGCCGGTGATGCTTCACCCCTGGCTTGACAGCCATCCGCAGCATGCGTTGGCAAAGCAGCAGATGGATGCTTGCGGGCCGATCTTCAGCTTCGTACTCGACGGCGGACGCCAGCAGGCTCACGCTGTCTTGGATGCGCTGCAGTTGATCGATATTTCGAACAATATCGGGGACTCGCGTTCGCTCATGTGCCATCCTGCGTCCAGTACACACCACAACATGGGCCCGGAGGGGCGTGAGGCGATGGGTATTTCGGAAGGAATGCTGCGTATCAATGTCGGTCTCGAAGACGTGGACGACTTGATCGAGGATATCGATCAGGCGTTGACGAAAGCGGGGCTCTGAACACCGCTGATCTTGGCGCCGGTCCCGCGGCGCTTCTTGCAGCGATCGTCGAATCCACCGATGACGCGATCGTCGGCAAGTTGCTTGATGGCCACATCCTGAGTTGGAACGGCGGGGCGGAACGCATCTTTGGCTGGAGCGCGTCCGAAATCATCGGGTGCAATATCCGTGTGCTCATCCCGGCTGACCGCCAGGAAGAGGAAGACCGGATCATCGCCAGCATCAGCCGAGGCGAGCGCGTGCCGACGTTCGAGACCATTCGTCAACGCAAGGATGGAACCAAGATCAATGTCGCCATCACCGTCTCGCCAGTGTTGGGCGACGATGGGCGGGTGATCGCGGCAAGCAAGATCGCCCGCGACATCACTGAAAGCATCCGTATAAAAAAGCGCCTCGAACTCAGCGAGGAACGCTTCCGTCTGTTGGCGGACAACATGAGCCAGCTTGCCTGGATCGCGGATCGTGACGGCTGGCTGTTCTGGTATAACAAGCGCTGGTTCGATTACACCGGAACCACGCTGGAAGAGATGCAGGGCTGGGGCTGGCGCGCCGTGCATCACCCTGACTATGTTGAGGCGGTGGCCAACCGCTTCGCCGAACATATCGCGTCGGGCGAAGACTGGGAGGATACGTTCCCACTACGCGGGGCCAATGGGGAATGGCGCTGGTTTCTTTCCCGGGCGACTCCGATCCGCGATGAGGCTGGCAACATCATTTACTGGTTCGGCACCAATACTGACGTGACTGAGATGCGTGACGCCGAACAGCGCATTGAATTGCTGTTGCAGGAAGTGAATCATCGCAGCAAGAACATGCTTGCGGTCATCCAATCATTGGCTCGACGCTCCGATGCTGACCAGCCGGACTTCATCGAGCGACTGGAAAAGCGTATTCGCGGTCTTGCCGCGAATCAGGATCTGCTGGTTCGCCGGGCTTGGTCGCGCATTCCTGTGATGGAAATGATCGAGGCGCAGCTTCGTTCGCTGGCCGATTCGCGTCGGCAGATCGTGTGCGAGGGGCCGGACGTGCTGCTTTCGCCGAAGGCGGCCGAAGCGCTGGCGATGGCGTTCCATGAAATGGGGACCAACGCGATGAAATACGGAGCGCTTTCCGTTCCGGAAGGCCAGGTTCTAGTGCGCTGGTCTTTGAATCGCGATGGCGGTGCGCGGGAGGTATTTCGCATCGAATGGATCGAAAGCGGCGGTCCGCCAGCGCGTGAGCCGACACGGAAAGGATTTGGCACCAGGATCATCGTTGACGTACCCAGAGTGAAGCTAGATGCGAAGATTTCGACGGAATATCTGCAGGAAGGTTTTCGTTGGGGCTTGGAATGTGCGGCGGCCTCCATCTCCTGAGGGTCCAGTCTGGTCGCGTCGTTGGCGCCAAGGCGGTTGTGGCCTTGAGGATTAACCGTTAGGCTGGCGCGTGAGATGAAGGAACTGTTCCAGCATACTGCGATCACAGATGGGCTTACCGTTCGTGTCGCCGTGAATTTCCTGCCCGAGCAATCGCGCATTGAGGCAGGCAAGTGGTTTTGGGTCTATCATATCCGCATCGAGAACGGCACCGATCGCACATTGCAATTGATGACGCGGCACTGGCGGATCACTGATGGCAATGGCGAAGTCAGCACAGTTGAAGGGGAAGGCGTCGTCGGCGAACAGCCCATGCTTCAGCCCGGCGCCAGTCACGATTATGTCTCGGGTTGCCCATTGTCCACGCCACATGGCAGCATGGAGGGACATTATACGTTCCGGCGTGGTGACGGCAGCCTATTCCGGGCATTGATACCGTTCTTCCCGCTCGCCGCGCCTGCCACCGCCGGTTGAGCGGCACCTGTATAGCGCCGTTTTCGCATGTCCACAGGAATGCCGTTGCCCCACGCGGCCGGCGCGCATAGGGAAACGGCATGAAGCGCACGCACTTGCCTCTTAACGCCCTGCGCGTCTTTGATGCCGCTGCCCGGCACCTTTCCTTCACGCGCGCCGCTGACGAGCTTGCAGTGACACCTGCGGCCGTGGGCCAGCAGATCCGCGCTCTGGAAGATCTGTTGGGGGTCGTCCTGTTCCGCCGCACCAGCAAGGGCCTGGAACTGACTGAGGAGGCTGGTGCGGGATTGGCGGCATTGCGCACGGGATTCCTGCATTTCGAAGATGCCGTGCAGGCCATGCAGGCGGGGCAGTCCAGCCACGTTTACACGATCGCGGCCCCGCGCGAGTTTTTCGCGGCTTGGCTGGCGCCACGCCTGGCTGCCTTTCGCACTGAGAATCCGCAAGTGCGTTTCGTGCTGGTCGATGGAGAGATGACGGATTTCACCGAGGCCAATCTTGACCTGGCCGTGCGCTGGACCGATGGCCCTGGTGACCTTGAGGGCATTCCCCTCGGAAAATCCGAATGGGTTACTCTGGGCAGCGGTGACTGGATCGGTTGGCCAGGCGATCCGACGCCTGGCAGTGTCGACGATCCTTCCGGCGTTGCTGAAGACGAAGATGCCAAGCCGCCCATCATGGTCAGCGATGCTGGGCAGGCGCTGGCGGCCGCCCTTGCCGGTTTGGGCAGAGCGCGGGTGCCAGCACTCCTTGTGAGCGAGTTGGTGGCCTCGACAGAGCAAGGCGCGGCGGGGACGCCAGCTCCATGTCGGAGAGGTTATTGGCTGGTTGCGCCGCTGCCGCAATGGCGGCAGAAGAAAGTCAAGGCGCTCGTCGCCGCGCTTACAGATAAGGCGTAGCGGCTGCGGTGTTCGGGAACCGCTTCGTCGGTGCGAGCGGAGGGATTTGAATGGCTTACGAACATATCCTCTATCGCCTCGAAGACGGGGTTGCGCGTATCGCGCTTAATGATCCCACGACTATAAATGGCGTTACCGAGGCGATGGGCCACGAGATGGTGGACGCTTTTGACCGGGCCGCAAAGGAGGCTCGCGCGGTGTTGTTGACGGGCGAAGGCAGGGGCTTTTGTTCCGGCGCCAACCTCGCTGCCGCGCAAAACACGCTCTCCGATCCGATGCGCGACGTGGGCGGGCAACTGGACCGGGCGTTCAATCCTGTGATCCTGGCAATCAAGCGAATGGAGCAGCCGGTTGTAACTGCTGTCAGGGGCCCGGCGGCGGGCGTCGGCGCCAGCTTTGCGGCGGCGGGCGATGTCGTGCTGATGGCTGACAATGCCTACTTCTTTTGCGCGTTCTGCCATGTCGGCTTGGTGCCTGATGGTGGTTCGACCTGGCTGCTCACGCAGGCGGTTGGCCGAGTGCGGGCGATGCGGATGCTGCTGCTGGGCGAACGGATCGATGCCCGAACGGCGCTTGACTGGGGCCTGGCCACACGGATCGTGCCGGAAGCAGATCTTGATGTGGAAGCGATGAAGGTGGCGAAAACGCTTGCCGCCGGTCCACGCTCTCTGGGTTTTATCAAGCGCCTGGTCTGGGACGCGGTCGATTCCGACCTCGAGGCCGCACTTCAGGCGGAGCGCCGCATGCAGCGCGATGCAGGGCGCACGGAAGACTTTCTCGAAGGGGTCAACGCGTTCATTGAAAAGCGCAAGCCTGTCTTCAAGGGGCGCTGAACTTCAACTGCTTCTTCTGACGAAGATCGCATCGTCAGGAGCACCACAGCGCCTTCCGCCACAGCCGCCCTTGCGTCACCGGGCCGGCTTCTCCTGGCTTGAGGCAGTGAGGCCCACGCCGACGCGCCCGCTACGTTCGAGCTTACCCCAGCCGACAACCCAACCGCCGATCGCCGAAGAGATCGCGCGCAGCACCACCCAATACATGATCTGACGATATATGAAGCGCTGCGCCAAGAGTAAGAACACGGGATAGCGCACGCCCTTGCCGTCAAGGCGGTAGGCGACCCAGCCGCAGAACGCGTCAATCGCGGTGAAGGCGCACCAGTAGGTTATCATGCGCCACACATCGCCCTGGCCCTGAAGCCAGCCATGCTGATGCACGCGCAGCACAGTGGTTACAATTGACACGATGAGCGCGAGGTCGATCAATGGCGAGATGGCCGCAAAAGCGATTTGGAACAGCCATGCCTGCGGAAGCCCGATAAGGGCGAGGCCCGAAGGCTTGCCGCGATAGAGAACCGAACTGTGCTTCCACAGGCATTGGAGGGTGCCGAAGGCCCAGCGGAAGCGCTGTTTGCTGAGCGCCTTGAAACTTTCCGGCGCCTCTGTCCAGGCGATGGCGCGGGGATCGTAAGTGACGCGCCAGCCGGCACGCTGGATTGCAATGGTAAGGTCCTGATCCTCGGCCAGAGTGTCTTCGGGATAGCCACCCACGCTATCCAGCGCGGCACGGCGCCATGCACCGACGGCGCCCGGCACCACTGTCATTGCGTCAAAGCCGGCAAAGGCGCGCCGCTCGAGGTTTTGTGAGGTGATGTATTCGATCGCTTGCCAGCGGGTGACAAGGTTGACGCGATTGCCGACCCGGGCGTCGCCGGCTACGGCACCGATTCGTGGATCAGCGAACCAGCGTGACAGACGACGGATCGTCAACGGCTCAAACTGTGTGTCGGCGTCCAGAGCGATTACGATCTCGCCCGTTGCTTCCGCCAGGGCGCGGTTAAGCGCGCTGGCCTTGCCGCCATTAGCCAGCGTGAGCAGCGTTACGCGTGGATCGTCCGCAAACGCTTCCTGAACCAGCTCGCTGGTACGGTCCTTGGAACCGTCGTCGGCAACGATGACTTGCAGCGCCGGATAATCGCTCGCCAACACACGCGCCACGGAAGCGACGATAACACGCTCTTCATTGTAGGCGGGGATGATGACGGAAACGGTTGGTTCGTATTGAGGGGGCTCCGGGCGGTGGCGAAGAGACTGCACGGTAGCCAGCGCCGCCACCAGAACGGCGCGGCCCAAGCCCAGGGCAATCGCCAGGTAGAACAGCCAACCAAGCATAGCCGTGATCGCCGCGAGAAGCACGAAAATGGCAACGTCGGTACGCACTGCTGCCAGATCGCTTCCGGCTACGCGCGGCATCGCCTGCGCCCGCGGCACGCCGACAAGCTGCGATGCGGTAACGAAGGTATATCCTTCCGAACGCAAGCTTGCGATGATCCGCGGTAACGCGGCTACCGTCTGGGAGCGATCGCCGCCGCCATCATGCAAAAGGATCACGTTGCGGGACTTGTCCGGCTCGACCGCATGGACCTGATCGATCACTTGCTGCACGATGGTGTTTGCACCGGGCCGCTGCCAGTCGTTGGGATCAACGTGCAGGCCGACGACGGTATAACCCGCCTTTTGCGCTTCCAGCGCCGGCTCCAGTTCGTCCAACGTGGTGGGTTCGGCGTCCCCGAAATAGGGCGCACGGAAAAGCCGCATGGAACGGCCGGTATAAGCTTCCACCAACCTTTGCGTGGCGTTCAGCTCAAGCGTGGTCTGACCGAGGCCGGTGATCGCGAGATTGGGGTGAGAATACGTATGATTGCCGATTTCATCGCCATCAGCAATCATCCGGTTGAGCAGGAAGGGGTGCTGCAACGCGTTCTCGCCGATGACGAAGAAGGTGGCCGGCACTTTCTCCTTCTCCAGTATCGAGAGAATACGCGGGGTCCAGGAAGGATCGGGACCATCGTCGAAAGTAAGGGCGAGCAGCTTGGGATTGCCCCCGCCCCAACGATGGACCACGAAGGGTGTCGGCATCCGGGTATAGGTTTCGGAGGTAATCATGCCGGCCTTGTCAAGAGAGAACGCGCGGTGACCGTCGTCGGGACGTGCCGTTAGACGCAGAATCTCACCGGAGCCGTGAACCTCCGTGCTCAGCATGGAGCGAGGCGTGGTAAGGTCAGGTAGGCCGCCGCGACGAAACGCCCTCAGATCCTCCCAGAATCCCGGATCTTCGGACCCCAGGCGCCACATCGCGATAGCGCCTATGCCCAATCGCTTCAGCGCCTGGAATTGATTCCAGCTTGTTGCGGCGTCGAGCATCCAGACGTCGTGCTGCTCTCCTCCGTCTTCCTCATAAGCGAAGCCGGCGTTCCCGCTGAACCGATCGAAGATCACGGGGGCTGAGCTTTCGTGCGCGGCAAGCCATGCTTCTTCGATTGTCAGCGCATCGGCAGTGCCGCCGTGCCAGTCGTAGGCGTAGCTGCCCAGAGCGACGACCAGCTTGCCTCCGCCGATAATGCGCTCTGCCGTCGCCACCCTCTCGACGAACCAGTCCTGAGACGCGATGGGGCCGGGCAGACCGCCTTGCCAGTGCTGGTCATAGGCCATCAAGATTACGCGGTCGCAGACTTTCGCAAAGGCGATTAGAAGCGCCCGGTCCGTTTCGGCAGGGACAGTCACCGCCAGCTGGCGGTCCTGAGGCATCGCGGCGTTCAATTCGCGCAAGAACTTCACATAATCGCGCATGGCGCCGGGAGGCAGCACCTCGAAGTCCATCATCAGGCCGGAAAGCCTGCCTTTTACGACGTGGTCAGCCAGACGTGTGACCAGGGCATGACGCTGGACCGGATCATGCAGAAGCGCGGTTGCTCCCGCAGCGTCCCATTCCCCGTCCGCCAGATTCTGGACCATCGGTAGGACCTTGGGCGGATCGCGCATCGCACCCATTGCTCGGTCGAAGCGCGGTTCATCATCAACCGCCACTTGATGCGTGGGTCCGAACACAGTGATTTGCGCCGGAACGACCCAGTCAAGCGAGCCGGCATGTCGCTGCAGCGAACTGAAGCTGGCGTCATCGCCCGGCAGGTAAAAGCCGATGCTCAGCGGAGTGGTGCCGCCTTTGACAGGGCGACGAGCATGAGGCAGCCAGGCGGCCCAGCCATGGCGAGGCTGGATGCCGCGGAGTTCCGATGCGCGGGGTTGCGGCAGCCGCAAGCTAATCTCACGCTCCGGGCGCACGAAAATCAAGGTGGAAGCGAAGGCGAGCGCGCCGGCGGCGACCACGGCGATAATTAACGCCACGGCGCGTTTTGACCAGCGGCTGCGGCGGCCAGTGGGGTCAAAGAAGACTGGTAGTCCCATCGTCGCTCGAATCGATTCCTGGATTGCCGAAACGAAGCGCCTATGGCCGTTTTTCGCTGAACGGCAACTGATGCCCAACGGTGCCGAATTGTTTTCCGCGCTTTTCAGACATAGTCTGTACCAACACCGGGGGCGAAGGCAACCGCACTCGCCACTCGCCGTCGCTGCTGTCCCCCTCTGACGGCGGACGGTGAGATGCAGCCTATGTTGCGGTTACGGGTTCTACGGAATCCCGGATAATCAATTCCGCTGCAAATCGGGCTGCAGCATGCAAGTCATCATGGTCTGCAGTGATGCGCGCAACCGCTTCCTGCGCCATCAGGCTCCAGGGCACGTGCATCGACGTAAGTGGAGGCACCGTTCGAGCGGCGAGCGAAGCGTTGTCGAAGCCCACCACTGACAGCGTCGAGGGGACGGCCACCAAAGCCTGCGCCGCTGCATTGAGCACGCCGGCGGCCATCTCATCGTTGCAAGCGATGATGGCCGTGGGGCGTGGGCTGACTTCCAGCAGCAGGCGGCCGGCCGAAATACCCGACTCAAACGTATTATCCCCGGCGACGATAAGCGAAGGGCCGCGGTCGAGCCCGTGGTCGGCCATCGCGTCCAAATAACCCAATTCCCGCTGTTGTGCGGTTAGAGAGCTTTCCGGCCCTCCAACGAGGCCGATGCGACGATGCCCCAAACGTACTAGCCAATCGACCAATTGCGCCGCAGCGCGGCGGTCATCACAGGTAAGGCCATAGTCTCCGCGAACCTGGCCAAGTCTGACGCAATGCACCTGCGCATCCGCGCAAAGCGCGGCAAGGTCCTGGCGTTCCGATAAGGGCGGGATCAGGATCACGCCGGTCGGCCGCAGACGATCTAGCAGCGCACGCAAGCGCGTCGACGCATTATCGGCGGCCATAGGCTGAAGCACCAACGCGAACTCGCTGTTTTCAAGCGCGCTCCCAATGCCGTCTTGCACGAGTTCGAGGATCCCGCGATCCGAGCCGTCATGCACGAGGGCGATCAGGAAATTGCGCTGAAGAGCCAGCGCGCGTGCCTGTGCATTGGGCACGAAACCGGTTTCGGCAATGACCGTCTCGATCTTCGCGCGGGTTTCCTCGCTCAGCAATTCGGCGTGATTGAAGTAGCGACTGACCGTCTTCTTCGAAACGCCGGCAAGCTCGGCTATCTCTGTAATGGTCATGCGCGCGGAGGGGGCATTCATCGGCGGTCCTTCGGAGCGGTGCTTCAAGGCGGTCATTTAGAATATTCGATCATGCACCCATGGATGGCGCATTAAGGAAAGGGAGCGCGGAGGGAAGTCAATATTGCAGGCTGGCGAACCAGATGAAAGCGGCGGCGAAGGTTCGACGGACAGGGGCGTGTTAGCGATCAGGTTACGATCGGCAGATTGCGAAGCCGTGGCAACGCGCCTAAGGAACCGGGGTGTCACCCGCGAACTGGGAAGTAATGAAGCGCGTTTCAACGCAACGCCACTACGGAATGGATTGGCTGCGCATCGGCGCGTTTGTGTTGCTGATCTTCTATCATGTGGGCTTTTCCTTCACCCCCTGGGGCTATCAAACGCCGTCTCGCGGCGTGGTGAACTGGGTGGAAATCCCGCTTCTCAGCCTTAGCGCCTGGCGGCTCGCGCTGCTCTTCGCCATTTCCGGCTATGCGAGTGCGGCATTGTGCGACAAGGACGGCAATACCGGGAGCTTTCTGAAAAGCCGGCTGCTTCGGCTGGGCATTCCATTGTTGTTCGGTCTCACGGTGGTCGTGCCTCCGCAACCTTTCATGGGCTTGATTCACAGCGGATATAGTCAGAGCTACGGTTATTTTCTGCTCCATGACGCTTTCAGCTTTAGCTGGGTAGGCAAGGAATATCTTCCAGCCACCATGCACTTGTGGTTCGTGATTTACCTCCTGGCATACACCGTCGCTCTGTGTGGGGCGCTGATGATGCTCCCGGCAGCCTGGCGGGAGGCGTTCCGTCGAAGAGCGGAACGGGTTCTTGCCAGTCCGGCATTGCTGCCTCTTGGTGCTGTTGGAATATTCGCGATCCGATCGCTGGATTACGGCTGGACGGACGTCCACAGCCTCTTCATCGATCGCTCCGCGCATTTGCATTACGGCGCGATGTTCCTGTTCGGCTTCCTGCTGCGGGGCTCGGAACCGCTCCGCCTGGCTGTCGGACAGCAGTGGAAATGGGCGCTTGTTCTGGGGCTTGCGGGTTATGCTTTCGTGGTTGTCGAAGCCTGGCTCTATCCCGGCAACGTGGCTACCCCGCGCACGTGGGATCAGCCGTTATCGATGGCGAAGGCGATGCAGTGCTGGGGTATGGTGATCGCCCTGTTCGGCATCGCTGACCGGTACTGGAATCGCGACGGTCGCTGGCGCGCCACGCTCGCCGAAGCGGTATTCCCCGTCTACATCGCGCATCAGACAGTGATGGTGTTCGTCATTTATGCAATCCGGGACTGGGGGCTGGCGGCTTTGCCTGAGTTCCTGGTGCTGTTAGGCGCCGTCACGGCGGGGTCATGGCTGTTCTATCTCGTCGGCCGGGAAATCGGCCCGCTGCGGCCGCTGATTGGCCTCAAACGCCGGAAAAGATCGCGCGGGTCTTTCTTGGAGGACAGGCCGCTGGCGTCGTCTGTGTCTGTCGGCTGAAGTTCAGGATTTTTCCGAAGCCGCTGATAGATATCGGCGAGTCTACATTATTTCTGCAAAACCGCCGTAACGACCGCGATGGAACAGCATCGGATCGTCATCGCGCACGGTTTCCATGCGCAAAACCTTGCCCAGTACGAACCAGTGGTCCCCCGCCTCGGTCACCGAATAAAGCCGGCATTCGATGCAGGCGATCGAATTGGCGATGATCGGCAAATTGTGCTCCGACACGACATATTCCACCCCGACGAATTTCGCCTCTCCCCTGGCGTTAACCGCACGGCAGACGTCCTGTTGGTCACTGCCGAGGACATTGACGCAGAAGTGGCCGGTCTTCTCGATCCGCGGCCAGGATGTTGAGGACTTGTCCGGAAAGAAGCCGACCAGTGGCGGGTCGAGCGAAACGGAAGTGAAGCTGCCTACGACCATGCCGGCCGGTTTTTCTTCGTCCAATGCGGTAATCACGCATACCCCGGTGGGATAGTTGCTGAGCACCTTGCGAAAAGCGGCCGGGTCGAAGGTTGTCTCACTCACGTACGGTGTTCCTTGTCAGATCGCGATTCGGATATCACGCCGTTGGCTGATGGTGGTCCAGTAGCTCAAATTTCCGCTAGGGCGAAACTTCGTGTGGCTCAGCGCGCCGGATTTTAATCGCGCGCTTAAATTGCTTGCGTTCGGACGCTCAAAAGTGCAGTGGAGCACCTGCAAGGGGCTGGTTTGACGCCTAAGCGTCGCTGGTCCGAGAACCACCTGACCGTGACGGCCCGATGACGCGGGAGCGGCGCGGAACACCTAGGGAAAAAGCACATGGCCACCGCTGAACTTATCGCCGAAACCCCCGTCGCTGTGGAAGTCGCCGAGATCGTGGCGCGTTCGCGAGCGGCTCAGGCCCAGATCGAGAACGCGACTCAGGAACAGGTCGATCGCTGGATCAGGGGCATGGTCTATGCTGTGTGCAAGCCGGGCATGGACGAGGAAATCGCCCGCGAAACGGTCGAGGAAACGCAGCTCGGCAATTACGAGGGCAAGTTCAAGAAGATCTCGGTTAAGACCCGCGCCACCTTGTATGATATCATCGACGATAAGTCGGTCGGCGTGATCGAGGAAATCCCCGAACGCAACATCGTCAAGATCGCCAAGCCTGTCGGCGTCATCGGCGCGCTTTCGCCTTCGACCAACCCGGAGGCAACCCCCGTCATCAAGGCGATAAGCGCCGTCAAGGGCCGTAACTCGATCATCATCTGCCCGCATCCGCGCGCCAAGTTCATCAATACCAAGATCTGTAACCTGATGCGCGACGCGCTGGTGAAGATGGGCGCGCCTGCCGACCTCGTGATCCCGATCGAGCAGCCCTCGGTCGAGAAGACCAACGAGGTGATGAAGCAGTGTGACCGTATTCTCGCCACCGGCGGTACGCCGATGGTGAAGGCGGCCTATTCCTCGGGCACCCCGGCGTTGGGCGTGGGCGTAGGCAACGCGGTCATCACCGTTGATGACACGGCTGATCTTGACGACGCCGCAAGCAAGATCCTGCTTTCGAAGACCCTGGATTATGCCGCATCTTGCTCGTCAGACAATTCGGTGATCCTGCTCGACGCGATCTATGACACCATGCTCGAAAAGCTGAAGGCCAAGGGTGGCTTCATCATCGAGGGTGAGAACAAGACTAAGCTGCAGAACGCCATCTGGGAAGACGGTGAGCACATCAACGCCAAGGTCGTCGCCCAGTCGCCGCAGTTCATCGCCGACTATGCCGGCTTCGCCATCCCGGAGGACACCGCGTTCTTCATCGTGCCGGAAACCGGCTACGGCCCGGACTACAAGTTCTCTGGCGAGAAGATGACCGTGACCATGGCTCTCTACCGCGCCAAGGACATCGATGAAGCGATCCGCCTGACCAACGCCATCCAGGGCTATCAGGGGCAGGGCCACTCCTGCGGGATTTACTCCACGAGTGATGAGAACATCATGAAGCTGGCCGAAGGCACCAAGACCAGCCGCGTGATGGTCAATCAGCCGCAGTCGGCCTCGAACTCGGGCAACGTGTGGAATGGCATGCGCCAGACCTTCTCGCTGGGCTGCGGTTCCTGGGGCGGCAACGCCACCAACAACAACGTCACCTGGCGTGATCTTATCAATGAGACCTGGGTTTCCAAACCGCTGGCCACGACAAAGGTCATCCCGAGCGACGAGGAGCTTTTCGGCAAGGACATCATCGAACTGGTCGGCTGAAACTTTTGCAGGAATTGGGAGCGATCCGGTTGTTCTGGATCGTTCTCGAACGGTAAGGGAAAGGGCCGATGAAAGCAACTCCGCTGACCGTCGCTGCCGCGCTTGCGATTGCGCTGACCGCTTGTTCCGGCGGCGGCGAAAAGGCGCCTGAACCATCGATCAGCAGCGAGCCGGCGACGGAGGAAGCGACGGAAACAGCCGTTACGACGGCCTCGGTGGAAAACGATGACGGCATACCGCCGGAACTGCGAGGGCGCTGGGGGCTTTCCCCGGCAGATTGCACCAGCACGAAGGGGGATGCCAAGGGGTTGCTGACGGTAAGCGCCTACCAGCTTGTGTTTTACGAAGCCGTTGCAAAACTCGCGGAGATCAAAGCCAGCGGGCCGGGGAGCGTGACTGCTTCCTTCGATTTCAGCGGCGAAGGTCAGAGCTGGAACCTCGACGTGGCGCTTTCATCGCATGATGGGGGGAAAACTCTCGTCCGCAAGGATACCGGACCGGATGCAGCGCCGGCACCACTGACTTACACGAAATGTCCATAAGAGGCTTGAAACAATGGAAACGGGGCTGAAATGACGCAGCAGTTCGGGCTGACCGAAGACCAGATCGCGATCCAGGAGACCGCGCGCAAGTTCACCGCCGACATGATTACGCCATTCGCGGCAGAGTGGGACGAAAAGCATCACTATCCGATCGATGTGTGGAAGGCCGCGGGCGAACTGGGCTTTGGCGGAATCTATGTTTCGGAAGAGGGCGGGGGCATTGGCCTGGGGCGGCTCGATGCGGCCCTCATCATGGAAGCCATGGCCTATGGCTGTCCCGCCACCAGTTCTTACATCTCCATCCACAACATGGTCGCGTGGATGATCGATGCTTTCGCCGATCGGCAACTGAAGGAACGTTATCTTCCTGCGCTGATAACGATGGAGACGATCGGCTCCTACTGCCTTACCGAACCCGGCTCCGGCTCCGATTCCGCGGCGCTCAAGACCTCGGCGCGCCTGGACGGCGATTATTATGTGCTCAACGGGACCAAGCAGTTCATCTCGGGCGGCGGCTATAACGATGTCTACCTCGTCATGGCGCGCACGGGTGAACACAAGTCGCGGGGCATTTCGTGCTTCGTGGTGGAGAAGGATACGCCTGGCCTCAGCTTCGGCGCGCCCGAGAAGAAACTGGGCTGGAATGCTTCGCCTACCGCTCAAGTCATTTTCGAGGACTGCCGGGTGCCGCTGGAGAACCGGGTCGGCGCCGAAGGCGACGGTTTCAAATTCGCCATGGCCGGGCTGGATGGGGGCCGCCTGAATATTGGCGCCGCCTCTCTGGGCGGAGCCCAGCGATGCCTTGATGAAGCGATCCAGTATGTGAAGGATCGCAAGCAGTTCGATCAGCCTATCGCTGATTTCCAGTACACGCAGTTCCGCCTGGCGGAAATGGCTGCCGAACTGGAAGCGGCCCGGGCGCTGCTTTACCTTGCCGCAGCGAAAGTCACGGCCGGCTCGCCTGACAAGACGCGCTTTGCCGCGATGGCCAAGATGATTGCCAGCGATACTGGCTCCGCCGTCGTCGATGGCGCTCTGCAGATGTTCGGCGGTTACGGCTATCTGAAGGATTACCCGATCGAGCGTTTCTGGCGGGACCTGCGCGTCCATCGCATCCTTGAAGGCACTAACGAGGTGATGCGCATGATTATCGGCCGGGATCTGTTGAAGTGACTGCGATGTCTGACGTGGCCAAGCGACTGAGAGCAGGCGGAGTGCGCAGATGAGCGAGGAACTGCTGATCCGGCGCGAGGGAATTGCCGGCGTCATTTCCCTCAATCGCCCAAAGGCGATCCACGCGCTGACGCTGGGCATGTGTCAGGCGATGACGGCGACGCTGGCGGAATGGGCGGATAATCCCGACATCCAGGTCGTGATGATCGACCATGCCGAGGGCAGGGGGTTCTGCTCGGGTGGAGACATCAACTTGCTGCGGCGGTCCGCGCTGGAGGATGGCGGCACCGCCGGCCGCGAGTTCTTCTTTGACGAGTATCGCTTGAATCATCAGCTTTTCACATACGAAAAGCCGGTGGTGTCTTTCATGGACGGCATCACCATGGGGGGTGGTGTCGGCATCTCGCAACCCGCGAAATATCGCGTTGCCACCGAGAACACGCGCTTTGCCATGCCTGAGACCGGTATCGGCCTGTTTCCCGATGTTGGCGGCGGCTGGTATCTTTCGCGGCTCGATGGCCGGGTGGGTCAGTTCCTTGCCCTTACAGGCGCGCGCCTCGATGGTTCGGAATGCCTCTGGGCGGCCCTTGCATCGCATTATCTGCCGTCTGAAACACTGCCGGAGGCGAAGCAGCGCATCGCTGCCGGGCATGAAATCGGCGGCGTTCTGGCGGCGTTGGCGGTCACGCCGCCAGAACCCAGGATCGCGGCCCACGGCGTGGCGATTCGCAAACACTTCGCGTCGGACGAGCTGGAAAGCGTTCTGGCTTCGCTCGAAGCCGATGATGGCGAGTGGGCGGTAAGGGAGCTGGCAACGCTGCGGACCAAGAGCTCGCAGGCTTGCAAGGTCGCCCTGCGTCAGCTTGCCGAGAGCGCGCGGTTAGAGACTTTTGCTCAGAACATGGCAATGGAATACCGCATCGGCTCGCGGGTCCTGACGTTGCCGGATTTTGCCGAAGGCGTGCGCGCGGTGATCGTTGACAAGGACAACGCTCCGCAATGGAATCCCGACACGCCCGAGCATGTGACCGAAGAGATGCTGGACGCGATTTTCGCGCCTCTCCCTGCTGAAGAGGAATGGAAGCCCATATGAACTACGAAACGATCCTGGTCGAACAGAAAGGGGCGGTTACCCTCATTACCCTCAATCGCCCGCAAGCGCTTAATGCGCTCAATTCACAGGTGCTGGCCGAACTGATCGATGCGTTCGGCAAGTTCGAGAGCGATGCGACGCAGCTTTGCGCCGTCATCACCGGTTCGGGTGACAAGGCTTTCGCCGCCGGTGCTGACATCAAGGAAATGTCCGACAAGCAGAGCGCCGAATTTTATTCGGAAGACTTCTTCGCGGGTTGGACCAGCCAGCTCGTCAAGGCCGTTCGTAAACCCTGGATCGCGGCGGTCAACGGTTTTGCCCTGGGCGGCGGCTGCGAGTTGGCGATGATGGCGGATTTCATCATCGCTTCGGAAACCGCGAAATTTGGCCAACCCGAGATCAAATTGGGCGTTGCGCCGGGCATGGGCGGGTCGCAGCGTCTGACGCGCGCCGTCGGCAAGTCCAAGGCGATGGACATGTGCCTCACCGGCCGCATGATGGACGCGGCGGAGGCCGAGCGCGCGAGCTTGGTCAGCCGTGTCGTGCCCGCCGACAAGCTGCTCGAGGAAGCGTTGAAGGCGGGCGAGACGATCGCTGCGATGCCGCCGCTGGCGACGATGATGAACAAGGAACTGGTCGACATGGCTTTCGAGACCACGCTCAATGCCGGCATGGTCATGGAGCGCCGCATGTTCCAGGTGCTCACCGCCACGGAGGACAAGGCCGAAGGCATGAAGGCTTTCGTCGAGAAGCGCCCCGGCGTCTGGAAGGGTAGATGAGCCAAGCGTCGAGATAACTGTCCCAGCGAATGGGATAACGGAGTGGAGAATTTCACATGAAGATTGCGTTCATTGGCCTTGGCAACATGGGCGGCGGGATGGCTGCGAACTTGGTCAAGGCTGGCCATCAGGTCCACGCATTCGACCTTTCCGAAGCGGCGCTTGCGAAAGCCCGGGAACACGGGTGCGAGACGTTCTCCACGGTGCCCGAAGCGGTAGCGGAAGCGGATGCTGTGGTGACGATGCTGCCGAATGGGGGCATCGTGAAGTCGGTTTACACCGCCGACGTGATCGGCAAGGCCCCGAAAGGCGCGCTCTTCCTTGATTGCTCGACCATTGATGTGGCAACCGCACGTGAAGTCGCCCAGCTTGCCGGGGACGCGGGCTATATCATGGTCGACGCGCCAGTCTCGGGGGGCATCGCGGCCGCTAACGGCGGTACGCTCACCTTCATGGTCGGAGGAACTGCGGAGGCGTTTGCCAAGGCCGAGGCGGTGTTGAAGCCCATGGCCAAGGCAGTCATTCACGCCGGACAGATCGGCAGTGGCCAAGTCGCCAAGATGTGCAACAACATGCTGCTCGCGATCCACATGATCGGCACGTGCGAGGCGATGGCGTTGGCGGAGAAGGCAGGTCTTTCGCCACAGAAATTCTACGAGATCAGTTCGAAGTCGACCGGCTACTGCTGGTCGCTGAACGACTATACCCCCGTTCCCGGCGTCGGCGCTGCCAGCCCGGCGGACAATGACTACCAGGGCGGGTTTGCTTCAGCACTGATGCTGAAGGACCTGCGCCTGGCCATGGAAGGCGCGCAAGGCGCACGCGCGAATGTCCCACTCGGCCAGCATGCGACGAAGATTTATGAGGCTTTCGTCGAGGGCGGCAATGGCGCCAAGGACTTCGGCGCGATCTTCACGACACTTTGAACCTCGCTCATCTGCAGGGCGGGCGGGGATGAAGACGGGCTGAGCTTCGCGGCCCGTCGTCGCTCGATCTCGAACTGCGGCAGGCGCATACCCTTGGTGCGGCTGGTCAGATGATAGTTGCGGCATAGAGCGCAGCGATAGGGGCGGAGCGGGAAGGGGGCGTTCGCAGCGGCTTTCAGCGCCGCCTCCTCCCTTGCATAATGAGCCTTGCGCTGACAGATTCCGAAGCGCGTTCGCATCTCAGCGCAACAGCCAGGGGCCCAGCAGGGCCAGCATCTTCACGTCCATCGCATAGCCGGCCCCCTGCCAGTCGGTGACCGCCTTTGCGATCCCGGATAAGGGCACGCGGTGGACGACGATGTCCTCGCTATCGACCCCGCCGCCCTCACTCACTTTCGCCAGATCATACGCGCGAAACAGGGTGAAGCTTTCACTGACCATGCCGGGGGAGGAAAAGAACTCGCCGATTTTCTCCATTCTCCCGGCGCGATAGCCGGTTTCCTCCTCCAGCTCGCGGGCGGCGGCGATGCTTGCGTCCTCCCCGGCGGTGTGGTCATGATCTCCCACAAGCCCGGCGGGAAGCTCGATGCAGCGACATCCAAGGGGAACTCGATACTGGTCGACCAGGATGACGTGGTCTTCCACATCGACCGCCAGAATGACCGCGGCGGTTATGCCACGCGAACGGCCAACATATTCCCATCGCCCCCGCCGTTTAGCAGTGATGAAGCGGCCTTCCCACATGATTTCTTCGGGTTTGTCGGCATCGTAATGGTCGGCGAGCGTCATGCGGGGGTCATACTTCGATGAGGCGGTCGGGAAGTTCATTCACGTCATCGGCGGCGCGGGGCACGTGCACCTGTAACACAGCGCCCACCTTGCGGATCGCTGCTATCATGCCATCGGCGATGCGGCTCTGGCCAAGTTCGACCAGCATGGCGTTCATGGCGTCTCCCCATACTTGCGGATCGACCTTTGAGGATATGGCTTCATCCGCCACGATCTCTGCTCGGCGCTCTCGCATCGAAAGATAAATGAGAATGCCGGTTCGGCCACTGGTGCGCCTTTCGGCGCCGATGCGAAAGGCGCGCAGGGCACGGTCATGTACGCGCATGGTCTTGATCGGTGGCGGAATCAGCCAGAACCGCAGCGGTTGCCAGAGCTGAAGCAGCATCATCGCGCCGAATTTGACCGCAGCGACCCCCGCCGCCAGCGTCAGTATCGCGCGCGGCGTCCATTCGTGCCCCCAGCCGGCCAGGATGCGGTCGTAAATTCCCAGATAGAAATCCGGCGCGATCGCCAGCAACGCAAGTGCAAGCAAGGCGACCGCCGCCGACCAGGCCAGCGCGACATCGGTGTAACCGTCCGAGCGTTCGGCAAGAATCGTGACGATCTCGCCCGCGCTGAGCAGTTCGGCTTCACCCACGGCGGCGCTTATGCGGTCGCGGTCCGTGT
>NZ_DAIMZT010000007.1:0-64690 GCF_036733805.1 Novosphingobium sp. | reverse complement strand
GGCGGACCACGTCGCCCAGCCGGATCTCGGCAGCGGGCTTGCCCAGGCGAAATCCGCCGCCGCGTCCGCGCACGGTTTCCAGCAGGCCCGCATTGGCCAGCAGGTTCACCACCTTCATCGCGTGATTGCGCGAGATCGCGTGGCTATCTGCCACTTCGGCGATGGACAGCAGGTCTTGCGCATCCTTGTTCGCCGTTATCGCGGCGTGCAGCAGGATGCGCAGCGCGTAATCGGTATGCGCGGTCAGGCGCAAGACGGGGGCTCCCTCCGTTGTCGACGTGAATTAATGATGCACCCTATTTACATCTTTTCCGGCCCCTGTATAGATGCATCAGAATAGCATGTTTTAGCAGAGGGGGTAATTTGCATGACCGCACCGCTTTCCGAACAGACCATCGCCATCGTAAAGGCGACCGCTCCTGCGCTTCAGGCGCATGGTGTCGCCATCACCACCCGCATGTACGAGCGCTTGTTCGTGAATGAGGAGGTCAAGGACCTGTTCGATCAGGCCGCGCAGGAATCGGGCGAGCAGCCCCGCCGCCTCGCTGCCGCGATCCTCGCTTATGCGCAGAATGTGGACAAGCTGCAGAACCTGACCGGCCCGGTTCAGCGCATGGTTCAGCGCCACGTCGAGACCGGCGTGAAGGCTGAGCACTATCCTTATGTCGCCGAAGCCCTGCTGCCCGCCATCCGCGACGTGTTGGGCGAAGAAGCCGCCACTGACGAAGTGCTCGCCGCCTGGGGCGAGGCTTACTGGTTCCTCGCCGATATCCTGATCGGCAAGGAAGCGGAAGCTTACGCGGAACTGGAGACGGCCTGAACGACTAGGCGGCGTGGACAAATTCCCTGCAGCCACGGTTGCCCTGTAATAGGCCCTGGCAAGGCGCGGGGCCGCAGACAGAGTGGGCCTCTTTCAAGGCCGCGCAACGCCGCCGGGGCCTATTACAGGGCAACCCCGCAGGGGCTGGGCCAAAAGCCGCCACTTCCGCGTCAGTTCGACTTGACGTATCGACATACGCCTTCGTCTTACCTCCTTGAATTGACGGCTTTTGACTCCAGCCGTGGCTGCGGGGAATTTGTCCACGCCGCCTAGCCCGCGCCGCCGGTTTCTTTCCCGCGCAGAGGAACCGGTGAGCGCGCGGCGCCACTTGGACTTTCCGACCTGCGGATTGGCGAAAACGGCCCATAATGTCCCGACCTCGTCTTTTGTCGCTGGAAGCCGCCTTTCCGGAGCCGCCAACGCCGCGGATATTTCGGAAGCGTACTGTTCCTCGGAGGCGGCCGCTGACGGGAAACACATCTTTCACACCGCTAACCTGTCGGAGGCGAGCTACGAGCGGACCCAAGCGAGTTTGAAATATTGCTCATATCGGTGTATATGTGTGAAAACGCTTAAGCATCGGAACATGCCATGTCTTCTGTTCGCTGGAACATCGCCGTATCGTCCGACACGGACCAATCCGTGCGGATGTTCCTTGCCGCCCAAGGAGGAGGTCGCAAGGGTGACCTTTCACGCTTTATCGAACAGGCAGTTCGAACCTATCTGTTCGAACAGGCCGTGGAGCACGCCAAGGACGCCGCCGCCGAAATCGGTGAAGCGGACCTTACGGCCCTGATAGACGAAGCCGTCCAATGGGCGCGCCATAACTGATGCGCGTGATTTTGGACACCAATGTCCTGGTCGCCGCCCTAATCTCACGACGCAGTCCGCCCGAGACAATCTATCGGGCATGGCGCGGTGGCCGCTTCGAGCTGGTCACCTCCCGCCTGCAACTCGATGAGCTGCGGCGGATAAGTCGCTACCCTAAGCTCAAGGCAATCCTGCCGAACCATCGCATCGGCACCATGATAAACAATCTCGATCGCGCCGCCATGCTGGACCCACTGCCGGCGCTGCCTGACGGCGTGGATACGGCCGATCCTGACGACAATTTTCTGCTGAGCATGGTGCTCGCCAGCGATGCGGATTTTCTCGTAACCGGCGACCGCCACGCGGGACTTCTACAGCGCGGCAGTGTCCGACGTGCAAAGACATTGAGACCGGCGGACTTTTGTCTGGAAGTAGGACTGACCGGTTAAAGCTGTGATCCGGGGTTGGCGGCACAGAGTGATGCACTAACGGAAAACGCCTGATTGTCGGGCAGGCAGTCCGGAAAATGCGAGACTTAGCGTAGATGGCAGGGGAAGGAATTATACGCGAAGGATTTGGGGGGAATCTTGATCCCCATTTTAGGTTATCAGTGATAGGACAATCCGGCTTCAAGATAAGAACGCGTTTGAGGCGGTTTCCCATAGCAGCCTTGATGGGATCACATGATTTCCTACAAGCGCGGGGCCGGCCATGGGGTCATTCCTAAGTCCAACATCCTTGCTAGGCGGCAGTTCAACTCGGAATGGCTGAAAAACACTGCAGGAATGGAAAAGTATACCGCAACGAAGTTCCTGGGGTTTTCCGTCACCCGTTTCTGCACCATGCCTATTGCCGCCCGACCTCACGACGGTGCGGCTTAGGGGATGTACTTGGCTGATTCCCGCCCCATCACCGCGTTCCCACGCCGCGCGCGAACTGGGCTTGCAGGTTCGCCAGCGTATTTGCCGGGACCGGCGACAGCTCGCGCGCAGGCTTGCCTTCACGCAGGGCCTTGCGGTCGCGCTCGGGCGGGTCGACCACGCGCACCCGCACCGCCGCCTTGCCTCTCGCCCGCACGCCGAGCCGTTCGGCCGCGCCTTTCGACAGGTCGATGATCCTGGCGCTTTCGCCATAAGGGCCGCGATCATTGATGCGGACCAGGATGCGCCGCCCCGTGTCCAGCGATGTCACCTCGACATAGGAGGGCAGAGGCAGCGTTTTGTGCGCGGCGGTGATCCAGTCCGGGCGGAACCGCTCGCCGTTCGCCGCCTGGTTGCCGGATTCAATGCCGTACCAGGTCGCATAGCCGAGCATGTCGTAATAGGGATCGGCCGCCGGCGTGTAAGTCACGCCGCGCACTGTGTAAGGCAGCCCGATCCGCACTGGCGTATCGGACACGGGGCGGAAATGCGCCCCGCCGCCGCATGCGGCAAGAGCCAGCGGCAAGGCCGTTGCCACGAACAGGCGCAGGCCGGTCTTCGTTAGGGCAGGCATGGGCATTTCGTGCCGCGTTCGCGTACGATTGCCCACGATCCGGCCGGGATTTTCCCCGGTTGGCCCCGGTTCGCATTTCCGCAGATATTCAGGAGTCGAGATCAGCGGGCGCAATGCTCATAATAGCCGGCGCGGCAGGCGGCCACGTCTTCGCGCCATTCGGCCATCGCCGCCTGGTACTCGCTGTTGGCGGAGGCATAGCCATCATCATCGCGCGGCGCGCCGCGGCGTTTGCGCGGCGTGGGATCGTCAGCATAAGCCTCGCCGTCGCGATCGCTGGAAGCGCGGCGATAGTCGTCCCATCCCTGCGCATAGCGGGCGTCGCGTTCGCGCACGTATGCCAGTTGGTCCTCGTTAAGCTTGCGAATGATGGCGCGATCCCGCGCGCGCGCCGCGCTCGAGGCCATTTCCGGGTCATTGGGATCATCGGCCAACGCCGGCGTGGAAATAAGCGGCGCAGCAATGCCCAGCACGATTGGCGCGAGCACCGTCAGAATGCGCAATTCCCTCATGTATTCAAGTCCCTTCCACCTATGCGCTTATTGTGCCGGAGCCGCCTGCGCATTGCAAAGGCATTGCGATGAGCGGTTCGCCGCTTATCTCTGCGGGAACGGCGGCGCCGCGTCCCCCTCTTGCTTGACGCGAACAAATCTGGAACATATCTCCTCCATGAGTCTTTCCCACATCACGGTTCGCGGCGCGCGCGAGCATAATCTCAAGGGTTTTGACATCGCGCTCCCGCGGGAGAAGCTGATCGTCATCACCGGGCTTTCGGGCTCCGGCAAGTCCAGCCTGGCGTTCGACACGATCTATGCCGAGGGGCAGCGCCGCTATGTGGAATCGCTCAGCGCTTATGCGCGCCAGTTCCTGGAAATGATGCAAAAGCCCGATGTCGAACATATCGACGGGCTGAGCCCCGCGATCTCGATCGAGCAGAAGACCACCAGTCGCAACCCGCGCTCCACGGTCGCCACGGTGACGGAGATATGGGATTACATGCGCCTGCTCTGGGCGCGGGTGGGGGTGCCGTATTCGCCCGCCACGGGCCTCCCGATAGAGGCGCAGACGGTCTCCAACATGGTCGACCGGGTGATGGCGCTGCCCGAGGGCACGCGGCTGTACTTGCTCGCTCCCGTGGTGCGCGGGCGCAAGGGGGAATACCGCAAGGAATTGGCCGAATGGCAGAAAGCCGGCTACACCCGCGTGCGCATCGACGGAGAAATGTATGCGATCGAGGACGTGCCCGCCCTCGACAAGAAATACAAGCACGACATCGAGGTGGTGGTTGACCGTATCGCCGTGAAGGACGGCATCCAGACCCGCCTGGCAGACAGCTTCGAACAGGCGCTCAAGCTGGCCGAGGGACTGGCGTACGTGGACCTGGCGGATGGGACGGTGGCGGAGCTTGCCGGCCAGTCCCCCTCCCGCAAGCGGGACGGGAGCTTGAAAGGCGCCGGCCTCCCCCCCAACCGCATCGTGTTCAGCGAAAAGTTCGCGTGCCCGGTCTCCGGCTTCACGATTGAGGAGATCGAGCCGCGCCTGTTCAGCTTCAACGCGCCGCAGGGCGCCTGTCCGGCTTGCGATGGCCTGGGGGAGAAGCTGCTGTTCGACCCGCAACTGGTGGTCCCGAACGAGGCGCTGACGCTCAAGCAGGGCGCGGTGGTGCCCTGGGCCAAGTCCAATCCGCCCAGCCCCTATTATATGCAGGTGCTCGCCAGCCTTGCCGCGCATTTCGGGTTTGACCTCGCCACCCCCTGGCATGACCTGCCCGGCGAGGTGAAGCTGGTGATCCTTTACGGCACCGCTGGAAAGCCCGTGCCGCTGACGTTTAAGGACGGGCGCAAGGAATATACCGTCACTAAACCGTTCGAAGGGGTGATCGGCAATCTTAACCGCCGCATGCTCCAGACGGACAGCGCATGGATGCGTGAGGAACTGGGCAAGTTCCAGACCGCGCAGCCCTGTGAAACCTGCCACGGCAAGCGCCTTAAGCCCGAGGCGCTGAGCGTGAAGGTCGGCGGCAGCGACATTGCCGATGCGGCGCGGTTCTCGGTGGCCGATGCTTTCGCATGGTTCGGCGTGCTGGAAAGCAAGCTGACGGACCAGCAGAGACAGATCGCACACGCCATTCTCAAGGAGATCAACGAACGGTTGGGCTTCTTGAACAATGTGGGGCTGGATTACCTCAATCTTGATCGCACCAGCGGAACCCTGTCGGGCGGGGAGAGCCAGCGCATCCGGCTTGCCAGCCAGATCGGCTCTGGCCTTTCCGGCGTGCTTTACGTGTTGGACGAGCCGAGCATCGGCCTGCATCAGCGCGATAATGACCGGCTGCTGGAAACGCTGAAGCGCCTGCGCGATCTGGGCAATACGGTGATCGTGGTCGAGCATGACGAGGATGCGATCCGCGCTGCCGATCATGTGGTGGATCTTGGCCCCGGCGCCGGCGTCCATGGGGGAGAGGTGGTGGCGCAAGGCACGCTGGAGCAGGTGCTCGCCAGCACGAAAAGCCTCACCGCCCAGTACCTCACCGGCGTGCGCCGGATCGAGGTGCCGAAGCAGCGCCGCAAGGGCAACGGCCATTTCGTCACGGTGGAGAACGCGCGGGCCAATAACCTTACCGGCGTCACCGCGAAGTTTCCGCTCGGCACGTTCTGCTGCGTCACCGGGGTTTCCGGCTCAGGCAAGTCCAGCCTTACGCTGGATACGCTGCACGCCGTCGCCGCGCGCACGCTTAACGGCGCGCGCGTGATCGCAGGGCCGCATGACCGGGTGACGGGCCTGGAGATGTGCGATAAGGTGATCGAGATCGATCAGTCTCCGATCGGCCGCACCCCGCGCTCCAACCCGGCAACCTATACCGGCGCCTTCACTCAGATCCGCGACTGGTTCGCCGGTCTGCCGGAATCGGAGGCGCGCGGCTACAAGGCGGGGCGCTTCAGCTTCAACGTCAAGGGCGGCCGGTGCGAGGCGTGCCAGGGCGACGGCCTCATCAAGATCGAGATGCATTTCCTGCCCGACGTTTACGTCACCTGCGAGGAATGCCACGGCAAGCGTTACAACCGCGAGACGTTGGAAGTGAAGTTCAAGGGCCACTCCATCGCCGACGTGCTCGACATGACGATTGAGGATGCGGAGGAGTTCTTCAAAGCCGTGCCTCCCATCCGCGACAAGATGCACATGCTCAACGAAGTGGGTCTGGGCTATGTCAAGGTCGGCCAGCAGGCGACCACGCTGTCCGGCGGCGAGGCCCAGCGCGTGAAGCTCGCCAAGGAACTCGCCCGCCGCTCCACCGGGCAGACGCTCTACATTCTCGACGAGCCGACCACCGGCCTCCACTTCGAAGACGTGCGCAAATTGCTGGAAGTGCTTCACCGCCTGGTCGATCAGGGCAATTCGGTCGTGGTGATCGAACACAACCTCGACGTCATCAAGACGGCGGACTGGATCATCGACCTTGGCCCCGAAGGCGGCGTGCGCGGCGGGGAGATTGTCGCGGAAGGGACGCCGGAGCAGGTGGTGAGGAATGCAAGAAGCTTTACGGGGCATTACCTTAAGCCGCTGCTGGATGGGCAGCGCGCGGCGACGGAGTGATGCCGGCAACGCGTTATTTCGTGGAGCAGGTGCTGCGAAAGCGCCCTTATCTGACGCTGGAAATGTGCCGGGCGGTGGTAGCCGATCCCATCTGCACCATGGTGCAGGAAGACGGCCGTATCCGCCATTGGGGTCTGGTCATCTTGCCAAACGTGGAAGGCGAGCGCATCTTGCAGGTTATAACACTGGGGGATGGCGAGACCATCCATAACGCCTTTCCCGATCGCGATTTCGTCAGGGACGAACAATGAAGCTGCATTATTACCCCGAAACGGACAGTCTCTACATCGAACTTGCCGCTGGTCCAGGCGTAGAAGTGCGCATGATCGCTGAGGGGCTCAACGCAGACCTCGACGCCGATGGCCGCGTGGTCGGCTTCGATATCGAACACGCCTCCACCCAACTTGATCTGTCCCACCTGGAAACCGTGTCACTTCCACACATGCGGCTTCGCGCCGCATAGGCGTTCCGGAACGCGGCACGCCGCGAGACGATCTGATCGGACCACGGTGACACCGGCCAGCGGACGGTGATCGCGTATCGCGTGACGGACGCGGCGGCGACGTGCGGGACGGGGAGATCGTCGCGGAAGGGACGCCGGAGCAGGTGGTGAGGAATGCAAGAAGCTTTACGGGGGCTTATTTGAAGCCACTGTTGGGCAAGTGACCAAGGTTCCGGTCGCCCAATGTAATTGTGAAAAGTGTCGATTTTGACCGTGACGGCCGTTGCCCCAACCGGTGTGCAAATCCATAGCGTATGGAGCGCTGATCGAATCGACCGCGAGTGCGGCTGAACTTGTTGATCGGACGGGAAATGGCCGGGTAATTGACAGAATGCCGCAACCGCTCTTCAAGTATATCGGCAATAAGTACCGTTCTGCCGAGCGGATTATTAAATCATTTCCCTCGTCATATCGCACATATTATGAACCCTTCTTCGGATCGGGCGCGGTTCTCGGGGCTCTTCGGCCGCCCCATTCCGTCGCTGCGGATAATTGCAAGCCGCTTATCGATCTGTGGCGGCTGGTTCAGACTGATCCTCAGTCCCTCCTGGATAGTTACACGGCGAATTGGGACGCTTACTGCAAATCCAGGCAGCACGCTTATGACACAGCGAAGGACAGGTTTAACAGCCGGCAGAACCCACATGATTTTCTCTTCATCGCTCGCGCTTGCTATGGCGGTGTGATCCGCTTCAGGAAAGACGGGTATCTCAGCACGCCGATAGGGCCGCACAGGATTATTTCTCCAGGTTCGTTCTCCAAACGACTATCAGAATGGAGGCCGCTGGTTGCAGGCACCCGCTTTGTTCACGGCGACTTTTCGGAAGTTGTCTCCGAAGCGGGCGAGGGTGACATAATTTATTGCGATCCCCCTTTTGTTGACACGCAGAAAATCCTTTACGGGGCGCAAGAGTTTAGCCTTGCTAAGCTTTATAAGCACTTGTCAGCCGCGAAGGAGGAGGGGGCGTTTGTCGCCTTGTCGATTGACGGTGTTAAGAAATCAGGCGGTAAGGTTGTATCTATTCTGCCGCCACGCGGTCTATTCGAAGTCGAAGCTTACGTTAATTTGGGTGGCTCGATGCTGAAGCGCTTCTGGCGTGAGGGCCTTGATGTCATGGACGAACATGTCAAGGACCGGCTTCTGCTTTCCCATGATGCAGGTCGTGCAGCACTGGATTTGTTTGCAACTCCTTCAGGGTTTCGGGCCACTGCGTGATGACCTGTCGCCCAAAGAATATCTCGTCCACATGTCCTGTATGGAGTATGTCAATAAGGCGACATAAGTAAGATTTTCCGCAATCCCACCAAGTAAATCTGTCATCCACGAAAAGATAATGCAAGATCTTTCTGCTGAATGCCGCTTCGAAGGCATTGATCTCGTGGCCATCGAGTAAAGTCTCGTAAACGCCGTCAGCCACCCGACTTCCAAAGGTCGTCGTGCCGTAGTATTCCTTGATTTCCCAAATGGCGATAGGATCGCGTGTATCCGGAACCGCGCCGTCAAAGCGCCGGGAAAAGATGCCTTTGAGCGAACCATCTTCGGTGATGATCGCCAGCTTCTGCGAATCATTGACGAGATTGGTGGGGCCGAACACCTCCTCCGCAAGCATCCCGACCATTGCGGCCAGGTAGGCTTCATGGCGTTTGTTCCCCTTTTGGCGGTTCATCGGAATGGGATGCTTCGGATTAATGCGCTCTTTAAGCTCAAAAAAGCATTGCCGGGCCTGCTCCCTGTTCATTAACGCCGGCTCGACTTCGTGCGTCAAAATATCTGCACGGTAGTGTAAATATCTGGACGCGAGGGAATATTCTTCTTCAGAGATCGCACCGTGATCTATATCGCATTTTTCAAGCGTATGTCTAATTTCATCCGGTTTAAGAACTTTGAGACGGGAGACCGGATTGCCCTTGGTTCGTCGAACCGTGTAACCGGCTTGTTCCGAAACATATTTCACAATCGCCCAAAACCCATGGCCCTGGCCGCGAAACAACACGTTCGGCTTCACTCTATACCTTCCACTAAATGGCTGAGGGAAACGCCAAGGGCGCGGGCAATTTTCAGGATGTTCTCAAAGGCGACATTGCGTGTGTCGCGTTCGAGTTGACTGATGTAGGAGCGGTCTATGTCGGCTTGGAGCGCAAGCTGTTCTTGCGATAGCCCACGGTCCTTTCGGATTTTCCGAACGTTATCGCTCAAGCGCTCAAGCGGTTGCATGCTCCATGCATTTATGATCATGGAAGAAACGTCCACGGAATCCACGTAACATCAGATGATGGCTGGGCGGGGCCGATGGGCGTTCCGCGTTGGCCTTCGGTCGCGAAGTGGACGCCTGAAGGGACGGTGGCCTTGTTCGCCCGTGCGAAGGGTTCGATCAGGACTACATGGCACGGCGTATCGCAGAGGAAACGGCGGGCAGCTATGACGTCGAAGACATCATCGACTGAAGCCGGGACCATCATTGACATGGCCGAACTTGGCGCACGGATCGCTCAGCGCAGGGCAGAACTTGGCTTGCTCGATTTGCCCCGCAATTCCGGCAAGAACCGCACCGCGTCCAACCGCGTTGCTCAAGGGGATTGAGAAGGCTGGGGGCAAGTGGTGAGGGTGCGGTAAAGTGTCCCAATCTCCCCGCTCCGGGACGGACTTGAACACATCAAGAACAAACTTTCCTACAGCCCCCGATATGGCATAAGTACCTCGGTTCACGCCGGCCCGCGATGTGCGCCGGTCCTGTTGCTTTGCAAGTGGAGGTGAACCATGTCCGATCCTGTCGATCCGCGCGATCCTGCTTCAAGGCCGCCTGTCTTCAGCCATGGCTGGGATGCGGACCGCAAGGTGCGGTTTCTCCATCACCTCTCCGAAAAGGGCGATGTGCGCGCGGCGGCGGCGCGGGTGGGGATGAGCCGGCAGTCCGCCTATATGCAGCGGCGGCGCGATGGGGTGTTTGCGCAAGGATGGCAGGCCGCGCTAGTGCTCGCCCGTGTGGAAGTGGAGGATGTGCTCGCCACGCGCGCGCTGGACGGTGTGGAGGAGGAGGTTTGGTTCCGGGGCGAACTGGTGGGCGTGCGGCGGCGCTATGATTCCCGGTTGCTGCTGGCGCATCTGGCGCGGCTCGATGCACTGAATGAGACGATCGCGGGCGAGCAGGCCGAACGTTTTGATGAGGTGCTGGCGCTGTTGACGGGTGAGCGGCCGGAGCCGGCGCTTTTCCGCGCTTCTCCCTTTCCCAAGGAGCCCGATCCGGTGCTGCCGCTCGCTCGCGAGGAATTTGCCGATTCCGCGGCCACTCTCGCCTGCAACGAAGAGTATGAGGAATGGCACGAGGCTTACGTCAATCTGGAGGCTGCGAAGGAGGACGAGCCCGAACCCGATTATGATGGCCGTCGCACGGGATTCCTGCGCGATTGGGACAAATGGCAGGCAAGTGCTTTCGAGCGTGTGGATCGGGCGCTGGCAGCCTCGTCCGGCTCTGATGATCTGCCTCACTCCGGGAGCGGCAGGAAGGACGATCGCGGCGAAGGGGAGGGCGGGGACCTTCCGCCGGCCGAATACAAATCGTTGGCGGGGCGTCCCGCGCTTTTACCGCTGGCCGGTGCTTTTGGCTCCGGCCCTGTTTTTACCTCAGCCGCTGCTATTGCCTCTGGACTGTGTAAACCGTGTCAACCTGTCGCCTTGTCGAAGGCAGGGCACGGCTGGGCGAACGCGGATAGAGCATGGGAACGGAACGCCGGCTTTGCTGTTATTGCGTATGAAGGCCGGCGCGGCCCTCCCCCCACCCCTCCCACCACCGCGCCGGCCGACCTTTCCCTGAAAGATCGGAAACACCAGGCGGCTGGAGCGTGAGGCTCAGTTATCGGGCGAAAGCACTGCCAATTGCACCACGCCGCTGCCGCTGCGGGCAATGCCGATCTGGCGGGCGGCGGCTTCGCTGAGGTCTATCACGCGGTTTGAATGGAAAGGACCGCGATCATTGATGGTGACGATCACTGAATCGCCCGTGCGGGGATTGGTGACTTGCACATGCGTGCCGAACGGCAGAGTGCGGTGCGCGGCGGTAAGGCCGTTCGGATCGAAGCGCTGGCCGCTTGCCGTGCGGGCGCCGGCCATTTCGCGGCCATAGAAGCTGGCCATGCCGCTGCCGATCGATGCGAACCGGCGGGTGTCCACAATGGGCGCAATCACAGTGGGCGCAGTAAGGGGATCGGTGGAGAGCTGAGGAGCTGCGGCCTGGGAAACAGCGGCGGCGGTGGCGGTGGGAATCTGGATTACGTCCGGTTCGGCGCTTGCGGGGCCTGCCACGGGCAGGGTCGCGGCCACAACAAAAGCAGCCAGGAAACCGGTGCGCCGAAATGCCAAAACCTGCCTCGCTTCGCTGTTGACGATGGCGGGGACTCCTACAGGCACAGCGTGCCTTTGTGGACTCAACCGGGCAGCGGTCCGTCGCGCCAAGGCAACGGACCGCCGTGAGAAGTTAACGAAACGCGGTGGATATTAACGATTGCCCGCGTTCCCCTTGGCTGGATTACCTGTCCCTTTGCGCCAGCAAGCGAAGGCGCAGGGCGTTCAGCTTGATGAAGCCGGCGGCGTCCTTCTGGTCGTAAGCGCCGGCATCGTCCTCGAAGGTGACATGGCGTTCGGAGTAGAGCGAATCCGGGCTCTTGCGGCCGACCACCGAGGCGAGGCCCTTATAGAGCTTCAACCGGACGGTGCCGTTCACGCGGCTTTGCGAATGGTCGATCGCGGCCTGCAGCATCTCTCGCTCAGGCGCGAACCAGAAGCCGTTGTAGATCAGTTCCGCGTATTTGGGCATCAGCTCATCCTTGAGATGCGCAGCGCCGCGATCAAGCGTGATCTGTTCGATGCCCCGATGCGCCACGGCATAAATGGCGCCGCCCGGCGTTTCGTACATGCCGCGGCTCTTCATGCCGACGAAGCGGTTCTCGACAAGGTCCAGCCGGCCGATGCCGTGCTTACGGCCCAGTTCGTTAAGCGCGGCGAGTAAAGTGGCGGGGGACATCGCTTGACCGTTGAGGGCCACCCCGTCACCCTTTTCGAAATCAAGAGTGATGTATTCGGCCTGATCGGGCGCATCCTCGGGATTGACGGTGCGCGAATAGACATAATCCGGCGTTTCCTCCCACGGGTCCTCCAGCACTTTGCCTTCGGAAGATGTGTGCAGGAGATTCGCGTCCGTGGAAAAGGGGCTTTCGCCGCGCTTGTCCTTCGGCACCGGGATCTGGTGCGCTTCGGCCCAGGCGATCAGGGCGGTGCGGCTGGCCAGGTCCCACTCGCGCCATGGCGCGATGACCTTGATATTGGGATCGAGCGCGTAGGCCGAAAGTTCGAAGCGGACCTGGTCATTGCCTTTGCCGGTGGCGCCGTGCGCGACCGCGTCCGCGCCGGTTTCATGCGCGATCTCGATCAAGCGCTTGGAAATGAGCGGGCGGGCGATCGAGGTGCCGAGCAGATAATCCCCTTCATACCGGGCATTGGCGCGCATCATCGGGAAGACGAAATCGCGCACGAACTCTTCGCGCAAGTCGTCGATATAGATATTGCTGTCCGGCAGGCCCATCAGGCGGGCCTTGGCGCGCGCCGGCTCAAGCTCCTCGCCCTGGCCAAGATCGGCGGTGAAAGTGACGACCTCGCAATTGTAAGTGACCTGCAGCCACTTGAGGATGACGCTGGTATCGAGACCGCCCGAATAGGCGAGGACGACCTTCTTGATGTCGGACATGGGCTCTACATGCTCCCTTGGATTCGGGACGCGCGCCTAACAGCGCGGGGGCTACTTCGCAATGGCGGGATGCGGCTGGGCGGAGAGCAGCTCCGTTTCGCGCTCTGCCATATAATCTCGAGAAAGGGGAAGGGCGCGGCGGTTGCGGACATACTGGATCTGGTAATTGCACATGCTGCCGCTTTCGAAAGCCGCGGTGGCGCCGGCCAGATAGAAGATCCACATGCGGTAGAACCGCTCTCCGTAAAGCGCGACGATCGCGTGCTTTTGCACGGTGCAGCGCTTGTACCATTCGCGCAGCGTCCTGGCGTAATGCAGGCGCAGGTTCTCGACATCAGCAGCAATGAGGCGCGATTGCTCACCGGCGGCCACGGTCTCGCTAAGTGCGGGAATATAGCCGCCGGGAAAGATATATTTGCGAGTGAAAGCGTCCGTCGATCCGGGGCTGCCCATCCGGCCGATGGTGTGCAGCAGCATGACGCCGTCATGCGTCAGCAGGGCCGCGCAGTCGCGGAAGAAGCGCTTGAACTGGGCCTGCCCGACATGCTCGAACATCCCGACCGAAACGATCCGGTCAAAGGTTTCGCCGCGCGCCGCCAGATCGCGGTAATCGACCAGCTCGAAGCGAACGCGGTCAGCCACGCCGGCGGCTTGCGCACGTTCACGGGCCAGCGCAAGCTGCTCCTCGCTTAGGGTAATGCCGAGCACTTCAGCGCCGACCTTGCGGGCGATGTAGATCGCCATGCCGCCCCAGCCACAGCCGATATCCAACACGCGCTGATCGGGAGCCAGGGCCAGTTTGGCCGCGATGTGCGCAAGCTTGGCCTCCTGCGCCTGCTCCAGCGTCATGTCGTCATGCGGCCAATAAGCGCAGCTGTATTGCATGTGATCGCGATCGAGGAACAGCGTGTAAAGGTCGTTGCCGATGTCATAGTGATGCGCGATGTTCTTCTTGGCGCGAGCGGCCCGGTTAATGCCGTCGACCACCGTTGCCGCGCGATCGAAAAACTCGGCCAACCCGGACCCCTCGCGCATATCGCGCTCGCGGTCCCACGGGCTGTTCCCCCGCAGCAGGGCGGCCATCTCCATCACGTCGCCGCGTTCGATCACAAGTTCGCCGTCCATGAACGCCTCGCCCGCGCCCAGGCTGGTATCGTGCACGATCTTGCGTTGAGCGGCGGCGCTGGTGAAGCGCACGGCGACTTCGGGAAAACCGGGAGCGGGCAGGCCGAACCGGCGCTGCGTTCCGTCCGCGAAGGTCACCTCCAGAACGCCCTTGCGTATGACCTTGCCGAGAAACCGTTCGAGCAGTGTCTTGTACATCCGCGTTCGTCCTTCCAATTCAGATTCGGTCAGGAACCAAGCCGGAGAGGCGGTTCTCTTAGTGTTTCCGGAATATTGCCGGGTAGTGGGCGGCTCAGCCGCAGCAAAGCCATCGGACCGGTCACTGCCGAGCCAGGAACAGCACGTCGCGGTCCTGGGCCATCAGATGTTGTCCCGAATCGACGTAAAGCGTTTCCCCGCTGGCCAGCCAGCCGCCCGCCAGAAAAAGCGCCGCTTCGGCGATGTCCTGCGGTGTGGTCTTGCGGGCGAGGAGGTTCATCCGGTGCGAGATTTCCGTTTCCGCCTCGGTCTGGTCGTGACTGGCCAGAATGGCCCCCGGCGCGATGCCGTAGACCCGGTCCCGACTGTCCATCCGGGCCATCGACAGCATCGGGATCGTCGCGGCCAGCGCATGCTTGCTCATGGTATACGAGAAAAAATCCGGATTGGGATTGCGCAGCTTCTGGTCCGTGACATGGATCAACCGCCGCCCCGTCGAACTGCGGGCGTGCGCGAGAAATGTTTGGCCGAGGCGGGCGGGCGTCGCTGCATTCACCTGCATGGCCTTTTCGAATATGGCCGGAGCCAGGTCCTGGGCAGTATCGAGATCGAACACCCCGGCGCAATTGACCAGGACACGCCAGTCCTTCAGCCGTGCGGCCAAGGCTTTTGCCATGGCCGGTCCTTCGTTCCAATCGCCAAGTTCGCATGCGACGATTTCGGCAGAGGGCAATTCGGCGGCCAATGCCTCCGCCTGCGCGCGCGATTTCCCGTAGTGAATGACAACGTGCCAGCCCGCTTGCGCGAAAGCGCGCGTGATCGCCGCCCCGATGCGCTTGGCGCCCCCGGTGACCAGCACGGCAGGGGCCGTCATTGCGGCTGGCGCCCGATTTCGCGGGCCGGTTTTCGCGCAGGCTCGCGAACGGCTTCCGCAAGGAAGGTCAAATCAAGCATTTGTGCATTGGAGCATAGCGCGGCCGTTGAGGAAAGGCCCCACGCACTGATGGCGGGATTGACGTGGAAAGGGACAAGGAGCGCCGCTCAGGTGGAGCGGCGCTCTTGCATGGAGGGAAGGCTTGCTCAGTCGCAGCGCGGACGCGAATTGTTGCGATCCACCTCGCGGCCCAGCAGAGCGCCGGCAGCAGCGCCAAGAATAGTGCCGGTGGCACGGTCGCCCCGTGTGTCGATCGCGCGGCCGACCAATGCGCCCGCCACACCCCCGATCAGCAGGCCGGTGGTGCCGTTCGACTTGCGGCAGTAATAGCGGCCGTCGTTGCCGCGCCAGTAGCGGATGCCATTGTCTGTCCGGTGATAATCGCGTCCGTGGTGACGGGCTTCCGCGGGTGTGGAAACCGTAACAGCGGCAGGGAGGGTGAGAGCCGCGACGGCGGCGGCGATAATGGCTTTACGCATGGGAGAACCCTGATCCTTTCTGTGGTCGATGTGATCTCTGAGTCCTCGTTTCGTTCATTGATCCTCAACCGCAGATGAACAATGGCACAGCGCAAAAAAAATAAGCCGAAAGGGCGGCGGTGCGCGACGAAGCGGTTGGAGGTGCACTTTTGCGTATTGTTTTTATGGAATTTTCCTTCTGCGACGTCCCAATCCACGGATGAACGCGGAGACGGGAATGTAACACATGTTAATCATCTGACGCGATGAGGCCCGCGGCATCAAAAATGAAGGGCCTTCATTTCCTATGAAATTGCGTGTTTCGATTGCCGCTCTTTGCGGCGCAGCCATTTCGGCGCTTGCGGTTCCCGCGTATGCTGACGAAAGCAAGGATGGAGACAGGCTCACTGCCTGGGAAGCCAGCCGTGCGCCGCAGGATGACAGCGGCATGATCGCGACGGGTGTAGCCCGTGCCCGCGATCGTCTGGATAGCGCGACCTCGACCAGTTCCTTGCTGGAAGGCGACATCACCCGGATCGCGCCGACGTCATTATCCGAACTGTTCCGCAATATCCCTGGGGTCCGGTCCGAGGCCGGCGTTGGCACGACCAACGGTAGCTATACCATTCGCGGCCTGCCGCTGGTTTCCAGCGGCGCGAAATATCTTCAGCTTCAGGAAGATGGTCTCCCGGTTCTGGAGTTCGGGGATTTCCTGGCCCTGACCGCCGACACTTTCACGCGCGCCGATCTCAACGTCGATCAGATTGAATCGATCCGTGGCGGTTCAGCCTCGACGTTCGCTTCGAACGCGCCGGGCGGAGTCATCAATCTGATCTCCAAGACCGGAGAGGTCGAGGGGGGATCGATTATGGCGAGCGCGGGTCTGAATTACGAAGGCTATCGCAGCGATTTCGATTACGGCGGTCATCTCAGCGACACGGTGCGCTTTCATGTCGGTGGCTTCTATCGCGAAGGCAATGGACCGCGTCACATCGGTTACACCGCGGATCGCGGCGGTCAGATCAAATTCAACGTGACGAAGGACTTCACCGGCGGCTACATCCGCTTTTACGGCAAGGTCCTCGACGATCGCAACGCGATGTATCTGGGTACGCCGATCAGCGTCACCGGAACGAACTCCGATCCGCACTATCACGATTTGACTGGCTTCTCGGCCAATAGCGACAGTCTGTTGTCTCGCTACATCGCCGATAGTCCGGTGATGGATGAAAACAATCGGCTGACGCAGTTCAACGTGCATGACGGCCTTCACGCGCTGTCCAAGGCGTTCGGGCTCGAAACCAAATTCTCCATCGGTGAATGGTCGATCTCCGAACGCATGCGTTATGCCGACCAGTCGGCGGATGCGTCTTTCCTTTTCCCCATTGCTATCGGTCCCATAATCACCGCGCCCGCACTTGCCGGTGCTCCTGGCGGAAGCCTTGTCTATGCCAGTGGGCCGCTGAAAGGCCAGAACATCACCAATCCGACAACAATCAACGGCAACGGCATCGCGGTCCTGACCAACCCCATCCACATCAAGTTCCGCAGCGCTAACAATTTTACAAATGACCTTCGCGTCGGGCGGGTGTGGAATTTCGGAGGCGGCGATCTCACGACCACTGCCGGCCTCTACACCTCACGACAGGAGTTTCATTCCGATCAAGCGGTGGCCGACGCTCTTCAAGACGTTCGCGGCGATGGAGGCTCAGCGCTGTTCGATGTGGTAAAGGCCGATGGAAAGTCTGTGACCCAAGGCGGCTTTCTCGACTTTGCCGGCCCCGTCGGCTCTCACGTCAGCCGCGATGTCGACTACACGGTGATTGCCCCGTACGGCTCGGTCAATTTTCACCGCGGCAAGCTGGCGCTGGGCGCCTCCGTGCGTGTGGACACGGGAAAGGTCGAGGGCACGATACGCGCGAACGGGCCGACTGACATGCAGACCATCGATATCAACGGTGACGGGATCATCTCCGACGCCGAAAGGACCTTTGCGTTCGTACCGTTCAGTCGTGATATGCCGGTCAATTACCGCTATCACTATGTCTCCTATTCCTTCAGCACGAACTATCGCTGGTCGGAATCCCTGTCGTCGTTTGCACGTTATAGCCGGGGCGCTCGCGCCGGGGCGGAACGCTTGCTGTTCTCGCCCGCGATCAGCCGGGTCGATGGCAGCCTGCTCAACAAGAAGGCGGGTTATGATCCCGTGAAGCAGGCGGAAGTGGGCCTGAAGTATCGCAACAACGGCGTGTTCTTCAATCTCACCGGTTTCTGGGCCAAAGTCCGCGAGACCAACACGCAATTGCAGCCTGACGCAAACGGGTTCACCACCCAGCAGCTCGTTTCCCGCGGATATCGGGCGTACGGCGGGGAGATTGAGGGAGGCATCCGTCGCGGGCATTTCAACCTGACGGGGAACGCTACGGTGACCAACGCCAAGATCACGGCGGCGGAGAATCCGGCACTGGTTGGCAACAAGCCGCGTCACCAGGCAGCGTTGATTTACCAGATCATGCCGCAGTATGACACTGAACGGTTCACCATCGGCGCAGACGTGATCGGTACGACCAGCAGTTATACCCAGGACATCAACGAACTCAAAATGCCGGCTTATACGACGGTGGGCGCTTTCGTGCAGATCCGTCCCATCGAGCGGGTCGAACTGTCCTTCAATGTCAACAATCTGTTTGACGTGAAAGCGCTGACGGATGTGTCGGCGGCGTCAATGCCGGCCAACGGAGTGACGTTAGCGCAGACGCTTTACGGCCGTACGATCTCGACGGCGCTGCGCTTCTATTTCTAAGCGCTAGCCCGTCAGGGCGGCAGCTTAACGCCCAATGGCTATACCTGGCGCGCCGTTTCGAGGAACGGCGCGCCTTTTTACATCGCTCAAAGTTCAACTTACCGGCAGCGCAATTCGCCGCGATCAATCTCCCGGCCGATAAGGCCACCCACTGCGCCGCCCAGCAGGGCGCCCAGCGTGCGGTCGCCACGGCCGGCGATCTCGTGACCTGCCAGGGCGCCCACGCCGGCGCCGATGATAAGCCCGGTGGTGCCATTGTCGCGCCGGCAATAATAGCGGCCGTCGCGCCCGCGCCAGACATAGGAATCGCGGCTGAGCGGACGCGGACGAAGGTAGCGGCCGTTCGCGTCGTAAACCCGGTCGCGATAGCGGTCGTAATCATTGTCGTGAGCGCGTTTGCCATAAGCGGGGGCCCATGGCGGTGGATCGGCAAGAGCCGGAGCGGCCGGCAGCGCCGCAGCGGCCATGGCCAGCACGAGCAGGGTCTTTTTCATCCTTTTGTTCTCCTCCAGCATGGATCGCGAAACATAGCGGCAATGCTATCACTTGTCCTCACAACGCCGGATGAACCGATCTGGAAAGTGCGGCGGGAAAGGCAGGCCGAGGCGATCCAACGATGAAATGCGGGAATAGGACGAAGGTGCCCTGCTCGATCTTCACGCCGCAGTAAGGAGATGATCGCGCTTCCAGCCCCTGATCCACAGAGGCACGTCCTCGTAAGGAATGGGCCGGCAGATGCCATAGCCCTGGCCCGCATGGCAGCCGAGCGATACCAGTATATCCTGGGTATGGGCGTCTTCTACGCCTTCAGCCACCAAGGGAATGCCCAGGCTTTCGCAGAGCACTACAAGGGAACTCACCAGCGATTGATCGAACCGGCTTTCGGTGAAGCGCCGGATATAGGAGCGGTCGATCTTGATCTCGCTGATGGCAAATTCCCGCAGGTATCCGAACGCGGTGAAGCCTGCGCCGAAATCGTCGATCGAAAGTCCGATCCGCCGCTCATGAAGCTGTTCGATCACGCGCTTGGCCTGGCTTGGATTTGCGATCAGCGCGGTTTCGGTCAGTTCCAGCGTAACGCGTGCGGGATCGACCCCCGCGCGTTCGATGCACTCGGCGACCTTGCTTACGAAGCCAGAGCGTTCGAGCATGCTGGCCGAGATGTTGACGGAGATCGCGGCCTCGCCCAGATCATCGCGAAGCGCGGAAAACTGCCCTAGAACGGTCTCCAGGCTGAGGTATGTGAAATCCTCCAGCAAGGGCGATTGCTCGATGGCGTGGATCAAATGATCGGCTGGAATGGCGTTGCCACGCGGATCGCGCCAGCGCACCAGCGCTTCGAAACCCAGCACGCGGCCGTCACGCAGGTCGATCTTAGGTTGCCAGTGCCATTGCAGGGTGCGTTCACCCAGCGCTTCCTCCAGCTCCACCAGCATGCCGGTGCGATCGAACGGAGCCGCTGCCCGCAGTCCACCGCTCTGCGCTACCACTGCCTTGTCCAGGCCGCGCTTGGCCTGGTACATGGCGTCGTCCGCCACGGAAAGCAGACCGGCCGGCGAAAAGCCGAAGAGCGGACACAGCGCAAATCCCATCGAACACCCGACATGCAGCATATGGCCTTCATGGACGATTGGTTGCTCGATCAGGTCGTTCAGTTTTGCCGCCATCGTCCTTGCGGCTTCATGCGTGGAGATGTTCTGCAGCAGCAAGGCGAACTCATCCCCGCCTAAGCGGGCGACAGTGTCAACTTCTCGCAAGTTCGCGCGCAGCCGCCGGGCTATGGCGATCAGCACCGCGTCACCCGCGGCATGGCCGAAATTGTCGTTGATCTCTTTGAAATGATCGAGGTCGATCATCACGACCGCGAAGGGATCGCCACTGCGCTTGGCGCGGGCGCAGCTTTGGCCGAGGCGATCGACCAGCAGCGTGCGATTAGGCAGGTCAGTCAACGGATCGTGAAGGCTGCGGTGCGTCAATTCCTCTTCGGCGCGCCGCAAATCCTGCCGGTATTTGCGCCAGGCGATGCCTTCCTCAACCGAGGCGGCAACCCGTTCGGGCGAGAGCGAGCGCTTGGTAAGGAACTCGGTCATGCCCGATTTGATTGAAGCGGCGGCGATCAACTCATCAGTGAAGCCGGTGACCGCGACGATAGGGCAGTCGGGATCGACTTCGCCGTGGATGGTCGGCACTAGATCACGGCCATCACCGTCCTCCAGCCCGAAGTCGAGGAAGACGATATCGAAATGCGAAGCCGGGCGCCGTATCAGATCCAGCGCTTCGGATTGCGACGCCGCCTCAGTCACATGGATCGGGCGCGGACAATGCTCTAGCATCCGCGCCAGGCGTTCGCGGTCGACATCGTCATCGTCGACGATCAGGGCAAAGATTTCGTTTTTACCGTTCCGCATGGTGGGGGGCTCCTTGCAGGATTAGGGAAGTTTCTGGGTGTGGGCGTATTTCCGAATGAAGTCGGCGAGCAGGGAGAACTGAGGGCCGACAGCGGATTTGACCATGTAGCCGGCAACCTGTTCGTCATAGGCGCGGTAGCGATCCTGATCGCGCGATGAGGTGCTGAGAATGAAGACTACGGTGCGTCGCAGCCGCTGATCGCCTCGTATCGCCTCCAGGAACTGGAAACCGTCCATCCCCGGCATGTTGATATCAAGGAGCACGATTACCGGCGTTTCCAGGCGCTTGCCCGGATGCGATCCGCGCAGGATCGCCAGGGCCTCAGCACCGTCGCCGGCGGTCAGGGTCCGGCAGGGGACGTCGTGCTTGCGAAAGCTGCGAAGCACGCCTTCCAGCGCAACGTCGTCGTCGTCGACCAGCAATACAGTGCAGTCAAGAAGGGTGCGCGCGTCATTCATCGTCGAACTCCCGCAATAGGATCCGAGGCCAGTGAATCTCGAATTGTGCACCGCCGAGCGGGCCGTGGCCCTGGACGGTCACCATTCCGCCATGTGCGTTAATCATGCGCCGGGTAAAGGCTAGGCCGACGCCGTCACCCTCCGTGCCCGGCGAGGCGCGGTGAAAGAGCTTGAAGATGCGTTCCTCATTGCCGGCCGCAACGCCCTTGCCGTCGTCTTCCACCGAGAACACCGAGAAGCGCCCTTCTTCGCGCATGGCCACGCGAATGCGTCCCGATCGGTCGCCATGATGCTTGGCGGCATTGGCGATCAGATTGCGCAATGACGTGGAGAGAGGAGCGCGCGGCGCGGTGAGCGTTCCGCCCGCTATGTCAATCTCGACGGAGAAGCTGTCCGGTATCATGGCCATGGACATCGCTTCCTCAATCAGTTCGCGCGGATCGAGACGCTCCATATGCATGTCGCGCACACCCGCGCGGGCATAACTCAGCAGATCGTCGATCATTTGTTCGCAGCGGCTGATGCGCAGCGCTATGCGGTCGAAATTGTGACGGACATCTGTGGTCAGATTATCCTCGCCGATGTCTTCGCGGATCCAGGTGACCAGGTCGCCGATGCCCCGCAAGGGGCTGCGCAGATCGTGGCTGGCGACGTAAGTGAACTCCTCAAGCTGTGCATTGGTCTGCTGCAGCGCGCTTTCGGAGCGTTTTCGGCCCGAAATGTCCGTGACGATCGCCAGGAACAGCGGTTGGTTAGTGGCCTCCAGCTTGCTTAGCGCGATCTCGACCGGAATCTCCTGGCCGGAACGGTGCAGGCCCGTCAGGTCGCGTCCCGATCCCATCATGCGCGAACTTGGGGCCGCTGTGTAGCCGACGAAATGCCGGCCATGCGCGTCGCGATATCTGTCAGGCAGCAGCATGTCGAGCGGCTGGCCCACGAGTTCCTCGGCGGCATAGCCGAAGATGGCTTTGAGCGAAGCGTTGGTCTGAACGATGCGCTGGCGACCGTCGACGACGATCAGGCCAAGCGGCAGGTTCTCGAATATCTGGACGAAGCGCCGCTCGGCGGTGACCTGACGAGTCAGACTCTGGATGTAAAGGACGGCGTAGCGCCCGTATTCATTGGGAACCGGCGCAACGGTCAGTTCGACGACTTGCGCCGTGCCGTCGGCAGCGATCAGCCCGATCTGCCGTGTGCGGGTATCGATGGGGGCCGCGAAATGCTGCTCCAGCAACTGGCGCAGATTTTCCGCTTCGCTTTCGCTCAACCGCGCATAGATCAGCGAATGCCGCAGGGTGGCGGCATTGGGTTCGCCAAGGGTTTCGGCGGCTGCGGCGTTGAACCAGGATACCATACCGGCCGTATCGACGATCACCGCGCCGATCGGCGCATGTTGCAGCACGGCGTGCATCTGGGTGGTGGGATGAGCTGCGAGCGTCACCGTATCTCCCTCCTTCGGACCACCCGCCGGTAAAGCGGGTGCCTGATGGCAGACAGGTAGCAAGCCCGAGGGAAGCGGGGGACTATGGGGCCACTACCTGTCACTGCGAGAGATAACGCAGCGATCTTTGCGGATAGCGAAAATAGGTTTCCGAATGTTTACCTAGGTGCGACCGATTCTCAGCCTTTTTTGGTCGGGCAAACGATTGTGGCGATTAAATTTCTGCAAACTTACCGGCGGCGCGATCCTTCTTCACCTTCAAACCCTCAAACACCGATCCGTTCATGGTGATCCAAACGCCGGGCGCCGCGGTCTGGCAGCACGCGAAGGCCATGCCCAGGTTGAACGGCGCATCACTCTCGGCGAATCGCGCCGGCGCAAGAGCGCCGCACAGCACGATGGTCTTGCCCTCGATTTCCGCCAGCACTTTCGCCGTCTCCGTCATGGTATCAGTACCATGTGTGACCACGATCCTTGTCTCCGGCGCAGCGGCTACAGTCATCTTGATAAGCGCGCGGTCCTCGTCCGTAAGTTCCAGGCTGTCTTTGCGCATCAGTTCGATCACCCGGAAGGGATGAGTGACGCGCGAGATCTTCAGCAGTTTCTCGATCACGCTTTCGCCGATCCGGTATTCGGAAAGGGCGTCGAAGTACTGCTTGTCGATGGTGCCGCCAGTAGTGACGACGAGAATAGGGGTGTTCGGCATGATCTCTGCCTATCAGCCCTTGGCCATCTCCCCAAGTGTCCCGTAATCCAGCTTTCCGGTGCTCAGGACCGGCAATGCGTTCAGTACACGGATATCACGCGGCAACATCAGTTCAGTGACGCCGTGAGAGCGGCCCCACTCCAGCAAGGTTTTGGGGTCCGCTCCGGCGGCCGTCGTGAACAGCACCAATTGTTCGCCCTTCCTCGTATCGGGGCGCGTGACCACCGCATGCTCGGCTTCGGGCCAGACCTGAGCCGCATGGCCTTCCACGGCAGGCAGCGAGACCATCTCGCCGCCGATCTTGGCAAAGCGCTTCGCACGGCCACGGATGGTGATGAAGCCGGCATCATCGATGGTGACGATGTCGCCGGTATCGTGCCAGCCCTCGGCCGGTGGTTGCAATAGGCCGGGATCATCCGCCAACAGATAGCCGGCCATGACATTCGGTCCTCTGACATGCAGGCGGCCGCCGGCGGCAATGCCAGGCACCGCCTCCAGACGCGCCTCCATGGCTGGGAGCAGGCGGCCTACCGTGCCGGCATGATAATGCATCGGCGTGTTGACCGCGATCACTGGAGCGCATTCCGTAGCGCCATAGCCTTCCAGGATGCGCAAACCGAACTTTTCAGCGTAAGTCCGCCGGGTCTCCTCGCGTACCCTCTCTGCGCCGGCGAAAATGTAGCGCACGGAATAGAAGTCATAACCGTGAGCCATGCGCGCGTAGCCAGAAAGGAAGGTATCAGTGCCGAACAGGATCGTGGCGTTGCAATCATAAGCTAATGCGGGAACGATGCGATAATGCAGCGGGCTGGGATAGAGCACGGTGCGGATACCGTTGAGGATAGGCAGCAGGGCGCCGCCGGTAAGGCCGAAGGAATGGAACATCGGCAGTGCGTTCAGCACCACGTCACTGGGATTGAAATCGATCCGAGCCGCAAGCTGCGCGCAGTTTGACAGCAGGTTGCGATGCGTCAGGACGACGCCTTTGGGCGTCCCTTCCGATCCGCTGGTGAACAGGATGGCCGCAGGTGCATCGGGAGAGATCTTGCGTCTGCGATGGCGTTCTTGCGCACCGTTCCGAAGCAGCAGGTGCCAGAGTTTGGTGCCGGTCCGGATCTCCTGCGCCATGTCTTCCAGATAAAGCACTGTCCGTCCGGTCGCTTCCATCGCGGTGATCGTGTCGTACAGCCTGGTCTGCTCGACGAAAGCGCGGGCAGTGACGATAAGTTGGATGCGGGCGGTATCGCAGGCCGAAATCAGATTGTTCAGCCCAGCGGAAAAGTTCAGCATCGCCGGTACGCGTCCTTCCACCTGCAATGCGAAGAAGGTAATCGCGACGCCGTTGATGTTAGGTAGCAGCAGACCCACCGGCTCGGCCGGGCGCGTGCGATAGGCCAGACGTTCACCGAGAAGCTCCGCCCCAAGGATTAGGCGATTGTAGCAGAGGGGCTGGCGCGTGATGTCCTCTATCACTTTGGCGTTGCCACCATGGATCGCACGCGCCTCGCACAGCGCCGTGAACAACGTGCGGTTCGTGTCCGTGGTGAGGAAGATCATCGCACTCATCTCGTCGTAGAGACGGCGCCCCGCGATGGCGCGGCGTTCGCGCGCAGACATATCACCTTCGACTGCGAAGCGCCGCTGAGGCAGGACGTCGATCGTCACCTTCGGAAACCAGCGCGTGCGCACTTTGCCTTTGAGGCGTGACAAGGGAGAGTATTGCGGTCCATTCAAGCGGACAGGGACGATGGGGGCATCGGCCTTGTCAGCGACCATGCCGGGGCCGTCGAATACTTTCATCAGCGCGCCGGTCACCGTGATGCGGCCTTCCGGGAAGATCACCAAGGTATTGCCTTCGCGCACGGTGCGTACCATCGCCTTGGCTGACATCGGGTTGGTGGGATCGACGGGAAAGGCGCGGAAAAGCTTCAAGAAGGGCTGTATCCACCAGCTTCGCGCGATGCTGGTATGGACGGCAAAAGTCGGCTTGCCCGGCAGAAACGCGCCAAGCAGCACGCCGTCGAGGTAAGAGAGATGATTGACCACCACGACCGCGCGTTCGCCGGGCTTGGGCATGTTTTCGATGCCGGTGACTTCCACCCGGTAGAGCACTGAGAGCACAAGCCGGATCACGGCCTTGAACAGGGTTTCGGGCAAGAGCCAGATAGAGGCCGTCGCGACGAGAAGGGTGGCCAGACCCAACACGCCGATTACCTGCGGCACGCTGGCGCCCGTCGACAGGAGCATCGCGACCACGCCGACCGCGAGCACTGTCATTCCTGCATTCAGAATATTGTTGGCCGCGATTACTTGTGAACGTTCCTCAGCGGGGGAACGAACCTGAAGGATCGCGTAAAGCGGAACTATGAACATGCCCCCCGAAAAGGCGATGACCACCAGATCCGCCACGATCCGCCATGAACCGGGAGTTGCAAGGAATTGTGCGATGGTCGCATCAAGCGTCTTGACCGTGAAGAGCACGGTCGAAAACGAGAGGTCGATCAGACCGGCGGCCAGGGTCAATGCGCTTGCCGGCACGTATTTGGCCGAAATCTGGCCGCTGAGCAGCCGGTTGACCGTCATTGAGCCCAGCGCGATCGTCACTGAGAAGATCACCAGGAACAAGGTCGCCACCTCTTTTCGTGCGCTCAGAGTGTCCGATACGAGAGGCACGAACTCGGTCAGGAGCACTGCGCCGGCGGTGAAGAACCAGCTTATTCCCAACACCGCGAGCCAGACGCCGCGGCCACGGTGCGCGGTGGCCAGCACGTGCCAGGTGCCACGCGCGATGTTCCAATCGATGGGATGGCCGCGACGGCTTGGTGGGGCAGCGGGAATTGCCAACGCTACGAAATAGCCCACTGCCGCAAGACCGGTGGCGACAACTCCGGCCTCCCACGGCTGGACCTGTCCGGCGAGCAATTGTCCACTCAAGATTGCGAGAAAAGTGCCCGCCTCGATCAGGCCGGTGCCGCCCATGACTTCATGCTCGGCCAGATGCTGCGGCAGGATTGAATATTTGACTGGGCCGAAAACCGTGGAGTGCAGCCCCATCAGGAACAGGCTGGCAAGCAGCAGCGCGATCGATTCCCAAGCGAAGCCGATCAGCGCCAGGCCCATGATTCCCACTTCGGCCAGCTTGACCCAACGTACCAGTCTGGCCTTGTCAATGCGATCCGCAACTTGCCCGGCCAATGCCGAAAAAAGGAAATAAGGCAAGGTGAACAGGCCGGTGGCAATCACGGAAAGCATGTCGGCCCTTTCCGGAGAGCCCCGCAGGATGCCGTAATTGGCGAGCAGGAGCATCGCATATTTGAGCAGATTGTCGTTAAAGGCGCCGAGAAATTGGACCGCGAACATTGGCGCGAAACGTCGCTTGGCCAATAGTGAAAAATCAGGTGCCGCCACGATATTCCCCCGTGCCCGTTGAGACTTAGTTACTTTCCCTTGACCCCGCTTCCTTAGCTTGTGCGCTGACCTTTTCCAGGCGGCAACGGCCGTGAATCGTTGTCTCGGGATTCTTTAAGTCTCACGGAAATATACATTGTTCAATTAAAAAAATAGACAGCGTTTAATTTCTTTGCCAGAGGGATCGCGAAAAAGGAGACGAGAAGGAATGGGGCGGCGTTCAGACCACTCGCGCGACGAACTGCGTGAACTGCTTCTGGAGGCGGGCCACAAGCATTTGTCCGAAGTGGGTTTCGCCCGCTTCTCGGCACGCGAAGTGGCCAAGCGGATCGGCTATTCGATCGGAACAGTCTACAACGTCTTCGGCTCCTACGACGCGCTCATGCTGGCGCTTAACGGGCGCACGCTCGACATCTGGTTGGCATTCCTTGAACGGCGGCTGGAGGGACGGGAAGCGGGCCGGCTCGACGCGGCGATTGATGCTTATTTCGATTTTGCACTCAGCCACCGCCACGCTTGGACCGCGCTTTACGATTTTCGCCTGCCCGACGGTGCCCCCCCCTCGGATAGCTATCGGGAGAAGGTGTCCGCCATTACCGGCGTGATCGTACGTGAAGTTGCGGCAGTGCTGCCATCGGATTCTGCGGCAAAGGCACCAGCGTTGGCGCCTTCGCTGCTGGCCTGTGTCCATGGCCACTGTTTCTTCGCGCTGAACGGCACCTTCGCGATGCTGGGCGAAACCGACCCCCTGGGGGCAGCTAAAATGCGGGTCCGCGATGCGCTTTCACGATGTAGTGTGAGTTAAAGCAGGGCTATTAGGGCCGCTTGTCCGCCCAACTTGCGATCAATTCGATCAGGCCATCCACGAAAGCGTCCTGTTCCGCTTTCGTCGGTCGAATGGGGCGCTGAACGATTTCTGCGCGATACCCCGATATTGTTGCTGTGGTTAGCGAGGTCAGCATCCTCGCTTCCGGCTCGGAGAACCTGGTCGCGTAAAATTCGATAATGCGCATGCGGATCTTCGCAGGGCCGCGCGCTTGGAACATCTCCGCGATTTCCGGGAATCGTGCGCCTTCCGCAACTACGAAGCGGAACAACCGTATCGCGCTATCGCTGAGAAGGCATTCCAAATAGCGAGCGCATACGCGGCGCAGCGCGGGCAGGGAAAACGACTTTACAGTCAGCACAACGTCGATGTCGCGGGAGAAGGTTTCGACTTGCTGGTCGATCACCGCGGCCAACAGTTCTTGCTTGGAACAAAAGTGCGCCCACAAGGTCGCTTTCGATCCGCCGAGTTCTTCGGCTATGGCGGACATCGTAGTTGCCGCATAACCCCGTTCGAGGAACGAGCGCGTGGCGATAACAATGATCGCTGCACGCTTTCGCGCCTTGTTCAGTTCCCTCTTTCCCATCTGGCTTTTCATATGCGTACCATATAGTACGCTTTTTCATTGACAGAAACAACCGGCCTCTCGATGAAAATGTACTGATGGGTACACATTTCCGCGCTCGAGTCGTGGCGTTTTCGCTATTGACGGCAACCATCTGTTTGTCCGCGTGCGCTACTCCAGATCTGGGGCCGCATCCGCAGATGCATGCACCCGCGATGCTGGCGTCCGGAAAATCGCTGTCATCCGTCAGCCCGGCTCGGAACTGGCCTGAGGAGCGCTGGTGGCGCATTTATGGCGATCCACAGCTTGATGCACTGGTGGATGAGGCGTTGGCCGGTTCGCCGAGCTTGGCCACCGCTCAGGCGCGCATTCTGCAGGCGCGCGGCGCGGCGGAAGCGGCCAGAGCGGCCCTGCTGCCGTCGATCGACGGGCAGGTCTCGGGAGGAGTCACGAAGCAGAGTTATAATAACGGCATCCCAGCCAATTTCGTACCGCACGGCTGGAAAAGTACCGGGACCTTGGCGTTGTCGGGCGATTTCGATCTCGACCTATGGGGCAAGAACCGTAAGTTGCTGGCCGTCGCAACATCGGAGGAAGCGGCGGCGGAAGCGGATGCACGGCAGGCCGAACTGATCCTTTCAAGCAATGTCGTCTCGTCGTATTTCGATCTGGCCCGGCTGATCGAGCGGGGCGAGTCCCTGGCGGACGCCAGCAGGGCACACGCCGAACTGGTTGATCTTACCCGCCAACGATCAAAGGCCGGGCTCGAAAGTGAAGCGCCGCTGCGCCGATCAGAAGCGGCCGCAGCTTCGGCGCGTGCGGCGCTTTCAGCCAATGAAGAGCAGGTCCTCCTACGCCGTCACGCCATTGCCGCTCTGCTGGGCGCGGGCCCGGACCGTGGACTGACGATCACCCCTCCTGCACTTCGCTCTCTCTCCGAAAGCGACCTGCCAATGGACGCCGGCATCGGGCTGGCTGGTCGCCGGCCCGACATCGTGGCCGCGCGGCTGCGAGTGGAAGGGACATCTGCCCGGATCGACATCGCCAAGGCTCAATTCCTGCCGGACATTTCGCTTAGGGGTTTGATTGGTCTCACTTCACTTGGGATATCGAATCTAATCGAAAGCGGCTCGACTTACGGCAATGCCGGGGCCGCGCTGACCCTTCCGATCTTTCAGGGCGGGAGGCTCAAGGGCAATTTCACGCAGGCGAGAGGCGCCTACGACGCTGCGGTCGCTGACTACAATGCAACGGTGGTAAGTGCGCTGCAGGAGGTTGCCGATGCATTGGTCAGTCGCGACGCTGCCGCTGTGCAAGAGCGCGACGCGGCGCAGGCAGCGCGCACTTCGCTTGCCGGCTATGACCTCGCCGTGAAGCGCTACCGCGCCGGCCTGACCAACCATCTCGATGCGCTGACGGCGCAGACTGACGCGCTTAACGCGCGGCAGGTGGCTGTCGATGCTCATTTCCGCACTTTGGCCTTGGACGTCGCGCTCAAGCGTGCGTTGGGCGGCGGGTTTGCAGACAATTCCAGCAAGAAGGCCCCTGGCAATGAATGATGACGCGCAGGAACAACCTGCCGAAACGCCAAACATGCACAGCAATGCCGGGGCCGATGGTTCGGGAGCCGTGATCGACAAGAAGAATCGCTGGCCCTTGTTGCTCGGGCTGGGGCTCGCGGTCGTCGTGATAGTAGGGATATATTTCCTTTACGAGATGTTCATCGCCAGCCTTTCGGTCTCTACGGACAATGCCTACGTCGCAGGCGAAACGGCCGAAGTGACCCCTCTTACTTCCGGCAGAGTGATCGAGGTGTTTGTCACTGACACTCAACCTGTCAGGCGAGGACAGATCCTGTTCCGGCTTGAGGATGCGGATCAGCGCATCGCTTTGGCGCAGGCACAAGCGCAGCTTGACTATGCAAAGCGTAACTTCGGCCAATCGCTTGCCAACAGCGATGCCCTTGGCGCCGCCGCTGATGCCAGCACCACTCAGATCGGCGCCGTGCAGGCTAAGTTGGCTTCCGCGCAGGCCGCATTGGTGAAGGCTCAGACCGATTACAACCGTCGCGCTTCGCTGGCGGGAAGCGGCGCGGTGTCGGCGGAAGAGCTGACGGCGGCCCGGGAGGCTTTGTCATCTGCGCAGGCGGCTGAACACGAGGCGCAGGCCGGGCTTGCTTCCGCTCGCGCCAGCTCCGTCAGTGCGCGCCGGCAGCAAGAGGCATCGCGGGCGCTGATACGGGGCGCCAACAGCGAAACTGCGCCGCAAGTGCTGCTGGCCAAGGCCCAGGTGGAGAACGCCAAGCTGGCGCTTGCGCGCACCGTCATCCGGGCCCCGATTGATGGAGTGGTCGCTCGGCGCACGATCCAGGTTGGACAAAAGGTGGAAAACGGGCAGGCGGCAATGTCGATCGTCCCCGTCGATCAGCTTTATGTGGATGCCAATTTCAAGGAAGATCAGCTTGGCAAGGTTCGCAGCGGCCAAAGTGCGAAGCTTACTTCCGATTTCTATGGGTACGACGTCGTTTTCCACGGCAAGGTGGTCGGCTTCGCCGGCGGCACCGGCGCTGCCTTTTCCCTGATCCCGGCACAGAACGCGACGGGAAACTGGATCAAGGTGGTCCAGCGCCTGCCCGTGCGTATAGAACTTGATCCTCAGGAGTTGAAGCAGCACCCCTTACGCATCGGCCTGTCGATGGAAGCCAAGATCGATCTCACGAGCAAAAAGTGATGGCTTCCTCTGACAATGCCCTTTCGGAGGAGACTGACACAGGCCAGGAGCGTACTGTCCTTTCTGGCGGACGCCTGCTCCTGGCCGGGATCGTCCTGGCGATGGCGAACTTTGTCGTCGTGCTTGATACGACAATCGCCAATGTGTCGATCCCGCACATTGCTGGTGGTCTAGCCGTTTCGACACAGAGTGCGACCTGGGTCATCACTTCCTATGCCGTGGCCGAAGCGATTTGCGTTCCTTTGACCGGATGGCTAGCGGGCCGTTTCGGCGCCCTGCGTACCTTTCTGTTTTCGCTGGCCGGGTTCGGCCTGTTTTCGGCCCTCTGTGGGGTTTCGCGAACCCTAGACATGCTGGTCGTGTTTCGGCTTGGTCAGGGCCTATGCGGTGGGCCATTGATGCCGCTGACCCAGACACTGCTCCTGCGCATCTTTCCTCGGCATATGCATTCCCGGGCAATGGCGCTGTGGGCGATGACTATAGTTACCGCGCCGATTTGCGGCCCCATTCTGGGTGGCGCAATCAGTGACAACTGGTCATGGCAATGGATCTTCTACATCAACGTCCCGATTGCCGTGGTCATCTTTGCTGCAACCGTCGCCCTTTTTCGCAACGCCGAAACGCCAACCATGAAACTTCCGGTGGATTTCGTGGGGCTTATTCTGCTGGTGATCTGGGTCGGAGCATTTCAAATGATGCTTGACCTTGGACGTGAAGAGGACTGGTTCAGCTCCACCAAAATCATCATGCTGGCGGCGACAGCGGCGATCTTCTTCTGCGCCTTCCTGATATGGGAGTTGACCGAGGAACATCCGATTGTCGACCTCAAGGTGTTCCGTCACCGGGGCTACACGGCTGCGACACTCGCCCTGATGGTCGCCTTTGGCACTTACTTTGCCTCCGTAGTGGTAATTCCTCAATTCCTGCAGATATCGATGGGCTACACTGCGACGCAGGCTGGTTTTGTGATGGCTTTTTCCGGGATGCTGGCGCTTGTCATGTCGCCGCTCGTGCCGCAGCTGATGCACCGTTTCGACCCGCGCGCCTTGGTCTTTGTGGGAATAGCGTGGCTCGCTTTTTGCGCGGTGATGCGGACTTGGTGGTCGACTGACTCCACATTCTGGCAATTCTCTTATCCGCAACTGCTCCAAGGGTTGGGAGTGGCCCTCTTCATGGTGCCGCTCACGACCATAAGTCTTTCGGCCGTGAGATCGGAGGAGACCGCTTCCGCGGCGGGAATTGCCAATTTCGGCCGGACGCTGGCCGGCGCAGTCGCCACAGCGATCGTCGCCACCGTCTGGGACAACATGGCGCGCTCCGACAGCGCGGAAATGGCCGGCACCCTGAATGGTTCGCAAGCCGCGTCAACAGCCCTTCAGCAGGGTGGTCTATCAGCCGAGCAGGCCCGCGGAGCTATTGCCCAGATGGTCACTCAGCAGGGAATGACTCAAGCCACTACGCATCTCTTCGCGTTGGCAGCAGCGGCGCTGCTTATTGCGGCGACGACCATCTGGCTGGCTCCGCGTCCACCCAGAGATGTGGCGCCCACGATGGGGCACTGATCGTATCGTCGCCGAATGACTACAGGATAAGATCCGTTTCGGTTCGAAGCGGGCCGATCGACATCATGCTAGCCGGATACCCCGCAACTCGCGAGAATGTCTGCCGCCAGGTCTTCCAGCTTGAGCTCGGCATCGACGGCGCCTGCTTCGACGGCGGCCGCAGGCGCCTGAGGAACCGTAGCTGTTGTACGATCCTGCGCGAGAGTGCGAAATCCAGCGGCCTGAAGCAACTTCAGACCCTTGGCCCCATCTTCGCCCATGCCGGTGAGGACCGCGCCGATGGTGGCCATCCCGGCGCGCGAGAGTGAACCGAACAGCAGTGTGGCCGAAGGGCGGAAACCCTCCACCGGATCGCGCTCGACCATGCGGAGTTTGGCGGGAATACCGGGTTCCACGATCACGTGTTTGCTGGGATCAAAAGCGATATGCACCGTCCCGGCGGTCAGCTCCGCGCCATCCACGACCGCTGCTACATTGCAGGCGAAGTCCTTGTTTGCCCGTGCGATGAACATTTCCGCCAGTGCCGGCTCGGTCTGCAGGATGACTACGGTGGGGGGGCAATTCGCGGGGTAACGACCGAGAACCTCGGTTAGGGCATCGACGCCGCCCATCGAGGTGCTGAACGCCGCGATCTTGCCGTTCGGCGAATAGGCGGGGCCATTGCCTTCGCCTTCGGCTTTGCCCCCACGGTGGCGCGGCTTGTCGCGTACGTTGGAGTTGGCGGCGGCCAGAACGATCTTGCCTAGTTTGCCCACAGTTTTGGCGAATTGTTCGGGCGTCGCCTTGAGCGGCTTGGGAAAGCATTCGACCGCGCCTAGTTCGAACGCCTTGAGCGATGTTTCGGTGCCGCTTTGCGTAAGGCTGGAAAGCATGACCACTGGCAGCGGGTTGGTTGTCATGATTTCCTCGAGAAACTCTATCCCGCTCATTCCCGGCATTTCGACGTCGAGAGTAACGACGTTGGGCATGAGCTCTGCGATCTGCTCGCGGGCCTCAGCCGCATTCGCCGCAGTGCCGACAACACGGACGTTCTTGGTCTGCTCCAGCACGTCACAGAACAGCGCTCGCATGGCGGCTGAATCGTCGACTACCAGGACGCGGGCTTCATGCATGAGAATTGGACCCTTCTATTGTCACCGCTCGAATATGGGCTGCGAGGTATCACCGAGGCTGCGATTAATTTCCTTAACCACACTACGCACTTCGCCGGAGTTCCCGGCAAACGTCGCGTTGGCATCGCACCGTCTAGAACCGAACCCATGGCTTGCGCCGAAGATCGGGCGGCAATGTGATTTTGAACGAAAGAGATTGGTTAAATGTACGGAATAGCAAAGTATTTTTCTGCTCTTCCGACCGCGTATGACAGAGGCGCCGTCGCGTGTCGCCCAGTGTTGGGAGCGCTTTGAGCGGTACACTGAGCAGGATCGTTAACCAACGCAGGATGATCGGGGGATATAGATGAGTACGGTTACCTTGCCAGCCCGCTGCGACCGCGCGGCCGCCGAAGCGATCTGGCCGGAGCTCGTGGCGGCCCTGGGCAACGGCGCCATTCGTATTGACGGCACCACTGTCGATCATATCGGCCAGGCCGTCCTGCAACTGCTCGTTTCCGCCCGCCGTAGCGGAGAAGGCGCCGTCATTGCTCCTTCCGCCGCGCTGAAAGAAGCCGCGCGCCTGACTGGGCTGGCCAGCGAACTCTTTGAAGAGAACGAACTATGAGCCCAGAAGAAATTCAGCAGATATTCTTTGCAGAGTGTGAGGAATCGCTTGCTGCGGCGGAAGCCGGTCTCGCCGCCTGCAACGCCGGCACGCACGATTCCGACACCGTCAATGCTGTGTTTCGTGGCGTTCATTCGATCAAGGGCGGTGCAGGCGCTTTCGGTTACGGGGCTCTCCAAGCATATACGCATACTTTCGAGACGCTTCTTTCCGATGTGCGCGAAGGACTGGTCCCGATCGAAAGCAAGCTGGTAGACCTCCTGCTGCGCGCGTTGGATACGCTTTCTGACCATGTTACGGCCGCGCGCGAAGACGGTGAGCCGCCTTATGATGCGGCGCTTATCGCGGAAATGGAAAAGTCTATGGCGGCCAATGCGGGTGTGACTGCACCCGCTGCCTCCGAACCGGAGCCGCCGCCAGCGGCTGTGCCCGAAGCCGCCGCCGCAGGCGGGGGCGACGATGATTTCGGTCTCGATCTGGATGCGTTGCTTGATGATCTGACAGCCGGCTTCACCCCACCCCCGGCTACGATGGAAAAGGAGTCCGTCGAAGGCAAACGATGGAAAGCCCATCTGCGGCCGCGTGCAGGCGCAATGCGCAACGGTAGCGAACCGCTGCTAATGTTGCGTGACATAGTCGGCCTGGGCGGTGAGTGCATTCATTGCGACGTGAGCCAGGTTCCGTCGCTTGAGATGTTCGACGTCGCCCAGGGCTACCTCGGCTGGACTTTTGCGATGCCGGCTGGCGTATCTGAAGAAGCGGTGCGCGACATCTTCGATTTTATCGGAGACGATTGCGCATTGGCATTTGGTGAAGATCAGGCCGTTCCGCCGGTTCAAGTGATCGAACCCGCCGGGCGATCGGCACAGCAGCCTCTCAAGCCCGTGGTGACGCCGGTCGCCGCGCCTCCTGCACCTTCGCCCCCGCCGACAGCATCTCCCGCTAAGGCCACGCCGCCGCCTTCCACGTCTGCACCAGCCAAGAGCGCGGAAGCCAATGAAAAACCGGCCTCATCGGGGCCGGCGGGACCGGCCGGCGCAGGACAATCCATCCGGATCGATCTGTTCAAGCTTGATCGTCTAATCGATCTGGTGGGCGAGTTGGTGATCGCTCAGGCCATGCTGGTTCAGCGTCTCGATAGCGCAGGCATCAGCGCCACCGAGGAATTGGGCTTGCTCGAGAGCCTGACGCGCGACATTCAGGAAAGCGCCATGTCGATCCGCGCACAGCCGATCGCCAGCGTCTTCAGCCGCGTGCCGCGCATCCTGCGCGACCTTGCCGCATCGACGGGCAAGCATGTGAAGCTGCAAGTCTTCGGTGAAACCACTGAACTCGACAAGACCGTGATCGAGCGTCTTGGCGAGCCGCTTACGCACCTTATCCGCAACGCTGTCGATCATGGCATTGAAAGCGCCGAGGATCGCATCGCCGCGGGCAAGTCGCCGGAAGGCACGCTGACGCTTTCGGCTGAACATCGTTCGGGCCGCATTCTCATCACCATTGCCGATGACGGCGCCGGCATTAACCGCGAACGGGTTCTCGCTAAGGCGATCGAAAAGGGTATTGTCAGCCCCGATGCGCAGCTTTCCGCGGAAGAGATCGACAACTTGATCTTCGCGCCAGGCTTCTCGACGGCGCAGGTTATTTCCAACATTTCCGGGCGCGGCGTCGGCATGGACGTGGTGCGCCAGAACGTCAAGGAACTGGGCGGACGCATCACGATCGAGAGCGTGCCTGGCAAGGGCACCGCATTCATCCTGACTTTGCCGCTCACTCTGGCCATTTCCGACGGCATGATCGTCGATGTGGGCGATCAGACGCTGGTCGTGCCGTTGGCTCATGTGGTGGAAAGCCTGCGGCCTGGTGAGGGCGATGTTCATGGCCTGGGTTCCAACCGTCACATGCTTAATGTGCGAGGGCGGTTCATCCCAATAATCGCGCTCAGGGATGCGCTTGGCGCTTCTAACGGCGCGATGACACCCGATGAAGGAGTGTTGATCGTCGTCGACACTGAAAGTGCCGGCCAAGCCGCTCTGCTGGTGGACGATATCTGCGACCAGCGCCAGTTCGTTATCAAGAGCCTCGCCACCAACTTCCGCTCGGTGGAAGGCGTGGCTGGCGCGACCATCCTGGGAGACGGGCGCGTAGCGCTGATCGTCGATGTGGACGGCCTTGTCGCTTGTGCGCTACCCGCTCATGAGAGGCAGGCAGCGTGAGCGCACTCTCCGCCCCGAAAAATACCGTTCCCGGCGTAAGCCCGGACATCTACAGTGCTGCGGACTTCGCGCAGATCGCGAAGATTATCTACGACGCCGCCGGGATCGTGCTGCCGCAGGGCAAGGCGATGCTGGTATATTCGCGTCTGGCGCCGCTTGTGCGCAGCAGCGGCACCATTACTTTTTCCAGATACATCGAACTCATCCGCGCCAACGGTGCCGAACTGAACAAGGCGGTGGCCGCTCTGACCACCAATCATACGTTCTTTTACCGCGAGGCTCATCATTTCGATCATTTGCGTGCGGAGGTTCGCCCGCGGGTGATCGAGAAGCTGCGGGGCAATCGACCCGTGCGGTTATGGTCCGCCGGTTGCTCCAGCGGCGAGGAAACCTGGTCCATCCTGATGACCCTGCTCGGTCCCGATCGCACGGCCGGTCTTAACCTGGCGCGCGCCGATCTGCGCGTTCTGGCGACAGACATCGCACCTCATGCGGTCGCGCGCGCGCGCGATGCGGTTTATCCCGCCTCGGACCTGAAGCCGGTGCCCGAGGATTTACGGCGGGCCTGGACCAAGGAGAGCAATGGCCAGGTGACGATGAGTGACACATTGCGTTCGATCGTACGCTTTCGTCTGCTCAATCTGCTTGGCGACTGGCCGATCCAGGGCAAGTTCGATTTCATCTTTTGTCGCAACGTGATGATCTACTTCGACAACCCAACCCAGGAACGTCTCGTCAAACGGTTCTGCGAGGCGCTGACGCCCAGTGGTTTCCTTTACATCGGCCATTCCGAGCGCGTGACCGGACCAGCTGCCAACGATTTCCAACTCGTTGGTCCCACGATCTATCGGAGGAGGGCCGCATGAGCGTTCGTGTCCTCATCATCGACGATTCGCCGACCATGCGAGCGATCCTGATGTCACGGCTGCGTGAGCAGCCCGACATCGAGGTGGTTGGCGCCGCATCGAATGCGGCCGAGGGGCGGGAACTGATAAAAAAGCTCGACCCAGACGTAGTCACGCTTGATATCGAGATGCCGGGCATGAACGGGCTTGATTTTCTTGAAAAGATCATGACGCTGCGTCCCACCCCGGTCATCATCGTTTCGGGCGCGACCCAGGAAGGCAATGAGGTGACAGCACGGGCGCTCGCTCTCGGCGCCGTCAATTGCTATTCAAAGTATGATCCGTCCGGCAAGCTGGCCTTGCAGGACGGAGGCGAACTTGCCCAACTGATCCGCGATGCTGCGCTGGTGCGCTTTCACAAGCCGGTACGCACTGCACCGGCGCTGGCGGAGGAAAGCCGCCGCTCGATCAAGCGTGATACGCGGCTGATAGCGATCGGCTCATCAACTGGCGGGGTAGAGGCTCTGCAAGTGCTGCTGCGCGAATTTCCGCGTGATTGCCCGCCCACTGTAATCGTGCAGCATGTCAACCCCCGCTTCGCAGCTGCTATCGCACGCACGCTGGACCAGGTCTGCCCGGCGCAAGTGCAAGTCGCGGTCAATGACATGCCGCTGAAGCCGGGCAACGTCTATCTCGCCGCTGAAGCCGATCGTCATCTGATGGTCCATGGCGCGGACATCCTTTACGCGAAGCTGCGCCAAGGAGAGAGAATTTCGGGCCATCTTCCCAGCGTTGACGCGTTATTCCATTCAGTGGCGAAATATGTCCGAGCGGATGCAGTGGGCATATTGCTGACCGGCATGGGCCAAGACGGTGCGAAGGGGCTGTTGGCGATGAGTGAGGCCGGCGCTCACACCATCGCTCAGGATGAGGCGACCTGCACGGTCTTTGGCATGCCTCGCGCGGCCATCTCGCTTGGCGCGGCTCGTGTCGTCGCACCAATCAACAGCATAGCGCGCCACGCGCTCAACAAGGCTGCCTGACGCCATGTCGCTCGAACTCGGCTCGATCAACATAACACGCCTGACCGTGATGCAGGGGCAGTTTAAGGTTAGCGCCGGCCCCAAGGTGGAACTGAGCACTGTGCTCGGATCATGCGTCGCCACCTGCCTTTATGATCCCGTTGTGGAATTGGGCGGGATGAATCATTTTCTTCTGCCTGAGCCCCCCGCCAGCCACGCTCAGGGCGAAGTCGACGTGCATTACGGCGTCTATCTCATGGAAATGCTGATTAACGAAATGCTGGGCTATGGCGCTCGCAAGGATCGCCTGCGTGCGCACCTCTATGGTGGTGCGAACATCCGCGCGGGGATGCAGCAAATCGGCACTGCCAATGCCGAATTTGCACGCAGCTTCCTGCTCCGCGAACGCATAGAACTGGTTCGCGAGGACCTGGGCGGCACCAGCGCCCGTCGTGTCGATTTTCGTCCCGCTTCGGGCAAGGTCCGGGCCCGATCTGTCGCTTCCTCGGACGCGCCCGAGGATATCCCCCAACCCGCATTCCGCCCGGTTCCGCGCGGCGAAGTCGAACTGTTCTGATAAAACGAGGCACCCGATGTCGAAAAGCACCCGCATTCTCACCGTAGATGACAGCGCGTCCATGCGTGCACTGCTCAACCACGCGCTTACGTCCAACGGCTTTGAAGTTTCGCAGGCCGACGATGGGGTTTCGGCCCTTGAATGGCTGGCGGTCAATGAAGTCGACGTTGTCATTACTGACATCAACATGCCGCGCCTCGACGGCTTCGGTCTGATCGAGCAGGTGCGCGGCGGCACCCGCCATCGTGACCGGCCGATCCTCGTGCTGACCACGGAAAGCTCGGACGAGAAGAAGGCACGCGCCCGCGCCGCGGGTGCGACCGGATGGATCGTCAAGCCGTTCGATACCGACAAGCTCGTCGCGGCTGTGCGCCGCGTCGCTCACTGATATTGCCGCAAAGGAGGTTCAGGATATGCACCGCGAGCTCATCACCTTCGAAGTCGCCGGCCAGATCTTCGCGCTCGACATCATGGCGATCCGCGAGATCCGCGCCTGGACTCCGGTTACCCCCATGCCGCGGGTGCCGCATTACGTCGCCGGTGTCGTTAATCTGCGTGGCACTGTGTTGCCGGTGATTGACCTTGCCGCCCGGCTTGGCTGGACGCCGACGGAGGCCACTCCCCGTCACGCCATCATCGTATGCCAGGTGAATGGCCAGTCGCAGGGGCTCATCGTCGACTCCGTCAGCGATATCGTTGCGCTCGATACCGACAACCTGCAGCCGCCACCGACCACGGGCCAAGAAAACGTGACACCGTTTCTCGAAGGGCTTGCCGCGATTGAGGATCGCATGGTTATGGTGCTTGATCTGCAGGCGCTTAGCGCATCCGAAGGTCATGCGATCGCGGCCTGATCGGCATGATCCAGGAACCCAAATTCATGACGATGGCCGAAGTGCTGGGCGAACTCGGTTGCGAGATCGAGGCGTTGGGCGAAGTGCTGTGCCGCGACGAGCATTTCGCCGCAAGGCATATGCGCGAACTCCAGGCGATCGATCTAATCGCGCAGAAGCAGCGTGCCCTGGCGGCGATCATCGCGGCGGGCTTCAGCGCGGTGGAGATGAACCGGATCAGCCTTGACGCCCTGCGTGGCCGCTTTTCCGGGTTCATCGATGAAACCGGGAACGTGCCGTGCGAGGTGCCTATCGAGAAGCCCGGTTCTGCCGACGCTCTAAGCTTGTGGGATTGAAAAGCGACGCGTAGGCCCCGTCTATGGCTCTGGATAAACGACGATGCGCGCCTGCGGTGACTCGCAATCGCGAGCCGCTTCTGACCGTGCTGCGCGAGATATTGCCACCGGTGGGCGTGGTGTTGGAAGTGGCAAGTGGAACGGGTGAGCACGGCGTCCACTTCGCTCGTGCGCTGCCAAACTTGGCTTGGCAGCCGAGCGACCCCGATGATGGCGCACGGGCGTCCATCGCTGCGTGGCGGGAGGCGGAAGATCTCCCCAATCTGCGGGAACCAATCCTTATTGACGCGCGCAAGCGACCGTGGCCGGTCCAAGGTGTGGATGCCATCGTTTGCATCAACATGATCCACATCAGCCCTTGGGAAGCGACGGAGGGGCTGATGGCTGAGGCTGGCCGTCTGTTATCGTTCGGCCAACCGCTCGTGCTTTATGGTCCCTATCGTCGTTCCGGCCACCCGATTGAACCAAGCAACCAGATCTTCGACGAAGACTTGCGCCGCCGCGATTCACGCTGGGGTCTGCGAGAGCTGGACGAGGTGTGTGCCTGCGCTCTTTCCGAAGGGCTTGAGCTTGATCGCGTGATCGAAATGCCCGCGAATAATCTCTCTGTCGTGTTCAGGAAGAACTGAAAGCTACGCCAGGTCGGAACCGGTCACTCAATGACCATCTGTTCCGCGGGCGCCTGGGCGCGGCTTGGTCGGCGCAGCAGGAACACCATTGCGCACCCGGCGATCCCTAGGATGGAAAGAGCCCAGAAAGCATCGATATAGGCCACCATGGTCGCCTGCCGGACCACCGCGTTTTCGATCGCTGCGACGGAGGACGGCAGGGAAAAGTCAGCATTGGGCATAGCCCATTGGACCACTGGATTGTCTGGACGCACTCCTTCCGTAAGTCGTGACTGCACACGCGCCTCGTTGCGATAGAGGAGCACCTGCACAAGAGCGATTCCGGCAGCGCCGCCATAACTGCGCAATAGCGTGTTGAGGGCGGCGCCCTCATTGCGCAGATGGGCGGGCAGAGTGGAGAAGGTCATCATGGCGAGCGGTACGAAAATAGAGCTTGATCCAATGCCCTGGATCACGCCGGTGGAGACGATGATCCAACTGCTCGACTGCAATGTCATGTGCGAGAGACGCCACATCGAATAGGACGAGAGCAGCATGCCGAAGCCGATCAGCACGCGCGCATCGACACGATTGATAAGCTGCCCCATCGCCAACATCGCGATCATCACCCCCAACCCGCGCGGAGCCAGGGCGAAGCCGACATCCATAATTGGATAGCCAAACAGGCTTGAGAGCATTTCCGGCAGGATTGCCATAGGGCTGAAGATCAGCACCCCCAGGAAAAATCCGACGATCGAACTCACTACGAAGTTCCAATCCGCAAATACGGCTGCGCTGACGAAAGGGTGCTGCGTCGTCAGCGAATGGACTACGAAAAGATAGAATGCGCAGGCCGCCACCACGGCATAGATGCAGACCTCGGTAGAGGAAAACCAGTCCTGCACTTGCCCGCGGTCAAACAAAAGCTGCAGTGCGCCGATGCCGACTGCTAACAATGCAAAGCCAAGGAAGTCCAATCTTGTCCCTCGCTTTCCGGGGTATTCCGGCATCGTTGCGGCAAGACCGAGCCAGGCCATGATGCCGATCGGGAGATTGATGAAGAAGCACCACCGCCATGACATGTGTTCGGTCAGCCATCCGCCGGCAAGGGGGCCAACCAAGGGTCCAGTAATCGCGGCAAGGCCGAATACGGCCATGGTCCTGCCGTGCTCTTCAGGCGGATAGGCGTCAAGCAGGGTGGCTTGACTCATGGGCAACAGTGCAGCTCCCGCAATGCCCTGAAGGATGCGGAATGCGATCAACTCGTCAAGATTGATCGCTGCGCCGCACAGGCCGGAGGTCAAGGTGAAAAAGAATATAGAGACCAGCACCACTCTCTTTCGGCCGAAGCGCCCGGCGAGCCAGCCCGTCAGTGGCGTGAAAATCGCCAATGCTACGATATAGGAAGTGAGCACCCAGGTGATCTGCTCACGCGAAGCCGAGGTGCTTCCCTGGATATATGGCAACGCGACGTTGGCGATCGTGGTATCGATCTGATTCATGATCGCCGCAGCCATTACGAAGAATGACATGAGCCGCCGGGTCGCAGCAGGAAGATAGGGAGGGTTCACAAGATAAGCAGGAGAGAGGACAGGGACTCGCTTTCTACAGGTCCTACCGGAGGTGGCGACTGATCGCAACGTTGCTATCCCGAATCGGCCGTTAGCCGACTTTCAGTCCACAATAATTCACAAACCGATGTTGCATTGCACAATGTTTTGGCGTTACGATCCATTTAAAGAGATTTGGCTGCTGTGAAATTCGCGTAATCACGGGCGTAATGAGAGCGAAGGTGGCAGCGGAATTGTGTTGCGATTGCGAGAAGATCGGCGCGCCGGGGTGAAGTTCCCCGGCGCGCTCTCTCCCAACGCCGGTAAGGTCGCGATGACCTTTCAAGAACATCTTGCAACATAAACCGCGTTTGGCAAAGCGAGAATTGCAGCATTTGCGGTTGCATGAAAAGTGCGGTTGTTCACACGATTGGGAAGTGCTCCGTCGGCAACACTTCATCCATCCTGAGCTACAGTGGCGGGGTCAGTTTCAGCAGCCTATCGATGTCTGCCGGGTGCGCGAGTCCGGTGCCCGCGCGCAGCACCGCGGCAGAACCGGCCGCGATGCCGAAGCGGAACGCCGCCACCTCGTTGTCGCCTCGGCAAAGCTGGTAAAGCATGCCCGCCGTGAAACTGTCGCCGGCGCCCACGGCGCTGGCTGCATCGATCTTCAACGCCGACAGGAATATCGCGCCTTCCTCCCGGGCTAATACTGCACCTTCGGCACCCATAGTTACGGCGACCAGTCGTGCCTTGCCTGCTTCGACAATGGCCATTGCAGCCTTGCTAATCGCCCCTCGCGAGGTGAGCTTATGCCCTGCATATTGCTGCAGTTCTCCTTGGCTCGGCTTGACCAGCAGCAGCGACCCGGCGTTGATGCCGTGCGCCAGCGCCTCGCCAGAACTATCCAGTACGATCTCGATCCCGCGGGGGCGCAGTATCCGGATGACGCGGGCATAAAAATCGTCTGGCACACCGGGAGGTAATGATCCGCTTAACACCATGATGTCGCAATCGGTCTCGGCCAGACGATCAAGACATTCCCTCCATTCGGGCTCGGCAATTCTAGGTCCCTGCGGCGTGAAGCGGTATTCCTTTGCGGTTTCGCGTTCGAGAACAGCGGAAGCGATCCGTGTTGGGCCTGCGATAGCTATGCGGGTGCGGACAAGCTGGTGTAGATCGATCAGCCCATCCAGCGCCGGCCCCGTCGCGCCGCCCGAGAGGTAATAACATCGCGCGTTGCCGCCCAGGCGCACGAAAACGCGGGCCACGTTGATGCCACCTCCGCCGGGGGCATACCATTCGTTGTCGGTGCGCATCTTGTGCGTATGACGCATCTTTGCGACGTCGTACGATACGTCGATCGTTGGGTTCATCGTCAGCGTGGCGATGGTTTTCATGAGAAGAGGCTCCGGAAACCGGCGGCTGGAAATTCGCCTGCCCATTTCGGCAGCTTCTCGTGCCGGGTCAACAGGCCCTGGCGCCCTTGTCAGGCGGCGCGGCTGTGAAGCGCGATAAGGCCACCCGGCGGTTTGGGTTTGCCGAATAGATAGCCTTGGCCCTGAGTGCAGCCTTCCTCGCGCAGATAGTCGCGCTCGATTTCATTTTCTACGCCTTCCGCCGCCACCGTTAGGCCCAGACTTCTGCCGAGCCCGATCACCGCGCGGATCACAGCGCGCGAACTCGCCTCATTATGCAGGTTGCGAATGAAAGACTTATCGATCTTGATCTTTGTGAATGGATAATTGAGCAGATAGCTAAGCGAGGAATAACCCGTTCCGAAGTCGTCGAGAGAGATGCCTATTCCGAAAGCTCTCAAATTGCGGATGATCGCAGCCGGGCGGGGCCCCTGTTCCATCAACACGGCTTCCGTGATTTCCAATTCAAGCCGATCGGCGCTCAGGCCCGAACTCGAGAGCGCATTGATAACAGTGCTGAGCAGGTTTCCACTGCGGAACTGCAGTGGAGAAACATTGACGGCAACCTTTACATGCCGCGGCCAACCTATGGCGTCGGTGCATGCCTGGTGCAGTACGAACCGGCCAATCTGGTCGATCAGGCCCATTTCCTCCGCAATCTGCACGAAGACGTCCGGCGGCACTAAGCCGCGCGTGGGGTGGTTCCAGCGCAGGAGTGCTTCGTAACACTCGATCTCACCGGTCGAGAGGTTGACCAGCGGTTGGTAATGCACCTCCAGCTCGCCTTGGCGCAGGCCGACACGAAGATCCTTTTCAAGCTGGCTCTTTTCCTGTGCAGCCGTGTTCATCTGCGTTTCGAAAGACCTGCAGGTGCCCCGTTGTTCACCTTTGGCGGTATAGAGGGCTAGGTCCGCGTAGCGAGCCAGGGTTTCGGCATCGCGGCTATCGCGGGGGGACGATGCCAAGCCGATGGTGGCGCCGATATGGATAACGTGTCCGCATACGAAAAAGGGTTCGGACAGCGTGCCAATGATCGCCTTGGCGACCAGTTCTGCTTGTGTGATGCTGGAGTGGCGAAACACGATCGCAAATTCATCGCCGCCGATCCGGCTCAGCAGCGTGTCCGGCGGAATTTCTTTGAGCATGCGCGAAGCCGCTTCGGTCAGGAGGGAATCGCCGAATCGGTATCCGTAGGTTTCGTTGATCGCCTTGAAATGGTCAAGATCGACGAGGGCAATCGTCACGGTATCGCCCGGCCCGGCGTTATCCAGCGCCTCATGCAGATGCTCGCGGCAAAAGGCTCGGTTGGCAAGGCCGGTCAATTCGTCATGACGCGCCATATGCGTCAATTGCTGCTCAATGCGCCGACGTTCAGTAATATCGAAGATTGAAACGATCGTCTCGGCGTAGCTCTCGAGTTGCGAGAGGCGCGTAGTGATGACCGCCTCGATCGACGAGCCGTCCCGTCGCAACATCTTCCAACAATTGTCCGTATCGGAATGGTCGGCCGCCAACATCTCCCGAGCTTGCGATTTCAGCACCTCCGGAAAGAGAACACTTGCTGGAAGGCCGGCCAATTGATCTTGTGAATAACCGAAAAACGCACTGGCCGCTTCGTTCGCGGAACGGATCAGTCCGCTCTTGGCATCGTAGACCAACATGGGGAGAGGATTACGCTCGAAAAGCAGTCGGTAGTTTTCCTCTTTTTGTTTAAGATCAGTAATGTCAACGCGGATGCCGATGGTGCCGCATCCCTCGATCTTGCGCTCCTCGATCATGATGCAACGCCCGTTGGAGAGCCATTGCTCGTGACGCGTTCCCGGCTCCATCAGCCGCTCAAGGCGCTCGGCCAGCCATTCTTCCTCGCGGCCCGTGGCGTCTGGATAGTCGCCCCGCTCCAAGCCTGTGCGAAGAGCGTCAATCAGCTTTACGCCTGGCTTCAGGAGGTCTGCTGACCGGGAATAGATCTCGGCGTATTTCTCATTCCAAAGGATATAGCGGCCTTCTTCGTCCAGAAAGACGATGCCTTGCGGAAGTGCTTCTATCCCTTCGCGCAGGCGTTTCTCCGCCTGCGAGGCCGCTTGAAGCGCAAACTCCAGCGATTGCCGAACTTGTTCGGCAGCCGCTCTTCCCGATCGCTCTTCAAACAATGGATGATGCATGTCCTGCCCTCACTTAGGTAAGGTATGGGCCGAATGTTAATTTTCTTGCTAATACAAAGACAAAAATTGCGATTTTTTGCAGGCAGTTGATCCGATGAGCGCAGAGAGGAAGGCTCGCCCTCGTGTTAAAAGCGTACGATTACGTATGGTTTCGATTTGGGTCGCTATCTGCCTCGGCATTGATGGCCGATCTAATGCCCGCCGCATTCGTGGCGCGGCGGGCACGCATTTCCTCAGAAGCTCTCCGGCGATGCGTCAGCGACGGCCGGCCGAACCCAAGCGATGGTAGAGGTTGGAATACTTGGACGAGACCGGGTCGTCCTCATGCGCCTTCAGGTAGAACAAGACGGCTTCCTGCAGCAGCTTGAAGTCCTCGCTGGAAAGCACCGCGCGGGCGCGGGCTGGTTCGGTCGTGGTGGCGTTCATTTTGACGTCTCCTTTCTGCGCTCGCGTGCTTTGGACCGGGAGCGGGTTGTCTGCCGAGCGGAACGAAAGTCTAGAAAGTTTAAAAGCGCGCCCGTCGGCAATCCTGGGTGTTCCCGATTGTTCAAGCAGCGAACTGGTTCATTGTATTCGCGGAGCCGCCCGCCTTCAGGGCGGCCTCGCCGGCAAAGTATTCCTTGTGATCGTCGCCGATGTCGGACCCGGCCATGTTCTGATGCTTCACACAGGCGATGTTCTGACGGATTTCCTGGCGTTGGACGTTCTTGACGTAGCCCAGCATCCCGGCTTCGCCGAAGTATTCCTTCGCAAGGTTGTCCGTGCTGAGCGCGGTGGTGTGATAAGTCGGCAAGGTAATCAGGTGATGGAAGATGCCGGCCTCGCGCGCCGCGTCCCTTTGGAAAGTGCGAATACGTTCGTCGGCTTCCGCCGCCAATTCGGTGCCGTCGTAATCGACGCTCATCAGTTTGGCCCGATCGTAAGCGCTCATGTTACGGCCTTCCGCTTCCCAGGCATCGAAAACCTGCTGACGGAAGTTGAGTGTCCAGTTGAAGCTAGGTGAGTTGTTATAAACCAGCTTGGCGTGGGGTATCACCTCGCGAATGCGCCTGACCATTCCGCCGATCTGGCCGATGTGCGGCCTCTCAGTTTCGATCCACAAGAGATCGGCTCCATTCTGCAACGATTGGATGCAATCGAGCACGCAACGGTCCTCCCCGGTTCCGGGACGGAACTGGTACAAGTTGCTGGGCAGCCGCTTCGGCTTCAACAGCTTACCGTTGCGGGTGATGAGGACGTCCCCGTGGCCGAGGGCAGCCGGAGCCACTTCGTCGCAATCGAGGAAGCTGTTGTATTGGTCGCCGATATCGCCGATTTCGCGGGTGAAGGCGATTTGTTTGGTCAGACCGGCGCCCAGCGAGTCAGTGCGGGCAACGATCAGACCCTCATCAACGCCAAGCTCCATGAAGGCGTAACGGACAGCGCGGATCTTCGCGATGAAATCCTCATGCGGAACTGTGACCTTCCCGTCCTGGTGGCCGCACTGTTTCTCGTCCGAAACTTGGTTTTCGATCTGGATGCAACAAGCGCCCGCCTCGATGAACTTTTTGGCGAGAAGATAAGTGGCCTCCGCATTGCCGAAGCCCGCGTCGATGTCGGCGATGATCGGCACCACGTGAGTTTCATGGTTGTCGATGGCGTGTTGGATGCGCTGGACCTCGATCTCGTCCCCGGTGACGCGCGCCTTGTCGAGGTCGCGGAACATCATGCCCAACTCGCGAGCATCGGCTTGACGCAGGAATGTGTAGAGTTCCTCGATCAACGCCGACACGCTGGTCTTCTCGTGCATCGACTGATCGGGCAGCGGTCCGAACTCACTGCGCAAAGCGGCCACCATCCACCCGGAAAGATAGAGGTAGCGGCGTTTCGTGGAGCCGAAGTGCTTCTTGATAGAGATCATCTTCTGCTGGCCGATAAAGCCGTGCCAGCAGCCGAGCGATTGAGTATAGCTGGCCGGATCCGCATCATACGCGGTCATGTCCTGACGCATGATCCGTGCGGTGTAGCGGGCGATGTCCAGGCCGGTGCGGAAGCGGTTCTGCAACCGCATCCGTGCAACGGACTCCGCTTCGATGCCATTCCAGGTGGCTTCGCTGCCGATGGTCTTGTCGGCTTCGATAATCTGGCTCTGGTAAGTCACGTTTCGTATCCCTCGCGGAAGAAATTGCTGTGCTATGGATCTGAGGTAGCTCCTGATTTCCCGCACCGGAACGGCTTCCGAAGTCGCGTTGTAAAACTTTACAGAATTTCATTGTAAAGTTGTGTGTTTCAGACAAGAGTAACGCCCATGGCAGAAAACCGCCCGCTTTACCTAGGGCCCCGGCTACGCCGGCTTCGCCGCGAGTTGGGCCTCACGCAGCAGGCCATGGCTGATGATTTGGAAATCTCGGCCAGCTACGTGGCTCTGTTGGAACGCAATCAACGGCCGGTAACGGCCGACATGCTCCTGCGCCTGGCGCGGACTTACCGGCTTGAGATCGCCGATATCGCCGGCGACGAGGGTGAGGACTATGCGCGACGGCTTGCAGCTGTGCTGCGCGATCCGATCTTTGCCGATATCGATCTGCCCGCGTTGGAAGTTGCTGATCTGGCCATGAGCTTTCCCGGCATATCGGAAGCGCTCCTGCGCCTGCACGGTGCTTATGTGCGCGAGCAGCAAGCCTTGGCGGAGCGGCGGACGGCGGAGCCGGGCGCCGACGAGAACGAGCCGGTACGTGAGGCGCAGCGCTTCCTTGCCGCCCGCCGCAATTATTTTCACGCGCTGGACAGCCGCGCGGAGGACCTTGCCGCCGAAATTGAAGCGAACGGAGGTGCGGTGAACTGGCTTGCCGCAAAGGGCGTGCGCGTGCGCTTTCTGCCCCCCGATGTCCTGATGGAGTCATTGCGACGGTTCGATCGACACAACCAGCAACTTCTGATTGCCGACACGCTCGACGGCGCAAGTCGCGCCTTCCAGATCGCGACACATATCGCGCACGCGGCGATGCGTACCGACATCAAGCAGATCGTGCGCGAAGAAAGCTTTGCGGGGAGTGCCACCTCCACTTTGCTGATACGCGCGTTGGCGGGCTACGCCGCGGCGGCGATCCGCATGCCGTACGGCAAGTTCGCTCGCGCGGCCGCGCAACGTGGGTATGATATTGATGCGCTGTGCGGCTTGTTCGGCGCCAGTTTCGAGCAGGTGGCGCATCGGCTTACCACCTTGCAGCGGCCGGGCCAGGAAGGGGTGGGCTTCTTTTTCATCCGAGTGGATGAGGCAGGAAACGTTTCGAAGCGACTTGATGGAGCGGGCTTTCCTTTTGCGGCTCATGGAGGGGGGTGTCCCTTGTGGAATCTGCATCAGGTGTTCCGCAGACCGGAAGAGATCGTGACGCAATGGTTGGAACTGCCAGGCGGCGAACGCTTCTTTTCCATCGCGCGCACCGTTACGGGCGGTGGGACTGGCTTCGGTCAGCTCCGGGTTTTGCGGGCGGTGGCACTGGCCTGCTCTGCCGATCAAGTTGGGAACCTGGTATATGCCGCCGGAATCGATCCAAAAACGGCGGCTACGACCCCGATCGGGGTCACTTGCCGTCTATGTCATCGCACTGCCTGCACTGCGCGCGCCGTGCCGCCGATCGGACGTGACGTGCTGGCCGATGATTATCTCCGAACGGCTCAGCCTTACGCTTTCGCTGAAAGCTGACGAAAACGTTGCTTTGGCAAAGCGGCGCATGGCATGGATCGGGAATGGCACAGGCCGATCTCAGGACCAGTTGCGAGACGCGATGGGTGGCTGCGGCCCTTGTGGTTCTGCTTCACGTCGTGCTGATGATCGGGCTCATCCGGGCATTTACTCCACAGTTCGGGGTTGGGGTGGTCCGCTATGTCACGCAGACATTCGCCGTGACCGTTCCGATCGCGCCGCCACTGGCGACTGCGCCGCCGTCATTGCCGCCCGCGGTGACCGTTGCAGAAAGAGGCGCCGCCGCACCTCCGGGCCGCAGGGCAACCCCGCAAATGAAAGAGGCACCCCTGGCGCAAATCGTCATCAAACCCACGCAGGCGCCGCCGGTCGCTGGCACCGGGCGTGAGAACGCATCTGGTGCGCGTGAAGAGGGGAAGAACACAGGGGCTTCTGGTATGGGCGCGGGCATTGGCGCCGGCGAAGGAGGTGCAGGGTTGGGCGGTGGCATAGGCAGTTCGGCGGTCAAGATGGAAGGCGACATCAACTCTGCCAGGGATTACCCAAGGGCAAGTCGGGATCTCCGGATTGGTGCCGCGGTCACGATCGATCTTACGGTCGGAACGGATGGGCGCGTGACGGGATGTCAGGTCGTCCAACCCAGTCCGGATCCCGCCGCAGATCGGATCACCTGTGACCTTGCGACAAGGCGTTTCCGCTTCCGTGCCGCCAAGGATGCCGCCGGGCGCCCGCGTGAAGCCATCTATCGCTGGCGGCAGCGTTGGTTCTATTAGCGTACGAACAGCACCGGATTTGAGCCAAGCTGCCGTTGCAATGCAGCATTTTGCCGGTATTAACCTTGCGGGGCAAACCTGCACAATTGAGCGGAAGACATGCCCGAAATCGTTCCAGTAATCTTGTGTGGGGGCAGCGGTACGCGTCTGTGGCCCCGAAGCCGAACCAGCAAGCCCAAGCCGTTCCTGCCCCTGGTCGGCGATTGCACGCTGTTCGAGGCGGCTTTGGCCCGCTGTCCCACGCACGCTGGTTTTGCGCCGCCTGTGGTGGTGACCGGTCGCCAACACCTCGAGCATGTGGAAGAGCAACTCGGCGATGTGGCGGACGCGCAAGTCATTGTCGAACCCGCTGCTAAGAACACGGCGGCGGCGATTGCGCTGGCTGCATATCGACTGCCGGAAGATGCCGTCATGCTCGTTTGCCCGAGCGACCATCATATCGGCAATCCGCAGGCTTTCGCTGAAGCGGCCTGCGCCGCCGACGAATTGGCGCGCGAAGGTTGGCTGGTCTCCTTCGGGATAGAAGCAACCGCACCTGAGACCGGCTTCGGGTATCTCAAACGAGGGGAACCTATTGGCGACAAGGGCTTTCGGACGGCACAGTTCGTTGAAAAGCCGGACCTGGAGCGGGCGAAGGCATTCCTCGCGGACGGCGGCTATGCCTGGAATGGCGGGATTTTCGCGTTCCGTGTCAAGGATTTCCTGAATGAACTGAAGGCGCACCGTCCGGCGATCGCGGCTGTGGTGGCCAAAGCAGTGGCGCAGGGCGCGGTCGATGGACGGCGTTTCCATCCCGACGCCGAAATTTTTGCCGGTGTGGACAGCGATTCCGTCGATTACGCGGTGATGGAGAATACTGATCGCGCCGCGATGGTTCCGGTTGACATGGACTGGTCGGATATCGGCAACTGGTATGCCTTGCATCTGGCGCTGGCGCGGGATGCGAACGGCAATGCCGTGCGATGCCAGGGCCCGGTCGAACTGGTCGATTGCCGTAATGTTCTGGTTGACAGCGACGGACCGCGGGTTTCCGTGGTCGGACTGGAGGACGTGATCGTGGTCGTAGACGGGAACGACATCATGATTACCGCCGTTTCGGATGTGCAGAAGGTGGGCAAGCTCTCTGGAGCGGTCAACCAGTAGGACGCGGATCCAAGGGAAGCAGACGATGAGCGGTGTTTTGCCGATCCGGCAGGTCGAGAAGCCTTGGGGCAAGGACTCGCTTCCGGTTCCTTTCGTGGCGCCTGCCGGGCAGCGCATCGGCGAGATCTGGTTCGAACCCCCCGCGCAATTGCCGGACTTGCTGGTCAAATATATCTTCACCAGTGAAAAGCTCTCGGTTCAGGTTCATCCCTCGGATGCGCAGACGTTGGCGAAGGGCCTCGGCCGTCAGGGCAAGGAAGAATGCTGGTTGATCCTCGCCGCTGAGCCCGGCGCGACGCTCGGCATCGGTTTCGATCGGCCCATCACCGCTCAGGCCATGCGCGAAGCCGCGCTCGACGGTTCGATTGAGGCGCTGATGACCTGGCATGAGATCTCACCCGGCGACTTCTTTTATATCCCGGCCAATACCGTGCACGCTATCGGCGCTGGGGTCAGTCTGATCGAGGTGCAGCAGAACAGCGACATCACATATCGCCTTTATGACTACGGCCGCCCGCGAGAGTTGCATTTGGAAGACGGAGTGGCGGTATCGAAAGGTGAGCCTTACGCGACGGGGCGATGGCACAAACGAGTGGCGGAGAGGGGCTCCCATACTCTCGTCAATGGTCCCCTGTTTTTGCTCGATCAGGTTCAAGGCGCTCCGTCAGCGGCGATCGCGGCGCGCTATCCCGGCAATCTCTTGGTGATTCCGCGTACAGGGCCTGTGGAAGTCGCCGGCCATGCCCTGGCACCGGGCAGCTGCGCCCTGGCGGACAGCATCGGGGCGGTGCGATTTGCCGACAATGGCGTTTGCCTTCTGGCCGCAGTTTGCGCGATTTGAACCGACGGCGTTTTCTGCCCATTGGCAACCGCACGTGTTCCGGTAACAAGAGCCACATGATCGGCCAGACTATTCAGCTTTCCCTCGCCCCTGTTTTCGTATTGGTGGCGATCGGCAATATCCTCAACATTCTTTCCACCCGGCTCGGGCGCGTTGTGGATCGCGCCCGAGCGTTGCAACGGTTGCATAATGAAACTGAGGGGCAGGCCCATGACCTGGTGGTCCTCGAAATCCGCGTGGTTGACCGACGTATCGCCATCATCGCTCAGGCGATCCGCGTGCTGGTGATTTCCGGCCTGTCCATCGGCATCACCGTGGCGGTCCTCTTCGTGCAGGGGATCTTCGGTGTCGACCTGCACATCCCGGCGGCCGTGATGTTCCTCGCGTCAGTGGTGCTATTGCTCGCCGCGCTGGTCATGTTTCTGCGAGAAACCCAGGTCGCGGCGGCGGCCTTGAGGATCCCCCGCGATTACCTGGAACTCCACCGCAATATCTAAGCACTTCTGGCGGCGCTGTTTCAGGCCGCCAGCTTGAACGGCTCGATCTCGCCCGAGAGATAGAGCTTTTTTGCCTTGGCCCGGCTAAGCTTGCCTGAACTGGTGCGTGGCAGGCTCTTGGGTGGGACAAGTTCGATCACGCAGTTCATGCCGGTGATCGAACGTACCTTGTCGCGAATCTGATCGCGCAGGACCACACGGGCCTCCGGATCGGAAACGCGGCAGTGGACGAGCACCGCCGGTGTTTCTTCGCCGTTTTCCATTTCAATGGAGAAGGCGGCGATATCACCATGATTGAAACCGGGAAGCTGTTCGACAGCCCATTCGATATCCTGCGGCCAGTGATTCTTGCCGTTGATGATAATCATGTCTTTGGCGCGGCCGACGATAAACAGGTAGCCGTCGGCCATGTAGCCCATGTCGCCGGTGTCGAGCCATCCGTTGACCATGCAGGCCGCAGTCGCTTCGGGATCGCGGAAGTAGGAGTGCATCACGCTGCTGCCCCGACACCACACCTTGCCGATCTTGTGATCGCCCAGAGTCTCCTCATGCTCGCCCCGGATCACCACGTCCATCCCCAGCACCGGTTTACCGCAGTTGACAATGGCGCGATAGCGGGCCGGGCGGGAAAGATCGCGCGGACTGCCCGAAAGGCGCTCTTCTTCGACCAGTTCGACGCGGATCCCTTCGCCCGGCGGCATAATGGTAACGGCCAACGTCGCCTCGGCAAGGCCATAGCTGGGCAGGAAGGCGCTTGCCTTGAAACCCGCCTCGGCAAAGGCGTTGACGAAGTTCTGCATTACGTCTGGCCGGATCATGTCAGCGCCGTTGCCTGCAAGCCGCCACCGGGAAAGATCGAAGCGATCGGCCACTGAACTGAGGCTGGAAATGCGGCGAGCGCAAATATCATAACCGAAAGTCGGCGAGTACGAGATCGACGTGCCTTTGTTGCGGGTTATCAGATCCAGCCAGGCGAGCGGACGGCGGGCGAAATCCTCGGTCTTGAGATAGTCACCCGATACCTGGTTGGCGATCAACGAAAGGAAACAGCCGACCAGGCCCATATCGTGATACCAAGGGAGCCACGAAATGCAGCGGTCGCCGTCCCTCAATTGCATGCCGTGGCTATGCGCGGCCAAGTTCGATAAAAGCGAGCGGTGCGTAACCGCCACCCCATGCGGAAAGCGTGTGGAGCCGCTGGAATACTGAAGATAGCAGATGTCGTCCGCGCTCGGCTTTGGCAGCTGGCAGGCTGGGGCGTCCTTAGCCGCGAAATCGGCCCAGGTTGCATGACCGCAGCCTTGCCGCGAAGCGGCAGAAGCCGTCATTTCCGCGATTTCGTCCGGACCGACGAGTATGACCGGATCCGAGCTGGTGAGCTGGACGGCAAGCTGTTCGATATAGTTTTCCTTGCCGCCAAAGCTGGTGGGCAACGGCAGCGGCACCGGCCATGCGCCGGCATAGACTGTGCCACAGAATAAGGCGGCGAAGTCCGGCCCGGTTTCGGCGATCAGCGCCACGCGGTCGCCCGGCTTGACCCCACGTGCAACCAGCGCGTGGGCGGCGGCGAGGGCATCCTCGCGCAGTTCACGGAAGGTATAGACGCGCGTCAGGGTGCCGCGTGGATCATGGAAATTGAATCCGCGTTTACCGGCGGCGGCGTAGTCGAGCGCCTCGCAGAACGTGTCGAAATCGGCGAAACGACGGGGCAGAGCATCGTCGTTCGGCGTCGCAGCAAGTGCCTCGCCCGAATTCGGCACCATACTGATGGTGTCGGCCATTTTTTATCTAACCCGTTGCTGTTATAACGTTTTTGTTTGCGGAGTAGGCCGCTCTAACGGCCCTAACATGAACCGAGAATAGCTGTTTTCCGCCTTTCTTTATCGCACTCTCCCCATTCTGAGCCGAGTGTGGCACGAATAGGGCAAGATGTCCGCTAAGCGTCGCAATCCGCACCCTCTTACGTCGGCCCGCCTTGAGGAACTGGCGCTGGCCTATGTCGCGCGTTTTGCCACGACGCAAGCGAAGCTCGGCGCTTATCTCCGGCGTAAGCTGCGGGAACGGGGCTGGGAGGGAGAAGGGACTCCGCCGGTCGAAGCGCTCGTGAACCGATATGCCGATCTGGGCTACGTCGACGATGCAGTCTGGGCACGCCTCAAGGCTGGAAGCCTGTTGCAACGGGGTTACGGCGCCCGGCGCGTCAGCGAAGCGCTCGGTCAGGCAGGTATCGAAGACCAGGTACGTCTGCAGATGCGCCCGCTGGAAGGCGCGCAGCGCCGCGCCGCGCTCGTCATGGCTCGGCGGCGACGTTTCGGCCCTTTCGCGATGCAGGCTTTGGATCGGCCGATGCGTGAAAAACAGATCGGGGCGATGCTGCGGGCCGGCCATACGCTCGACATCGCGCGCTGGATCGTCAATGCCAGCGATCCCGAAACGGTTGAAGAATGGGCCGATTCGGCTTTCGGAGAAGACTGAGTGCGCCTGACCAGGACTTTCGTTGCCGCCGTGTTGCTCGCGCCGACGCTGCTTCCTGCGGCGGCATGTTCCAGAGGAGCGCCCGAGGCCGCGGGCAAGGCGGTTGCCCGCTCGCAACCTGCGCTGCACCCGGAATCCGGTTTGCCTGTCATCCCACTGAGGATCAGGTCGCGCGGCGGGGTTCATACGTTCCGGGTCGAAGTGGCCGCCACTGATGCGCAGCAGGAAAAGGGCCTGATGTTTCGCACGAAGATGGGCGCTGACGAAGGTATGATCTTCCCGGAAAATCCGCCGCGCCGTCCGGCTTTTTGGATGAAGAACACGGTTATCCCGCTCGACATCATCTTCGTCGGGACGGACCATCGCATCCTTAACATCGCGGCCAATGCCGCGCCTTACGATGAGACGCCGCTACCGGCCGCGGGCCTGGCAAGCGGAGTGCTGGAACTGAATGGGGGCCGCGCAGCGGCATTGGGCATTGAGCCCGGTGACAAGGTGGAATGGTAGCGCTTGGGCTAATTTCCACCTCCCTGGCAAGAGTAGCGGTCACCAGGCAGGACTAGAAAAAGCAGGCGCCGGAAAAACCCGGCGCCATAAACTATTTGCTGAGTTCGACATGCTCGAAATCAAGCTCCACCGGCGTTGCCCGGCCGAAGATCGAGACTGACACCTTGACGCGGTTTTTGTCGAAATCGAGCTCTTCGACAATACCGTTGAAGCTCGCGAAAGGTCCGTCGAGCACTTTAACCTGATCGCCAATCTCGTAATCGATGTTGACGGTCTTGCGCGGTGCGGCGGCGGCCGCTTCGGCGGCACCGAAGTAGCGTGCAGCTTCCGTTTCGCTGATTGCCTGCGGCTTGCCGCTCGAACCGAGAAATCCGGTCACCTTCGGTGTATTCTTGACCAGGTGATAGATATCGTCGTTCATGTTGAGCTTGGCGAGCACATAACCGGGCATGGTCTTGCGTTCGACTTGCACCTTCTTGCCACGCTTGACTTCGGTGATCGTCTCGGAAGGAACCTGCACGTCCTCAACAAGCTGTGACAGGCCCATCCGGTCTGCCTCGGCGAGGATGGATTCCTTTACCTTGTTCTCGAAACCGGAATAGGCGTGGATGATATACCAGCGGGCCATGGTTCTCTCTTTATCGGTTTTCAGGCAATCAGAGGAGCGACAGCAGCGAACTGACGACCCAGCCGAACAGCGCGTCCACACCCAGGAAGAAGACGGCAAGCAGCACCGTCATGATGCCGACGAAGATCGCGGTCGTCACCGTTTCCTGGCGCGAGGGCCAGTAGATCTTGCGCGTTTCCGCCTGGACCTGGCGCATGAACTCGCCGGGATTGATCTTGGCCATGTCAGTCGCTCTCGTATCTCTGATGCCTGTGCAAAAACGTCGTGGTTTCCGGCTAGGGGTCATCGCCGCCCCGGCCGGAGCCGGGAGGGGCAGATGAAGTCCGCTTGTCGGAAGGAAAGGGGGATTTAGCTTCCGTCCGCTGGATTTGCAAGGTCCACCGCATCGGGAAGGCGCGCAAGGAACGAGTTGGGCGCGCCGTAGACGATTCGAGCGCCGTCGGGCAGCGCCACCGGTCGCACATTGCCGATGAACCAAAGGTAATCGGCGTGGCGCGCGGGCTTGAACTTGCGCAAGTCGATCCGCTGTTCGGGCGAGTAAAGAATCCGCTGCGTCGGGTCATTGAAGCGATATTTCGTCTCGCGCATGGACAGCATATGCACATCAGGCAGGGCGAAGTTCGAATTTTCCATGGCGCTGCGGCGGACCACGGCATAGCTGCCGAAATGCTCGAACGGGCCGAAGATCCATTGCGTGCGAGGAATGGCGACAGCTGTGGCGATACGCGAGCCCACGGGCACCAGATCGAGTGCGGTAATCATCTGCCGCGCGGTTTGAGCGTCCTGATACCAGGCGACTGTCGTCATTGCGAGACGAGAGGTGAACAGCAGGCTCGCCACGGCGAGGCCCCAGCGGGGCACCTGCCAGTCGATCGCCAGGCAGGCGACGAGAAGAGCGGCGGTGCTCAGGCGATAGTCCGCATAATCGCCGCCGAAAATCTGGCGGGGCACGATCATTGTCAGCACAAGCAGGATCAGCGCCGCCCACCCCACCCGACCGTCGAAGCGTTTCGACACGAGCGCAAAGGCGATCACCGCCAGCACCACGCACAGGCAGGCGATGTCGAAAGGGCGATCGTAACTGCGCATCGCCTTGTAAAGTATGCCCCACTTATAGTCGAGAACGCCCCAGCTTCCGTATGACACTTTGGAATTGGCGCCCATTCCGGCCAGCATGGGCACCAGCGGGAAAGCCAGTGGCCAGGGCTTGGTAAACGGGACCCAGTCCCGCCAACCACGCCGCATCGTCCATTCATAGCCGAATATCAGCACGCCCATGATGCCCCAGCCGGAGACATGGCACAGCCACACACCGAAGCTGATCGGCACGAACACCACGCGCCGCCACGGCGATGCCTCCATGCGCACCCACAGAGCGAAGGCGAAAAGCGCCATGGCCAGCGAAAGCGAATAATTGAGGAAGCCCATCAGGAGTGAAGGCGACCAGATCATCGCGAAAGCCAGGATCGCACCCACGCCGATGCGTTTACGCAGGCTCCAGGCCGCCGCCACGATCGAAAGGCCGGTAAGGAAGGGAATCAAGGCGACGATCAGGCGACCGGCCCCTTCCAGTCCGAAGATCGGCGCCAAGGGAACCATCAGCATCTCGGCCCCGAGATTGCCGGTCCATTCCCATTTGAACAGGAAGTAATGCGTCAGGAAGGGATCGTAGCCGTGATCCAGCATCACTTTGAAGCCGGCCAGATGCGACGGATAGTCCGTCATTTGCGGGGCCCAGGCCACGAGCGCGGGCAGCGCGGCCAGGCACGAAAGGACAATGCCCAGCCAGAAGGCTTCGTGATTCTTTCCGCGATGCGCTTCGCCTGGTTCGCTTATCTCAGGCTGGGCCGTTCCGTGCATGAGCGACTGAATCTTTCCCCGCTGACACCGGACGCGACTTTCCTGACGCGTCCACCCGGCCGTCCTAGCTCGCCACAGGCAATTGGCAAGGCTTACGCCAGAGGCAAGTCCTCTCGACTCGTCGCAATCCCGGACGGACCGGGCCAATTCACCATCGGGAAGCTGGCAGGAGTGGCAGGATTCGAACCCGCGGCCCTCGGTTTTGGAGACCGATGCTCTACCAACTGAGCTACACTCCTGCGGGCGCCGGTGCCTCTAAATGGAGATGAAGCGGATTACAAGGGCACGCCGACAATATTCGCAGCCTTCAGCTTCTGCTACATTGTGGGCATGCATGCACCGCGATCCTCCGACGTGATCGAGCCTGAAATGCTCATGCTCGCTTACCGCAGCGGGATATTCCCTATGGCGGACAATCGCGAAGATCCGGAGATATTCTGGGTCGAGCCCCGGCTGCGGGCGATCCTGCCGCTCGACGGCTTTCGGCTGTCCCGCTCGCTTGCGCGTACGCTACGGCGCGGCCGGTTTACCGTAACGTGCGATGCGGCATTTTCGCGCGTGATGGACGAATGCGCCGCGCCGCGCCGCGGAGTCGAAGCGGAGGAGGAGGGCGACGACAACGGGCGCAGCTGGATCAGCCATCGCATTCAGGCGAGTTATGAAAACTTGCATCGTCTGAGGCGGGCCCATTCGCTGGAGTGCTGGCAGGAAGGTTCTGACGGTCGCCGGCGTCTGGTGGGCGGGCTTTATGGCGTAGGCTTTGATCGCGTGTTCTGCGGCGAAAGCATGTTCAGCCGCGTGCCTGACGCTTCGAAAGTGGCACTTGCCTGGCTGGTGGCGGCGCTGCGGCGGGGCGGCGGCGTCCTTCTCGATTGCCAGTTCATCACGCCCCACCTCATGTCTTTGGGGGCAGTGGAGATCGCTCAGAAGCGCTATCTGGCGTTGCTGCGCGCAGCTCGGTCGGGGGAGGCTCAGTCTCTGCCGTTTGCTGCCTCAGCAGGGGGCGTCTCCACAGGGGAGGCGGCGGCGCTGGGGGAAGGCAGCGGCGATGGCGCGGGGGATGGCGGAGTGCTGGCCTTGCCGGATGCCTTTGCCGCGCTCTTGGGCGATGCCGCGTCGGCCGGGCTTGCCTCTTCTCCTGGGAAATTCATCGCGCACGCCTTGACCCAAACGTCGTAGACGGGGTGCTCCACAACGTTGAGTGCGGGGGCGTTCTTGAACAGCCAACCGGAGAAAATCTTGTGCCAGGCCAGCTTTTCGGCAGGGCTGTTGCGCTCTTCCACGAAGACCTGGACGAAAGCGCCTTCTTCCTGAGGCTGCTCCCACGGCAAGGTTTTTTCGCATGTCGCCACTTTCACGACAAGGTTGCCCAGACGTTTCGATTCGCCGGGCTTCATGACCAGGTCTTGAGTCAGGTTATTGCGCTTGTTCAGCACCCCTAGCGTGACCACTCGGTCCTTGTTCGGCGTGCCGAGCTGCTGCCCCTGCGCGGCCTGAGCCGGCCCGGCCTGCATGCCCGCGATGGCATCGGGAATGCTTGTATCCTGCTGTTCCGGTGGAGGCTCCCCTCGACCGCAAGCCGTCAGCAGCGACAGCGGGGCGAGCATCGTTAAAAAGGCGAAGGCCCGCTTCACGGGACCGTTCCTCAGCGTTCCGGCGAGGTGATGAGGTTGTCGCCGTCCGGCGACCAGGCTTCGTAATCGCCGGTTGCCGCAGCTCGGCGGCCTCCCCGTTCGAGCGCGCCTTGCGGAAGATAGGCGCGCACGGTGCCGGTGGCGTTGGGCGTATAATCCACTTCCCAGATCCGGGGCGGGGGCAGGTGGCTTTCGGGCACCCCGTCATAAGAATGGTGCAGCCAGCCATGCCATTCGGCCGGGACGTTGCTGGCATCATTGGCGCCAGCATAAATCACCCAGCGCTTTTCATAGCCTTCGATGGTCTTCACTTTCTTGGACCGGTAGTATTTATTGCTCTGCGCGTCCGTGCCGACATGTTCGCCGTTCATCGCGCTGAAGAGCGAAGTGCCGACAGTGGCGCCGTTCCACCAAGTGAAGATCTTGCCGAGGATTCCCATGGCAGGCGCGTTAGCCTTTCTGCCCCGGTCAAGGCAAGCGTGTTGAAGTGGTGCGCCGCCTTAAGCGGCCTGGGAGGGAATAGCGAGCAAATGGTGCGATCGCGCTTTCCTTTTTTCGCCAATTCGATTAGGGCCGCCGCCTTCGGGCTGGCACCGCCAGTGCGATTCCCGCGCGGGAGGACGCTTTGGCGTCTGTTCGACCGCTTAACATGAGCATTCGCCAGCGCGGATGTGAAAGTGTGAAAGGAGGCCATCGTGGCCAAGAAGATTGAAGGTTATATCAAGCTGCAGGTCCCTGCAGGCAAGGCGACTCCCTCCCCACCGATCGGTCCGGCTCTGGGTCAGCGCGGCGTGAACATCATGGAATTCTGCAAGGCGTTCAATGCCGCCACGCAGGAACTTGAAAACGGCATGCCGATCCCGACCATCATCACGGTCTATGCGGATCGTAGCTTTACGTTCGTAACCAAGACTCCGCCCGCCACCTTCCTCATCAAGAAGGCGATCAACCTCAAGTCGGGCTCGAAGGAGCCGGGCAAAGTGAAGGCCGGCTCGATCAAGCGTTCGCAGCTTGCAGAGATCGCTCAGGTGAAGATGGCTGACCTCAATGCCAACGACATCGAGGCCGCAACGAAGATCATCGAAGGCTCGGCGCGCGCCATGGGCCTTGAAGTGGTGGAGGGCTGATTCCATGGCCAAGGTGAGCAAGAAGCAGAAGTCGCTGACGGAGAAGTTGGGCGACAATCAGAAGCTCTACGGCGTCAATGAAGCGCTGCAGACCCTGCGTGATCTGAAAACCACCAAGTTCGACGAGACTGTCGAGATCGCGATGAACCTGGGTGTTGACCCGCGCCACGCCGATCAGATGGTGCGCGGCATGGTGTCGCTGCCCGCGGGCACCGGCAAGACCGTGCGCGTCGCCGTGTTCGCCAAGGGCGACAAGGCCGCAGAGGCTCTTGCGGCCGGTGCTGACAAGGTGGGCGCTGAGGATCTCATGGAAGACATGCAGGCCGGCAACCTCGATTACGACCGCGTGATCGCCACCCCTGACATGATGGGCGTGGTCGGCCGTCTCGGCAAGGTTCTGGGCCCCAAGGGCCTGATGCCGAACCCGAAGCTCGGCACCGTCACTCCCAACGTGACTCAGGCCGTGAAGGACGCCAAGGGCGGCCAGATCGAGTTCCGCGTCGAAAAGCAGGGCATCATTCACGCTGGTATCGGCAAGATGTCCTTCGCTGATGAGGACCTGCAGAAGAACTTCAACGCCTTCGTCGATGCCATCGTCAAGGCGAAGCCATCGGGCGCCAAGGGCAAGTATGTCCGCAAAGTCACGTTGTCCTCGTCGATGGGCCCCGGCCTGAAGATCGATACGGCGGAACTGGCGGGCGCCTGATCCTTTCAGGACTGCACCGAATAGAGAAGGGCCGGGAAAGGAGAACTTTCCCGGCCCTTTCTTATTGGCGGTTATCGCCTGATCGCAAGTTCGCCTGCGTGTAACACTCGACCAGATATGCGAGCGGCCGGCCGTCGGGCAGGACGAGCACGGCGCGATGCGTGGAGATCGTGCCGTCCGGGCAAATGTCCGCGCGTCCGCGCATTGTCTCCAGCGGCCGACGCCGGAAGCGCAGCGAGGATACGACCTTGCCGAACGGCGCATTGCCGGAGCGCAGCGTCTCATTCATCTGCGGCGTGAGGCGCGCAGGCAGATACCAGTTCCAGGCGACTGACAGCACGGTCTGCCCGCAACTCAGCCCCACATGGCGGACGGCGACGGTATCGCCCTGCTTCAGCCGGAGACCGCGCCGAGCATCTCTGGGCATATCCCTGTCGTCTGCGCCAAGATTGCTTGCCGTGATCCGCGCCGGATCGGCAAGGCCGCGGGCCGCGCACCATTCCTCCAGCGCGCGTGTCGCGCTGTCATGGCGGCGCAGCACCGCTTCAAATTCTTCAAGAGTCGGTGTGGAAGAAACAACCGCACTGACCGAGGCGGCGAAAAATAGGCCGGCGAAGAGCGGCAAGCGATCAGATACCTCCTGCCACCGCCGGTTTGCCCAGCGCTTCGAGCCCTTGTACGAGCGCACGTGCACAAGCGGCCAGATCGTCCGCATCCACGGATCGGATCACGAAGTTCGCGCCCGTTCTGCCTTCTGCCCAGAACGGATAAGAGCCGATCTGGCAGGTGTGGAAGGCGTGTTCCGTCTCGCGCAGGAGGTCGGCGACTTCGCTTTCGCCCACCCAGCAGCCGATCGTTTCGGACAGCAGCATGGCCCCGCCTTCAAGCTGGCCGGAGAGCGCATCGAGCATTCCGGCGGTGATGCTAGGCACGCCCGCCATGATGAACACATTGCCATGGTGTATGCCAGGCGCGCCGGAATAGCGGTTCGGAATCAGGCTGGCTCCTGCAGGCGCGCGGGCCATGCGCAGCCGCGCTTCCGTCAATCCGCCGCGCGTCTGGTAATAGTTTTCGAGAATCGCGCGAGCCTCTGGATGAACGATCACCGGAACCTGCAGCGCCTCGGCAATGGCGTCGACGGTGATATCGTCATGAGTCGGGCCGATTCCGCCGGTCGTGAAGAGATAATCGTGGCGGGCCCGCAGCGTATTTACGGCTTCCACGATCGCCGCCGTATCATCGGCCACCACGCGCACCTCCCGCAGGCGTATGCCCTGTACCTGCAGCCAGGATGCGACTTGCGCGATATTCCTGTCATGAGTGCGCCCCGAAAGGATTTCGTCGCCGATCACGACCAGGGCGGCTGTGTAGATTCGCGAGGAGCTGGCCATGGAGCCTCGCTAGGACAATTGCGTCTGGCGTGCCAGAGCCTCGCGCTCGCAGCGGCGATGCGCCGTGCAAAAAGAAAGGGCCGGCCCGAAGGCCAGCCCGTAGAAGTTTGGGAGAGGATGCCTGAAAGGCCCGCCCCGTATGCTTTGGAAAGGCTGATGCCGCAAACGCGAAAAGAGTGATAGCTGTTGCATTTCTTGCAATTACTGCCTCCGGCAGAAGCGCCGAGGCGCATTGCGAACCCGTGCGGTTGACACAGTTTACACAGTCCAGGAGCAAAATAGCCACTCCGGCTGCATACGGTTCGCGCATGCGTTTTTCGACCATCGGCGCGGTTTGTATGCGGATAGGAGTCGATGCGGTGAGGGACATGGCTGGAGGATAGCGCGCCCGCATATCTGTAGGAAAATGCTTTATGGCGGGACTGACTGAGCGTGGTGGCCTGCCCTTGCATGCCGCATGCGAACCGCGCTGTCAGGAAAATGCCTTTCGCAGCGCCGGTGCAATCATCGCTCGATCTGGCCGACCCCATGGCGGAAGACCAGTTCCCCGCCCTTCCATCCGCTGAACAGCAACAAGAGAGCGGCGACGACGGACAGCGCGATGCCCAGTGAGCCTGTGATGGCCGGGTTCAGCAATCGGAGGACCAGGTTGATGGCTTCGATCACCACAACCGTCAGATTGGCGAACATGTGCAACCAGGCGTCTCGAAATTCGCGGATGCGTGCATTTCCCAGAAAATCTGTGAAACCCGCGAGCGCCGCGAGAAGCGCGCCCGTAAGACCGCCGCCCAGCAGCCATCGCGAAGCGACAGCCCAAGCCGGGGAACCATCCGCCACGAAGGCGAGGTCGCTGACCAAAGCCGCGATGAACAGGCCGATCGGTATCGTCACCAGGACGGGATGGATGGGATGCCCGTTGATTGTCGCGGTGCTTCGAAGTTCGTTCATGGCTTGAACTCCTCCTGATTGCCGGGGCAAGCGACCGGTCCCAGCGATTCTACCACCGGGCTGCGGATCCCTCGTCCAGCGGACGTGAAACGTCACCCGTGGCATGGGCAGTCCCATGTGCGATCGACCGGGTCCTATTCGAGCATGCAGCCCATGCGTGTGTTTATGGCGACGGTGGGGATGTCCGATCGACCCGGTCCTCGCACCGAACGCGCCTTTCATCGACGCGACTGTTAAGGAATGCTTTGAAAAGGGCCTGGGTTCCCGCCCCGGCGCGAATCCGCGCTTCGACGGGCAAAAAGAAAGGGCTGGTCCGAAGACCAGCCCTGAAGTGTTTGGGAGAGGATGCCTGAAAGGCCCGCTCCATATGCGCGCCGAGGCTCGATTGTGCAAATGCGAAAAACTTTGTCGCAATTGCATATCTTGCAATCCCATGCGGACCCGTCCGTAAACTTATTAGGAGGCTATCACTCCGAAAAGGTCATGCTCATCGGCGTCTTCCACTATCGCTTCCACGATATGGCCCACTTGCACGTCCTTGCTGACGCTGCGCAGGAAAACGTTGCCGTCAATCTCCGGCGCATCGGC